>NZ_QTLV01000001.1:0-12233 GCF_003602795.1 Bacteroides sp. AF34-31BH
GTGGGGCACTTTTTAAATGTTGTTCCGGGTCCCTTTTCAAGTGTTAGCTACAAGGCGGACTTCCCACCCGCCGCCCGGCATTAAAAAACAAATCACAATGAGAAAGAAAATCTTTTTGTCGGCGGCTATCCTTGCCGCTGCGGTAAGTGCCTACGCACAGGGCAACGGGCAGGCGGGCATCACCGAAGCCACGAACCTAATCACCGGGTATTTCGACCCCGGAACAAAACTGGTGTACGCAATCGGGGCGGTCTGCGGCTTGATTGGCGGGGTAAAAGTATATAACAAATTTTCGAGCGGCGACCCCGACACCTCAAAGACCGCCGCCAGTTGGTTCGGGGCGTGCATCTTCCTGATTGTCGCCGCCACTATCCTGCGGTCGTTCTTCCTCTAAAACGGCGGCTATGTCTGAATATCCGGTAAACAGGGGTATCGGGAAGCCGGTGGAGTTCAAGGGGCTGAAAAGCCAGTACCTCTTTATCTTTTGCGGCGGCTTGCTCGCCGTCTTCGTGGTGTTCATCGTCCTGTTCATGGCAGGCGTGAACCAGTGGCTATGTATCGGTTTCATCGTGTCGGCTTCGCTGCTGCTCGTGTGGCAGACGTTCCGGCTCAACGCACGGTACGGCACGCACGGGCTGATGAAAGCAGCCGCACGCAAAAGACACCCACGCTTCATTATCAGCCGAAAGGCGATACCCCGGCTGTTCAACTGCAAAAGAAGAAAGGAAGAAAGAACATGAGGAATACATTAAAGGCTACCACGCTGGAAAGGAAATTTCCACTTTTGGCGGTGGAGAACGGCTGCATCATTTCAAAGGATGCGGACATAACGGTGGCTTTCAGGGTGGAACTGCCCGAACTGTTCACCGTCACCAGTGCCGAGTACGAAGCCATACATTCGGCATGGTACAAGGCAATCAAGGTGCTGCCCGACTACTCCATAGTACACAAGCAGGACTTCTTCATCAAGGAGAACTACCAGCCCGACACGGAAAGGGACGAGCTTAGTTTCCTGTCCCGGAGTTTTGAACGGCACTTCAATGAACGCCCGTTCCTGAACCATTACTGCTACCTGTTCCTGACGAAAACGACAAGGGAGAGAAGCCGCCGACAGAGCGACTTCTCCACCCTCTGCCGGGGCAGGATTGTCCCGCAGGAGATAGCCGACAAGGAAGCGGCGGCAAAGTTCATCGAAGCGGTCGGGCAGTTTGAAAGGATTATGAACGACAGCGGTTTTGTCACCCTTACCCGGCTGGCGGCATCGGAAATCACCGGGCAGGACGGAAAGGCGGGCATCATCGAGAAATACTTCTCGCTCTCTCAAACAGATACCACCTGCCTGAAAGACATCGGGCTGTACCCGGAAGAAATGCGTGTCGGGGACGATATTCTGTGCCTGCACACGCTTTCGGACGTGGAAGATTTGCCCGGAAAGGTCGGGACGGACACACGCTTTGAAAAGTTGTCCACTGATAGAAGCGATTGCAGGTTGAGTTTTGCCGCCCCGGTGGGCGTACTGTTGTCGTGTAACCACGTCTATAACCAGTTCATCTTCATAGACGACCACGCCGAAAACCTGAAGAACTTCGAGCAGACCGCCCGGAATATGCAATCGCTCTCCCGCTACTCCCGTGCCAACCAAGTGAACAAGGAATGGATAGACGAGTACCTGAACGAAGCGCATAGCAAAGGGCTTATCTCGGTGCGCTGCCACTGCAACGTCATGGCATGGAGCGATGACCGGGAAGAACTTAAACGCATACGCAACGATGTGGGAAGCCAGCTTGCACTAATGGAGTGCAAGCCACGCCACAACACGGTCGATACGCCCACGCTCTTTTGGGCGGGCATACCCGGCAACGAGGCGGACTTCCCCGCAGAGGAAAGTTTCTACACGTTCTTGGGGCAGGCTCTCTGCCTGTTCGTGGAAGAAACGAACTACAAGAGTTCGCTTTCCCCGTTCGGCATCAAAATGGTGGACAGGGTAAGCGGTCGCCCGCTGCACATCGACATTTCAGACCTGCCCATGAAGAAAGGCATCACCACCAACCGCAACAAGTTCATACTTGGGCCGAGTGGTAGCGGGAAGTCTTTCTTCACCAACCACATGGTGCGCCAGTATTACGAGCAGGGTGCGCACGTGCTATTAGTAGATACGGGTAACAGTTACTTGGGGCTGTCCCAGCTTATCCACAACCGCACGCATGGCGAGGACGGGATTTATTTCACCTACACCAACGAGAACCCGATAGCATTCAACCCGTTCTATGTCGAAGACGGGGTATTTGACATCGAGAAGAAAGAGAGTATCAAGACGCTTATCCTTACTTTATGGAAGCGGGATGATGAAGCCCCCAAGCGGTCGGAAGAAGTGGCGTTGTCCAATGCGGTAAGTGCCTATATCGAGCTGATAGGCAAAGACCGTTCGGTAACGCCCTGTTTCAACACGTTCTACGAGTTTGTCCGGGATGATTACCGCCGACAGCTTGAACAGAAGAACGTCAGGGAAAAGGATTTTGACATTGACAATTTCCTGAACGTGCTTGAACCGTACTATCGTGGCGGTGAATACGACTACCTGCTGAACTCCGACAAGGAACTGGATTTGCTGCATAAACGCTTCATTGTCTTTGAATTGGATAATATCAAAGACCACAAGATTTTATTCCCGATAACGACTATCATCATCATGGAAGCCTTTATAAACAAGATGCGCAAGTTAAAGGGAATAAGGAAGTTAATACTAATTGAAGAAGCGTGGAAAGCGATTGCATCGGCGAATATGGCGGACTACATAAAATATTTGTACAAAACCGTCAGGAAGTATTTCGGGGAAGCGATTGTGGTAACACAGGAAGTGGAAGATATTATTTCCTCGCCCATAGTGAAAGAGAGTATCATCAACAACTCCGATTGCAAAATCCTGTTAGACCAGCGAAAATATCTCAACAAGTTCGACAGCATACAAAACCTGCTCGGACTGACCGACAAGGAGCGTTCGCAAATATTGTCTATCAACATGGCGAACCACCCCGGACGGAAGTACAAGGAAGTTTTCTTCTCGCTGGGCGGCACGCAGTCGGCGGTATATGCCACGGAAGTTTCGTTGGAAGAATATTACACGTTCACGACAGAGGAAAGCGAGAAAATGGAAGTGTTCGCCCTCGCCGAGAAGCTGGGCGGCAACCTTGAACTGGCTATCAAGCGGCTTGCGGAAAGCAAGAGAAATCCCCAATCATCAACAACTTAAAAATCAGGAATATGAAGAAAACAATTCTCCTTATGGCGGTATGCCTTTGCTTCATCGGCAAGGCATCCGCACAGTGGGTGGTGTCAGACCCCGGCAACTTGGCACAGGGTATCATCAACACCACCAAGCAGATAGTGCAGACTTCCACCACTGCCAAGAACACGCTGGACGGCTTCATGGAAGCGCAGAAGATTTTCCAGCAGGGTAAAAAATATTACGATGCGCTCAAAGCGGTGCATGACGTGGTTAAGGGCGGTGTCAAGGTGAAGAAGTCCATTGAACTGGTGGCGGAAATATCTGAAATCTACGTGCGCAACTTCCAAAACATGCTGGCAGACCCGAATTTCACGCCTGACGAACTTTCCGCAATATCGTTCGGCTATGCCAAACTGATGTCGGAAAGCTCGGACGTGTTGCAGGACTTGAAAAATGTAGTGAACATCACGGGTATGTCGCTGACGGATGCCGAACGGCTGGCAATCATCGACAACGCTTATCGAAGTTTGCTTAACTACCGCAACCTCGTGAACTACTACACCCGCAAGAACATATCCGTGTCCTACCTGCGGGCAAAGAAGAAAAACGACACCGACCGGGTGCTGGCTCTCTACGGCTCGGCGGATGAACGCTACTGGTAACATATAAATCGGTATGCCTATGTTATTAGCAGCAGTGGATTTTGACAACCTGCACCAAGTGTTGCGGGTGTTGTACGATGAAATGATGCCCTTGTGCAGCAACATGACGGGGGTAGCCAAAGGGATAGCCGGGCTGGGTGCGCTGTTCTATGTAGCCGCCAAAGTGTGGCAGTCGCTCGCACGTGCCGAACCCATAGACGTGTACCCACTCCTGCGCCCTTTTGCGCTGGGGCTGTGCATCATGTTTTTTCCAACTTTCGTGTTGGGGACTATCAACACGGTATTGTCGCCAGTGGTGAAAGGGTGCAACCAGCTTATGGAAACGCAGACTTTCGACATGAACGAGTACCGGGCGCAGAAAGACCGACTGGAATATGAAGCCCTGATGCGAAGCCCCGAAACGGCTTACCTCGCATCGGACGAGGAATTTGACCGACAACTGGAAGAACTGGGCTGGTCGCCCTCCGACATGGTGACTATGACCGGGATGTACATGGACAGGGCGGCTTATAATATAAAGAAGTCCGTCCGGGACTGGTTCAGGGAACTGCTGGAAATGCTCTTTCAGGCGGCGAGGCTGATTATCGACACGCTGCGCACGTTCTTTTTAATCGTGTTGAGCATACTGGGTCCGCTGGCGTTTGCGATTTCCGTCTATGACGGTTTCCAAAGCACGCTGACCCAGTGGATTTCACGCTATATCTCCATTTACCTGTGGTTGCCCGTGTCCGATTTGTTCAGCAGCGTGCTGGCACGCATACAAACGCTGATGCTCCAAAAGGACATTCAGGAACTTTCAGACCCGAATTTCATTCCTGACGGGAGCAGCACCGTGTATGTAATCTTTATGATTATCGGCATCGTGGGCTACTTCACCATTCCAACGGTGGCAAGCTGGATAGTGTCGGCTGGCGGTACATCCGCCTATAACCGCAACGTGGCACGGGCAGGGTCAATCGCCGGGGCTGCGGTCGGTGCGGCAAGCGGAAAAGTAACCGGGAAACTACTCAAATAACCAACATCAAAATTTAGTATATGGAATTTAAGTCATTAACGAACATCGAAACGAGTTTCCGGCAAATCCGGCTCTTTGCGCTGGTATTCATCTGCCTGTGCACATTGGTGACGGGCTTTGCCGTGTGGAACTCGTACAGCTTCGCCGAAAAGCAGCGGCAGAAGATATACGTCCTCGACAACGGTAAAAGCCTGATGCTGGCACTCTCGCAGGACATGGCACAGAACAGACCCGTGGAAGCCAAATCGCACGTGCGGCGTTTCCACGAACTTTTCTTCACCTTATCACCCGACAAGGGGGCTATCGAAAGCAACATCAAACGCTCGCTGTTCCTCGCCGACAAGACCGCTTTCAACTATTACAAGGACTTGGCGGAAAAGGGGTATTATAACCGGGTGATTTCCGGAAACGTCACGCAGACGGTGGAGATTGACAGCGTGAAGTGCGACTTCGACCAGTACCCATACAAGGTGAACACGTATGCCCGCCAGTTGATTGTCAGGGAAAGCAGCCTGACGGTGCGAAGTCTTGTGACCTCGTGCCGATTGCTCAACGCCACACGGAGCGACAACAACCCGCACGGCTTCATTATCGAAGCGTTCACCATTACCGAGAACAAGGATTTACAAACCATTAAGAGATAGCCTTATGGAGAGAAAACGAAACTACATCGAAAAGGTGCAGGACTGGGCGGACGACCGACTGCGCCGAATGTGCGGACGGATTACGCCGGGTAAAAGGCTGGCGGTTATCCTCGTGATGTTCTTCTTTTTCGGCGGCTTGTCTATCTACATCACCGTTTCATCAATCTACAATATCGGGAAACGGGACGGCAGGCGGCTGCAAATAGAACACATCAAACAATACCCGCTACACGATAGCGACAGTATCAACTTATTAAACAGACTGAACAATGGACGAAGTACAGAAGAATGAAAGTAGCATATCTACTTCACCAACAAATGGGAAGCCCCCAAAAGAAAATAAGCCTAAAAAGGAACTGACACCCCAACAGGTACAGCAGCGCAGGAAAATGATAGTCTTCCCGCTGATGTTCCTTGCCTTTGCCGGGTGCATGTACCTGATATTCGCCCCCTCCGGCAAAGAGGACGTGAATATGGAAAGCGTGGGCGGCTTCAACGCCGACATCCCCCTGCCCGCAGAGGACGGGATTATAGCCGACAAGCAAAAGGCATACGAACAAGCGATGCTGAACCGCAAACAGCAGGACAAGATACAATCCTTGCAGGACTTCGGTTTCACGGGGGACGATAAAGCGGAAGAACCGCAAGCGGAAATCGACCTGATGCCGGAAGAAGATGCGAAGCCCCAAAGGGGCGGCGGTGCTTCTTCACGGGCGGCTTACCGGGACATCAACCGCCAGTTAAGCACGTTCTACGAAACCCCGACGGTGGACGAGGAAAAAGAGGACTTGAAGCGGCAGGTGGCGGAACTGACAGACCGACTGCAACAACAGCAGAACGCCACGCCTACGGCTGACGACCAAATGGCACTCTTGGAAAAATCCTACGAACTGGCGGCAAAATACATGAATGACGGCGAACAGAACGGGCAAACGGCACAAGTGCCTGTTGCCGGGACTGTCACCCAAATGCCACAAGCCCAGCCCGTGCAGGCAATCCGGGAAACGACCGTATCAGGATTGCAGCAGCCCACGAGCGATGCCGACTTCATCCGGGCTTACAGCCAGCCACGAAACTACGGCTTCAACACGGCGGTAGGCACGGGCTACGCTATGGGAAAGAACACGATAGCCGCCTGCATCCACCAAGACCAAACGCTGGTGGACGGGCAGGCGGTGAAACTACGGCTGCTCGAACCCATGCAAGCCGGGAACATAGTCGTGCCGAAGAACACCCTTGTGGCGGGGACGGCAAAGGTGCAGGGTGAAAGGCTCGACATACTGGTGTCCTCGATTGAGTACGCTGGCAATATCATCCCGGTGGAACTCGCCGTGTTCGACACGGACGGGCAAAAGGGGCTTTCCGTCCCGTCCTCTATGGAGCAGGAAGCGTTCAACGAAGCTATGGCGAATATCGGCAGCGGGCTGGGAACAAGCATTTCCTTTGCACGGAGTGCCGGGCAGCAGGTGGCTATGGACGTGACAAGGGGCTTGCTGCAAGGAACGTCCGGCTATCTTGCGAAAAAGTTCAGGACTATAAAAGTAAAACTAAAAGCAGGCTATAAAGTCATGCTTTACGCCAAACAACAATAACCATTTTATCAACCACTAAAATTTCAATTAACGATGAAACAGATTTTTGTAATGTTCGCCCTCTTGCTGGGCGTGTGTGCGGCAAACGCACAAACCGCTGACACCGTGAAGTATGCGGCAGGCAACGACTTGTACCGGGGGATTACCCGGAAACTCCCGTACCGCCAAATGGTTACGCCCTACGGCGTGGAAGTGACCTTTGCCAAGACGGTGCATATCATCTTCCCCGCCGCCGTCCGCTACGTGGATTTGGGAAGCAACCACATCATAGCGGGCAAGGCGGACGGTGCGGAGAACGTAATCCGGGTGAAAGCCACGACAGAGGGCTTTCCGGGCGAAACGAACTTTTCCGTTATCTGCGAGGACGGCAGTTTCTTTTCGTTCAACGCCAAGTACGCCCGTGAACCGGAAATGCTCAACATCGAAATGAAAGACTTCTTGGAAAATGAAGATACGTCCGATTTCTCGCATACCCGCATGAACATCCATTTCCGGGAACTGGGCAATGAAAGCCCGCTGCTGGTGAAACTGATAATGCAGAGCATCTACAAGAACAATGACCGGAAAGTGCGCCACTTGGGTAGCAAGCGTTTCGGCATACAGTTCTTAATCAAAGGCATTTACACCTATAACGGGATGCTCTACGTGCATACGCAGACGAAGAACAGTTCCAACGTGCCTTTCGATACCGACTTCATCAAGTTTAAGATAGTCGATAAGAAAGTACCCAAACGCACGGCTATTCAGGAAACGGTACTGGATGCGGTACGCAGCTACAACGAGGTGGTAGAGATTGCAGGAAAAAGTACCGTGTGCACGGTGTACGCCCTGCCGAAGTTCACCATTCCTGACGACAAGCTGCTGGTCGTGGAACTCTACGAGAAGAACGGCGGGCGGCATCAGGTTATCCGGGTGGAGAACGCCGACATCGTGAACGCAGAAGTGATTAACGAACTCAAAATCAAATAGGGATGAAACGGTTTCTATTTATCGGAATACTCTTTGTGCTGTGCCTGCATTTCAACCAGGCACACGCACAAAGATACCTGCCGGGCATGAAAGGCTTGCAGGTCACGGCGGGCATGGCGGACGGGGTGCATTGGAACGCTGGCAGTGATTTCGCCTACCACATCGGGGCGGCATACAGCGTTTACACCAAGAACGCCAACCGCTGGGTGATTGGCGGCGAATACCTGCACAAGAAATATGACTACAAGGATATGCAGATACCCGTAGAACAGTTCACCGCAGAGGGCGGATATTACCTGAAATTCCTTTCGGACAGGCGAAAGACCTTTTTCCTGTCGCTGGGACTATCGGCACTCGCCGGGTATGAAACAAGCAACCGCAGTGAAAAGCTGCTGCCGGACGGCTCCACGCTGCTGGATAAGGACTGCTTCATTTACGGCGGTGCGCTCACGCTGGAACTGGAAGCCTACCTGACCGACCGGGTGGCTCTGCTGCTGAACGCAAGGGAACGGGCGTTGTTCGGCTCGGACATAGGCAAGCTCCACACGCAGGTATCTTTGGGACTGAAATTCATTATCAACTGACCGCTATATAATAATGTATATGAAGAATGTAATGTATAAAATCATCATGGGCTGCTACATCGTGGCCGCCCTTGTGCTTGTCACCGCCTGTAATGACAACTTGGATATTCAGCAGGCGTACCCGTTCAGCATCGAAACGCTGCCCATACCCAAAAGGCTGAAAGTCGGGGAAACCGCAGAAATACGCTGCCAACTGGTGCGTGGCGGCTATTACCAGCCGACTACCTATCAAATCAGGTATTTTCAGCCTGACGGCAAAGGGAAGCTGGAAATGGATAACGGCACGGTGTTCCTGCCCAATGACCTTTACCTGCTGGAGAAAGATACGTTCCGGCTCTACTACATTTCGGCATCGACCGACCAGCAGACGATTGACATTTATGTGATTGACAGCTTTGGACAGATGCAACAATTTTCGTTCTCATTTAATAATGACAGTAGCGAGGAAGAATAAATCTTTTTTAGATGAATATGTTAATAAACACCCAGCAAAATATTGTCGGGTGTTTATTTTATGAGTATTTTTGTTGTCACAAATAAATTAGAAGGAATGATGTACTATAGATATTCAGACGAAGAATTAAGAACAATATGTAGAAATCATATTGAGAACTTTGAAAAATGGGCTAGAATTTTTATTCACAATGTTTTATCAGAAAAAATTGGGGATAATTATTTTCATGAAAAAGGGGCAGATGGAAATTATAGAATGAAAAAAGCCATTGTAGAAAAAGCGGATAAAATGATGGCTGATGAACCATTAAGATTTCCTACTCCACTAGATACTTTATTTGTTGAAGATATTATCTACATACTATGTAAACCCGATTTTTATAGAGATTATTTTTCTCCATATTTACATGATATGTACCCGGAGGGAAATAATGAACTTAGAACTTTTTTAGAACGTCTTATTCCCATTAGAAATAAACTTTCTCATACAAATCCTTTTTCTATAAGGGAAGCAGAACGATGTGTTTGTTATAGTAATGATTTTATTGATTGTATTAAAGAGTATTATAGAATGGCAGGAAAAGACAAAGATTTTAATATACCCACAATAATTAAAGTAAATGATTCTTTAGGTAATGAGTATATCATAAAGGATGGACGAGCAGGTGAAAGTTTGACAATTATAGACCCTGCAACAAAACAAAAGAAAGTTTTTTATTTAGGAGATAAGTTTAGTTTAAATCTTACCTTAGACCCTTCTTTTAGCGAAGACTCTTATAACCTAATTTGGCAACAAAAAGAAGGTATTGAAATTTTGGATAATGGAAAACGAATAAATGTAACCATAACAAATCAATTGATAGGTGAAAGCGCTTTTGCTATGTGTAAATTAGTCACAAAAAATGAGTGGCATAGATTTGGGGGATATGACCAACAATTATTTGTTAACTTCAAAGCATTACCTCATTAAGTAACGGCGGCAACCGCCGCCGTTCTCCATCAACTGATTTCAAGGCTCTTTACGGGTACATTTTTCTCTAACCATACCTTTACCTGTTCAAAGTTGTATTCGCCCGTTATGACCGCCGTATGGTCGTCTATGGCTACAAACCTGACACTCTCGTAGCTGTTTACCCAACCCCGTAGGGAGCAACACCCCAAGCCGCCGCATCTTCAAAAACGCTGCGGTCTATTTGGCGGATTGGCTCGCTGAAAACTACTACCATTGTCTGAAAGTCCGGCTTGTCCTCCAGCAGTTGCAGGTGGTGCAACGTGCCGAACTCGTCAATTTTGCGCCCCCATGCCCACACGTCATTATACAAATCATCGCCCCATTGGTGCGGACGGTCGAAGCGGACTTTTACCCCCGTAGTGTGTTCGTTTTCCTCCGTGTCCTCGATAACGCCCGTTACCATTAAGCCCGTAAAAATGCACTCGCAACGCCTGCCGATTAGTTCCCTGTTTACTTCTGTCGTTTTCATATCCCTAAAATTTACTTGTTGTTACTCCGTTCTTTCTTCGCCAGCCATTCGTCACGCCTGCGGCGGCACTCGTCCAGCGTTTTGGCTACCGTACAGAAAAGTTCCATATCGGTATGACGGTAATCGTACTGGTAAAATGTCTGTCCCTTAAATGCGCTCAAACGGCATTTGACAAACTTTTCCTCTCCCGGTGTTTGGGTAATGCTTACCCCGTTTTTGTTAAGTGACTGCATGATGTTCTATTTTTTATGGTTATAATATCAGTAAGGAAAGCAACAACAGGAAAAGCAGAGCCACACCCAGCATATAAAGGGCTGACAGGCAGACCCGGAACAGGAAACGGGCGGCACAAAAAACGATATATACCGTTATCGCCGTACCTGCTCCGGCTACGCTGGCGAACCGCCATGCAAGGCAGAACAGCAACACCCGCCAAAGGATTTTATAAATGCTTTTCCGTTTCATCGCTTTGTATTTTTAGCGGCAGGGCTTTGTTACCCCGCCCGGATTAGTTGTTATGCCGCTCGGAACACAAAACCGTCATCAAACCAGTAATCGCACATAAAGAGGTCACGGGCGAACTGCTTGTAATCGAAATAGGTTTTGGCGAAGTCCGGCAGGTCGTAACATTTCTCCACTATTTCATAGGCGAAATCTTCTTCATCGTCATATTGACCTTGATACTCGTCCCGGAAATCCCGTACAAGGAAGTCCGCATTTTCCCCCTCCAAATCACGTTTTTTGTAGTTGCACCACACGAAAAAGGCTTCCTGTTCGGTGTCGCCCAAATCTTCCACCGCATCACGCAAGGCGAAGAAGTTTTCAGAAATCCAGCTTTCGCTGATTAAGCCCTCCGGCACGTTCTCCCAGTCCTGAAACATATATTCCGCATCTTCCTCGTCCTCGTGCAGTTCCCGGCAGGCTTCGTAAAATTCTTCCTTGTCCGAATAGTCCGACAGGTCGAGCCATGCCCCAAACAAAGAACCGTTGTTGTACTTGCCGTAAGTGCCTACATAAACTTTTGCTTCCGATAATACCTTTGCTTCCATATTGCTGTAATTTTTAAGTTTTTGATTTTATGCGGATTCGAGAGGTGAGGGAGTTGAAGTTTCACTGAACTTTTTTCCTGTTTCCCGTAAATCCGACTTTTTTTTATGCGTCTTCCGGTCGGGTCGGTCGTTTTCGTTTCACATAGGCTTAAAAGGGTAGTGTTTAGAGTTTGCAGGTTTTTGGGCAAAAAATACCTCGCAAGGCAGGGAAGATTTTTTCGCCAAACCGGAACGGCTCGACCTTGCAAAATCGTGAAGAACACGTAACTACCTTTGCCTATTGAAATGATTAAAACGACTGTCCCGGCTGGGGGACTGCGTAAGAGGAAGATTTACATTTAGGGAAACAGGGGAAAAGTGCCTGTTCTTTTTCGTCTTTTAGGGAACACTCCATGCGGGCGGGAAAGGCAAGGGTGTTGTGAGCTTGCTTGCAATACGCTTGTGCGGGTTTCCAACGGCTCTTTTCACGAAATACAGTCAGCCATGCCACGGCACGGCTGGCGTTTCGGGGAATGTGCCAGTGGGAAAGGGATATAAAAAAATGCGGGTAGTCGGTGG
>NZ_QTLV01000001.1:12243-838245 GCF_003602795.1 Bacteroides sp. AF34-31BH
GCCAGTGGGAAAGGGATATAAAAAAATGCGGGTAGTCGGTGGACTGCCCGCAAATTAAAAATGTCAATAATTAGATTCCTTAAAAATAAGAGGAAAATAAAAGGTGTAATTAAATTACGCCTAAGTAAAGAAAAACATTCAATTATAGGGAAATATTATATGAATTAGGTAATTTTGCATATGGATTGAGGTTTGCCAAAAAACTTCTTTTATCGTTTGAAAATGACACACCGGACATACAGAAATGTACTATCAATCCAATAAACAAAGATTCTGTAATTTATATTCTGAAAATTAAGACTATGTACGAGCTTCAACAAGTAGGGGCACAGAGCTATTATATAAATTGTCCGGCTAAGATTGGCATTTATGCACAGTCGGAACGTGAAGTGTATCTGATAGACAGCGGCAACGATAAGGAGGCTGCAAAAAAGGTGCTGAAAATAGCGGATTCCAAAGGCTGGACTATTAGAGGGATTCTCAACACACACTCCAATGCCGACCATATAGGAGGTAATGCTTATGTTCAGAATAAAATTGGTTGCCCAGTATTCTGTGCTGGCATTGAAGCTGATTTCATTCGTTATCCGGTTCTTGAACCGTCATTTCTCTATGGCGGTTATCCATGCAAGGATTTGAGAAGTAAATTCCTAATGGCGAAAGAGTCCGTAGTCACAGATTTCTCCTCTCATGAATTTCCAAGTAAAATAGAGATAATTCCTCTTCCCGGACATTTCTTTGATATGGTTGGATTTCGAACTCCCGACAATACGGTATTTCTTGCCGATTGTGTAAGCAGTAGGGCAACATTGGAGAAATATGGTGTGACATTTATCTATGATGTCGCCGCCTATTTGGAAACGCTGACAAACATAGAAACTTTGAAAGCGGATATATTCATCCCTTCTCATGCTGACCCTTGCAATGATATCAGCGAACTTGCGGAAATAAACCGACAGAAGGTGTATGAGATAGAACAGATAATCAAAACAATATGTGCCACACCGAAAACAACTGATGACATTATCAGCGAGATATTCCGAATGTTTGGTCTGACAATGACTATTGAGCAATATGTGTTGGTGGGTTCTACGGTCAGGTCTTATCTGTCTTGGATGAAAGATAGAGGTGTGCTGGATTTTACTATTAATAATTCTGCACTGTTATGGCTGGATGCAGAATTATCATAATATATATAGTTGTTGCGATTGCGATAATGTTGTATTAGATGAACCATTTTCTTGATTTACGTCCAGATGTTCAGGGCAGATATTGTCTATGACGCTATTTTTCATAGTCAATCCAATTTATTCAGTTATTTTTTAGATTTCGCTATGGAAAATATACGACAAATGTAGTGTCTTCCTTTAATATAGTTATAATCTTTCTTACTGAAATATGGATATAATTACCTTTGCCTATTGAAATGATTAAAACGACTGTCCCGGCTGGGGGACTGCGTGAGAGGAAGATTTACATTTAGGAAACTGGGGAAAAGTGCCTGTTCTCTTTCGTCTTTTAGGGAACACTCCATGCGGATGGGAAAGGCAAGGGTGTTGTGAGCTTGCTTGCAATACGCTTGTGCGGGTTTCCAACGGCTCTTTTCACGAAATACAGTCAGCCATGCCACGGCACGGCTGGCGTTTCGGGGAATGTGCCAGTGGGAAAGGGATATAAAAAAATGCGGGTAGTCGGTGGACTGCCCGCAAGGTGGAAGAATGTAAAATGCTTGGATATAGATTGTTATGTAGTATTTAGTTACCGAAATCGTTACCTGTTTTGTTACCGATTGTGTTCATTATAAATCCCCGTTAGCATACTGGCGGTAATGCCGTTTTCAGGAGCGACAACAAAGGCAAATGTCTTGCGGGCGCAAGATAAGGTAACGGATTTTTTTATGCCAGCGGCGGCACAAACGTTTTGTAAATCGTAATTTATTGCCGGGAGTGGTAAAACGGGCAGAAGCTCCCCGTTTTCTTGAAGCCCCCGGTATTTTTTCAAAATGTCGTAAGGCGCATCAAGCAGTGGAAACGAGTATAGCAAGGTACTTTTAGACACATGAAAGCGCAGAAAACGTTTTTCACGGGAATGTGCCAAGATATTTTCTTTCCTAAGCCTGTTTATGTCACTGTATGCCATTCCCGTGTAGCACGAGAACAGGAAAATGTCACGGGCTTTACGCTGCCGGGACAGGGGCAGTTTCACTTTTGAAATCGCTGACAGTTCCTCACTTGTGAGGTATTCTTTACTGTATTCTATTTTAGATTGCTTAGCCATAACGCATTTATTTATTGAAAGGTGATACTTGTTGTTCGGGAAATAGCAGCCATGTTACATGGCTACCTCCTTGTAAATTTTCTCGATGCCGACAAACTTCTTGTCAAGCCCCTGCATATCGCTGCCTATCTTGCTGTTGGTGATGCGGGCGTAAATTTGCGTAGTTTCTATATTTGTGTGTCCCAGCATCTTGGACACCGTTTCAATGGGTACGCCCTTTGACAGCGTGGTGGTCGTGGCGAACGTGTGCCGGGCAAGGTGGAATGTCAGGTTCTTTTTAATACCGCAAATATCGGCAATCTCTTTCAAGTAGGCGTTTAGCTTCTGATTGCTGATTACGGGAAGTATCTTGCCGTCCGGCAGCTTGCCCTTGTACTTCTTCAAAATCATCTTGGGAATATCCAGCAAGGGGACATTCACGTCCGTGTTGGTCTTTACCCGCTTGGTGATTATCCAAAGGTTGCCGTCAAAGGACTTTTGGATATTCTCCTGCCGCAAGTTGGCAACATCGCTGTAAGCCAGACCGCAGAAACAGGAAAAGACGAACAAGTCCCTGACGTGTTCCAGCCGTTCGGAAACCATTTTCTTTTTAAGGATGATTTTTATCTCGTTCTCTGTCAGATAACCCCTGTCCACTTTTTCCAGTCGGATTTTGTAGCTGGCGAACGGGTCGCCCACCAGTATGCCGTTGTTGCGGGCAATGATGATGATGCGCTTGAAGAACTGCATGAACTTGGCGGTGGTATTGTAGCCGCACTTGCAGGCGGTACGCAGGTACAACTCAAAATCGGTAATGAACATCGGGCTTATCTCCTTTATGGATATGTCCGATACGTTGTACTTGCTGCGGATGAACTCGGCGAGGTGGCGGCGGGTCACTTCATACTTGCGGTAGGTCGCTATCGTCTTGGATATGCCCACAAGCTGCTTCACATCGTCATTGTGCTTTTGGAACAATGAAAGGATTGTTTCGTGGCTCTCGCTGTGTCCCAAGAACTCGTTCTTCACTTTCTCGGCGGTCACGTAGTTGTCACGCCGCTGCATTTCGTGGTAAATGGTGTTCAGGGAAGAACGTATGTCGTCCAAAAGGGCGTTTATCCTCCCGGCATCCCTGCCTTTGGCTTTGCCCGCAGCCGTGTTCCAGTTGTCGGGCTGGATGCTCTGTTTCGTGCTGAACTGGCAAAGTTTGCCGTCTATGGTGATGCGTGCCATAATCATAACCTCGCCGTTTTTCTTTTCAGAACCTTTCTTCAAATAAAAAAGAACCTTGAATGTCGATTTCATAACTCACTTTTTTTAGTTGCAAAATTAATTTTTACCTCTCGTTTTCGAGTTATGCAGACTGTGGACTAATCAAGTCATTATCAGGTCATTTGAGGACAAATCGTTACCGTTTTTGTCCGGTAAGGAATAGGTAACGATTTAGTAACGAAACTTTGTCTTTTACCGTACTTTTAAAGTCTTGGAAGCAGGACTTTCGGACAATAAAAAAAGCCACAAATCGTTGATTTGTAGCTTTTTGTCCGTTTGCTGACCATTTCTGTCCAGCACGTTCAGCGGAGAGACAGGGATTCGAACCCCGGGTGCCTCGCAGCACAACGGTTTTCAAGACCGCCGCAATCGACCACTCTGCCACCTCTCCAAAACTTCTTTTTCAGAAGTGCTTTTCTTTTAAAGCGGTGCAAAGATACAAATCATTTTTTATTCTACAAACTTTTCTGCACAAAAACAGAGCAATTATACCAAAATTCTTGTTTATACCCACTACGGAACGAACATAACGGCATTTAGGCTATTTGTTGAAATTTATCAAGGGCAAGACAGAGTTTTATAACTTACTGGCTATCAGTATATTTACAAAGAACCACATTCAGTATACGATTGAACCCTATTCAGTATACGACTGAATGGCATTCACTATACGACTGAATTAGGTTCAGAATACGACTGTTCCTTAAACCTACATCATTTGTAAATAATGCAGATTATTATTCGGTTCTTGTTTCAATTCATAAACCACATATAAAGAAAGTATTAACATCTCTACTCCCCCGGACATTCACTACCTAATAATAGTTATTTTATGCTGTTCAACATAAAAAGAGAAGTATCTCTTATAAAATTACGGAATTTATTCAGTATTTTTGTGCGCTCTAAAGGATAACATTATCTAACCTACTAACAAAAACAAATTTTATGGAATTGAACAAAACCTTTACCAACGGGCTTTGGAGCAAAGAAATCAATGTCAGTGATTTCGTCAGTAAAAACATCGCACCCTATACCGGAGATGCATCTTTCCTGCAGGGACCTACCGAACGTACCAAACGTATCTGGGACATCTGTCTGAAGGCTCTCGAAGAAGAAAGAAACAACAATGGCGTCCGTTCACTGGACAACACCACCGTATCTACCATCACTTCTCATAAAGCCGGGTATATTGATAAAGACAATGAACTTATTGTCGGTTTGCAGACTGACGAACTGTTGAAACGATCCATCAAACCTTTCGGAGGAATCAACGTGGTAGCAAAAGCATGCCGTGAAAACGGAGTGGAAGTGGACGATAAAGTAAAAGACATCTTCACCCATTACCGCAAAACACATAACGACGGCGTATTCGATGTATATACCGAAGAAATCCGTTCCTTCCGTTCATTGGGATTCCTGACCGGTCTTCCCGACAACTATGCTCGCGGACGTATCATCGGTGACTACCGTCGTCTGGCACTCTACGGTATCGACCGACTTGTCGAAGCCAAGCAAGAAGACTTGCGCAATCTGACAGGTCCCATGACCGAAGCCCGTATCCGTCTGCGTGAAGAAGTAGCAGAGCAAATCAAGGCCCTGAAAGACATCAAAGTGATGGGCGAATACTACGGACTCGACCTCAGCCGCCCCGCAACATCAGCGCAAGAAGCTGTGCAATGGGTATATATGGCTTATCTGGCTGCCGTGAAAGAACAAGACGGTGCTGCCATGTCATTGGGCAATGTATCTTCATTCCTCGACATCTTCATCGAGTATGATTTGGCTCACGGCAAGATTGACGAAACTTTTGCACAAGAACTGATAGACCAGTTCGTCATCAAGCTGCGCATGGTACGCCATCTGCGTATGCAGTCGTACAATGACATCTTTGCCGGAGACCCGACTTGGGTGACCGAAGCCATTGGCGGCCGTTTCAACGACGGACGTGTGAAAGTGACCAAAACCTCTTTCCGTTTTCTGCAAACCCTATACAATCTCGGTCCTTCTCCCGAACCAAACATGACGGTACTGTGGAGCCCGGAACTGCCGGAAGGTTTCAAGGATTTCTGTGCCAAAGTTTCCGTAGACACAAGCTCTATCCAATACGAGAACGATAACCTGATGCGCGAAGTACGCAACTGTGACGATTACGGTATTGCCTGCTGCGTATCTTACCAAGCCATCGGAAAGCAAATCCAGTTCTTCGGTGCACGTGCCAACCTAGCCAAGGCATTGCTGCTCGCCATCAACGGCGGACGTTGCGAAAATACCGGAACCGTCATGGTGAAAGGTATTCCCGTACTGACCGGCAACACGCTGAAATTCGAGGAAGTAATGGCCAACTACAAGAAGGTACTGACTGAAATTGCCCGCGTATACAACGAAGCCATGAACATTATCCACTACATGCACGATAAGTATTATTACGAAAAGGCTCAGATGGCATTCATCGATACCGACCCGCGCATCAATCTGGCTTACGGTGTGGCAGGACTTTCCATCGCCATCGATTCCCTCTCTGCCATCAAATATGCCAAAGTCACTGCCCGCCGTAATGACATTGGTCTGACAGAGGGTTTTGATATGGAAGGTTCTTTCCCTTGCTTTGGTAATAACGATGACCGTGTAGACCACCTCGGTGTGGATTTAGTATACTACTTCAGTGAAGAACTGAAGAAACTGCCCGTCTACAAAAATGCCCGCCCCACTCTTTCATTGCTGACCATCACATCCAACGTGATGTATGGCAAAAAGACAGGCGCTACTCCGGACGGACGCGCCAAAGGTGTTGCCTTTGCTCCGGGTGCCAATCCGATGCACGGACGTGACAAGAACGGTGCCATCGCCTCCTTGAGCTCTGTAGCCAAATTGCGTTACCGCGACTCGCAGGATGGTATCAGCAATACGTTCTCCATCGTCCCCAAATCACTGGGCCCGACACCGGAAGAACGTGTAGAGAACCTGGTAACCATGATGGACGGCTACTTCACCAAAGGTGCCCACCACTTGAACGTAAACGTACTGAACCGCGAAATGCTGGAAGATGCCATGGAACATCCCGAAAAGTATCCGCAACTCACCATCCGCGTTTCCGGCTATGCAGTGAACTTCGTGAAGTTGAGCCGCGAGCATCAGTTGGAAGTCATCAGCCGTTCATTCCACGAAAGGATGTAATATGATAAACATACACTCCTACGAAAGTATGGGAACATTCGACGGGCCGGGTCTCCGGCTCGTTGTTTTCCTGCAAGGATGTCCGTTCCGTTGTCTGTATTGTGCCAATCCGGATACGATTGATGTAAAAGGAGGCACTCCCACCACCCCAGAAGAAATCCTGCACATGGCTGTCAGCCAAAAAGCATTCTTCGGGAAAAAAGGAGGTATTACTTTCTCCGGCGGCGAGCCTACCCTGCAGGCAGAAGCGCTGATTCCCCTATTCAAGGAACTGAAGGTGAACGGCATCCATATCTGCCTGGATAGTAACGGAAGCATCTGGAATGAAAAGGTGGAAGAGCTCTTTAGCCTGACTGACCTCGTGCTGCTGGACATCAAGCAATTCAATCCCGAACGCCACCGCACGCTGACGGGACGGAGCAACGAACAGACACTCCGCACCGCTGCCTGGCTCGAAGAACATGAGCGCCCCTTCTGGCTGCGTTATGTACTGGTTCCCGGTTACAGCGATTCGGAAGAAGACATCCGCCTGCTGGGTGAAAATCTCGGCAAATACCGGCAGATACAACGGGTGGAAATACTTCCTTACCACCGTCTGGGCGTTCACAAATACGAAGTCATGGGATGGGATTACAAATTGAAAGAAGTGAAGGAAAATACTCCGGAACAACTGGAACGGGCAGAAAAACTGTTCAAAGAGTATTTCACGAATGTGATAACCAACTAAAACAGAAAAGCAAGGCTGTCCGGATATGATTCCAGACAGCCTTGCTTTTCATTTATAGGACAAGAATCCTATTCTTTCAAGTTATAGGTAATCTGCTGTACATCATCACTACTGCCACCCACCATAAAGACGAAATCACCAGGTTCTACCATATAATTCATCTCATTGTCATAGAATCCCAGTGCATCGTCAGTTATCTGAAAAGCTACAGTTTTGCTTTCACCCGCATTCAGATGAATTTTCCTGAAGCCCTTCAACTCCTTTATCGGGCGCGTAACAGACGCTACCTTATCCTGCACATACAACTGGACTACTTCCTCTCCTGCACACTTACCGGTATTAGTCACTTTTACCGACACCTCCGTATGGACGCCTGCATCCTTGCCCGGCAGCAGTTTCAAATCAGAATATCCAAAATCCGTATACGAAAGCCCATATCCGAAAGGATAGGCAGGCTCAGTGGAAGCATCGATATAGGATGCCTTATAAGTCTGTTGCAATGCGGTAGGACGACCGGTACTCTTATTCTGGTAATAAATGGGAATCTGCCCTACGTGTGCAGGAAATGTCATGGGCAATTTAGCCGAAGGATTATACTCTCCCCACAACACATTGCATATGGCATTGCCGGCCTCACTCCCCAGCCACCAAGTACACAGTACCGCATCAGCATGTTCCCTTATCTCATTGAAGATTACCGGACGCCCACACATGACAAGAGCAATGACAGGTTTTCCAGTCTTTGCCAGTTCCGACACCAGCTTCTGCTGCCCCTCGGGTATAGCTATATTCACTTTGGAAGCCTTCTCGCCACTCTGACCGAATCTCTCGCCTACCGCCACAACAATGACATCCGAAGCCTCAGCAGCCTGCAATGCTTCCTGCAGTCCGGTCAATTGATTGCTCTTCATATCATAGCCTTCAGCATAGTTCACCTCCAGTCCTTTCCGGACCAGTGCATCATACAAGGTCACCACTTTGCTCCGGTCCGTAGTGGCGGCCCAAGCGCCTGCCATATCGTATTGGGATTTTGAGAGTCCTCCTATCAAGGCTATCTTCCTCGTCTGCGCCGTCAACGGAAGTACGGATTCCCTATTCTCCAGCAATACAACGGAACGCTCGGCCATACGGAGCGAAGCATTGCGGACTTCGGGTGCATTGAGTATTCTGGCTGCTCTTTCCGGATTACAGTAGCGAAAAGGGTCCTCAAACAATCCCAACTCATATTTCTTCTCCAAAATACGCCGTACTGCATCATCAAGCACACTCTCCTTTACTTTCCCTTCTTGAACAAGCTCCTTCAGATAAGTCAAGTAGCAGGTACTTACCATCTCCATGTCCAGACCAGCATTCAGCGCTTTGGCTGCGGCATCTTTCTTGTCAGCAGCATAACGGTGGTTCACCAATTCCTCTACCGAATTATAATCGGACACAACAAATCCCTTAAATCCCCACTGCTCTCTCAATAGCCGGTTGAGCAAGAAATCATTGGCAGTACAAGGAATATTATTAAAATCATTGAAAGCACTCATCACGGTAGCTGCTCCTGCCTTTATGGCCGCCTTATAGGGAGGCATATAAAAATTGGCAAAGTGGCCCATTGACATATCCACACTATTATACTCCTTTCCTGCTATCGGTGCACCATATCCGGCAAAATGTTTCATACATGCCATGACAGTCGTCGTGTCTGCCAAATCGTCTCCTTGCAAGCCTCTGACACGCGCCTCCGCTACCCGAGAACCATAATAAGGGTCCTCACCGGCCCCTTCCATGACGCGTCCCCAACGTGCGTCCCACGAAATATCCACCATCGGGGCAAAAACCCAGTTCAAACCATCGGCGGCACTTTCCAAAGCATTGTAGCGTGCAGCTTCCTCAATCATGGCCAAATCAAAACTTGCAGCCTCGGCAAGAGGAAGCGGAAACCCGGTACGATAGCCGTGGATAACATCCAGTCCAAAAATTAAAGGAATACGCAAACGCGACTGCAGAGCAAGTTCTTGATAACGGCGTATGTCCTTTACTCCTATCACATTCAGCATAGAGCCCATTCTGCCCTGCCGTACGTATTCTTCCTTAGGAATATTTCCACCGTCGGGTCCGGTAAAATTCCCCCGGTAGGTGCATTGTGCAAGCTGGCCTATCTTTTCGTCCAGCGTCATCTGTTTCATCAAACCGGAGATAAATTTCTCCTTCTCCGTAGTCTGTGCCGAGGTAAAGGTGTTACCAAGTCCCCACAGACAAACCATCAATATTATTATCTTTTTCATAGCGCTATTCTTGTTTTGATATTTATTCTATCATAAGACAACAGTTGCCTTCAACGGCAAGTCAGCCGAAGAAGGACCTGCCAGAATCTCAAAAGCCCCCTTTTCCACTACAAACCGATGTGATTCCACATCATAGTAGGCAAAGGCTTCCTCATCCAGCAATATCCGGATGCGCTTGGTTTCCCCCTTCTTCAAGTAAACCTTATCGTAGCCTTTCAACTCCTTCAATGGACGCGGAACAGAACATTCCACATCCCGCACATATACCTGAGCCGCTTCTGCAGCATCCATCTTTCCGGTATTCTTGATGTCGAAGCTTACCGTAACCCGGTTTCCACCCGTCTTCTCAACACTCAGATTACTGTATTCAAAACTACTGTATGACAATCCATACCCAAAAGGATAGAGTGGCTGCTTTCCGTTCCGTTCATATCCCCTATAACCTACGAAAACGCCTTCGGCATACTGCACCCGTTTATGAGGTACATTGCGATTGTCATAATAATTACCATATACCGGATTATCTTCCCATTTTTCCTCGATGCTGACTGGTAGTTTGCCACTTGGCGAAAGCTTGCCCGTAATGATTTCGGCAAGGGCCTTTCCACCCTCCTGCCCCGGATACCATGCCATCAAAATAGCTTGTACACTCTGCCCCCAATTGCGGAAATCTATTCCACCTCCGGCATTCACCACCACAGCCACATTATCATGAAGTGAAGCCACTTTATTAATGAGATATTCCTGCCCGTATGACAATGCAAACGGACGGTCGAACCCTTCACCTTCTGTACTGCTGTTGAACCCGGCACATACAATAACATTCCTGGCATGCTTCAGTGAAGAGGCCAAACGCTCCTCATCCATCATTCCTGCCTGGAAACTGACAGTCGCCTCACCCACATTATCAAAATATTCAATACGCAACCGGTATATCTCCCCTGCACTGACCTGCATAAATGCACTGCGGGTACTGAATGAATGGTTCCCCCAATCTCCGGTAATCAGCTTATCGTTTACAAACAGACGGTATCCGTCATCGCCAGCCAGCTGGAACTTGACAGTTCCATCCTTGTCAGCCTTGTAAACTCCCGTCCAACGGGCAGAAAACTGATCTACCGGCATGCCGTCGAACGGTGCACCGTATTTCCAGGCATAGTCTATGGCAGGCTCTATAGCAGCCTGAAAGAGTTCTCCGGTAAGATTACGAGTATTATAATATTCGCTCTTAAAACCGTTTTGCGTAAAACTGTCATCCGTATAAATCTGTTGGGACATATCCTTATAAAGAAGGCTGTCAGACAGCAGTTCTATCTGTCTGCCGCCCTTCAACTGAACCATACCGTCATAGAGCGACACTACCGAATAAGGGGTGACAAATCCGCTTCCCCCTCCTGTGGGAATAATATCGGCATTAGGCCCGATTACCAATGTTCTACCGTTCCGGTAAGGCAACGTACCGTTATCATTTTTCAATAACACTACTCCTTCCCTCGCCAAGTCAAGTGCAATTTCCTTAGACTGTGCATTGTCTTTATCGATAGATTTATCTTCTCTCGGAGTATCAAGTGCTCCAAAAGCAATCAATGTCTGGAGTATATGCCGGACTTTGGCGTCAATGGTCTCTTCCTTCACGATACCATTCTCTATTGCCGGAATAAGAATCTCCCTGGTCATGAATTTACCGACGGGCATTTCCAAATCCAACCCTCCATTAGCGGCTCCCACACCGGAATATACAGATGTCCAGTCAGACATCAGGATACCTTTAAATCCCCACTGCTTGCGCAGTACATCAATGTTCAGCCAGCTGTTTTCGGTGGCATGCACCCCGTTCAGCGGATTATAGCTATCCATGACCGCTCCTACTCCTGCTTCCTGCACAGCTTTTCGGAACGCGGGAAAATAAATTTCCTGCAACGTGCGTTCATCCACATCCGAGCTGGCATGATGCCTGCTCCACTCCTGGTTATTGGCTGCAAAATGCTTCACCGTAGCCATGACTCCCTCTTCCTGCACTCCCAGAATATATTCTTTGGCTGTTTCGCCCGTCAGATAAGGGTCTTCACCAAAATACTCATAGTTTCGCCCGCATAGAGGAGAACGGTAGATATTGACTCCGGGCCCCAACAGAATACTTACCCCACGGGCCTTTGCATCCCGGGCCAAACCATGTCCCAGTTCTCTAGCCAACTTACGGTTCCATGTCGAAGCCGACAAGATACCACAAGGATACAGGGTACTTTGAGTATTGTTACGTATGCCTTGCGGACCATCGGCCATCCTGATTTCGGGTATGCCAAGCCGGGGCACAGCCCGGATATAAAAAGATTTGGGACCGGAAATGTAATCGATTTTTTCTTCCAGAGTCATTTGAGAAACCAACTCCCTGGCACGCTGCTCCGCCTGGGGAGTAATACACACTTGTGCTTTTGCCGTGATTGCACAACAAAGCAATAGCCCGCTTAAGGCTACTTTCTTTTTAATCTTCATTTTGTCTATTTTACTACGTGTTTGTTATATTGCCGGGCATGTCCCGACCTACTTTCTTTCTTCTCAACCAATAAAAAACCGTGTCCCTTCATCCACCAACGAAGAAACACGGCCGAAAGTTATTAAGAAAATTCTGAATCTACAAGAAAGTGAACAAAAACATGTCTGTCCTGCCATCAATAAGTAAGACGTATGCCGGCCTGCAACGTAAAGTTACACGGGTTCTCCTTGCGTATAGTCTGTATCGACGAACCGTCATCAAAGAAATAGGATACTCCCGGTTCCACATACAAGCCAACCCTATTGCTTATGTTATACTGGGCACCGACAGCACCCATGACAGAAAGCTGTACCGGTTTCACAGTCTCACTCTCAGTACCAATCTTGCCATACACACATTTTTCAATGGCACCCCCCGCCGAAACATACATCGTAAAGTTCTTTGTATCCACAAAGTTCCAGTTGGCCCGTACCGGAATGCCAATATAATGCAGCTTCTGGCTTATCTTTTCCGAGCTGCCCTCATACCTTACGTCAGAAGCAAGATAGGTATACGTCAGCCCGCTTTCCACAGAGAAACCCTTCGCCAAGTTTTTCCGCACCGAAACACCGAAACTGAGCGGTTGTTTATGGTCTATATCCGCAATTTTCTTTTCGCGTCTTTGCAGATAGGGCATACCATCCTTAAAAACCAGTTCCTGCCCGTCGGGAATAGTAACAATGCCATTGGCCGTAGAGGATAAATCTACGTTACCGCCATAAATAGGACTTCCAGGCATGTAGTCCGACATCACATTCGCTTCCCCTTCATTCGCCAATGAAAAACCTCCCGTATTTCCTACGGACAAGCCAACCGCCCATCCTTTAGTATCCCTACCAGAACTGTTTTTTTCCGGAAGATGCAGTTTGTCCCGGCCTGACGGACGATAGCGGTCTTCCCTTATTCTCTCCGGTTCCTCTGCCTGCATTGTAGTTTCATGGTCTGTATCTTCCACTACCGGTTCTTCCGCCTGCTGCCCAATACCGACAGCCTCATCTGTAGTTTCAACCGGCAACATTTCCTCCTGCTGTTCATCGCCAACCGATATTCTGATATGTTGTGCAACCAAAGGGCGACTTGCCTCCCTATTGGGTGCCGATGCATTTCCATGTGCCCGATAGGCAGGCTCTATGGAATTAGTCCGTACGGCAGGTACCGTCTGTTCCGGCAAGACGTCCGGAGCCACAGCCAAAGCAGGCACTGACGTATGCCGCATTTCATTCCCTACCGGACTCTGCAACAGCCACAGACTGACGGACGAAACCGCCACCAGCAACACAGCTGCCGCGGCCACCGCCCAGCGACGGAAAGGTATCATCCTATGCGGTCCGGTTATCGGAGCTCCGGAAACGGACAATTCCTTCTCCAACCGCTCCCATCCGGCAACCGGCAGCGGTTCGGAATAGTCTTCCAGCTTGTCCTTTATCTTTTTCAACCACAATTCATCTTCCATACGTTCCTTCATTTAATCATTTCTTTTCATCCACTCACGTACTTTTGCCGCTAAAGTCGCTTTAGCACGCGTCAACTGCGAGGCAGAGGATTTTTCATTAATTCCCAATAGTCGAGCAATCTCCTTATGGGATTTCTCTTCAAAGATATATAAGTTGAATACGGTACGATAGCCGGCAGGCAATTCACTGATAAACTGCATCAGTACCTTTTGAGGAATGACATCTATTGACGAACCTTCCGGTTCCTCATAAGCTTCGGGTGCATTCTCCAAGGCCGATGACTGATTCATCACATCATTTTTCCGCAAATACTGCAACACCGTATTCACCATTACGCGTTCCATCCATGCCCGCAGAGAACCCTCTCCCCGCCAAGTGAACTTATCGAAAGAATCAAAAAGTTTCAGAAAACCGTCATGCATCAGGTCTTGGGCAGTCTCCCGGTCACCTGCATAACGGAGGCATACGCTGAGCATGCGTCCCGCATAGCGCTCATACAGTTCTTTGCGGGCAAGATTGTCTCCTTGCCTACAGCGTTCTGCCAATTCCTGTTCTTCCATTCTCTCTTTTAACACGTGTTTACCCTATAAATGCAATCGGCGCAAAAATACTGCATCAGGCAGAGAAGAAAATCATACTTTTATTTCTTTAACAGTATACTACGCAGTATTTAGCTTTTCACCGCATTTTCTGAATACAAAAATAAGTTTTAAACAGAAAAAGAGCTAAAACCTACCACTTATGAAGAAACTGAGAATGACATTGGCAGCATCCATGCTTTTATTCCTGACTGCCATTGTATTGCAATCATGCCTGGACGATTGGGATGACAAATATGACACTTTGTTCGCCGTAGGTACGGTAAAGGTCATCGAAGGAAAAGACTACTATTTCTCACTGGACGAAGGCAGTAAACTATATCCCAGTGACACAACCTATGTTCACGACTATGCCGTAATAGACGGCCAGAGGGCTTTCATCTACTTCCGCGAACTGGAAGAGAAACTTCCAGGCTACGAATATAATGCCCAAATAAAGCACATCGAAAACATTCTGACCAAAGACATCTACTCCATGCCTGCCGAAAAGGCAGACAGTATCGGAGACGACAACATCAACGCCACGGATTTATGGATTACGGGCGAGTATCTGAACATCAAATATCAATTCTACCACAGCAACAACGAAGATAAGAAGCACATGCTGAACCTGGTCATCAATGAAGCATCCACCGGCGAAAACGACAAACCGGATTACGTCAATCTCGAATTCCGCCACAATGCCTACAATGACAGCCAGCTCACGCTGGGCACCGGACTGGCCTCCTTCAAGCTGGACAATATAGCGGAACAACTGAAAGAGAAAAAAGGGCTGAACATCCGTGTCAAAAGTCTATATGACGGTGAACGGTTCATGACCATAGACATTAAAAAAGAAAACAACTAAATCTCCTGAAAACACATCTTTCAACATCTCAATGAGAAGCGGAGTGACATTTCAATATGTTGCTCCGCTTTATTTTTCCATATCCCGCTTAAATTCATCTTTTTCTTTGTCTATCCACCGGGAAACCCCTACATTTGTAAGAATTTTCACAATAGCAAACATTAAAACGGTCCAAAGGATATGAAATACATACTGGGAACAGTAATTGCAATACTCTGCTCGTTCACCTGCACAGACACCCTATATGGAAAATCTCCCGCAACAGACGTCGACGATATTCTGATAATCAATACTTATACAGAAGCCAATCCCTGGAGTAATGATTTCATCACCTCCATTGTGAACATGGCATCACAGAACAGCCACATCGGAGTATACACCGCACACATGAAAATGCTGACACTTGACGAGGAAAATAAACTGGAGACATTCAAAGAGAGCTTGTTCAAGAGTTACAAGAACCCTAAACTTATCGTGCTTATCGGATGCGGAAGTTTCATCATGTGCGATGAACTGAACCGGCAGTGGCCCGATATCCCCATGATATTATGTGGTGAGAGGGATTATACCGGTCCTAAGGAAACAATGATACGCGAGCACGCCCTGCCCCGCACAGAGCGTATTCCCATCAGTGACCTACAGAAGAAGTACAATCTGACCTTAATGCAATCCAGTGTATACCTGAACGAGAACCTGCAACTCATGAAGCAACTCATCCCCAAAATGGATAAGGTCATGTATATAGGGGATGAAACATACATCTGCCAGCAGAACGACTATGACTTGTCCGAGATTATCCGTGAAAAGTATCCGGAGTTGGATTACCAGTTCCTTAGTGCGAAAGACATCCGAACGGACAGCCTTTTCAATATACTGAACCACGTGAATCCCCATACTACCGGAGTCATCTTTTCATCCTGGCTGTACAAGAGCTCTCCCCATGACAATATCATGAGGAGTAATTCCCACCGGGTCATCTCTACCGCCCCCATCCCTTTGTTTTCGCTAAGGGCCATCGGTATTGAAGAAGAAGGGGGGATTGTAGGCGGCTACATTTACAACAAAGAGAAATATAATGCCCGGCTACTAGAAACCATCCACAAGATATTGGATGGTACCCCGGCACGCAACATCTCGTTATACTATCCCGACGACGGAGCCCCCGTATTCAACTATAAATCCCTTCTGCAGCGTGACCTGAATCCGAAGCTATGCCCCAAGGGTACCATATTCTACAACATGCCTCCCACCTTCTGGGAGAAGTACGAATATGTCATTATCAGTATCACTGCCGCAATCATAACTCTGCTGTTCTTTTTCCAATATCTCCGCCTACAGTCACTGAGTAGAATTAAAAGATTACAGCAGCAACAACTGGACAGCAATCTCAAATACCGAAATCTGATAAACAACATGCCCATCCTATACATGTATGAGAAACTTATAAAAGATGAAAAAGGGCGCATTACTGACACCTTATATATAGATGTCAACAATTTCTTCGAAGACAGATTTATCATGCGCAAAGAGGCTGTCGGCAAGCGGGGAAGCGAATTATTTCCCGAATCCATGAACGAGTTCCTCCATTTCATGAATATTGCATTGAAGGAGAAACGTTCCGTAACTTTCCCCTATTATTACAAGAAGATAGACACTTTCTACGACATTGTAGTCAAGGCAAGCGACAATGGCGAATACATGCACGTCTTCTGCGTTGACAGCACCGAGTTGCACCACACCCAAATACAGTTGAGGTCGACAAACCGGAAACTTTCCATGGCACTCGACGTTGCCAACATCGTACCATGGAAATGGAACCTCCGGACACACACCATACTCTGCGATGTCAACAAGCCGATAGAGCTCAGCAATAATGCCGGTATCATGGACGATGAACAGCTGTCCGTACCCGACAGCCAGTATTTCTCCAAAATACACAAGGAAGACCTGGAAAAAGTGAAACAAGCCTATACAGACCTGATTGAGGGACGTATCCAGAAAGTCAAGGAGGAATACCGCGTCATCAATCATGCCGACGGACACAAACACTTCGACTGGGTGGAGGCCCAGGCCGCCGTAGAAACCTACGACGAGAACAATAAGCCGCTGACCCTGGTGGGCTCTTCGCTGGTTATCACCGAACGGAAAAAGATGGAGACGGAACTGGTTTCCGCCAAGAACCGTGCGGAAGAGTCGAATAAACTGAAATCCGCATTCCTCGCCAACATGAGCCATGAAATCCGTACGCCGCTCAATGCCATTGTGGGATTCTCCGGAATATTGGCTTCCACCGAAGAGGAGGAAGAAAAACAAGAATACGTCAGCATCATTGAGAACAACAATACTTTGCTGCTGCAACTCATCAGTGACATTCTGGACTTGTCAAAGATAGAAGCAGGCACAATGGAATTCATTGATACGGATTTTGAATTGAACAAAGTGATGAGAGAGCTGGAAAGTTCGCTCTGCCTGAAGCTATCGCCCGAAAAGAATGTCACCCTCTCCTTTGAGCCCGGACTGCCCGAATGCCACATTCATTCCGAGCGTAACCGCTTGTCTCAACTCGTCATCAATCTGGTGACCAATGCCATCAAGTTTACCCAAGAAGGCAGTATCCGTTTTGGCTACAAGCTGCAAGACGACAAGATGCTTTATTTCTACGTATCCGATACGGGATGCGGTATCCCCGAAGACAAACAAGAGAGCATATTCGGCCGCTTTGTCAAGCTCAATAATTTTGCCCAAGGCACCGGACTGGGATTATCCATCTGCCAGATGTTGGTACAGCACATGGGAGGCAATATCGGACTGACTTCCAAGCCCGGCGAAGGCTCTACCTTCTGGTTCACCCTCCCCTATGTGCCGGCAAGCCGCATCCGGCAGGCAGAAAGCAAGACCGAACCTATAAAAGTAAAAAAGCAGAAAATCACCGTCTTGGTTGCCGAAGACCATGACAGCAACTTCCGGTTGATTGAGTCCATCCTACGAAAAGACTACAATCTGATACATGCGTGGAATGGTCAGGAAGCCGTGAATATGTTCAGGGAATACGACCCGCAGCTTATTTTGATGGACATCAACATGCCGGTGATGAATGGTTACGAAGCGACCAGGGAAATACGCAAATACTCTACACAAGTCCCCATCATAGCCGTCACCGCCTTTGCCTATGCTTCTGATGAACAGCAGGTCATGGAAAACGGCTTCGACGCATATATGGCTAAACCTATCAATGCCAATCAGCTGAGGACACAAATATCAGCTATACTGAAGCAGCATATTATCTTTATGTAAAAAACATCCGGACGGAAGAAGCATGCCAACGTCCGGATGGCGAGTATCAGAATTCATTGTTCAGGCAAGTCAGCCTCAACGAACCGTTGAACGCTTCGGCAGACAATCGCGTCCTGACCTGCACCTGCACGCTGCCCTTCGGCTGGACATCAAAATAATTGTCGCTATACACACTTTCATTGTCGGCAACGGACAAGCATACGGCACGGGCAAACTTGTCTGCCGAAACCATCACTTCATATCCACCTTCAATGGAACGGACTTCAGTCTGCAAATCCACCTTCGGATAATCCATATCCTTCTGCTTGCCCAGACAGTAGTTGTTATGGTACACCCTGCCCGATTTGTCCGTATAGTCTACACGGACATATACCGTTCCTCTATCTGCCCCCTCCAGCAACTTGGCAAGCGGTGCGGAAAAACAGACACGGCTGTCATTACCGGAGATGCCGACAGACTTGCCCCAGTGATGAACCACGGTTCCGTCGAACTGGCAGACCTGAAGCTGCAGCCGGCCGGAAGTATTCTCCAAGCGGTCGGACACTGCATATACTATCAAATCATCCCCCTCCACTACCGAAGAAATCAGGATGTCATCATAGGCCTTGCGAACATAATAGTGCTGCGCCTTCCAGCGTCCGTAATAGTCACGGCTCGCCCAGGAAGCTACGGGCCAACAGTCGTTGTGCTGCCAGAAAAGCGTCCCCATATTATACGGCATCTGGCGGCGGTGCGACTCGATGGCCGTCTTGATGGCATCTCCCTGCAGCACATGGTTCATATAAAGGAATGCCCGGAAATCACGCGGTTTTTTATATTCATTCAACAGGTAAGTCTCAATCAGCCCGTTGGCATGGTCGCCACCACGCTGATGGGACATCATCACCTCGGAACGTATATCCCAGTCTTCGGGGTAAGGAGCATAACGCTTGACGGACTCGAACTCTGGAAAAGACTGAAAACCGTACTCGCTGAAAAAGCGGGATTTCTCGCTGTCATAATCAGAAATGGGTGCTTTACCATGCCAGACACTCCAATAGTGACGGTCCCCGTCAGTAGTACCGGACATCTCTCCCTCGAATGCAAAAGGAGAAGAAGGCCAATAGAAGGTTCCGGGTGCATACTCCCTGACCACCCCGGGTAAGGTGACATGATACTGCTGCCGGTACTGTGCCCAAATCTTGTCGGCATATTCCTTGTTCTGCCGTTCTATCTCGCGCTTCCAGCCCCAGCCCAGCCAGGCATCCTGGCATTCATTATTTCCACACCACAAAGCAATGCAGGCATGATTGCGCAAACGTTTCACATTGTCCACCGCCTCCTGGTGGATATTATCGAGTAGGGCGCCTTCTGCCGGATACATGCTGCAGGCAAACATGAAGTCCTGCCAAATCATGATTCCATACTCATCACACAAATCATAGAAAACATCGTTCTCATAGATACCTCCACCCCAGACGCGTAACATATTCATGTTTACACCGGCGGCATCGAGAATCGTCTTTTTATAATTCTCGGGAGTGACGCGCGGCAGGAAGTTATCCGAAGGGATGTAATTGGCTCCTTTGGCAAAAACCGGACGCCCGTTCAGCTCTATATAGAAAGTATGCCCGTCCTTATCCGGCTGATGCACCACCTTCAAAGAGCGTATGCCCACCCTTTCGGTTTTAGAGTCCAACAATTCCCCACCTGCAATGATATCCGTACGGAAACGATAAAGAAAAGGCTCCCCCAGTCCATTACTCCACCACAGCTTCGGCTTGTGAAGGACGAAATCAACGGTCACCCGATTGGTGCCTCGCTTCAAATCCGCTTGCCACTCGCCAAGCACTCTTCCAGTAACCTCATCCGTTATCGTGACCAGCACTCCGTCCATATCCTTATCGGCATCCAGCTCCACATATCCGGCAATCACGGCCCTGCCTGCACCGACTTCCTTCTGCTCGATAAACACATCGTTGATTCTCAAATCGCTCCAAGCCCTGATATACACCGGACGCCAGATGCCGGAGGTAACCAGACGCGGCCCCCAGTCCCAGCCATAATGATAACCTGCCTTACGGGCAAAAATGCTTATCTTCTTGTTGAACAAGCCCCCGTTTTCAGACTGGTCATTGGATGCCGGATACTGGTAGGGAAGTGCATCCCATTTGGGGACGTCTATCTTTATCGGCGAATGGAAGTACACCTTCAGTATATTATTCTCCTCCCTGATGTACTGCCTGATGGGGATAGACCAGCGGCGAAACATATTGTCCGCTTTCAGTATACATTCATCATTCAAATAAACGTCAGCGTAAGTATCCAGCCCCTCGAACACAAGCTCCATATTCTCTTTCCGCATCATGCCGGCAGCAAGAGTAAAGCAAGTTTCATAAACCCAGTCTTCCTTGTCAATCCATTGCAATCCCCGTTCGTTCAACCGGAAAAACGGGTCTTCAATAATCTTGTTCTGCAGTAAGTCCGTGTGGACTACTCCCGGAACTGTAGCCGGATACCAATTGGTCAGTCTCGCCTGCCGGAATTTCCAGCCTTCATGAAGGTTCTTTACCACTGTTTTTAGTTTCATACGAGTGTGTTTCATAGCTTTCTTTGACTACTCTAAATTATGGATAGACAAAAATACGACATTCAAAGGATAGTTTATAATATCTTCTTAACGAAACATGATACAATCCCGTACACACCTACCGGGTCAGCGTCGCTGCACATCTGCTGCAGTGTGACTGCAAACGTGTTGCAGCGCTACTGCATATATGCTGCAGTGACACTGCATATGTGTTGCAGCGCCACTGCAAAGCTGAATGCAGTAGTACTGCAAAAAGCATGCACTTGCTTTGCAGTGGCAATGCATTATCCCATCGCCTTATTATGAAAGGAGATGTCATCCAGCTTTCATTATCTATAATTAATTTACAAAGGCGTAGTTTCCAAGTCTTTCAAAGTAAACGGAGGACAAGCAAAAAAGGTCTACAAATCATAGATTTGTAGACCTTTACCCGCTAGTTTTTCATCTTATTCAGAACTGTTGCGGAGAGAGGGGGATTCGAACCCCCGATACCCTTTAGGGGTATACACGCTTTCCAGGCGTGCCTCTTCAACCACTCGAGCACCTCTCCTTGTTCGGGGCGCAAAAGTAAGGGAAGTTTTTGGAATTACCAAATGTTCGGGCAAATAATATTAAAAGTCCGTTCAAGCAACCAATGCCGGAACGGACTTTCAACACTCAATAAAACATACTTATCATTACCGTGATCTGACTTCCCGTCTCATGAATATGACATACGAAAGGGCAAAACAGATAACAGTAGCTGCAATCAGTCCGGTGAGCTGCGGCCACACCACCAAAAGACTCTGTCCCAATGGCAGCGGGCTGGGAATGGCCCCCTGAACCTGCTCCATAGTAAGCGGCCCTAAACTTCTGACGGAAGGCATCAGCAGCGTTGTGGTCGCCTCATTGAACAGTTCGCTAGGTGCCAGGCGCATCAGACCGAGAATAAATTTCTGGTAACTGACTATCTGATAAGGAGATGCCAGCTGCGAAGGGCTCAACGCCTTGGCAACCAGGTTGACAATCATCGTATAGAACACGCTGAAAAACAACCATACCGCCACCGAAGCCAATGCCGAGGTGGCCGCCTGACGGAAACAAAGCGAAAACAGAATGGCCAGATTCAGCCAGAATGCCACATAGAACACACTGATTATGAGAAAGAATACAATCCTCCAAAATTCTTCTGCTGTGGGAGGAATACCTATCGCTATCAACCCACAGCCCATTACGAGGAATCCCAGTACAAACAGCATTATACCTATCACAATCAATGCAGCCACGAACTTGGCATTGATAATGCAATCACGATGAACGGGCTGTGACAGCATACGGCTCAACGTCCCCTTGTTCTGTTCCGAATTTATAGCATCGAATCCCAGCGCAATCCCCAACAACGGCCCCAGAAAGTTGATAAACTGCACAAAAGAAGGCAATGTGCCGTCCGAGGCTGTGAACAACTTCAAGAAAAGGAACGAACCGTCCGGGTCATTGGGCTTGATGGCGGCACCGATGTTGGTAAGCGAGGTATAGAGTGAGCCCATGCACGTAAGCAAAATGATTCCCATCAAGATAATGAACCGCCAACTTTTCACATGGTCGGATATTTCCTTGTTGACGACTACCCAAAAAGGATAATTGACTTTATTCATGCCTTTCCCCTCCTTCCTCCATATAATGGTTATAAATATCAGACAATTCCTGATGCTTGTCCTTCAAATCAGACATATCAATCAAGGTGACCAGCTTCCCGCTGTTGAACAGTCCCACGCGGTCGCAAACTTTCTGCACCTGGTCCAGGTGGTGGGAAGAGAACAAGACGGTCAGTCCCTCCTTCCGGCTCAACTGCCTGATGAGCTCGATGAACTCCTGAACACCGGCAGGGTCTATTCCCGAAGTAGGTTCATCCAGGATTATAATTTCCGGATTTTTGATAAGCACGTCCGCCAGTCCCAATCGCTGGCGCATACCGCGCGAATATTTCCCGGTCTTCTTTTTCATCTGTCCGGCAAGCCCCACATGCTCCATCAGCTCCAGCGCCCTGACTTTCGCTTCGGCATCCGAAATGCCATTGAGACGCGCAGTATATATAAGGTTTTCCGGACCGGTCATGTCATCATAAAACCCCACATCTTCGGGCAGATAGCCTATTTTCCGCTTTACCTCGATAGGATGCCTGGTAGAGTCGATACCGCAAATCTCCACAGAGCCGGAAGTGGGTTCCGTCAGTCCCAGCATCATCAGGATGGTAGTTGACTTGCCGGCGCCGTTTGGCCCCAATAATCCGAAAATCTCCCCTTTACGAATAGTCAGGCAAATGCGGTCTACGGCAGTGAAGCGCCCATACTGCTTGGTCAAGTCTGTCAATGCAATCACTCGCTCGTCCATGCTCACCTCCTTCCATATTTACGGAACAGATAGCATACGGCACCTATGGCAACGATTATTATCAAAACGCCCACCCATCCCCATATCATCGGGGTTTTCACGGCAATGCGGAATTGGGCGTCTGTATTCACTTCAGGAGTTTTGGCCGTCATGGTAGCCACATAATCTCCGGGCAATGCCTTTTTGGATGCTTTCATGGTAGCTACGACATTGGCCGTTTCCCCCGCCTTCAGCATATCAATCTTCGAAGGCTCAAAAGACACTTCCCAGTCCACGGGCTTATTGGCAGAAAGCTGGATATCTTTCAACAATGAAGAACCGGTATTCCGGACCACCAACTCGATACGCTTCACATCTCCTGCTGTGATTTCGGTACTCAACAATCCTCTGGGCGTGGACAATTCCATCTCGTAGGAACCCGTGACAACAACTTCCAGCTCCAAGTCGGCAGAAGTCGTACCAGTAGCCGCACGTACCGGAATCTTGTAATTACCGGCTTCCACATTGGCGGGAGGGACAATCTCTATACTCACATTCTGGCTGCTGTTCGCTTCCACCTGGGCAGAAGTGGCCTGCTTATAGTTGGGCTTGAACACGACACTCCAGCCTCTGGGGGCATTGGCCATCAGCGCATACAGCTGCTGGTCGGCCGTCTGGTTTTTCAAAGTGGCATTGAAGGTAAAGGTGGACTTGGAATTGCCCTGCATATTGGGCTGGTCGGTAGTGAACTCGGTCTGGTAAGTTCCTTTCTGGGCCACGACCACCTCCAGCGGCAGTTTGGTTTCTCCGGCAAATACTGTGAAATGATAACTTCCTTTATTTACTTTTAGAGGAACTTCCACTTTCAAATTGAACGTTTTCTTTTCCTGGGGCAGTACAGAAAGCTGGCTGAGGGTCCAGCCGCCTGACTTGATTTCATGCTTCCAACTGCCCCGCAATCCGCTGACCGAGAGATTTGCATTTGTAACCCCGTCCGTGTTGTTAATCAAATCAATGCTGTAATCAATGGACGCTCCGGGCGTCACGGAAATTTTTGTGTAAGGAGTGTACAGAATTATGCTTCCAGATTCATCGGCATGTACACGATTTAAGGGAAAGGCTCCCAACAAAATAACTAACAATAAAATACAATTTGTTCTCATAGTCATAAAAAAGTTCTTATGGTTGTTTAATTATGAATATTTTCCCAATTTGTGCGTTGCAAAAATAAAAGATAGCTATATTAGTAGCTGTTAAAAGAAACAAAAGAATATAATTGCGGACACAATATACCCTGCGATGACCTGCTTTTCTTATCTTTGCGATTCCTATTGATACAAACGAATACCATACCGACATGAGAATCCCTGAAATACGCTTACAGAACCAGCAACTGTCCACTCCACTCTTCGGCCACCCGAAAGAGCTGGTCTCCTGGATGGGCGCCATGCAGGCACAAGACTATACAATGGTGAAATGGGCCGTAGGTATGCGGCTGAAGTCACCGGGAATTCAAGCCGTGGAAAAAGCCCTGCATCAAGGGGAAATACTGAGAACCCACATAATGCGTCCCACATGGCACCTGGTAGCAGCAGAAGACATTCGTTGGATGCTGAAACTCTCTGCACAACGCATCAAATCCGCCAATGATTCTTATGCAAAAGGACATGGTCTGGAAATCACGGAACAGCAATATGACAGAAGCCATACCGTACTCGGGAATATCCTCAGCGGGAAGCGAAGCCTGACGAAACAAGAGATTGCGGAACATTTTGAACGTTCGGGACTGCTTGCAGACAACTACCACATGACCCGCTTTATGTCGCGTGCCGAAGTCGAAGGTATTGTGTGCAGCGGAGAATGCCGTGGACGACAACACACCTATGCCCTTCTGGACGAAAGAGTTCCACCTACCCCCGAACTGACGAAAGAAGAAGCGCTGGCCCGTCTGGCTACAGCCTATTTCCGCAGCCATGCCCCCGCTACCCTGCAAGACTTCTCCTGGTGGTCCGGTTTGCCTTTAACGGAAGCAAGGCAATCTATTTCTCTGATAGAACCGAAACTGATGTCCGAACAATGGAACAGCCAGACATGGTACATCCATGACTCCTGCCGGACATCTGGAAAGGCAACCGGCAACCTGCACCTTCTTCCCCCCTACGACGAATACCTGATAGGATACAAGGACCGGACGGACGTCCTACCCAAAGAGGACTATTCCAAAGCTTTCACCAACAACGGATTGTTCTTTCCGGTACTTCTCTATAAGGGGCATGTAGTAGGAAATTGGAACAAGGCGTCCAAGAAAAAAGAAATCTTCCCGGAGCATTCGCTTTTCCGGAAAGACATCTGCCTGAAAGAGGAGTTGCTGAACCAGGCTAAAGAAAAGTACGTCCGATTCCTAATACATTAAAGGCGGTCATCGAAGATTTTCATTGAAGAATCTCTCTATTTTGCCGAATGGAATTACCTCTATATTGTCATACAAGTCTACATGGTTTGCACCGGGAATAATCAGCAGTTCCTTATTATCACCCTGCAACTTTTTAAAAGCATCTTCACTGAAATAACGTGAATGGGCCTTCTCACCGTGCAGCATCAACACTGCACTACGGATTTCATCACTATATGAAAGGATAGGCATATTGATGAACGAAAGCGGTGAAGTCTTGTTCCATCCGTGGTTAGAGTTGAGTGACCGCTTATGATAGCCGCGCGGTGTTTTATAATAGGCATGGTAGTCCTTCACAAATTGTGGAGCATCGGCAGGTAACGGGTCCACTACACCCCCTCCAAGAGCAAATGTACCGTTTCTATAATCCTCCGTACGCTGAGCATTAAGCTGGCGCCGCAATTCGTGCCGTGCATCGGCATTCATAGAATCGAAATAACCGTTAGCATTGACCCGGCTCATGTCGTACATGGTTGCCGTAACTGTAGCCTTGATGCGGGTATCGATAGCCGCTGCATTAAGCGCCATGCCTCCCCATCCACAAATACCGAGAATGCCGATGCGCTCTGCATCTACATCGTCACGGGTGGAAAGATAATCGACCGCTGCACTGAAATCTTCCGTATTGATGTCCGGCGAAGCCACATAACGGGGCTGGCCACTACTTTCCCCCGTATAGGATGGATCGAAAGCAATCGTCAAGAATCCACGTTCTGCCAATGTCTGCGCATACAAGCCCGAAGCTTGTTCCTTCACGGCACCAAACGGACCACTGATGGCAATGGCAGGCAATCTACCCGTCACATTCTTGGGTACATACAAATCGGCAGCAAGTGTAATGCCGTAACGGTTGTGGAAAGTTATCTTCTTATGGTTTACTTTATCACTCTGTGGAAATGTCTTGTCCCACTCCTGAATCAGATTCAAATTCTCTTCCATAAATTTATTATCATTATTAGGATTATTTTCTGTTGCAGACAAATGTCCTGCAGCACAAAGGCTAATAACCATCGCCGCACATATGTTTTTTACCATGTTCTTCATCTCTACTTCTTTAAGTTTCCGGTTGGAAATTCATTTCTTAATCCATTGCTTGACAGTTTCCCGGCTCGCCCCATTCAGCAGCCTGCCTTTTCCCCAGTTTATGCCGGGATAATTCGTCTGCAATTCCTTTTCTGCATTAGAGATACTGCTGCTTCCCGAAGTGGCGAATAGAATAATTGTTTTACCTGCAAAATCACCGCTTTCTATAAATGTATTGATTATTCTTGGAGCCAAATTCCACCAGATAGGAAAACCTATATAAATGGTATCATACTCCGCGAGACTCCCCAATTTAGAATACAATGCAGGACGTGATTTGGAATCCGACATCTCCACACTGCTGCGCGAAGCTTTGTCGTGCCAGTCCAAATCAGCAGCCGTGTACTTTTTCGCAGGCTGTATTTCGTAGAGGGTCCCATCAACAGCTTCTGCCACCAACTTGGCAGCCCTTGCCGTTGTTCCCGTTGCCGAGAAATAAGCTACCAGTGTCTTACCACCTTTTTTCTGTGCGTTAACAGTAATAGACAACAGCATAACTGCCATCATAAACAACACCAATCTTTTCATACGATATATTATTTAGTTGAAACATATAAATCCAATTGTTATAGCGATACAAAAGTAGCGGGTATTATTTATTATATAGGTATCCAGATTACTGATTATATAACCCGAATTACTGATAGATGTCCGAGAAGAGAAATAAAAAATCCCGTAAAATCAAGGTTTTACGGGATTTGTCATACTTTGAATCCTTTTTGTCTTTGGATTTCTGCGAAGAGACAGGGAACGATTAACATTTAATTTCCCTATTCATTATCAGTATCTTACCAAAAGCCTCTGCTCCTATGACACCGAATAATTCACCGCAAATATGCTGCAACTTTCTTCCTGTTACACTCTTACTTTTACAAAGGTAGTAAAAAAATGGCATAAATACAAATCAAACGCTTGATTTAACGAACATAACTTTTATAATTTTCTTCCAATAACAATTGCAATTTTAGAAAGAGGATAAAGAAACTTACCACCTATAACAGTATAAGCTATCCCCTTTTCATCACGTAACTTTTGCAAAGTTCTGCTTGATATATGCAACACGCCACATACCTGTTCACCAGTCATATAAACCTCATTGGCGATAGGAACAGGCAAATCTTGAAATTCAAGTACCTCTTTAGAACATTTCTTAAGTATTCTCATCATCATTATGTACTCTTCTGACTGCTTTGTGATTACTCCATCCATATGTTATCTTGCTTTTTGAGTTAATACTCTGACCAAATCACTCTCTTTATACATATATTTGCCACCTATAAAAGAACACGGAATAATTCCGTATTCCCTATAGCTTTGCAAAGTTCGTTTGGAGATATTCAAAGCCAAGCAAACCTCCTGGGCATCCATTCATTTTTCCTTTTCAACAATTCCAAATTTCTTTTTAACAGCTTCAATCTGTGTGAATAAATCCTCAACCTGCTGTTTTAACCGTAAATACGCATTTTTCTCAATTACAACTAACTCCATAATAAATTTGATTTATGATTTTACTATTTGTGAAGCAAAGTAAAGCACATTTCCACATCCGACAAAACTTCCGGAATCAAAGTCACCCATTGGCGTACATTGTCCCCTAAAACATACCCTGAAATATTGTCATGTCATTTCTTTCCCCATATTTACTCAAAGTAAAAACTTTCAGAATCCCGATATAAAGGTGAAAGGCACATCACCGACATCCGCCGGCAATGCGCCTTCCAACCCTCACTTGTTTTCCGTTATCCCTTATATCCTTATACTTTTACTGTTCCGTAAAACTACTTTTTCCTTTATCTCCACCTTCTGCCGTGTATCGGAAAATTGCTCGCGCAACAGTTTTCCGACCAGTTTCTTTGCTCTGTCCTGCATCTCGTCATAAACATTCCATCTGTTCCGGCCCAGTAATGCTCTTTCTATCCTTTCAAATTTCTCATAGAAACTGAAATTATCAGGATACTCATCCATCAGTCCGTCCCTCGGATAACCCTTGTCCATGATATGAAGCAAGGTCATCCGGTCATAGTTATCCACGCTCTGGAACAGGCCAAGCCCCTTCTCATTGTCCGGCAGCCGGGCATAATTCTCCCACGTGAGTGAAAGGTCATACACCTCTGTCTGTACGCTTTTAAGAGCCGATTTATCAAGGAAGGCATCCGGTGGAATCTTCTCCAATAGTAACAGGGTATCGTTATCATCATAACAGAGGTTTATCTTCCCCGCCATCAGCGAAGGCCATCCCCGAAGTTCATACACGGTCAGCGACTTTCCTTCAAAGTCCGGCTCAAAGAAACATCTCTCGATATTCTCCTCCATAAAGGCCCCATATTGGTGGTTCCCTTCATAGTTCCGGCTGAAAAGAAGCCCCCCTTATCCGTTTCAACGCCCGTATAGAACTTGTTCCCGTGCCTCAAATCATCCAGCATATCAGCCACCACTACGGGTGATAACTTTATTTCCTCCCACATTTCCGGAGTGAGCCGGCGGGTATAGGTATCATCCTTCGAGAACGGTTCTGTTTCATTTCACAGGCAATACACCACTTCCGACAGACGCTGGAATCTCTGTAACATAATCCCATGACTACATATACACTGCCGTCTTTTAGCGTTCCATTCTGTTCATTTTCCATATATCAAAGAGTTAAATGTTCATACTCTGTTTTTTCTTTTTAAACGGTATCCCCGTCTTCACTTCCGGCGGCGGGAACCGGGCATTATCCGGTCGCGCAACCGGCGGCGAGACAATCCATCGCTCATTGAGAAGCGGCGCACAGACCAGTCGCAAGTCTCCCAGCCTGTTGAACTTTCTCAGTGTGGGTGCCATGTCGCACCGCTTCGTGCAAATCCCGTATCGGAATATATCCGGTGAGGCGGTCTTGCAGTCCCCGATTTCCGCCCGAAATTTCGCGTCCAACGGTGCCACCTCATGGAGTCTTAATTCCTTTGGTTTTCGTTTCTCGTCCAAAAAGTGTACGGTCAAATCGTTCAAAAACTCTTCATGCGTTCCGACAGCCAACATATCAGCAAGCGGCTACGGCTGCATATCATGTGTGAAATCCACGAGGCTATCTGCCGCCTTCGCTATGGCGGCGAGCCCGTGGACTGACCTGCCAACCCCACACCTGAATATCCATCTTAAAAAAGTCGGGCAATCCCTATGCGGCTGCCCGGATTTTCAATATTTTTCCATACCTCTTTCACTCAATATGATTGTCTATTCATGCCAGTTCTACACATAGTCCAACACGATGGTCGAGGAAGAGAGGCCGCTCCGCATGACCATCTTATCCACCGTGATCGGAGTAATCACGTAATCATATTGACAATAGTGTGGAACCCACCCTAAGCATTCACCCTACCTGATGTAACGACCAGTATCAAGTCGATAGTACTCTCTCTGTTTTTTATCAACTCATCAACGGCTTCCCACACTTCCTCCCCCATGGCACCGATAATCGGATAGGCTTTCTTTCGGATGCGTTCCCATTGCTACTTTGCGGTATTCACTAGGGCTTACACCATAATGTTTCCTGAATACTTCCCTAAAATATTTTGCATCACTGAATCCGGTTGCATCCGCAACTTCTATTATCGTGCACCTTTCCTGGATTAGCAGGTTTGCCGCATGTTGCAGGCGGATGGAACGGATGTAGTCGGCCGGTGCGTATCCTGTCAATGTCTTGAGCTTGTTGAAGAAACTCGAACGGCTCATGTGCTGGATTTCACAGAGGGTGTCCACGTTGAAATCAGGACTGGTAATATGTTCCATAACACATTCTCTCACGGTGGCAATGAATTTCCAGTCCAATGCGTTACTGCATCCTTCAGGTAACGGGCCGGTACCAGATTTTAGTCCGGCATATGTTTTTCGGAGCAATATCCGGTTGCGCAGTATGCTCCTGATGTTCGCCTTGAGCACATTCACACTGAACGGCTTGGTTATATATGCATCGGCTCCCTTGTCCAACCCCTTGAGCATATTTTTCTCATCGCTGAGTGCCGTTAGCAGGATGACCGGAATATGAGAGGTTTCAATGTCCGACTTGATGGCTGCACATAGTTCATCACCGCCCATCTCCGGCATCATGACATCCGAAAGGATCAGGTCCGGGTTATATTCCCTTGCCACGACCAACGCGTCGCGTCCGTTTGTGCATGATTGGACGTGGTAGTCCTGTCCCAAGAGTCTCTCAATGTATCCCCGCAAGTCATCGTTGTCCTCCACTACAAGAATACGTGATGAACTTTTGCCATTTTTCATCGTTTCCATCCGCAGTTCGGCAGAACACGTTTCCGGTTGTGGCGGGGCTGCATCTTCCGTCTTTGCCACTGTTATGAAACGTGCCTTGCGCAAATGCCTGTTTCCCATGGGGAATGTAACACGTACACAGGTACCTTCCCCTTCCGTGCTTGATATAATGATCCTTCCCTTATGCAAACGTACCAGTTTGCAGACCAGCATCAGGCCGATTCCGCTTCCCGGCACTTTCTGATTAACGGCATTGCTGCCCCTGAAAAACCTTCCGCCCAGATATTTCCTCTCCCCGGCGGGAATTCCAATCCCCGTATCACTTACCTCTATGCTCCATGTATTCTGTTCAGTGTAGGCACAAACATGGACATTACCATTTCGGGGGGTATATTTCAAGGCATTTGACAATAGATTCTTCAATATGGAATCCATTTTGTCCCTGTCAAACCAGACATTCATAAAAGGGAACTTACTTTCACATGAGAGGTTGACATTTTTCTGTGACGCATATGTCCGGAAAGTTTCGCAAGTACTTTCCAGGTAGCTGTGCAGCTCATATTCGCCAACATATAATTGTGAGGTGTAAACGTCCGCCCTTTCGAAATTGATCAGGTCGGTAACCAATTGCAGGAGGTTATTCACGCTTCTCAAGGCCACTCCCACGTTATCCGTCCCTTCCTCTTTTACCTGCTGCCTTTCCACCACTTCTTCCAAAGGAGCTTTTATCAGAGTGAGGGGGGTACGGATATCATGGGCGGTATTTATGAAGAAGCGTGTCTTTTCCTCCGATAGCCTTTTTTGTCTGCGCAACATGACGATCCTAACTGCTATTGTAACGGCTGATATGGCAAGAAGTGCATATCCCGCTATGGCCCATGCGCTCGCCCATGGTGGACGGGCGACAACCACTTCAATACTTTTCTCCTCATAAACTTTGTATTTTTCTTCGTTGGATATGGCACAGATATGCAGGATGTACTTGCCTGGGGAAAGACCGGTGACCTGTATCTGCCCGTCCTGCAACGGGTGGCTCCAGCCGTTATAGGCGCCTTCCAATTTCCATGAGTACAGAATGTTTGAAGGATAATCATAGTTAATGGATATTGCTTCCAGGGAGAAGCTGCTCTGGTCATAAGCCAGTTCAAGTCTGTAATTACCGGCAATGTCCTTTTTTAACGGCGATCCTTCCTCACCAGGATAGACCGGACGTGAAGAAACGGTAAAATCCCTCAGGAGCATCTGTGAGAACTGTGGAACGGGAATCTGCAAGTCAACCGGGAATATGACGATGCCATCATTGCTTCCGAACACAAGACTGTCCCCATACTGGGTTGAAGCGCCGGCATTGAAGCATACGCTCATCAATCCTTGTTCCGCCGTCCAGTTTTGGAAAGTCCGGTCTTCATACAGGAAAGTAACTATGCTGTTTTCCGTACCGAGCAGCAAGCTGCCATCCGGTCTTGGAATGACAATATAAATGTTATCAGAGACAAGGGCACAGTTTTCCATGTGGTACTGGTGTATAAATTTATCGTTTGCACCGTCATATACAAGCAGTCCCGCTCCTCTAGTCCCCACATATAGTGTGCTGTCCGCAGCTTGGTACAAAGTACTGACATGGACTGTCTCGACCGGGAAATCTATGCGACGGTAATCTCCCCGGAGCTTGTCCAGCAGGTATAATCCCATAGTTGTACCTACCCAGATGCGTTCCGCGTCCTTTTCCAGTATGGCGGTAATGGACCCCAGTCCCGGGTAGAGTCGTATGTCACCGCTTTCAGGGTTGATGCGTTTGAGATTACAGTATCCGCCTGACCATATATCCCCTCCGGAGTCCTTTATTATGTCACTGATATATTGGTCAGGGCTTATTCCTGCCAGGGAGGAAGGTGAGATGTATTCCACCGTGCCTTTCTTCTTGTCAATCCTGTATATACCTGATGTATACCCACCTGCCCAGATAATGCCGGGTAATACCTCACAGAGGCTCAGGAAGATATTATTGTCATCGCCTTTCAAGTGCTCGGAACTGCTAAGGAAGGAAGTCCACTGACCGGTTGCGCTGTGAAGCAGGCTGATCCCGTTGCTGGTGGCGAACCACAGGTCACCCTCGCCGTCCCGGACTACATCATGGACCTGGTTATTGGCCAGCGAACTGTTGTTGCCCGGTGAATGCTTGAGCCATTTGTAACTTCTGTAACGGTCGTTGCGTATTGTAATCCCGGTAGGATAATTGGCCATCCATATCCGTCCGTCCCCGTCCACATAAATATCATTGATGTTGTTCCCGTTCATACCGTTATAATTGCTGTAGTCGGCGGTTATATAAGGCCGGGCGGAGAGAGAATCAACGTCAATCTTGTATACTCCCCTGCCTCCCGTGGCTACCAGCAGTTGCCGCTTTCCAAAGGGGGTGATTCGTTTGATTGCCACGTTCTGTAGCGGACCGTCCGCGATGATGGTTGAAGTCGTGTTCATTCCGTATGCTATAATTCCTTCCTTGAAGGTTCCTATGAACAGTTGCTTTGAATCTTCGTGGAAATAAAGCTCACTTACCGGTATACGGATACTGTCAGTATATGTTCCGGCCACAGTTTCCAGGACACCTTCCTTTTCTATGGTTTGCAGTAACCCGTTTGATGTCCCTATAAAAAAGTTTGTACTGTCGGTCTGCGTGATTGCAGTAATATCGTCCGGGGCAGGAGAATCTATTCTGTCCGTAGTACCTGCGCGGGTATCATAGCGTACAATACTGTCGCCATGGCAGAGCCAAATACGGTCATTACTATCCATATAGGTACAATTGACGGTGCCTGATGTTACGTCATCCTGCAGATCGCTAAGCTTGTAGGTCATAACAAAACGGTCACGGGCGGTGTCGTACCGGAATATGCGTCCTTTTCTACCCACAACCCACAGCCTGTGCCTGCTGTCGGTATATAGCCAGTTCAGGTTGATTTGCGGCGCCACCTCCATACTTCCGTCAAAGACGGCATAATGTTTAATCTTGCTTCCGTCATAACGGTCTATCCCTTCCTGGGTAAGGAACCACATGTACCCGTGCCCGCCTTTCTGGATGCGAAAAATTCTCCGGTTGCTTAGTCCGTCCTCTATGCCCAGGTATTTATAAATTTGACCCTTGCAGGTAGTAAAAGTGGCTATTAGTAAAGGGAACAGAAAAAGCGCCCTCTTTAAAATCTGAAAGTATGTCATTTGTAGTAAAAGTGTGTTAAGTTAAATGTTACCCGCAAAAATAATAAAAATAGTTTAAATTTAAAAAGGCAATGCAAGTTAGTCATTGCCTTTTATAATGCGGATATCAGTTGGCCCGATTTCAGAAAAGATATAACATGCTTAAAAATGACATCAACCTGTCATACTGTTTGGGGGACCGAACTTCTTACTTGATTTAATGAAATACTGTCAGATATCCACCCTTTCTTGGGTCTTCCTGCTACCGTAGGCACCTGCAATACAGCACAATACCGCTCCGGAGAGAATTGCAAGGAACGAAATCAGTGCGGACCTCGCTGCGGCATCCGTTGCCTTATCGGCAGCCACGAGTGCCTCATGCTTGATTTCTTTCCATTCCTGTGCGGCTTTCTTCAGGGTCACCTCCAGTTTGTCTATCTGTTTGCCGGCTTCCATACGTGCATTTTCCAGCAAGTTCATATATTGGTCAATAGTTTTATTTGCTTCCGCTTTTGACATATTGGTGTTGTTTGCTATAGCTTTAGCCAAATCATTCCGGTCTATATTTTTGCTGATACTTTCTGTACGTTGTTTCAACCGGTCAAGGAAACTGTCAATGCTCTCATCCGCTTGTTGTGGGGAACGTACTATTTTTTTTACGGACGCTTCCAGGTCATCCTTCACTTCCGCCAGTTGCTTCTGCAGGTAATCCGGCTGAAGTTCCTTCACATCGCTTTTTAGAAGTGCGGTACGGATATTCTGCGGTATATTCCCTTCTTTCAGGGTTGCATTAAAATCGATTTTTCCGAACAGCTCCTTTGCGTCTTCAGATAATGCGGCAACTCCGTTTCCAACGGTATCACCTGTTCCAGACAAAACGCTGCCCGTAACGGACGAGACCGCTCCAAGAGTATTCACCGTCATTTTTGCCGCACCGACAGCCAGAAAAGTTCCCAGTACCACAGCCACAATCAGTGTGGTCGCCCAGACCAGAAATCCGTGTATCATTCCGTCCATACCGGCCAGTTTCCCGGCCACAAAGCCTCCTGCAGCCATGCCGGCAACCAGAATGATAGCGGATCCGATTCCAACAGCAGTGCCGATGCCCGCAACCGGGTGATCTGATAATGGATCAAACATAAACAAACCAATACTTGAATTTAAAATAGACAGTAACACGGATATTGCCAATACAGTCATGACACCGCCGAAAACACTGCCCCAGGACACTCTACCCTTCAGTCCTGCGAAACTTAATTTTTTCATAATTGTCAGGTTTTTAATTAATACTATGATTTGTATCTCTATAAAAAAACAGCATTGAAAGAATATTTGTTTGATGAATATTTGTCATTTCAACAGATATTTGTGTTAAAAAACGCATGTATATATAAAGTTATATTTGATGCCGTTATATATAAATCCAAGAATTTGCACCTTATATATCTATGATGTGCTTTCACTGCCAATACAGGCTTCTGGCACCATCCGACTTCTTAAATAGATGTTAAATCCATTTCTATTTTTCGAACCATCCTTTTTAACGGGCTGTTTTTTAAACAAAGGTTATGACAAAGTAATTCATTAGATTATGCACAGTCATAACTACACAACAGACAGTACAACGTGTGTGACATATTTATTGTATCACTATTAATTTATTTAATTATGAAAAAATCTATCTTTGTTTTAGCACTAAGCATGAGTATTCTTACCATGCATGCGCAAAATGACCGTACGGCCCTTGAAGGCACACGCCCTGGTGACAACTGGTCTATTGAACTGAAAGCTGGTGCTGTAACCCCTTTGACTCACAGCTCCTTCTTAAAAAATGCCCGACCGGCCTTCGGATTCGGAATCGGAAAACAACTTACTCCTATATTCGGTCTAGGTATTCAAGGTATGGGATATGTAAATACCTCAGCCAGCAAAACTGCATTTGATGCTTCCGAAGTGAGCTTACTCGGTAAAGTCAACCTGATGAATCTCTTTGGAGGTTATATGGGCGAACCACGCATTTTTGAAATCGAGACTCTGACAGGTATCGGCTGGCTACATTACTATCAGAATGGCCCCGGTGATACAAATTCCTGGTCTACACGCCTTGGTCTAAACTTGAACTTCAACCTAGGTGAGGAAAAAGCATGGACACTCGGTATCAAACCAGCTATCGTATATGATATGCAAGGAGACTTCAGCAAAACTAAAAGCCGTTTCAACGCCAACAATGCCACTTTTGAACTGACTGCCGGACTGACCTACCATTTCATGTGTAGCAACGGCTCACATCATTTCACAACAGTGAAGCCTTACGACCCAGTAGAAGTAGGCGAGCTAAATAATGCAGTCAACCGTCTGCGATCACAACTGAGCGACAAGGACATGCAACTGAGCAATGCCGTACAACAGGCCAACAACTTACAAAAGGAGCTGGCAGATTGCAGAACCCAAGCTGCCAACATAGAAACCGTGGTAAAAACCAACCGCATTCCAGAATCCATCATTACCTTCAGACAAGGAAAGTCCGTGGTTGATGCTTCCCAACTGCCTAATGTGGAACGTGTAGCCATTTACATGAAAAAACATCCTGAAGCTAAAGTCGTCATCAAAGGATATGCCTCTCCCGAAGGTAACCTCGCTTTCAATGAGAAACTGGCAAAAGCACGTGCTCAAGCTGTGAAGTCCATACTTGTAAAAAAATACAAGATTAACGACACCCGCATTACCGCCGAAGGACAAGGAATCGGTGATATGTTCTCCGAACCGGACTGGAACCGTGTCAGCATTTGTACTATCGAAGAAGGCAAATAATCTACTACCGTAAACGGAAAGCAAATTTCAATAAAACGGCTTTCCCATTTCTCACTCCCCCCTTACTTCACTCCTGTTTCTCAACAGGAAGAAAGTAAGGGGGAATTAACAAAATATATTATGGACTTACATTCAGGTTTACCCTATTGGATCGTCAGAAATTCCCTATTGGACTATTTCCACCCTTTGGAGGATGATCTGTCAACAGATATCGTCATCGTAGGTTCGGGTATAACAGGCGCTTTGATGGCACACGAATTGTGTCGTGCCGGAATAGAATGTTGCGTGATTGACAAACGCAGCATCGCAACCGGAAGCTCTGCTGCAAGTACCGCTTTACTACAATATGAAATAGACGTACCCCTCTGCCGGATGGCAAAAATCATCAGCGAAGAAAATGCAGCAACCGCCTATCATGCATGCCTGCAATCCATTTCTGATATAAAGAAAGTACTAAAGGAAACAGATGTCGATGCCGGATTTGAGCAATTGCCCAGCGTCTTTTATGCCAGCTGCTCGGCAGACAACAAACTTCTGGAACAAGAATACGAAATACGGCAAAAGCATGAATTGCCGGTCAATCTGCTCAAGAAACAAGAAATCAGAAAACGATATAAGGTGAAAGTGCCCGGCAATGCCCTGGTGAATGAAACATCCGCACAGATGGATGCCTACAGAGCTGCAACCGGACTGCTCACCTATCATATGAAGGAGAACGGTCTGAAGGTCTTTACCCATACCAACATAAAGAAGTGCACTGAAACATCTGATGGCTGTATCATGATAACAGACAAAGGAAATAAAATTAAGTGCGGATATGTAATCGTAGCCACCGGATTTGAGGCCGGACAATTCCTTCCCAAAAAAATTATGGATTTGACTTCTACTTATGCACTCATATCACATCCGGTAGCCCCCGAATATCTCTGGCCGGAACATTGCCTGATCTGGGAAACAGCCGATCCATATCTTTATATCCGTACCACCGACGGAAACCGTATTATTGTAGGTGGTGAGGATGAAAAGTTCAGCGATCCAGAGCACCGTGACTCACTACTCAGAAAGAAAATCCGTATTTTGGAGAGAAAAGTCAGAAAACTATTCCCCGATATCCCTTTCAAAACAGAAATGGCATGGTGCGGTACCTTCAGTAGCACCAAAGACGGACTACCTTTCATCGGCAATTGGCCCGGCAAGGAACGAATATTTTTCGATCTGGGATATGGCGGAAACGGAATCACTTTCAGCATGATCGGAGCGCAAATAATTTGTCATAAGCTGCAAGATATTAAAGATGAACGTAGTCACGTTTTCGGCTATGATAGAATCGAAAAATATTGGTAAGACAGACAAGAAGAAAATACCTCTCTCTCTGTGCATTCTTTTAGGTACGGATTTCACGGTTTTAATTTACCCTGTGTAATCCGTGCCTAAAATATTATCATAATGACAAGTCTCATATACTTTTGACATTACCTTTGTATACTCCTATACAAACATCCCAAAACAAAAATAAATCGGTCACTTCTATCAACCAACACATTTTTATTTTGGGATATTCCTATCTATTCAGCATAAACAGCTATGTGACCATCAATACCTTTCAAGACCGGTCCCCAGCCACTGTGCCATACGAGGCTTACCATAAAAGTAATAGAACAACAATCCTACCCAACTGGTCAAAACTACCAGGATAATGGCTATTAACCTTCTTTCCGCCGGCGCATGAATACGCCATATCTCTAGAGCAGCTTTGATAGTTAAGACCAATCCTATAATCCATATTACAAATCCAATCATAATTCTTCTTTATATAAGATATTACTACTAACAGAATGATATATAAAAAAATCAATCAAGTTTTTTACTTGCTTCTTTTTTTACATCTTCATACCCTTCCTTTATTTCTGCCTTGGCCTTTTCAGCTCCTTGTTTGACATCTTTCTTCGCACCTTTCAATGCGTCCTTTACAGCATCAGCGCCATCTTGAACTTTATCGGCTACCTTATCCACTACAACTTTTCCGGTATCCTCCACTTTTTCCTTAGCTTCATCTAACAGGTCTTCCGTCTGACCGGTTATCTTATGAAAAACGTTACATACTTTTTCCTTCAATTTCTTGGCTTTTGAAGTACGTGAGAAACGATAAGCCAGAGTACCGATGACCGTACCTATTCCCAGGCCGATCCATAAACTAGAATTTCTATTTTCCATAATTAAGTTGGTTTTAAACGATTAAAATAATTAAAGTTCAATCTTCTTTCTGTTATAAGACAGAGAAGCGATCCCGATAATAATGTACCATAAAAAATACATAAACTATTTTTTAAAGCAACACACTCAGTTCTGAAATTTACATGTAAATATATAGATAGATATATCATCCGCTTATTTCCAATATAAAGGCATATCCTGCGATCCTTTATTTTATTATCACTTTACCTACCTGCGGGAACTTGAAAAGAAATAAACTATTGCCCCGATGACAGAACTGGCTATTAGCCTGACCCGCAAATCAAAACTTAGACTTTTCATGGCTGTAGATTTTAATAATGAAACAATCCTGATATTTTATCCTTTCGTAACAATGCAGGTTCAGTCAGTTACGACAATGTAATATACCACTTGCTCCTTTCTCTACAAACTGGCAATTCAAATGTAACCAACTTTAATCCCTGCCATATACTAAAAACACAGCATTAAAAAAAATGGTTCGAGGCATAAAAACGGAATTAACATCATTTTTTGCTTTATAAAAAATTGAGAAAAGCGCTCGTATATTAACATCAAAAGTCTTTGTATATGTAACAATATATAGCAAACAAATGTAAGCAAACGTTTGTTATTTCCATTAAAAGGAGATCATTCTTCTTTTAAATAAATATTTTATTAACTAAATGCCTTAATTATGAAAAAATTATTCTTGCTGGCCATGATTGCATTGGCATCTGTGGGCATAAATGCCCAAACAGTTAAAGGTGAAGGCTCTTTGATGGGCAACATCGGTTATCAAACGAACTATGAGAGGTTCGGTTTGGGAGTACAAGGACGTTACGCGATAGCGAATAATCTCCGGATTGCTCCGGATGTAACGTTCTACTTTCCTAAAGACAAAGTTACCGGACTGGATGTAAGCGTGAATTTCCATTATGTATTCAACTTTAAAGAAGACGGCCAAGGATTTTCGGTCTATCCCCTTGCAGGTATCGGCATGCAGAACAACTTCTATGGCAAAAAGAGTGTTGAGATAGACGGGAAAGAAATGGAAATGGACCGGAGCAACTCTACCAAATTCGCTTTCAATTTGGGAGGAGGTATCACATTACCCATCTCCGAACGGAGTTATCTGAATGCAGAAGCCAGGTTTATGTTTGCCAAAGATGACAATGTGGCAATCATGCTGGGATATGGATACAGATTCTAAAAAGCCAGCACGCTGATAATCTAATTGTTTTTCAAATAATAAACACCTTTATCAGGCATTTACAGTGTCATTTTACCGTTAAGTAAAATGACACTGTATCTTAAGTAACACATCGCTCACGCTCTATATTACCTGCTCTTCCATTACACAAATTCAATGCAGAATGACGGGGTCCTGGTCTACCCCATAATCTTCCGGTTTATAATATCTATCTTTGGAAGGAGTCGCCAAAAAACAACTATTTCCCAACACATCACAAATAGCAGGATACACTTTTCCTCGGGGCGTTCTCAACAGTAAGATACAATATTCGTCCTTAACAACATATCCCAGCTGGAAGGAAGTTCTATCCGGGCTTTTAAGCATCCTGCTATGTATTTCGGGTTCCCCTCCTGCAAAGAGCAAATCCAGTTCTACCACACCATCTTTTGCCAAATCCAACTTTAACAAATTACGATACGGAGAAGCAAACACAGCTCCCAAAACGTACCACTGCAAGCTATCCACTGCCTGTAAACCACCTGTTGCCTGCTCCGGTGCGGACAGCACATCACATCTTTTTTCCCTTATGCGTTGCATCAGGGAGAAATCGAAAGGACTTAACAAGTGAGAATTTCTCATTGCACAATTCACAAACGAAAAATTCCCCTCCACATCATTCTTTATAGCCTCAGGGCCGACATCAAAGATTCTATAACCCTGTTTTGCCACTTCGATGATACAGTTCGACATCTTCGCTTGAAACGGAGTCGCCGCCTTATGGTCCCGATAGAGGAAAGAAGTCCCGAAATCCGACAAATAGGAATAGAAGATGTTCTTGTCCAGCACCAACGTAGGATTCCTGTCTGCCGCAACCACAATGCCACGGTCCACCGTGTCATAATACACCTCGTTAAAAATGAAAAAGCCATCCGCTTCCACACGTATCCCTTCCGTAGAACGGAAACCTTTCAACCCCAAGTCCAGACCGCCAGTGGTGTGCATGGAGAGAATATGCAGGTTATTCAAAATATGTCCTGCCGACTTTGTCACGAGTCCATACTTCGTACTGTATATAAAGGTATTGGAAATCTTACAGTCACAGCAGGCTTGGTCTATATAGATACCATATACCTCTTCGTTGGACGAAATGCCTTGTATGGTCACATTGTCTATTTTGGTGTCACTGCTTCCCGTTCCTCTGAAGTCGTCGGTAACGCCGATGCGGATATGTGTGTTGCGCCCCTTAAACAGACTGATGTATTTCAGGGAAACCAGCTGCTTTAAACCGTTGACCATAATCCCGTTGTCCACGTTAGAACAGTCGAACATTCCTCCTTCGACATAAGAGAAGCGCCGATGAGTAACATCGGGCGTTGTCATCTCCGAATAACCGACTTTCAACAGTGCTTCCATCGGTAAATCGGTCTTTATCAGCGCATTTTTATCAAAGAGGATGTTCACGTTCTTCGTATAGTCGTAGGGAAGGACAACGGGTTCCGACAGATTATATATGCCGGCGGGGAAATACAATGTCTTCCCGTAACTTCTCGTTACAAGTTCATTCAGTTCAGAGCCTATCACAGCCCCATCGTTCCGAATGCCATGCTTAATGACAGAAACAATGTCACTTCCCTGCCCCACTCGCTTTCCCGCCCGGAGCGGCAGGAAAGCATACAGCAGAAAGCCACAAAGAATAATCAAACCATATTTCTTTTCTTTCATGATTCCATTTCTTCAGATTAAAAAAACTACTCAGCTTTGAACACCTTCGTCTGGACATCACGGCTGTTAGGACCGACCATCACTTGAAACTCACCCGGATCATACCCGTATTGCAAATCCGAATGGTAGTATTTCAAGTCCTCTTCTGTCAACGTGAACACCACTTCTCGCTTTTCCCCTTTCTTCAAGAAGATGCGCCGAAAAGCTTTCAGTTCCTTGACGGGACGTGCCACCTCAGCCATCACATCACGCAGATAGAGCTGTACGATTTCCGTACCGTCACAAGTACCGGAATTGGTGACCTCCACAGAAACCGCCAGTTCTCCGTTCTTGGGAAGGCATTCCGAACCAAGCCGTATATCGCCATACTCAAAAGTCGTATAGCTCAGCCCGAACCCGAAAGGATAAAGCGGTTCATTACTTTGGTCAATATAGTTACTCTGGTAGCGGTTGAACACCCCATCTTGCGGATCGGGGCGACTGGCACTCAAATGGTTATAGTATAACGGCATCTGTCCTACGGCACGTGGGAAACTGGTAGTGAGCTTTCCGGCAGGCACGGCGTGCCCAAACAATACATCGGCTATGGCATCGCCCGCCTCACTGCCCGCAAACCATACGTTCAGTATAGCAGGAACATGTGCCGTTTCCCAATTAAGCACCAACGGACGTCCCGTAAACAATAACAGCACCACCGGCTTTCCCGTCTTCACCAGTTCTTTCAGTAACGCTTGTTGCGCATCCGGCAGTTCCAGTTCCGTACGTGAGGCCGATTCACCCGACATATCCGCACACTCACCCAAAGCGGCAACAATCACATCCGCACGGGCAGCCACCTGCAACGCCTCCCGAAGTAATTTCCCATTGTCTCCACGCTCCAAAGGACGGAAGCCGACGGCGCCTTTCTCCATTTCCTCCTCGTAATAGATATTGCTGCCTTTGGCATGAAAGACTTCGCCCCTGCCCTTCATCGCGTCGCGCATCCCATCGAGCAAGGAACGGTGGTCGGAAGGAACACAAGTCAGACTCCACATGCCGCACATATTGTTGCGGGCATCGGCCATAGGTCCTATCAGCGCTACCTTCTTATCCACAGAAAGAGGAAGCAGACTTCCCTCGTTCTTCATCAACACGAAGGTTTCACGTGCCACCTCACGCGCTTCCTTGCGGTGCTCGGGCGTAAAGATTTCCTTCTCCGCACGTACCGTGTCGCAGTATTTGTAGGGGTCATCAAAAAGTCCCATTCTATACTTAGTCTCAAGCACCCTACGACAGGCACGGTCAATATCAGCTTCAGAAATGAGTCCTTCCTCCAATGCCGACTCCAAAGTATCCAGAAAACCGGCGGTTACCATATCCATGTCCGTTCCTGCCTTCAGAGCAAGCACGGAAGCCTCTTTCTTGTCGGCCACGCCGTAAGTTTTCATCTCTCCGATGGAATAATAATCGGTAACGACCATACCGCCAAATCCCCACTCGTTACGAAGAAGATCGGTCAGCAGCCACTTATTGGCAGTGGCAGGAATGCCATCCACAAGGTTGAACGCGCTCATCACGCTCCCCACACCCGCCTCAACGGCTGCTTTATAGGGAGCCAGATAATTGTTGTACATGCTCAATCTGCTCATGTCCACCGTATTATAATCACGTCCCGCCTCGGAAGCACCATACAGTGCAAAATGCTTGACACAGGCCAGTATTTCATTATTAGCCTTCATAGCATCGCCCTGATAGCCATGTACGTATGCCCTCGCCATCAAAGCGCCCAAGTAAGGGTCTTCACCGTTCCCCTCGGCAATGCGTCCCCAACGGGCATCGCGGCAGATATCCACCATCGGACTGAAATTCCAGCAGATTCCATCGGCACTGGCCTCAGTAGCCGCTACGCGTGTCATCCGTCGGATGGCGACAGTGTCCCAGCTACACGACATGGCAAGCGGTATGGGAAATATTGTCTCATAACCGTGTATGACATCCGCTCCTACAATCAAGGGAATCTTCAAACGGGTTTCCTCCACGGCAATACGTTGCATCTCTCTGATTTTCCGTACTCCCTTCACATTGAAGAAGCCCGTGATTTCCTGCTTCCGTATCATTTCCGTGAGTTCGCCGTTCATCACCGTACCAGTCACTAAATCGCCTCCCGAGGGCAGGTTCAACTGGCCCAGTTTCTCCCGTACAGTCATCCGGTCCATCAGTCCGGTCACAAAACCGTCCATCTCCGTGCTATCCTTTCCCCCAAACGAAGAACAAGCCTGCAGGAAGCATGCAAGCAGTACAACTGCAAAATATCCAACTTTCATATTTCTAATATTTTAATGGTTCACCTCTTCCAGATACAATATCCGACTGGCATAATCACTCATTTTATCTGCATCCATCCTATGTTCTCCGGGAATCTCCAGTCCGTGGCTCATCAGGAAAGAGCCACTCAGTACCTTTCCTTCAAAGGCAAGAGGAATATTGTCAATGCGGTTCAGCTCACGAATACGGTACTGTTTCCCCGCATCCAATCCTGCCATCCTGACACGCGGCAACTGCCGATTGACAAACTGTTCCAGCTTCCACCAATAGAAGACGGCTTTCGACTTATCTTCGCTGGCATACAACAGTGAGGCTACCCCCTGTCCGTCATACGGTGACACCAGCCGATAAAGTTCACCGAACTGCACCACCGGACGAATCTCTTTGTAAGCAGCAATCGCCTCACGGCAAAGATTCTTCTCTTCATCCGTCATATTCCGGGGTTGTATCTCCATACCGAGCCTTCCGCTCATTGCCACATCAATGCGATATTTCAAGGGCAAGCTGCGATGCGTCTGATGGTTGGGCGCAGCGCTGATATGCGCTCCCATAGCGATAGCAGGAAAGAAATAGGACGTTCCCCACTGGATATAAACGCGTTGCAAGGCATCTGTATTATCGCTGGTCCAGAATTCATCAAAATAGGGCAAATAGCCATAATTGACACGACCGCCTCCACTGGCACACGCCTGAATCGTCACATCAGGATATTTTCTACGGATACGTCGGCACACATCCTCAAATCCCTGATGATAAAGAATACTCAGATGGCTTTGCTCGTCCTTGTCCAAATGGACAGAACCGTGGTTCAGCACCGGCATATTGGCATCCCACTTGATATATTCTATTTCCGGATAACGGGCCAGCAAGGTATCCACCGTATAAAAAATGAAATCCCGCACCTGGGGGTTGGTAAGGTCAAGCACCGCCTGCGTGCCACCGCGCGCCGTAATGAAGTCTTGTCCGGGGACTTTCATCACCCAGTCGGGATGCTTCTCGTATAGTTCGCTGCGTGTGTTAATCATTTCGGGTTCAATCCAGATGCCGAAACCGATATTATGTTTCGCGGCATCACGCAATAGTCCGGCAATGCCGTCAGGCAGTTTCTTCGGGTTCACCACCCAGTCCCCCAGCCCGGCGTTGTCAATATCACGCGGATGCTTGTCGCCAAACCAGCCATCATCCATCACAAAGAGTTCGCCTCCCATCAAGGCTATGTCTGCCATCATCTGCTCCATATCCTTCTGATTAATGTCGAAATAAACACCTTCCCAACTGTTCAGCAGTATCTTGCGGGGCTTGTCTCCATTGGCCAGTTTATGTTTCCGTCCCCATTTATGGAAATTACGGCTTGCGCCGCCCAATCCCTCTTCCGAGTAGGTGAGCGCCAACGGGGGAGTACGGAATACCTCGCCTTTTTTCAGCCTGAAGGAAGCACCTTCCTCATCCATACCGGCAAAGAAGTGGTGATAATCGCCGTCATCCGTATTGATTTTCAGCCTATAGTCACCGGTATAGCAAAGGGCTGCGCCGATAGTACGCCCTGTGTTTTCCTGTGGTTTCCCGTCCAGCGAAAACATTACTTCGGCATGAGCAGTATGCGAATTGCGTACGCCATCGATATTCTTTATCAGCCTGATGCCGGGTTTTAAAGGTTCCTGAAGCAACCTTGCCTCGTTGCCCCACCCGCCGTAGAGGCTGGAAAGCCACACATCGCCTCTGCGGAGAGGAAGATAAGACGAAGCAAATTGAAGGAGCGTTACCGGAGTCTTCTCCGAATGGCTGAATTCAGTCCAGGTTTCAATCACATCCACATCCCGATATGCCTTGTAGCAGAGATTGACGTAGAAGGGATAAACACAATCCTTCAGTTTCACAAGGGTGAGCACAGCATCCGGCTCTTGCCTCACTTCCACATCCTGCACATAAAGCCGGGTGGCTATCACCCCATCGGCATGTCTGACACGGAGAGCGGATTCACCGGGCCATCCGATTCCATAAGAAGGATAAGCAACATGATGGCACGTACCTGCCACATTCATCTGCCGCAAATCATCCTCCGATAATCCGGTTCCGTAGTAGAGATACCTTAGTTCGCCTCCTACCGGAGCATCAAGCACCAATGCGAAGGAAGGGGTGGACACAACAATCTGCCCGGCGGCAGCGGGCAGTGCAGCCAACAACAGTCCTGCCAGACAGAGCCACAAAATATTTTTCAAATTTTCCATACCAATAATCTATAAACCAATTCATATCAATCAAGTCCCGAACAATGCGGCTCCCTGGCGTCACATTCAAGAAAGCATCATCGCAAAGTGTCGAATATCGCCTCGGCTATCTTTCGCATGCCTCGGTCGTCAGGGTGGGCAATAATAAACTCCTTGGTCACGGTATAAGGCTTTCCTTCCACATCATAGAGGGTATCGCCCACCTTGGGACGCGAATCATACAGACGGTCTATCCAGTCAATCGGAATAAAGGAAATACCGTGGGTACGGGCGGCATGAATAATGGCACGCTCCTTCTCGGCATCTTCCCAAAAGCAACCGGTGATGACCACCCTGCCCGCTTTCTGTTTGCAATATTCCACCAGGCGGAGAATGCCCGGACGGAACGCCTGCTTATCCTGCACATTCTCACCCAGACGAATCACGATAAGGTCTTTGCCGCGAACAGCCGAACCTATCAATGAATCAATATCGCACGTCAGATTGCGTTCCCAGTAAGCGATGTTGAGCGGGGTAACCACCGTGCCGGGATGTTCTGCGCAGAGCAGCTTCTGCAACTGGTGGCAATAGTCGTTCTCTTCCTTCGAAGCTGCCATGCCCCACTCCGAGAACCATTCGATATCAGCCTTATATTCATGCCGTGTAATGGAATTTCCCAGGCAAAGCACTTTAAGGGAAGCGCCGCCCGGTTTAGACTTCTTATTGTTTTCTCCCGAAGCGGGAAGACAGATTACGGCCATGATACAGGCCAGTAACAAATGTTTCATACTCTTGCTTGATAAAAATTAAAATTCATTCACCGTCTCTTTACCGTCCAGCCAGGCAGCCATGTTCAGCACCAGCAAGTTCCAGTTCTGGAAGCCCTTGTTGAGGATGGGCTCGCCGTTGTCGGGCATGTAATATTCGTGCAGCGCACCAAAACGCTCATAGTCGCGTCCCAGCAGCAACACGGTCTTCTCCGCCAACTCCCGGGCATCTTCCGTATAGCCGTAGCGGAGCAGTCCCCGGAAAACAAAGTAGTTGACGCATATCCATACTGGTCCTTGCCAGGAAGAAGGATTGCCGCTGGCACGCACGTCGTACATTTTCTCCAATGGAGAAAGGGAACGCACACCTGCCGCCGCATTGAACAAACGGGAATCGCGATATTGCCGTTCCACGATTTCGCGCGCCTGCTCGGGAGTGGCTATTCCTGCCCACAACGCCATGAAGCCGCTCCACACACTGAAACGTTGTATCAGGCAGTCGTAAGTACGGGGTTGTCCGGTGTGGTAATGAAAGCCCGGCGCAGCGGGCTTTTCCACCGGAAGCAGGTTAAGGTCTACACTGTAGTAGAAGCCGTCGCGAGGGTCCCAGCAATGCTTGCGGATATTTTCTTTCAGTTCCTCCGCTTCGCGGGTGAACCGATTTTCCAGATCGGGCATGCGGAGCTGTCTTGCCAGGTAAGCCATGGCAAGCAGTTCCCTATACATCAAGGCATTGAGGAAGATGGAGCCCGAGCTTCCGTGAGGACGATAGAAGGTACTGGGGTCATTGTCCACGCCAATCATTTCATCGTTTTCCCAATAGAGCAATCCGGTGGCCTTGTGGCGATGGTAGTTAAGGTACTTGCCCACAAACGTCTGCAAGTTATAAAATCCCTCACGCAGCCATTCGGCGTCACCGCCCGTCTGTTCCACTACGAAAGCAGCGTGCTGCGCCAGGACGGGTTTATGCATATTGGTCTTCCAAGGATTGATTTTCTGCAGCAACTGCCAGCGCTCTTCCGTATTGTCAAAAATGCAAATGGGAATCCATCCGTCGCCTCCGCCATAGCTGAGGAAGTTGAGAATACAGCCTTTCTCGTAGGCAATCAGTTCCTCACGGTCGTCACTGGTGCCGTTTTCCACGATGATTTGCCGCAGGGCTATGTCGCTCAGCCACGAATCCCAGTCCCACAACTGGTTGGCATACTGCCCGCTACCGGGCACGAGGAAAGGATACTTCAATGCACCGACCGGTTGCCGGTACATGCCCTTCATATTCTTATAAATATGCTGCCGGCATATCGCTTTGTATTTTTTCAGGTTGCCGGCATTCCTTTCGGGTAATTGCGCCGTCAATGAAACGCTAACCACAAGCCCGAAGCACAAAAACAGTATCTTCTTCATATATTTCAAAACACCTGTTGATTTTTCATCTTAATCCCTTCTTCTCCAAGGCTGCAATCAACTCGGCAGGCACGTCCGTCTGAATCATCCGCACAGTGGGGAATATGTCAAACAGTTCGTCAAGTTGCCTGTCATCCAGCGCATATTCGGGTATGGCCTGGTCGAGCACCCACAGCAGGCAGACGGAGGGAATCATGCCCAACTCTACCGAATCGCCCAAAGAGGGGCTTCTGCCTTCTGTGGCATACGATGTCTGTACGAAGAACGTACGCGGCAATCCCTCCAGCAACTTGTGCCCTCCTACCCAAGGATAGACGTTGGCATCCTCCACCACACCGAGCACCTCACGGGTACCCTCTTCCACGCCACTGTAGAAGAATACGGCTTCCATCATACCCGTCCGGCACACCACGTCCGCCACTTTCCCGAAGATACCTTGTCCGGTACATTTGTCGATGTCCACATACGCCCGTCCGCGTACGGCGGTCAGATACTCTTCCAATGTGGGCATCTTCTCATCGGTGGGTTTTCCGGCACGGTCTTTCAGGTTGTACTGCAGGATTTCGTCATAGGTCATGTCGGCAATCCGGCCTTGTCCGGTGGTAGTGGCGTCGATGGTCTCGTCGTGACATACCACGAGAACACCATCTTTTGTATGCCTGACGTCGCACTCCAGAATTTCAGCGCCGGCGGCCACGGCAGCCTCTATCGCACTGAGAGAATTCTCGGGAATGGTCTTGTCCTGCGTATGCGCCCGGTGGGCCATGACCCACACCTTCTTGTACGAGGGGTCTTTGAACCGCCGCATGGCAACGCTGAGCGCCGGCAAGTCGCAGACATGTATACCGGCAGTCAATGTTCCGGTTGCCGTCTGCGCCTTGATGGTGTAATCCCCCTCCTTGGCATAGGCGTGCGTCAGGAGTCCGTCGTTCCTGCCCGTTTCCACGGTTCCGTCTCCGAAATCCACCGTCATCTCCATGTCCGGAGCAACGTTGTCCAGCTTTATCTTTACTACCTCATGCAACATGGCATACTCACTTACCGATATGCGGGGTGTTTGTGTCTCTACTTCCTTTTTCGCTCCCTGGCAAGCCGTCAGAAGAACCAGCAGAAGGCCGATGCACAGATTCATTTTCTTGTTATAGCTCATATTTTATCTCTATAAAGGAATTTCTACCTGTTTTTCCATCAATATTTCCGGTAAGGTTCCGTCATCATGTGCAGGGTTTGCGGAATCCATACCTTGTAGCGGCCTTTCGGGGCCCAGTCGTTGCCCGCAGAGGCAAAGTCACAGAAGCGTACGGGCTTGGCCGTCTTGTTGGCGGCATCTTCCAGGTCGGTGCCCAGCACAGCGGGAACTTCCAACGTAATCCAGGCAAATGAACCGGACATATTCTCGTGTACTGCGGCCTGCACCACACCCCGCTCATCGCTCTTGATGACGGCACACTCATCCACATCGCCGTCGTCGAAACGGCTGTCGCGAGCAAATACCAGCGGACCGCGCACCACTGCCTGGTGGTTATGGCTCTCCACAACTTTGGTTTGAAGGTCGAATTCCAATGTCACTTCATCGCCTCGCTTCCATATACGGTCCAGGCAGAGATAACCGCCCAGGTGCAGCACTTCCTGCTCTTGCCCGTTGACAAAGGCCTTCGCCCCGTCTACCTGCGAAGGGATGCGCAAGGAGAGTTTAAAGCGTTCGTCCCTCTGCGGTTCCACTCCGATGCTTACCTTTCCGTTTACGGGATAACCGGTCTCCACCTTCAGGGCCACTGCATTCTTCCTGCCCGTCTTCACCGTAGCTTCCATCGGCACATAGAGATTGAGGAATATACCGTCTTCTTTGGTCGCCACCGCCATCTTCGGAATCAGGGCGAATCCCCGGGGACCATTGGCATTGCAGCAGTTGATGTGCATGCCGCATTGCTCCTCACCCGGCTGTCTGCGTCCTTCCAACGGACTGTACTTGGAAATCTGTCCTCCGTCGTGTTTCATCGAGGCGAACAAGGCATTGTACATCGTCCGTTCAAACTCCTCGACGTAGAGCGGATTGCCCGTGTCGCGCCACAAACGGCTGCAGAACTGCATGTAGGTGAACGTCACGCAAGTCTCCATCGTATGATAAGCCGGCAGAGTCTGCTTGTCCTTGCCTCCATACCAGCACTCGAAGGCCGCACCCGAACCGGCAATGTTTATCTCGTCGCGCCGGATACTCCCGGCCGTACGCTCGGCGGCTTCCTTGTAAAGAGGGTCGTCCAGCACACGCCCCAGTTCTATCAGACCTTCGTAGCAGGACATCATCTCGTAAGCCTTCTGCCCGTTTTCGAACGACCACCACGATGCCGGATAAGCCGAACGTCGCGATACCGGCACATCTTTCAGCGCTTTGGCTATGAGTTGCGAACTGCCCTCCCGCTCGATGCCCGCCACGATGCTTTTGGCAAAGTCGAGGTAGCGTCTCTCGCGGGTAATGTCATACAGATAGACCACCGGTTCCAGGATGGAACAACTTGCCATGCCAAAGTAATTGCCGGTACGGGCAATGTCGACGTGCTGTTCGTGCAACTGCTTCATCAGGTAATCCACCGAACGCATAGCGGTCTGCAATGCCGCCTTGTCGCCGGTCAGGCGATAGTATGCCACCAAGGCAAGTGCCGAATATTTCCTGCCCCAGATGTCCCAGTTGGTCAGCCGGGCTTCGGGACTGTAGTTGCCTATGTAGCCTTCCGGAGTCTGGGTCTGCATGAAACTCCGCACGCCGGTCTTTATCTGCTCCAGCAACGCAGGGTCCTTGCAATACTCGTAAGACGAAATGGCCCCCAGCAGCCACTTCCCAAAGAATTCGGACTGCCAAAGGCTTGTCTCCCCGCGATGACGGAAAGGCTCTACCAGATGCTCCACATCCTGCGATTTCACCCGCTGCTCGATGCAGGTATGGATGCGTCCGCCTACAAAACCGCCAATGCGGATGTCCTCTACCCTGCTCTCCTGCCCCAGAACCGGCAAAGAGGCCCAGGCACACAGTCCTAACAACAATACTCTATAATTCATCGTATATCCATATTTTGATAATATCCATAAAAAACATGCAAGTGCAAACAGTCTTTTTGTCTGAATTTATATACATGCAATCCAGCATTCCACAAACAACTAAGTATCAACCATTTACGTATTATCCTATCTCAGTCGTATACTTAGGGTATCTCAGTCGTATAGTGAGATAACCTAAGTATACGACTGAGGTACCCTCATTATACGACCTTGCCTGAAAACAATCCATCTTGTAATCTTTTTATACCTTATTCCCAAAAAAGACGAAGTGCATATAAAAAAGACAAATCTCCCCCCGCAATCTTTTCCGGAGAACAGAATACGGAAGGAGATTCTTACTGTTTGCATCCAATCATCATCCTGCCTTATCAATATCCGGGGTTTTGTTCAATCACCCCGCCCGACTCGGTAATCACTTTCGGCGGAATGGGGAACAATACCATGTGGTCCTTGGCTGCGGTACATCCGCGATTTCTGGCAAACTCGATGTATTTACCGAAGCGTATCAGGTCCTGACGACGCCAGCCTTCCATAAAGAGCTCGCGCCCTCTTTCCATCAGTAGGAATTCTTTAAACTTCTCCTTGCTGGATTGTATATCTGCCGGAATGGTATGCGTGACGCCCACACGGTCGGTAATCTGTTTCAGATAGCCCAGTGCCTTGTCCGTAGGTCCGTTCAGCTCGTTCTCTATTTCGGCCAGAGAGAGGAGTACGTCCGCATAACGGAAAGCCACGATATGCGTATTGCCACTGGCATACTTCTCCGGGGCCACCAAATACTTCACCGGAATGGCGCCCTGCTGGATACGGTCATCGCTTGCACCACCTCCTCCTGGACGGGTATAAAGTGTACCGTCCGCATCCTTATAAGAATCGGCAATCACTTCCAAACGGGCATCCGCCTTGTCATACGTGTCATAGAAATCCCATGGCATCAGATAGCCTCCCCAGCGATGAGTCGGACAAGCTTTGTGCTCGAAATTCTTGCCGAAAGTGATGCAATTGGGCGGGAAAAGATAATAAGCATACTCATTTCCGGCCAGTTCTCCACCCGGAACGGCCCATACCGTCTCATCATTCATTTCATTGGAGAAAACATCCTTATAGTCTTCAGAAAGCGTATACCCCATCGTCTTCATACTCTCGGCATAAGGTAACGCCTTGTCATATTGGTGGTCGTTCATATATGCTTTCATCAGCAGCATAGTGGCAATCCCTTTATTCACGCGACCCCAATTTTCCGTACCATTCGTTTTGTCATAAAGATACGGCAATGCCTCCTGCAAGTCGCTTACCATGCGATTGAAATAGACTTCTTTCGTAGGACGCGGCGTATAAACGATGTTGCTCAATCCCTCCGGTTCAAGCACACATGATACCGGTCCATACAAATCATAAAAGCAGAACATCAACCAAGCACGCAAAGTCTTTACCTCGGCAATCTTCTGTGCTTTTGCCGCTTCCGGCAGGCCGCCGACTTTCTCCAGCTGATCCAGAATGAATGTACAACGGGTAATATTACGGCTAATGGAGTATGTTCCGTAGGTATCCCATGCACCGGACCAATTGAATTTATAAGTCTGGTTGCTCTGGTGCATCATTTCGTCCGAAGTGAATTCCGAGTAAGCCCACCAGCCGTCACCGGAGGCGTAGATGGGCATGGTCCAACCATCGTTAGAGCCATCATACACACCACCGGAATTGGCCTTGAAATTGGCATACATGCCTATTACCAATGCATCTATGTCTTCCACCGTCTGTGGGAAGTTTGAATTTGTCAGGCTCGAAAATACTTTTTGGTCCAAGTCGCATGAGTGGAGCATCACACCCATGCACAAGGCAACCGCCCAACTGATTATCTTTTTTGTTTTCATCTCTTCTTGGTATTTTAGTTTAGAAATTAATGTTAACACCCAATACGACTGTAAACGGAATGGGGAACGGTGCGCAGTTGATTTCCATTTCCGGGTCCAGACCCTCGTAATTGGTCAGCATCAACGTATTCTGCAAATCCACGAATACGGAAGCATCCGAAGCAATCTTGTTTCTCTTCAGGAACTTCTCAGGCAGCATATAAGTCAGCTTGATATCCTTGAAACGCCAGAAGTGTACGTTCTTCAGCGTAAAGTCATGCGTACCGGTCTTGTTGTTTCCGCCAGTCACATCCGCAGCAATGCCCGGATACCAACCGGTAGGGTTGTAGGAGGTCCATACGTCTTTCACGCGTACACTGGTATTATCGTCTCCGATACCTCTGAAGTTCCAGGAGTCGTATGCTTTTTTGCCCAGCACACCATACGTATCAATATCCAGCATCCAGTTTCTGAAGCGCAGGCTGGCACCCAGACCGAAGTTGGCTTTCGGGTCCCAAGTACCCAATTTCACGATATCGCCGTCATCCATCACACCGTCACCGTTGACATCTACATACTTCAGGTTACCCGGTTTGGCATCCGGCTGAAGCACTTTGCCATTAGAGGTGTAGGCTTGTATCTCTTCCAAAGAATGGAAGATACCGTTCGTCTTCCAGCCATAAATCGGGCTGATATCATCTTTTTCATCCAACCAAGGAGAAATAGCCACTTCGGGATTGCGTTCCACCCATTTGGAACGATTGTGGGATACATTGGCATAAGCTGTCAATGTCCAGTCCTTCTTGTCTATGATAGTACCTTTCAATGCCACTTCGATACCCTTGCTTCGGGTAGAACCTACATTCTTGGCTATATTGCCCACCATGCCGGTCACAGGAAGCGGAGTGAAATTGAGCAAGTCCTTGGCTGTGCGCACGTAGTAATCTACACTACCGGTCAGACGGTCATCGAAGAATCCAAAATCGATACCGGCATTTACCGTGATGTCCGTTTCCCACTTCAAATCAGGATTACCCTGCTCCTTCTGAATAATACCCTTATGATAAACCCCGCCGAAATAGTAATAATCTCCCGACCATGCGTTGCCATACGTAGTCAGCGGATAAGTACCGCCGGTCAAGATACTTTCATTACCCGATGTACCGTAACCGGCTCTCAATTTCAGGAAACTCAAGACATCAAAGTCTTTCATGAATTTCTCTTCAGAGATAATCCATGCTGCAGAGGCACCGGGAAACCATCCCCACTTGTGATTATCGGCAAATACGGAAGAGCCGTCGTTACGGAGCGTAACTCCCAAAATGTAACGGTTCTTAAACGTATAGTTCAGACGGCCGAAGAAAGAAAGCTTGTTACGCCAAGTCTTCCACGAGCCCAAATTGGTCCTCTCAAGATCGGATGTAGAACCAATGTTGTTATTCTCATACACGTCCGTAGGGAAATTGTACCCCATCACGTTGTGAGATCTGGAAGTAGTAACGTAATATCCCGTACCCACAACTGCATTCAAGTGATGACCGTTAGCGATATCCTTGTCGAAGGTCAGATACTCTTCAATACCGTAGTTATCGTTGAATGCATTGGAGAAACCACCATAGTTATCCTCTACTTGTGCAGGCAGTTTACCTTTGGTAGAACCGAAAATCTCACGATTCTCGTCTGTCTTGTCCACACTCAACTGTACATTTGCTTTGAGCCACGGCAGGAATTTCACTTCCAGATTGGGCGAAAACATCAAACGTTTTGTCACCGTCTGGTTCTTGATATGAAACCAAGTAGCAGGGTTAGGTGTCAGAGGAGAAATAGAGGTAGTCAACTTTCCCTCCTCATCATACAGCGGCATATTTGATGGAAAGAAAATGGCTGCATTGGTCTGTACCGCTTCATTACGGTTCATCCGCGTATGTCCTGATGACGGATTGTTTGAAGACAAATGCGAATACATACTTGCCACATTCAGAGTAACGTACTTATTGAAATTGGCCTCAAAATTGAAGCGGCCGCTGAAACGCTGCAAATCACTGATTTTCAGAATAGAATTCTGATCATAGTAATTAAACGAAGCATAGAATTTAAACTTCTCCGAACCGGCATTAATGGCCACATTATGATTATGAATAAAACCGGTACGCGTAATTTCGTCCACATGGTCGTAAGTCTTTGCATTGCGTATCTCTTCAGCCGTAAACGCTTCCGCCCATCCCGATGCAGGAGCAGGTTCCGGCCCGTAAGGGAAGAAATTGCCACGATAAAGAAAATTCTCCATTCTGGAAAGGTTGACATTAGTCATATACTCTTGAGCATTAAGCACATCATAGTACTTCTTGATACCCTGCACGGAAAAAGAGCCATTGTACGAAATACGAGGCTTCCCGGCCTGACCTTTCTTAGTTGTAATCAAAATCACACCATTAGCGGCAGACGAACCGTAAATGGCAGCTGCACTGGCATCCTTCATCACGTCGATGGAAAGGATGTCATTGGGGTTCAGTGTAGCCAGCGGGCTTCGGTCGGATCCATCGTGCAAGCTCGGCAAATTTGGACCTCCGCTGGAAGCCTTGTTTCCGGTACTGCTTATCACTACCCCGTCAATGACGTAAAGCGGAGAATTCGAACCGTTGGGAGAAAGTTTTCCACGAATGTTCACACTCATTCCCGAACCGGGCTGTGCAGAGTTCTGCGTAATAGTAAGACCGGCCACCTTGCCTTGCAGCAGATTGTCGGCACTTACCGCATTGGGCGCTTCAAGCTCCTCGGACTTTACGGAAGAGATGGCACCCGTCACCGAGCGCTTCAATTGTGAACCATATCCCACAACCACCACTTCTTCCAGCAACTCGGCATCGTCCTGAAGAACGACGGTATATTCCGACTTCGAGTCTACCGGAAAAGCATATGTCTTGAAACCGATAAACGACACCTCTATCACCTGCCCTGCTCCGGCAGAAATCGTAAAGCGTCCGTCTATATCCGTTATCACACCCGACGTAGTGCCTTTCACTATCACGTTGGCACCAATGACCGGTTCACCGGTCTTGTCTTTCACCACTCCGGTCACATTCTTCTTTTGTTGTACCACTTCCGTTCCATCTGCTGGAGGATTTACTGCTTCTGCGTGTAAGCCCTGAACCGAACCGAATGAGAACAGTCCTACCATTCCCACCATCTGGAGAAAACGGCGGCCACGGTATGTTCCGTTCAGGATTGTGCTTACCAAAAGCGTTTCATGCTTTTTCATAATACGAATGTATTTAAGAATTAATTAAAAAAAATTTTGCTGCAAACTTACCTGCAAAAAAGATTAAAAAAGGATAATTGCTCTTCAAAAAAGGCAAATATCCGCTCATTCATGCGTTTTGAACAGTTTGTTTTCATCCTTCACCACCTTCACCTTTTCCCTCAACCTGCCTATCCACAAGCTTTTCCGGTGAAACCGGTTTTACCCTATGCCGCTTTCCCGATGAAACCTCTTTTCTTCGCACTTCCAATTCCCGACAACTCCAAAAACATCTGCAGTTCAAATCTGTTTCACTATAATATAACTATGTATAAATCAACAGATAATTACTGCAAAATTCTGCAATAGTTTTGCAGTAACACTGCAACCATACTTGCAGTAACGCTGCAATAGTTTTGCAGTGACGCTGCAACAGTTTTGCAGTGGCGCTGCAACTAACTTGCAGTAGCGCTGCAACCAATTTGCAATGATGCTGCAAATCGGTTACAGTGAAGTTCGCCGCCGGCAATTGACAACTCCCGAAACATAAACGCGAGAGCGAACACAGAATTAAACCGGTTTCACCGGAAAAGCCTATGAATAGAGGGATTGAAGGAAAAGGTGAAGGAAGTGAAGAATAAAAAAAACGCTTTTATTCCATTTGGTTTACTCAAGTTTCACAAGCTCACTTCCGTAGCAGACTACGAATACCTTGTCAACATAAGAAGTCGGGCTTGCGAAACTTAAAGGCAGGCTATCGTTTGCATTTTACTAAAAAAGCAATCCGAAAACGGGATTAAAAGACACCCCCTATTTACCGGTACGTTGAACCACCTCCTGATACAACCGGTCGAAAGCAGGTTTCAGATGGCAGCTTCCGGTCTTTACACCCGGCTGGAATCCGTTCTGGTTGTAAGTGGCGTCTATTTTCTTCATCAATACCTGGAGGGCCTTGGCATGAGAAGCGGCTTTCTCCAGTTCCGTCTTTTTGCCGTCACACTGTGCCGCCAACATGCACAGCACTTCTCTTCCAAATTCACCCAGCAACTTAAACTGCATCAGCCAAGGACTTATTTCCTTGATTAATGCCGGATTTTCATCGGAAGCCAGCAGCAGGTCGGCAGAAGCAATCATACGTTCGCATTCCTCGGTTACAGCCGATGCAGCGGCGACCTCCCGCTTTCCTTCGCGGCAATAAGCATCCAGCAACCGTTCCAAAGCAGGACGAATCTGTTCTGACTCTTCACGACGGAAATCATGTTCGTTCCCGCCAAGGTCGGAATTGTGTGAGGCAAAGACCTGAAGAGCTGCGGCATGGCCGGGCATCAGGTACCGGACAGCTCTTCTCCACGATGCATCACTCTTGTAGGCATCCATGTTCCAAGCATAATCGGCTATACTGAAAAGGGCGATTTTTGAAGCCTCGGCATGTTCCATAGGGTTGGATATAAAAGCACTTATATCGTCATCGATATCTGTCCCATTGCCATAGACAGCCCCCAGCAAAAGGCGGTCGCGCACATAGTCGGACACGGGGAAATTCCACCAAATGAATGCTTTGCGCTTCAACAGCGGATTGACAAACTGCATCGTAGGCTTATCAATACAAGCCACCACTTTATCGCCCGTCCACAAGATGCCTATGTCCGGATGAAGCTTGCCGCCCAGCGTCGCGAGATAACCTCCCTCGAGCTTAGTCCACAGACGGTTGTACTCCGTAGGACACATCAGCAACGGAGCAACATCCCCTTTCACTTTGACGAAGTTATGATAAATATCATTCAACAGCTCCACCTGCTTCTCCGCCGATGTCCCTTCGCCGGAAATATCATCAAAGAAAACGGCAAAGGCCCTTATCCCCAAACGATACATGCTTTCGAACTTTTCCATCAACAAATCACGGTCTTCCGTATTCCAGCGAATGTCCTTTCCCGGATGGATAGCCCAATAGAAAAGCACTTCGTTCCGCCGCGCACATTCCACCAGTTCTTTCAGCTGTTCGGCTTCCTGAGCAGGATAGGGCTTGCGCCAGTTGGGCGAACTGTGGTAAGGGTCGTCCTTAGGACCGTAAATATAGATATTCATCTTGTTGCGGCCATAGAAATCAAGCTGCGACAAGCGTGCTTCCCGGCTCCAGGGAACGCCATAGAAACCTTCCACCACACCACGGTAGGGTACGTCGGGATAATCCGTCACCTCCACCAACGGCAGTTTGGGCAATGCAATCAGTTGGACCAGCGTCTGCACACCGTAAAAAACCCCTCTACGGTCGGCACCGGCAACAACAATACCTTCCTTGTCTATCTTCAGATAATAACCCTCTGCCTGTTTAGGGATACGTGCAGCATACTTCCTCACAGACTTATCCCCCTTCATACCGATACAAACGGAAAAATCGGCAGTCACCGCAGCATCCGGAAAAAGACCGGCCAACAACTGCTCCGCCGCACTTCCCCGCAAAGTGGCTCCTACCTGCAAACTATATCTTGCAGGGATAAAAACAGAATCCTCACTTCCCACATATTTCTGCGGAGTGGGCTGGAGGTGAAAACCCTGCGCATCGGCTTCCGCCCATGAACAGAGAAACAAGATGCACAAAAGCAATACCATGTTTTTCATCAATACCATATTTTTTTAAGATTCATACTCACAGCAGAAGCACACGCAACTGCCGGATGCAAAATAAGGGCATTTTCCATGGAAAAAAGAAGAAATTCCGACCGAAAAAGGAGAATTTCCGCATCCATAAGGCAACTTCCGTGCCGATTTCAATCATCATTCGCATGTGGCGTCCCCGACGGCTTGCGCAACAGCGTATCCTGCCTTTGCGGACATCCCAGTATCGGAATACCGTCTTTGTCCCACTCCACCTTCTGCATACAGACTTCATACTTCTCTAAAGAAATGAACATATCTTCCAAGTCCTTACGCACCTTATACAGATAGTAATACTCCGTCTCGTCCGGCGAGGGTATGAAACAGACGATGCTGGGAGCATAGAGTTTATCGGTGGTGTTCGAGCTGAATACCGGAACCGGGCACTTCTTCCATGAAGCGGAATCAAGCAAATCGGCAGAAGCATCGGCCATCAGCATGCCTTCACAATAATAAGGGGTCCAACGGCCACTGGCAGCATAATAGAGCAGAATCTTGTCTTGACGAAGCGACCTGAACACCTGAGGACACTCATTCACATAAATCGGATAAGCCGTGCGGTTGCCGTCAATACCTACCCACTGGCACTCCCACTCATATTCGGGCCTCGATATCAGCACGCGCTCCGAAGACAAAGTCCAGGGATTCTCCATTTCGGCAATATAGATACACTGGTTTTCTTCATAAACCCTGCGGGAAGGCCAGCCGCACCACACCAGATACAAACGGCCGTCCTGCTGGAATACCGTAGAGAACATGGCCACATGATTCTCCTTATCGGTGTCAATGCGCCCTTTCAGCCTGAACGTACCCTTCAGCGGATCGGGCGAATCATTCTCCAGCACATAGATACAACGATTATCCAGGTTATTGTCATTCCCGGTGAAATAAACATACCATTTGGAATCAATGTAGTGCAATTCGGCATCATCTATGTTTCCGACAGAAGGATCGGCAGAACTCCACACATTCTTGAATTCTTTCTCCTTGAGCAAAGTGGCATCCTCAGCCGCACGCAGGTATATACCCGACATCCACCCCTGGATGCAATAATACATACCGTGATGAAACAAGACATGACACCCCAGAAAACCGGTAGAAATAGGATTGACATAGCACTGCAAAGAGTCTACTCCGTCCACGTTTTCAGAACGCTTTCCCGAATGGCAGGAACTGAACCACCCGACAAGCAAACAAAGAAAAGCACACTTGATTCTCACCATACGGAAATCATTTAATTTAAGGTATATATACTCAAACAGAAATATCCTGCGACTATTTCCGTTTGGCTCCAAATCTTCCAAAGCCGTCGCAAAGTAATGGATTTTATTCTTAAGAAAAAGCAGCTGAAACAAAATTCGCCTTTTTTGGTCAGTTTTTATCCTTTCATAAAGACGAATTGGAGCACCTTTGCCCAAATTCCGCACGACAGACGGAAACAACTATAATTTATAAACAACAGATTGTTATGAGAATGAAAAAATTGGCGTTAGCATGTGCTTTGGCATTAGGCCTGCAAGCCCCCTCCCTCGCCCAATGGAAACCGGCAGGCGACAGAATAAAGACGGAATGGGGAGAGAAACTGGACCCTGCCAACGTTCTGCCGGAATATCCGCGCCCGATGATGGAACGAAAAGAATGGAAAAACCTGAACGGACTGTGGGACTATGCCATCCGCCCGTGTGGAGAAGCAGAACCGAAAACCTACGACGGCGAGATATTGGTGCCCTTCGCCGTAGAATCATCGCTATCAGGAGTAGGCGTGCACTTGGAAGACAGTCAGGAATTGTGGTATACACGGCAATTTGAAGTACCTGCCGGATGGAAAGGGAAAAGAGTACTGCTGCATTTCGGTGCCGTAGACTGGAGAGCCCATGTGTGGGTGAACAACACCAGCGTAGGCAAGCACGAAGGTGGTTATACCCCTTTCTGCTTCGACATCACCGATGCACTGCAAAAAGGAAGCAACAAACTGACCGTACGTGTATGGGACCCCACCAACAATGGTCCGCAACCCGTAGGAAAACAAGCCAACCGCCCGCAAGGCATCTGGTATACAGCCGTCTCAGGCATCTGGCAGACTGTGTGGCTCGAACCGGTAAACGAAAACCATATAGCCTCCATGAAAATCACACCCGACATCGACCTCAACCGGCTGCGGATTGAAGCCCGGACCGGTGAAGGCGAATGGAAAAAAGGATACCGTCTGGAAGCGGAAGTATATGACAACGGCAAACTTGTAGCCTCGGGAGCAGCCATCCGTGGGGAGGCCATAGACATCACCATACCCGGAGAAGTAAAGCTGTGGTCGCCCGACACACCTTTCTTATATACACTCAAAGTACGTCTGAAACAAAACAGCACGGAAACGGATGCGGTGGACAGCTATGCAGCCATGAGAAAGTTCTCGTCCAAGCGCGACGCAAGCGGTGTGATGAGAATGCAACTGAACAACCGCGACCTGTTCCAGTTCGGCCCGCTGGACCAGGGCTGGTGGCCCGACGGCCTCTATACCGCCCCCACGGACGAGGCTCTGATTTACGACATACAGAAGACGAAAGACTTCGGCTTCAACATGATTCGCAAGCATGTAAAAGTGGAACCCGCACGCTGGTACGCACACTGTGACCGGATAGGCATCATCGTATGGCAAGACATGCCCAACGGCGACAAAATGCACGAATGGAACCAACGTGACTACTTCACCGGTGCCGACCTGACCCGCACTCCGCAATCGGAAGCCATTTACTTCAAGGAATGGAAAGAGATTATGGATTACCTCTACTCCTACCCCTGCATCGGCGTATGGGTACCCTTCAATGAGGGATGGGGACAGTTTAAAACAGAAGAAACAGCCAACCTGACCAAACAATATGACGGCACCCGACTGGTGAACGCTGCCAGCGGTGGCAACCATTATACATGCGGTGACATGCTGGACATACACAGCTATCCGGGTCCCGAACCGTTTCTGTATGATGCCCGACGGGCCAACGTGATAGGAGAATACGGCGGTATAGGCTATGTAGTGAAAGGGCACGTATGGGAGGCCGACCGCAACTGGGGATATATCCGGTTCAATACCTCAAAAGAAGTAACCGACGAATACGTGAAATATGCGCAAGAATTGAAGAAACTCGCCCTGAAAGGTTTCACCGGTGCGGTATATACACAGACCTCGGACGTAGAAATCGAAGTGAACGGCCTGATGACGTATGACCGTAAAGTAATTAAAGTGGACGAAAAGCGTATCAGGGAAATCAACCTGGAAATTTGCAATTCTCTCAAATAAATTCTATTTTCGCCATCACTATGAAAAGACTGTTTCTCATATTGTGCTTTCTTATCGGAATATCCGGTTATCCGGCCACTGCTGCCGAAATATTATCGGTAAGGAGGCTCAATGTGGAAAACGGTCTTTCATACAATACCGCCACTTGTTGCCTGCAAGACAGCTACGGCTTCATCTGGATCGGTACGGAAAACGGCCTGAACCGCTACGACGGCTGCAACAATCGGATATACCGCAGCAGCAACCATAAGCACTCCTTGGGCAACAGCCACATAAAAACACTTGCAGAACTAGACCAAGAGTTGTGGGTAGGAACCGAAAACGGCATCTATATCTACCGCCATGCCTCGGATGATTTCTCACACTTCGACATCACCACACAATTCGGCGTCATCATCAGCAGCGAAATACGAAAAATAGTCAAGACACACAACGGCCTCATGTGGATAGCCACCATAGGCCAAGGGCTCTTTATCTACAATCCCCAAACAAACACAATGAAACAGGATTGCGTATGGAACTCCTTCATCAACGACATCTGCGAAGACGAGGACGGCCGTGTCTATGTACTTTCGCGCCAGAAAGGATTGATGATATATGATGAAGACGGAAACCGGAAACCCGCCGACACCCCCTTGGCCGAAATTGCCGAAGGCACCGGAATAAACTTCCTGCAATGTATCGGCGGCAACCTCTGGTTCAACCAAGGCAGCAAGCTGTACTGCTACCAGAAACTGCTGGGAAAAACCGAAGTGTATGAAACAAACGGAAAACGGTTCGGAACCATCTTCTGCCTCATCAAGTATAGAGAGAAAAGCCTGCTGATAGGAACAGACAAAGGAATTTTTGCCCTGCAACTGCCACAATGCACCTTCGAAGAAATCAATCTGCCCACCAGCTTCCTGAACATCAAGCAACCGCATATCAATGACCTTATGTGCGACAACGAGGGCAACTTCTGGATAATGACCAACTACAATGGAGTGGAAATCATCAACAACCAGCTGAAACGCTTTGAATTTTATACCATTCCCACCACAAACACACAACCGGAAACCGGAAGGACTGAAATAAGAGCCTTCTATGAAGACAATCAGAAGAAAATATGGCTGGGCACCGATAAAGGCTTGTGGATATTCGACCCTGCCAGCAAGAACCTCGAAGAATACCGACCTGAAAACATGCCGCCACACCGGCCTGACATCTGCTGCCTGCTGCCAAGCAAGGAAGATCTGTGGATAGGTACTTACAAAGAGGGCATCTACAGACTGAACATGAACACCGGAAAATGGAAAAACTACCGCCACTCACAACAAACGCCACATACAATACCCAGCAACGACGTATTAAGTCTGTATCAAGGACATGATGGAACCATATACGTAGGCACAAATATCGGCCTATGCCGATACCGTGCAGAAACTGACAATTTTCTGCCTATCATCCAAGTGGGGGCAATGACAGCGGTAACGGACATTCTGGAAGATTCACATCAACACCTCTGGATAGCCACCTCAAACAGCGGGGTTTTCAAGATGATAAACCTCAATGCGGAAAGCACTGTGTGGAATCATTATAAAAAGACAAATCAGAATACCAACAGCATTATCAGCAATTCCATCACAAGTCTGTTCGAAGACAAAGACGACCGGATGTGGTTCGGCACCAATGAATCGGGCATATGCCGTTTTTCCGAAGCAACCGGACATTTCTCAACCCTTCTTCCCGGCAGCCGGACACCGCTGACCGGCAACATGGCATGTGCCATCAGGCAAGACCGCGACGGAGATTTATGGGTGTCGAGCAATAACGGTATTTACCAGATTCCCCAAGATAACCGAAAAGATATCAGGCAGTTCACGATGAACGATGGCCTGCAAAGCAATCAATTCCTGCCCAAGGCATCGCTGCTCTCTTCAGACAACAAACTCTATTTCGGCGGTATCAACGGATTCAATATCCTGACCCCCGAAGACATTAAGAACAATCCATATATTCCTCCCGTATACATCATGGAGATAGGCTTCCCCCACATGAGCGACAAGGAGGGACAAACCGACTTTGGCAATGCACTCTATATGCGGAAAGAAATACGGTTGCCGTACGAATACAACACTTTTTCCCTACGGTTCGTGGCCCTCAGCTATGAAGAGCCGCTTAAAAACCAGTACAAATACCGCCTGAAGGGTGCCGACAAAGAATGGATTGCCAATACCTCCAGCCACTCGGCGTCCTACACTCACCTGCCGCCCGGAGAATATGAATTCCAAGTGAAAGGAGCCAATAATGACGGCTTGTGGAACGACCGGACGGCTTCGCTGCGCATCATCATCACTCCCCCGTGGTGGCTGAGCATACCGGCCTACATAACTTATGCGCTGGCACTCTTTTTCATCATCGGATATATCACCTATCGCTGGAGGATGCACGTCAAACGCAAGTACCATCAAATGATGGAAGACTTCCGCATCACACAAGACAAGGAAATCTACAAACAGAAGATAAGTTTCTTCATCAATCTGGTACATGAAATACGTACCCCACTCAGTCTGATATGCCTGCCACTAGAGAAATTGCGCGACGGGAAGATAGAGGAACATGGCAAACATCTCACCCTGATTGAGAAAAACGTCAGCTATCTGCTCGAAATCACCAACCAGCTTCTTGATTTTCAAAAGATAGAGAACAAAAAAATGAAGCTCGACCTGAAAAGACATGATATAAATGCAATCATAAAAGACATCGCCGAACAATTTAAAGATGCGGCATCCATCAAAGGCCTTGAGCTCTTCGTCAGCCTACCTGCACCCGAAATGGAAGCCATAGTTGACAATGACATCATCCGTAAAATCATGGTCAACCTGATGAGCAATGCACTGAAGTATGCCGCATCAATGATTGAACTGAGCCTGAAGGAATCTGACGGGCACATTGTCATTTGTGTCAGCAACGACGGTCCCCGGATTCCCGAAGGACAAAAGGAAAAGATATTCCAAATCTTCTATCAAATACCGGATGATAAAAAACAAATGCCAGGAACCGGTATCGGACTTGCTTTCTCCAAATCACTGGCAGAATCCCACCAAGGCACTCTGTCCGTAGAGAACCTGCCGTCGAGCGGATGTTCGTTCATCCTCTCACTACCCCTGAAGAGAGCTACGGAAAAACTTCCGGAAACGGAAAGCCATCCGGAAAGCGAAGGGTTTGAACCGGACCTGCCCCAGACAAAGAACAAACGCCACACCGTGCTGATTGTAGAAGACAACATCGAATTGCAGAATGAAATACGGGAAGCACTGGAACAATGGTATAAGGTATATACTGCCGGCAACGGAAAGGAAGCGCTGGAAAAACTTGAAACGAATGATGCCACAGACGTTATCGTCAGCGACGTCATGATGCCCGAGATGGACGGTATAGAGATGTGCCGCCACATCAAGACGAACCTTACTTACTCACACATCCCCATCATCCTATTGACAGCCAAGACCAATCTGGAATCAAAGACAGAAGGCATGGAGAACGGTGCGGAGGTATATATGGAAAAGCCGTTCAGCATCAAGCAACTGCACAACCAGATAGAAAATCTGCTGAAATTGCGTTTGGCCTTCCACGAGCTGATGCTCCGTTCGGCAGGAACCACACACGAAACGCCTATATCGGAATATATTCAGTCCGAATGCGACATCACCTTCATGAAAGAGGTGGATACTGCCCTTACAAAACATCTGGACGAGGAAAGTTTCTCCGTAGACAATCTGGCCGATGCCATGAATATGAGCCGCACGAATTTCTACCGGAAATTAAAAATGCTGACCGGAATGGCTCCCAATATCTATATCAAGAACTTCAGGCTCAACCAGGCAGCCGAACTGCTTGCCCAGAACATGCGCATCAACGAAGTGATGTTGCGCGTAGGATTCATGGCCCCATCCTACTTTGCCAAATGCTTCAAAGCCAAATTCGGCAAACTGCCCAAAGAATATCAAAACACCATCAACAAGCAAGAATGAGGAATCTGCTTGTGAAAAAACAAATATACATTGATATGAAACCACTATCACAGAAGCTCCGGAAAACCGGCTTATCCCTCCTTTGGGGCACAACAGTGTGGCTGTTCTGGAGGATAGTCTATCCGGGCCACCTCCAATACCACGAGCAATACCAACTTTTTTTGTTCGACATGGAATATTGGAAAGAAAGAATCGCCATCCCCGGCGGAATGGCCGACTATATAAGCGAATTCCTGGTGCAGTTTTATTATCATACGTGGATGGGTGCCACTATGCTGGCACTCTTGTTCATAGGGCTGCAACTCCTGACATGGAAATTAGCAAAAAGACAAGGAACACCGGAAGTGTATTACCCGTTGAGTTTCCTACCGGCAATAGCCGTATGGCACTTTATGTGTGACGAAAACGCCATGTTGTCGTTTGTGGTGGCCCTGCTGATGACATTGGTTGCCAACTATTTCTACACCTTCCTGCACACCAAATGGAAACGTGCGATGTACGTGCTGGTATGTTTCCCTGTCCTTCTTTGGATGGCGGGAGCAACACATCTCATCTTTATGGGCTGGATTATCATCAGCGAACTGCACACCTGCTTCAAAAAAAGGAAATTCCTCCAAGGAATCGGAATCGTGGTAGGGATGTTCGCATTGAAAGCCACCTGCACGCTATTGATAAGCATGCAAGTGCAGAACCCCATCTACCAGCTAAGCGGATTTCTCGGCTACTACCGTTTCCCTGCGGTGATTCCCCGGATGGAAATGACAATCATCCTTCTGTTCACCGTGCTCCCCTATCTGCTGGCCCGGCTCCCCCGGACGCACAAGCATGTATCTCTATATATGGCCTTACAGAGCATGGCATTAGTAGCAATAAGTTATCCCTATATTCTTTCAAGCTGCAATTTTGATAAGGAAGAGGCAATGGAGTACAATCAATTGGCAAGAAACCGGCAGTGGAACCAAATCATAGGAAAAGCGGAAAACAAGTCCCCGGTTTCCCCGCTCAGCGTAACTTGCCTGAATCTGGCTCTGAGCAAGACCGGACAACTGGGCAACCGAATGTTCGAGTTCTACCAGAATGGGACGGAAGGCCTGATAGCCAAGTTCCAGCGAAACTTCGTCACTCCGCTTCCTACGGGCGAAGTATTATACCATCTGGGGATGATTAACGACGCACAGCGTTTTGCCTTCGAAGCCATGGAAGCCATTCCCAACTTCCGCAAAAGCGGGCGCTGCCTCAAACGGCTGGCCGAAACAAACCTGATTAACGGACAGTATGAAGTGGCGGCCAAATACCTGCGTATTTTAAGCAAGACACTGTTTTATAAAGACTGGGCAAAAAACACGATGACCTATCTATACAATGAAGAGAAAATCGACGCACACCCGGAATGGGGACGGTTGAGACAAATGCGGTATACAGAGAACTTCCTGTCCGGAAGCCACGAAACGGATATCCTGCTGGCACGCTTGTATGAACAAAACCCGCAGAACCGGACGGCTCTTGAATACCTGCTGGCATATACACTGCAAAAACGCGACCTGAAAGGCTTCATGAATTACTATCCTTCAGACGCAAATATCAATCATGAACCCATTCCGCGCAGTTACCAGGAAGCGCTGGCATATATATGGGGACAGACTCACAAGGATTTCCGGGACATACCTTGGAAACTGTCTCCGCAAGTAATGCAGGATTGCAAAGATTTCATGCGGATTTACACATCACAACCGAATGGGCGGCAAATACTGCAAACTCTGTATACCGGCACATTCTGGCATTATCTGTTATTTCAAAAATAGGATAAAGAATGAAGAAGCATTTGATTTGCATACTATCGGTATGGTTGCTGACAACCTGCAGCCATCCGGTAAACAATCCGGAGAAGACGGAAGAATGGCCGGAAATCTATCCCGACTACATAGGAGTGACAATACCCGCCACCATTGCTCCGATGAATTTCGACTACATCGGCGGAAAACACGACCGCATAGACGTAATCGTAACGGGAAGCAAATTCGGAGAAATACACGTAAATGCCCGGACAGCCTCCTTTCCGGAGGACGAATGGCACAAACTCCTGGAATCCAACAAGGGAGACAGTCTGTTGTTTACAGTATCTGTCAAGAACGAAAACAAATGGAAGCAGTACCGCCCTTTCTCCATGTATGTCAGTGACGCTCCCATAGACTATGGAGTGGTATACCGCAAAGTCATTCCGGGATATGAAGTATATAGCAAAATGGGTATTTACGAACGGAACCTTTCATCCTTTGAAGAACGCGTTTTGCTGGAAAATGCGATGGTACCGGGCATGTGCCTGAACTGCCATGCCTTCAACCGGACAAATCCCGGTCACCTAAGTCTGCATATACGCGGACAGCACGGTGCAACCCTCATGCAGATAGAGGGAAACCGCGAACTTCTGGATACCAAGACAGATTCCACACTCTCCGCTTGTGTCTATCCCTATTGGCATCCGGAAGGAAAATACATAGCCTATTCGGTAAACCGGACCACACAGTCCTTCCACACAGCCAAGGTTGAACGCATCGAAGTGATGGACATGGCCTCGGACATATTAGTATACCAACCGGAAACGCACGAACTGCTGCTTTCTCCCCTACTGCAGAAAAAAGAAGTTTTTGAAACCTTCCCCGCATTCTCGGCAGATGGAAAGAAACTGTATTTCTGCTCGGCAGCGGGTAAACCGATGCCCGAGAAATACGATGAGATACGCTATAGCCTTTGCTGCATAGACTTCAATCCGGACAACGGCACGTTCGGTGAACGGGTAGACACGCTGATAAATGCAGAAGACCTGAAAAAGAGCGTTTCCTTTCCACGTCCTTCATACGACGGGAAATACATCATGTTCACATTATCCGACTATGGGAACTTCTCCATCTGGCACAAGGAAGCAGACCTATGGCTGCTGAACCTGCAGGACGGTACCATGCACGCCATTGAAGAAGCAAACAGCACCAATACGGAAAGCTACCACAGCTGGAGCAGCAACTCACGCTGGTTCATATTCAGCAGCCGACGTGACGACGGGCTATATACCCGCCTCTATCTGGCATACATAGAACCGGACGGCCGCGTATGCAAACCTTTCATGTTGCCTCAGGAGAAACCGCTGGAATATTACGATTGGCTGATTTACTCTTACAATGTACCAGAGTTTACAAACAAACCGATACAGCCGGAACCCCGTAAGATAGAAAATGAAATCGTATCAAATAAGCGTGTAAAGGTAAAAATACGTAAATAGCGGTATTACCATTATTGACTGGAATGCAAAACAAGGGCCTCCAGTTGTCAAGCCTCACGTACTTCAACTACTTTCGTTGCTACCGCATATTCATCTGGGAAAATTTTGCTTCCCATTTCATTAGCCCATGCTTTAGTGAACTCTGCACCTGCGTAGACAATAATAGCAGAATAATAAATCCATGTAATAAAAACAACCATGAATGCCGCTGCACCATAGATAGTTCCTACATTCGCAATTCCGATGTAAAAGGATATTCCCCATTGCCCTACCAACAATAATAGCGTTGTCACTACAGCTCCAATAAAAACATCCTTACTTTTTATTTTTGCATCAGGCAGAACCTTAAAAATCAATACAAAAATAATAACTGTAACACCTATGTTTAATATTTGTCCCACAACTTTCACAATAAACCCTGCCACTTCCGGATAGCTGGCCATAAACTTATTGCTCAAGTCTCCAATAATATTGGTTATACTAAATGTTATCAGAAGCACGAAAGCAAATACCAAAATTATCGAGAATGAAAGTAACCGATTCTGAATATATTTCAGCCAACTCTTCTTTGGCACGGCCTTTATTCCCCAAATCGAATTTAAGGAACTTTGTATTTCTGCAAAAATGGTAGTAGCACCAAATATAGAAATTCCCAGGCTAACAATAGCTGCAGATGCGGAAGAGTCCGTTCTTTCTGCATTTTCTATAATTAAGCGAAGTGCCCCAATTACCTCCGCTCCCACTATCGGTTCCCACTGAATATACAACTGATTAGCCAAATCCATATGCAAAGCTACCCCAATAGTAACTAAAAGAGAAAGAAAGGGGATAATTGAAAATAGTGTCGCATAAGCTAACGATCCGCTTAATCTAGTGACACTATCATCAATAAACCCTTGTCCGGTATCCTTTACAATCTTGATTAATAAGGATAGGCTTAACTTTTTCTTTCCTATGAATTGTTCCGTCATCTCATGCTTTTTTTACCCAAACAGCAAGATTACGCGCATCCACAGAGAACTCTCCATTTCCTTCTTTATCCAAAGTTACTTCATCCGGAATACTTCCGGTAATTTCGCACCACACTTCACCCGCATGTTCTTTCCCTAAACACATCGTTTTACTTCCCGCTTCATCATTCGAGATTAAAAATACCAAGCCTGAGTTAACATGTTCCCCATCTCCTGTACGAATAAAGCCTACGGTTGATGGATGGTCGAAATAATCAACTTGATCACCATACGCATACTTTTTCCTTGCATTCAATAGAATATCTATAATTTTAGTATGTGGCGATTTTTCTCCTTTCACCCCATAATAATCACCATAGAACAAACAGGGATAACCATCCTTCAGCAGAAAAATAAGACCATATGCCAATGGCTTGAACCAATCTTCAACCTGTGATTCCAAAGAACTTCCATGCTGCGAATCATGATTATCAACAAAAGTCACAGCAAGTTCACAATGGTGCTCCACTAAAGTATTCTTCAGAATATTCCGTAAATCATAATCTTTTCCTTCTTGTGATGCCTGAAACATATTATAATGTAACGGAACATCAAACAAGTTAACTTTATGCCCTACTGCTTCCAGATAATTATCCAATGTTTCCAAGTCACCGTTCCAATATTCTCCCACAGCATAGAAGTCATCACCTCTCTCACTTCTTACCGTATCCAGAAACTGTGCAACGAACTGATCTTTCATATGCTTAATTGCATCCAAACGCATTCCATCAAGATCAAGTTCATTTGAAACCCATTTGCCCCAACGATTCAGTTCGGCGACAACCTCAGGGTGATCTAGGTCAATATCATTACATAAAAGAAAATCGTAATTGCCATTCTCTCCATCTACACCATCACTCCAGGCTTTTCCTTCTCCTTGAATCTGAAATATACCACTTCGCTTTCGAGCATCATCAAATCCAGTCCCGGAAAAATGATAATAATGCCACTTAAAATCCGAATATTTATCTTTACGTCCATGAAAGCTATATCCGGTCCATCCTTGTATTTCATAAGATTTCCCCAAAGCTTTATTTCTTTGATCAGGATCTACTTCCACCACCATAAACTTTTCCGTAAAATCACCACCTGCTTTATGATTCAAAACGACATCCAGATATACAGCAATCTTATTTTTGTGAAGTTCATCAATCATCTCCTTCAATTCATCTTTCGTCCCGTATTTAGTCCTCACAGTTCCTTTTTGTTCAAACTCACCCAAATCATACAAATCATAAGTAGCATATCCTTCATCCTGCTGTTCATCTGCTTTATATGCAGGTGGTATCCAGATCGCTGTCACACCAATTTCATGTAGATGCGACGCATCCTCTTTCAACTGTTTCCACAACTTTCCGTCATTCGTAAGATTCCACTCAAAATACTGCATCATTACTCCATTTTCCATAACTATTTAATTTAAAATTGATGAGTAACTTAACAAAATAAATAATAAGATGGTTCCCACTATAAATGTAAATTATAGTTTAGTAAGAAAAAAGTATAACACAACATCACATTAAGCATTATAAAAACGCCTCCAAGGTTTTTAACCATCTCCAATAGAGTAATAAAAATTATCTTAATGTTTCTTTTCATATATATAATTTACTTGATTATGAATAGGATTTTTCCTTTATCCGTTTGTTTTTACATCATCCAAAATCAAGGATATTCCATAAAATGTTTAATTAAAAAATTTCCAGTTATGTTAGAAAGAGAAATCTGGGGAAATACTTTAGAAGACTGGGGTATTTCCATACTTATTATTTTAGGAACAATTGTTTTGATGAAGTTAATATCATTCTTCAGCAGAAAAGTACTCAATCCATTTATCACCCGTACCAATAATCGGCTGGATGATATAATTTATTATTCTTTAGAATCGCCCGTCAAGTTTGCAATTATGTTATTAGGTATTTGGATAGCTATTCACAGGCTTGTTTCTCCGGATAGTTTTGTAAAAGTAATAGATAATGCTTACAAGATACTGATTATTCTGGATATCACATGGATATTTGCCCGATTATCCAGTAGTTTATTGCAAATCTACTGGGGACGACAATCGGATGGACAAAACAACAAAATGATGCCCATTATCAGACGGACAATACTGGTCATTGTGTGGATAATCGGTCTTGTAATGGCCTTAAGTAATATTGGAGTCAATATTGGTGCATTATTAGGTACTCTGGGTATTGGAGGTATCGCATTTGCCTTAGCAGCCCAAGACACTGTAAAAAATGTGTTCGGCGCTTTCACTATATTGACAGATAAGCCTTTCAACATAGGTGATACGATTCGCGTGGATAATATCGAAGGTACTGTGATTGATGTTGGAGTTCGAAGTACAAAAATCATGGACTACAATAAACGTATCATCACTTTCCCTAATTATAAAGTTACAGATGCTTCTATCATAAATATCTCTTCCGAACCGATGCGTCGAGTCGTCTTGAAACTTGGATTGACATACAACACAACATCCGAAAAAATGAAAGAAGCTTTAAATATACTGAAAGCCATTCCTAAAAGAATAGAAAATGTATCTTCCAAACCATCAGATACCACAGCTGTTTTTACAGAATACACAGACTCTGCACTGAATATCATGTACATATATTTTATAGAAAAACAGGGAGATATTTTAATGGTAACTTCAAATGTAAATATGGAGATTCTAGACTCATTCAATAAAGCAGGCATTGATTTCGCATTCCCAACACGAACGATTTACGTTGAAAAGGATGAATTGGCTGATTTGGCAAAAGAGAAAAAATAGTACGCACACTTTATCCTCAAATCACCCCACTAATATAAATCCAATGTAACAAAAAAAATCCCGACGGTATATAATGATTTCTATACCGCCGGGATAATACAGATACTTTTTCAATTCTATCACACTCATACCACACCAATACTCAACCCATATCTACCTTATTTACAATCATCTGAAAAAGACTCAAGTACCTTTTTCGCCATTTCAACCCGTTTCTTTAAATACATGCAGACAGTTTCCCATCGATAATAAGGAAAACGGGAAGTTGAAACAGGAAGTGTCATTTCTTTTTCATTCAAAAGAAATGACACCCATATTTCTCGAGCCTTGTCATGATAAAAAATCCACTGTACATTAGCAGCCATCGGAGCAATCTCATAATCTTTCCAATATTTAGATACAGAATCAGGAACAACAACTTTAACATCCGTTCCTTCTATACCCATTAATGCTACAAAAGGAATAACTGTCTCTGCATGAGCAAAACGAAAGTTCGCCCTGGTATCCGACTTGCCCTTTATCACTTCATCAGCTGAATGAATAAATTCTGATAGCAGAGGCCATGCAATTGCAACAGGCAACATTCGCCCAATCGGCGAAGAACTTTTACTCATATATTGTCGCAAATTCTGAGTCTGCCAGTAATTATCCCATTCACCTATTGTGAAAAGACCATCCAAATTTATCGGAGTACCTGTATCTGGTAGTATGGCAGCAATGGAGAATAAAGCCATGACAAATTCCTCTGCCTCCTTATCTGTTTCCTGTCCTGATTCCAGAAAGAAGTTTTCCATAACAGAAGCAGAAGAAATCTTTCGTCGCACAAAAGTCTCGTATATAGGACGCCAATCACCATTTTCTTTATAATCAACATAAGATTGGTTTAAATCGAAGAAACGAAGAATATCATTATATTGCTTCCCTTCATTGCGTTGTATGTGTAAAGAAGAATTAAACTCTACCATACAAGCAAGAAATGCATCCATACTATGTATACAACGGGGAACATATGTCGCAATTGCCTGCACTTTGACAGAATCACTGAATAACTGTGGATAGCGTTCTATCATACGTCTGGCAATACCCCGTTGTTCCTCCTCTCCCACTACTGATAACTTCCCCCATTGTCCGTCAAAAGTTTCCGATAGATTCTGTATTGTAGAAAGCAAGGTTACCCCTCCTGATGTTAGCCTATTTTCCCGCTGAGCCAATTCCAGAATCTCCTTCACTCTATTCAAAGCCTTTCCTGAAGTTGGAAAACGCGCTCCATGTCTTCCCAAATGGTTAACATAAAACGGAACCATACTATCCTGAAAAAAAACAAACGAGTCTTTCACAATAGGATACGGCATGGCTGTCCCCGCGTATTGTTGTATCCTATCCTGTCCCCATAAGATGGAAACGGGGCAAAACATAAAAATTCCAATTAACAATAATCCTTTCATATCATAAATCTTATATGTGTAGATTATAACGATGAAAGAAGGATTATGTTTACTTATAAACGACTCTGAGAGAATTCAATACCATAGTATGAAGGCATCTTCGGTTGTTATACATCTTCAGCCAACGGCCATCAGAAAGAACGATATATGGAGTTATATCATTTATTATCAAAATATTAAGCCACAACTTTTATCTATTACAAGTTTGAAATATTGACTGCACGGCATAGTTACTTAGCAATAAAACACTACATGGGATAAACATATAAATAGTACTAATATAGCCAGCCAGCCTATTATTAAAATGAAAATTGTTGTTAAATCCTTTTTTTACACCCAAACCATTTTCTTACACAACATGTTTTTTTTCAAAACGGGACCGATGGTTTTCCGTCTGATATGATTCCTCAAACCATCTGTCCCAACAATATTATTTTAACTAAAACTTAATATTATGTATTTTATTTGGTACATTATCATTGGAATCGTTGCCGGACTCATAGCCGGCAAGATTATGAGAGGAGGCGGTTTCGGACTTCTCATTAACCTACTCGTAGGTATTGTAGGTGGCGTATTGGGTGGCTGGGTATTCGGCTTGTTGGGAATTACTACCACAGGCCTTCTGGGTAGCCTTTTCACCTCTGTTATCGGTGCAGTCCTATTATTGTGGATCATATCCTTCTTTCGTCATCCCAAGAGAACTGATATTTAAATTTTTATTAACCTAAACCCTTTTTGATTATGGAAACTAGTAAATCTAACTTTTTGATTGGGCTGGCAATAGGTTCGGCCATCGGAGCACTTGCTCAACGTTTTTCACGTACGGCAAAAGCCAAGATGCTAAAAAAGAAAATTCATAATGCCATGGCAAAGATTGCCGATCGCGCTGAAAGCCTTACAGAAACCGTGAGAGACAAAGCACTGGATGCAAGTACCAAAACCGCCGACAAGGTTGCAGATGCGACCTTTGACGTTGCCGAAAAGGCTGACACTCTGAAAAGTAAAGTCCATGCAGCTGCTTTAGAAGCCAAAAAATAGGCTACTATAACAAACAACTAAAATTACGGGATGTATTTTCAATGCTTCCCGATCCATTTCACCTGAATTAATGATTAATGAATATGAAATGGAACAATAAATGCCAATATACTCCCGCATCCCTGCGGGAAAAGAGTTATGAAGAACTGTACACGCTATGCCTGTCCGCCTATACAGAGGGCCGTACGGATGAGAGGAATAAAAGCTTGGAAGCGTATAGACTCAGGTGCAGCTGTCTGTTCGGAAACAAATGTATGGACTCTTCCCTTTCCGTGGGAGTGCGGAAAAGGATATGCGACGGAAATTGTCATTATATAAAGAAATATATGTCTGAACTGGACAAACTGGAGGAATAAAATTCATTTTCTCCGATCCTTTCTCATTTATATCTCTACCGACAACTTTACCCTCTTGACTTGATTGGACAAACCTCTTCCGGTCTGTACATACGGCCCGGCAAGGATATTCCTATCTTTAATATACAGATGTACATCTAAAATTAACCTGAATTATTAACTTAAAAATGAATCTGTTATGTTTTACCATGTAAAAGATCTTCAGTTCAATGCCCGTGTATCACAGCCGGATCCTCGTTTTGCTCGTGTGATGCTTGAGGCATTCGGAGGGGCCAACGGTGAGTTGAAATCCGCTCTACAGTACTTTGTACAGGCATTCAGTTGCCATAACCCCTACCCTGACAAATATGACATGCTCATGGATATTGCCACTGAGGAATTCGGCCATCTTGAAATCGTAGGTGCAACCATCCAGATGCTCCTCGGACCAGTAAACGGAGAAATGAAGGATGTATTGGAAGATACTCCTCTGCGTACCATGATGGGAGGAAAAGCAGGCAAAGAGGATCTTATCCACCAAGCCTTCACCAATCCTGCGTTTCTGGTAACAGCTCCCGGTAGTCCCGTACTGACCGATAGCAACGGGAACCCATGGTGTGCCACCTATGTATCGGCCAATGCTGACCTGACAGTGGACCTGCGTTCCAACATGGCGGGTGAAGCACGTGCCAAGATAGGTTACGAAAACCTTATCCCACTTACGGATGACCCACTTGTAAAAGAAACGCTCACATTCCTTATGACTCGCGAAGTGACCCATTTTCAACAGTTTGAGGCCGCTCTGGAAACTATTCAGCCTAACTTTCCTCCGGGAGTATTCCAAACATCCCCCCGATACAGTAACCTTTATTTTAATGATTCCAAAGGAAAGGAAGCCCGCGGACCATGGAACGAAGGCAAAAGTACGAGGCTCAAAGAAGAATGGCAATATATTGAGAATCCACTGGAGGAAGTCAGAAGTACTGACGGACTACTTCAACGTAAACCTAAAGGCACCAAACGTACGGAAAAGGAAGTACGCCAGACAGATGAAAAACTAGCCAAGGAACGGAGCAGCGAGATACTCTCCCATATCCCTAAAGGAGAAATGCGTTGGTGTGAATATGGAAATGCTAAGAACGGAAACAAATAAGACTTCCAGTTCTACTATTGTTTAACTTAAAAACTAAATTTTATGACAACAAAGAACGAAAAAAAACAGATGGAAGCAAAGGGTGGCAAAAAGTGTACCCAAAGCAAAGCTAAAGAAAGTAAGCCTGCTGCTTCAAACAAAAAATCGGAAAAGAAATAACTTGATCTTCCGACAGTATGAAGTCTAAATCTTCATCCCGGTGGAGAACTGGTTTCTCCACCGGAAATCCTAAAGCATATTGTATAACAAGCAAAAATAGAGAACTATATGAAAAAGATAATGTTTATCACACTGACAATTTTATTTGCACTGTCCGCATCATCCTGTCGGGACAAAAAAGAACAGAACCGGACAGAACAGCAGATTGAAAATGCAAAAGAAAACGTAAATGACGCATTAGACAAGGCCTCTAACAAAATAGAGGATGGTGCCGACAAAGTTAAAGATGCCTGGAAAGAAACCAAGAAAGACGTGCAACAAGGTACAGAAAAGGTAAAAAAAGAAATAAAAAAGGATTATAACAAAGCTAAAGATGAAGTAAAAAAGCAGCTTGATTAAGACTGCCATATAAGCCTTTATATCTCGATTTACTATCTCTCATTTAATTTATACAGGTATGAATATTCTTGCTATTTGGGTCGTTGGAATAGTTCTGACTATAAGATGCGCCTGGGAAATAGGTTGCCTGAGAATACCGAAAGAAAAAAAACTTATGGCAATCCTGCTGGTAGTCCTTACAAGCTGGATAGGAGCATTCCTCTATACTTTCTTCTTTAAAGAGAAGGTAGGAGCATGGCTAAACAGGTAATGACGAAAACCAAATTGGTAAGATATTCGGGTGTTTAAAGTTCTAATAAGAAAAGGACAGTGCGTGATGCATAGTCCTTTTGAAAATATGGCAAAAAAAGAATACTTGGATATGTTTATTTGATACAGTTTTAAGTTGTTATTTGACTGTAAACAGATTAAAAAGAATACACATGAAGTGTACACTGCGGGGGCGTAAAATAAACTGTGTCATGCGGCGTTTTCTTCCAAGCTCATCGGTCGGGGATCGGCCAGCGCCAAGGGGGTGCACCAGCACTCCCGACGAGCGTAAAGTTACAACAATTTAAATCTGTCTCCAAACTTTATCGCTAATTGTTGTGCGATGGCCGCCCGGTTGGCTATGGGCATGGTCCATTTCTTACGTATGTTGCGGTAAGCGAGATAAACCAACTTTTCAAGGGCGGTGTCGTTAGGGAACACGCCCTTGTTTTTTGTCACTTTCCGCACTTGGCGGTGATAGCCCTCGACTGTATTCGTGGTATAAATCATACGTCGTATATCCGACGTAAACTGGAAGTATTCAGTAAGCCTTTCCCAGTTATCCTGCCAAGACTTGATAACGATAGGGTATTTCTCACCCCATTTTTCTTCCAGATTAAGAAGTCCTGTCGCAGCGGATTCCTTATTTACCGCACCATAGACATGTTTCAGATCCCTCATGAACTCTTTTTGGTGCTTGCTGCCGACATACTTGACGGAGTTACGTATCTGATGGAAAATACAGAGCTGGACAATAGTATCAGGAAACACACTTTGGATAGCATCTGGGAAGCCTTTCAATCCGTCAACACAAGCTATGAGTATGTCACAGACACCACGGGTCTGCAAGTCTGTCAATACATTCAGCCAGAAGTTAGCGCCCTCATTCTTAGAGATATACATCCCTAACAGATCCTTATGTCCCTCGCTGTCCAGAGCCAGTACATTGTAAATCGCACGGGTTACGGCACAGCCTCTCTCGTCCATTACCTTATAATGGATGGCATCCATCCAGACTATCGGATAAACGCTCTCTAGGCTACGGGAACGCCATGCCTTTATTTCCGGAAGTACACGATCGGTGATGGCGCTAATCGTCTCGGCAGACACACGATTACCCAAGTTCTCCTCCATCCAGTCACTTATCTCACGTGTGCTGTTTCCCAAAGCATAAAGTCCGATGATGCGCTCTGCAACACCTTCCGCAAGAATGGTTTCACGCTTCTTTTCCAGAACCTTTCCTTTTGCCGCACTCCAGAATTCCGGAAGAATTGTTTTCTTCACTGAAGCATCAACCCGCACTCCATTCACTGTAATTCTCATCATTATCGGAGCCTCACCGTTCCGATTCAATTTCGTCCTACGAATGTAGAACAATAGACAAAATGTTGTTCTTTCCATCTTACTTGTTTTTTAATCACAAAACTAAATTTCCAAGAGCAACAAGTAAAGACACAAAACACTGATAAACAATCAATTATTTACTTAACAGGTGTACCTAACATTGAAGGTAATCAAGTACACCGAATAGTACACCGAAAGAATGCTTTGATATGCTTATTTTTGCTATGCACCAAAAACAAAAATCCCCGTAAAGTATTAATTTACAGGGATTTTCTTTGTTTTGCAATTCTTTTCAGCGGAGAGACAGGGATTCGAACCCCGGGTGCCTCGCAGCACAACGGTTTTCAAGACCGCCGCAATCGACCACTCTGCCACCTCTCCTAAAACTTCCTTTTCGGGAAGTGCTTTCCTCTTTAAAGCGGTGCAAAGGTACAAATCATTTTTAATTCTGCAAACTTCCTTTCTCTTTTTTCATGAATTAATAGTACTTTTGCACCATGATATATCCGCAGAACTTTGAACAGAAAATAGGTTTCGACCAAATACGCCAATTGCTGAAAGAAAAATGCCTCAGTACACTTGGCGAAGAACGGGTGATGGACATGGCATTCTCCGACCACTTTGGAGAGGTAGAGGAGCGTTTGGACCAAGTCACTGAATTTGTACGCATACTCCAAGAAGAAGACAACTTCCCGGCACAATACTTTTTTGATGTACGCCCGTCACTGAAACGCATACGCGTGGAAGGCATGTATCTGGATGAACAAGAGCTCTTTGACCTACGCCGTTCACTGGAAACCATACGTGATATTGTACGTTTCCTACAGAAAAGCGACGATGATGAGGAAGAGGGCGCTTCCCCCTACCCTTGTCTGAAAAGATTGGCAGGAGACATCACCGTTTTCCCACAGCTCATAGCAAAAATAAACGGCATCCTCTCTCCTTACGGAAAAATCAAGGACAATGCCTCTACAGAGTTGGCACGCATCCGCCGGGAACTGGCAAGTACTATGGGAAGTATCTCCCGCTCACTGAACAGTATTCTACGAAATGCCCAGTCCGAGGGCGTTGTGGACAAAGATGTAACGCCCACCATGCGTGACGGCCGTCTGGTCATTCCCGTTGCACCAGCACTGAAACGGAAAATACGCGGTATTGTACACGACGAGTCGGCCAGTGGTAAAACCGTATTCATCGAGCCTGCCGAAGTAGTGGAAGCCAACAATCGCATACGAGAACTTGAAGGTGACGAACGCAGAGAAATTATCCGCATCCTGACGGACTTCTCCAACCAGCTGCGCCCCTCCATCTCCGACGTACTGCTATCATACGAGTTCCTTGCCGAAATAGACTTCATACGTGCCAAAGCATTGTTTGCCGAGCAAATATCCGGACTGAAACCGGCTCTCGAAAACAAACAACTGCTGGACTGGACAATGGCGGTACACCCACTCTTGCAACTTTCTCTCGCCAAACATGGCAAAAAAGTCGTACCGCTTGACATCGAACTGAATGAAAAGCAACGTATCCTCATTATCTCCGGTCCGAACGCAGGCGGCAAGTCTGTCTGCCTAAAGACAGTAGGCTTATTACAATACATGCTGCAATCCGGACTACTCATCCCGATGCACGAACGCAGTCATGCCGGAATATTCAGCAGCATATTCATTGACATCGGTGACGAGCAGTCCATTGAAGATGATTTGAGTACCTACTCCTCCCACCTTACGAACATGAAAATCATGATGAAAAACTGCAATGAACGGAGCCTCATCCTGATTGATGAATTCGGTGGTGGAACAGAACCCCAGATAGGAGGCGCCATCGCCGAAGCCGTATTGAAACGCTTCAACCAAAAACAGACGTTCGGTGTCATCACCACACACTACCAGAACCTGAAGCATTTTGCCGAAGACCACGAAGGTGTAGTGAATGGCGCCATGCTCTACGACCGCCATCTGATGCAGGCACTGTTCCAACTACAGATAGGCAATCCGGGCAGTTCGTTCGCTGTGGAGATTGCCCGCAAGATAGGTCTGCCGGAAGATGTCATCGCCGATGCCTCGGAAATTGTGGGCAGCGAATACATCAACGCCGATAAGTACCTGCAGGACATTGTGCGCGACAAACGCTATTGGGAAGGCAAACGCCAGACAATACGCCAGCGTGAAAAGCACATGGAAGAGACCATCGAGCGTTATCAGACCGAAATCGAAGATTTGCAGAAATCCCGGAAGGATATTCTGCGCAAAGCGAAAGAAGAGGTGGAGCAACTGATGCAGGAAGCCAATGCACGCATCGAGAACACCATACGCTCCATCAAAGAAGCCCAGGCAGAAAAAGAAAAGACACGCCAGGCCCGCCAGGAGTTGACGGACTTCCGCGAATCAATGGAAGCGCTTGCCAACAAGGAACTGGAAGAAAAAATTGCCCGCAAGATGGAAAAGCTGAAAGAAAAGCAGAACCGGAAAAAGGAAAAGAAAGCAGGCAATGGAAAAGAGAACGGACCGTCTGCCCAGGCTTTGGCAGAACAGCAGGCGCGGAAAGAAGCGGAACGCCTCGCGGCAATCGTCCCCGGCTGCAACGTCAGAATAAAGGGACAGACCTCTGTGGGCGAGGTAATGGAAGTGAACGGCAAGAATGCGATTATCGCGTTCGGCAGCATCAAGACTACCGTCAAGCTGGACAGGCTGGAACGCACCAACGCGCAGCCCAAACAAGCTGACGTGTCCGCCAAAAGCACTTTCATCAGCGTCCAGACCCAAGACAGCATGTATGAGAAGAAACTACATTTCAAGCAAGACATTGATGTCCGTGGCATGCGTGGCGACGAAGCGCTGCAAGCCGTCACCTATTTCATTGATGATGCTATCCTCGTCGGCATGTCGCGTGTGCGTATCCTTCACGGAACAGGAACGGGTATCCTGCGCACGCTTATCCGCCAATATCTGGAAACCGTTCCCGGAGTGCGCCACTTTGCCGACGAACATATACAGTTCGGCGGAGCAGGCATTACCGTAGTAGACTTGAGTTAATGGATAATTGACAGTTGATAATTAAATCATAAATCTGAAATCATAAATCTGAAATATATGAAATCAATCAAAGAACTCTACCGTATCGGTACCGGTCCATCCAGTAGCCACACTATGGGGCCGCGCAAGGCAGCTCAGATATTCCTGGAAAGGCATCCCGAAGCAGCCGCCTTCCAAGTAACCCTATACGGAAGCCTCGCCGCTACCGGCAAGGGGCACATGACCAATGTTGCCATCACCGAGACACTGCAACCCGCAGCACCGGTAGAAATAATCTGGGAGCCCAAAATATTCCTGCCCTTCCATCCCAACGGTATGAAATTCGTCTCTTTGGACAGCGAAGGCAAGGAGACCGACCAATGGACCGTATTCAGCGTCGGCGGCGGTGCCCTGGCAGAAGAGAATGATGGAGCATCATCCGTAAACACCCCGGATGTATACGAAATGAACAGTATGACCGAAATACTGCAATGGTGTGAACGTACCGGAAAAAGTTACTGGGAGTACGTCAAGGAATGCGAGGAAAGCGACATTTGGGATTACCTGCAGGAGGTATGGAAAACCATGCAGGCTGCCGTAAAACGGGGATTGGATAGTGAAGGAGTCTTGCCCGGCCCTCTGAATCTGCGCCGAAAGGCTTCTACCTATTATATACGTGCCAGTGGCTACAAGGCTTCCCTCCAGTCGCGCGGACTGGTATTTGCCTATGCCTTGGCAGTAAGTGAAGAAAATGCGTCAGGTGGGGTCATTGTCACTGCACCTACCTGCGGTTCGTGTGGCATTGTACCGGCAGTGCTCTATCATCTGCAAAAAAGCCGGGAGTTCAGCGACACACGCATACTTCGTGCCCTTGCCACAGCCGGACTGATAGGAAACATCGTGAAGACCAACGCTTCCATTTCGGGAGCGGAAGCCGGATGCCAAGCAGAGGTAGGTGTAGCATGTTCCATGGCATCAGCCGCAGCCAACCAATTGTTTGGAGGCAGTCCGGCACAAATAGAATATGCCGCCGAAATGGGATTGGAGCATCATTTGGGTATGACCTGCGACCCAGTTTGCGGACTGGTACAAATCCCGTGCATCGAACGTAATGCCTACGCCGCCGCACGCGCCTTGGATGCCAACCTTTACTCCTCCTTCACCGACGGCATGCACCGCGTGTCATTCGACAAAGTGGTGGAAGTCATGAAAGAAACCGGAAACGACCTGCCCTCCCTCTACAAAGAAACCAGCGAAGGAGGACTGGCGAAGGATTATAAGCCGATGTAGTTAAGGATAAGGGATTAAGGATTAAGGGATTAAGTTTTCAATATGATTGCACAACACTAATGTCCTTAATCCCTTATCCTTAACTCTTCTCTAATCAAGTTTTACCGGCCAATGCGTATCATCCCTATTACCGCTCACATCTTTTGTCTGTAGCAAGCCGCCTTCTTCCGAATAGAACAATTGATACTCTGCATTTCCCTTTTCAACTTCAATGACAAACTGCATAGGCACTACCGGATACTCCAAAAGAACAATCTCCTCTATCTTCCAACCGGCATACTCACTGGCGCTGAAAGAGGTCTGTACTGTTCCCGGAAGATTATTCCAAAGCAATTCGGTTTCCGTCAGTTGCCATTCCGCCTGATTATTGAACCATACATCCTTTTCCTGCCCATCCACTTTACAATCTGCAACGAAATAGCCCCCTTTCTGTTCCCATTCCACATGGATTGCGGAAGGGTATTTGGACTTCAATGCTTGTGACATTGCTTCGGGCACTTTGACATCATCCTTGTCGTCATCATCACTGCATGCACCAAGTGCCAAGGCGGCGATGAACATCATCGCCAACATTTGAATCTTTATTCTCATCATTTCTCTATAAAGTTTAGGTTAATAGTTACTGGAGAATCAATCGTCCATGCTGACGAACTTTCCCTTTTTGTTGAACTTCAAAGAGTAGTCATTACCCAATTCAATTTCCACACCGGTACGTCCGCGTTCGATTTTAGTAATAATCTCTCTCGGGAAGTTAGCCTTCACATACTCCTTTACCGGAACCGGAATCAATGCTTCGGGAACAGCGGACTTCTTGCAATCCACTTCCAACCAATTTCCTTTCTTGTCGAAGTCTATTTCCGTACGGTCTGTCAACAGCACTTCATATTTTTTAGTCTGCAATATTTCACTTTCAATCTTGATGTGTGAAATGTGCGGTTTCGAGAAATACTGGTTGATAAAATTGCGTGCCGTCAGCGGAAGCTGCTTGGCATCCTGAGTGATAACATCACCGGCAAAGGCAAACTGAACAGCTACAAGAGCCAACACAAGAATAGACAATACTTTCTTCATAATCGTTATTTTTTAATGTTACTAATAAATTTCATATCATTCACACTGCAAATAACGGTAGAGAATTAGGAAAGATTTGGGAATAACCGCAGTTAACGATAAATTTTACTTTCTTTAACCAGACGGAAGGTATGCATACCGTCCTGCCATTCATACGTGAGCCTCAATGAAGACGACAACGCAATGGAACGCGCTATGGCAAGCCCCAGTCCGGTGGAGTCCTTCTTGCCATCCATGCCATGATAGAAACGCCGGAACAACTTCTCTCCATCCAAAGGGGCATCCCCCGTATTCCTGATGACCAGAGAAGCGGGAGTAGTAAACACCTGCAACTCTCCCCCTTCCCTATTGTGCAGCAACGAGTTCTTCACCAGATTGGAAACCAGTATTTGCGCCAGCGAATGGTTGCAACGGATGATAAAAGGCTGCTCCTCCCGTTTTCGTATCAGTCTCACCTGCTTATGTTCATAGATATCCATCAGGTCGGGCAAGAGTTCATCCAATATCTCATCCACCGAAACATCTTCCATCTCGGTATACTGCCCGTTCTCTATACGGGAAAGCAACAGCAGGGACTTGTTCAGTTTTACGGCACGCCCCAGCGTGGCATATATCTCGTCCAGCTGCTCCATTTGCTGTTCCGTCATCCCTTCACTCTCAGCCAGCAGTTCCACTTTTCCCCTCACGATGGCAAGCGGTGTCTGCAACTCATGCGAGGCATTCTCGATGAACTGCTTCTGCTCCTCGTATGCCTTGTAGCTGCGGTTGCCCATATCCAATGCAGCATCGCTCAACTGGCGGAACTCCCGTATCTTCGTCGGGTTGTCCAATGGAGGCGCCTCCTTGCCGGGCTGAATGCAGTGCAGCCAGTCAAGCAACCTATGTAACGGACGGAACACTCCCTTCAGCACCAACTGGATGCCGATGGAAGTACAGATGAGAAACAACAGGAACAGCGCTCCCAGATACCAAAGCATAGCCTCCACCATGTCATCCCGCTCCAAAATGGAAATCATCAGTTTCAACTCATAATATTGCCCGTCGGGCATACGGAAAGCGGTACACATGACACGTACCGGTTCGTCTTCATCCTCCAGTTCGATATAAACCGTAGCATCATAGAACACTTGTCTGTAATGCCGCCCTTCCTCTTCGGATATAGGGGTGAACTTATAGAAAGACATCAACGAGCCTTCCGTTTCGAGTATCGAGGGGTCGTGAAGCGCACTCTCCATCAATATCTCACCGTAATTCTCCAACGTATCGTCCGTCTCATCCACCACCTCGTCAATGATTGCGTAATAGAACAGCACACCCCACACTGCCATCAACAGAAACAGCAGCAATGCAAGTTTGCGGTAGGTGTAGCTCAGCAGCTTCATCGTTCGGAGAGTTTGTAGCCGAATCCATAGACAGCCTTTAATTCTATGGTAGCCTCAGCTTGTTTCAATTTCTTACGCAGATTCTTCACTTGCGAGTAGATAAAATCCAACGAATCCGCCTGGTCTATATTGTCTCCCCACACCGACTCGGCAAGGCTCATTTTATTGATGACCCGGCCGGGGTTGACTACAAAATAATAAAGCAGGTCGAACTCCTTGCGGTTCAGCTGCAAGGGTTTTCCGTTTATCTCTACCTGCCGTTTGTCGGGGTAGAGCAAAAGATTTCCAAGGGTGACGGTCACATCTCCCTTCGCCTGCCGCCGACGTATCAATGACTTGACACGTGCATTGAGTTCTGCCAGATGGAAAGGCTTTGTAAGGTAATCGTCGGCTCCCAGTTCCAGCCCGTCCACCTTGTCGTCCAGCGAGTCTTTGGCCGAGATAATAAGCACACTGTCACTGCGGTGCAGCCGTTTCAGCTCACGCAGCAAGTCCAGACCGCTCCCGCCAGGCAACATGATATCCAGCAGAATGCAGTCGTAATCGTAGTCATTGATTTTATCCAATGCCGAAAAATAGTCGGCAGCGGTCTCTACAACAAACTTTTCTTTCAAGAGCGAAGTGCGGATGGTTTCCCGCAAATCTTGCTCATCTTCTACAATCAGGATTTTCATACCGGCAAAGATGGTCTACAAAACTGGAAACAATCTGGAAAACTATCCACTAATCAATGCTGTCTGTCTGATAGTCCTCCATCAGTTCTTCTTTTGCCATGGAGATTTTCCCGTCAGCCGTAATGGTCAGTCTGATGGGAACATAAAGGTCGGATTGCGGATAGCAGACGCTGGCCGCGTATATGATTCCTTGCGGAGTGGTCTTGTCATAGACCAGCCCCTCAAGAATAGAGTACTTCATGAACTTGGCATCCACCAACGAAGCAAAATTATCTTTGGTGAACACTTTATCCACCACCTGCTTCCCGCCGCACGTGATGCGCAAGGTGATACGGTTATCCACAAATTTCTCCCCCTGCTCGTTTTTCACTATCGGCAGAGATTCATCCGGCCGGCGCACTACAGAAGACTGATACTCTTTTCCCTTATACGTAAAGGATGTTTTTACATCGGACACCTGCATGCGCTGTGGGCCGGCAATTTCTGTACTATCCTGCATCAATACCTGCGTACCGTCTTTCTTATTCTTGTCTTGCGACGAACAAGCAGTGAAGAAAATGACCGATGCACACACTAAAATATAGACTATATTCTTCATCGTTCTGTTTTTTAGTAGTTGACCGGACAAAAATAGTACAAATTGAATGCAATAGAAAATTTATTTTCTTTTAGATTCCATTTTTGCTTTTCTATCCTGCACTTTCTTGCTGTATGCAGCATATTGTTCTTCCGTCATAATCTTCCGGAGTTGTGAATCATAAGCAATACGGGCAGTCTTCATCTCTTCACGCTTCTTTTCCATCTCCGCTTTTTTCTGCGCGCGTTGCTCATCCGTCAATTGATGGCGCTTACCATCTCTCTTATGATGCTTGTGTGCTTTGGCACGATGCATCGGCATATCTCCCATTTTCTCAACCAATGCCAGATTTGCCTCCAGCAGTTGTTGTTTCTGCATATCGTTCAAGGAGTACTCTTTCACCATCCGTTCCGTCATGCGCTCGGCACGGACTTTCGGTTCGGGCATTTTATCACTGTGGCGGGCATGTTGTGCCATTGCCATGCCACCCATCAGGAAGGCGGCCATCCATATCAGAACTATTCTTTTCATCATTTTTCTCTTTTTTTAATTAATACCTTATGTTAGTTATACCTATTGTGTTGCAACGTATCTATGACAAAAACAAAAGCGGGAAGTTTAACCGCAACTTCCCGCTTTAACATAATAAATGAGGTTGAAAAGAATATTAAGGTTCGTCCAGATACTGTACGATAAGACTCACCTGCTTCGGCATGAATGTCCGTGTCCTTACATTGTACCCGGTATGCGCCAAGGCTTCATACAGTTCGTGATTCCGTTTTATCCACCGCGTCAGGGTGCGGATGGCGCAACGTGCAGTAGCATTGGGGCAATAGAGGCATGCCAAATCTTTCTTTTTATAAGTCGTGATACGAAAGCCATTTTCTGTTTCCATAGCAGTTTGTCTGATTTTTAAATGATTGATGTAAAGATACGATATTCAAAAGGCGAAGTCAAGTATTTCAAGGAGAATATGAACCTTTTTCTGAGAAAGTTCATATTCTCCTTATTTACAGAATGTTTATCCTAACGGATTTTCTCCCTGGTCGCCATCGGAACCGCCGCCATCCGGATTTGGTTTGGAGCTACCCCCGCCAGAAACGGTGCCGTTGCCCGACCAATCCATCTTCTCTACGCTGGCGCGGGTCAGCATATCCTTAAAGTAGAAGCCCGGGGTGAAGATAATCTTGCGGCGATAAATCGTGCTTGCCTTCACATCTTCCAGCTTGTCCTGGCTCTTGGCGTTGATGCCGGGACGGAAACAGCCGAACTCACCCAGCTGTACCGAAAATCCCTTGTTGATATCCATATTCAAGGTGTCGATCAATCCGTCCAGCACCAACTTCACCACACCGCGAGGCGCCATGCCTATCTTGGAAACCTCGTCGCATAAATCCTTAAAACCTACCACACCCAAAGTTTTCATCTGCGCCACGTACTTTTCCGTTTTTGTCTCGTCAAAACCGAATACTCTCTTTTTTACTTCATAATTCAAAGCCATAGTTTTTTAATTTTAAATTGATTAATAAAAGTCGGTCTTGTTCGCTCGTCAGTCTGCAAAACCAGTTTCTTTGTGACCACGATGCAAAGATACAACGGGCAGAAAACGGGGTGGTGCTTTAACGGAGGTTTAAGGAGGTTTTCGTAGGATAAAAAAGGATATTGGAGAAAAAGAAAGGAACTGATAGACAATGACTAAGAAATTTTATTCCTTAATCATACATTGTTTTTATCCTTTACGGCATCTTTAATTGACAGCGTAAAAAAGTTCAAGTTCTTTTCTCTCTGAATTTGCGCTTGCAAACTCCAAACTCTTTTTTCCAAAAAATGGATAGTGGTAGTTTCGTGAGCCGACAGGACATAGGGCAATGCACCTTCCACATGAAATACATTGACCTTCATCTGTCTTTATGGGGTTCTCCGACGCAATGGCACGTGTCGGGCACTCTTCCTGAATAGGACGGCACGCCTACGACCAACAATTCATCGCGTCCCAATCTCAAACCGGGGGATTAAAACATTACTCGTAATGTCATGTTGGATATTATCGGCGTGCAGCTGCTTGACGATACCCTGCACGATGGCTTTGGTAGTAAATGTAGCACTGAAAAAAACAGAATGGACTTTATGTATCTCCATAAATCTTAATTTATCCGATTAAATTTCTAATAACCGTAAATTTATTGGTATCCGTTCAAGGTCAGGCAGAAGAAGTCACTGTCATCATACGGATAATCGTATTCGATGGGGAGTTCTTCTTTCTCTATTTTCTTGAATCCGGCTTTCTCATAAAACAGATGTGCTCTGTCCGTATTCTTGGGGGTGTCGAGAATGATTTGCCTCCAGCTTTTTCAATATGCGGAATAACAGCCCTTTATCCATATTGAGCTCACGGGATATGTCCTTTGCATTTCGATTCGGATGCAAATACACATCTTGAATTTTACCTCTTTCTGGCATACACCACACTCGGCCCCATCCCATGCCTCATCAGCACCCCTTCTTCTATAAACCTATTCAAATCGACAACCGCCTGCTTATAACTACGTCCTGCCAGCCGTGCATACTGGGAGCGATTGATGCAGGGATACTGCTGCAAATACTCATCCAGCAACTGCCAGCGCTGCTCCACGCCCAACGCCTCATCGGCAGACGAAGCAGGCACCGATGCCGATTGCGGACAACGCTCCAACTGCATCTTACCTTTCAAATCCTTATAGAACTCCCTGCCCAGACGGAAATTCAACCCGCGCAAAGCGATGGAGGCAGCACGAAGCTCTTTCTTGTCCGTCGCCTGGCGGGTACAACTCAAAGAGGGGGTGAAGTAACCCAGTTCGCCCAGCTCCACCGTCCAGCCATTGGCAAGGCAGTCGCGCAACTCGTCCATAAAGCCTGCCATCGCTCCTTCCAGCAGGCTGCGGCTGAGGCTGGTGAAAAGATGTACACGCTCGATAAATTCCTTGCGGTCGATGGTGCCCTTGGGGACAAAGCGGGCATAAAGGGATTGTTGCTCGCCGGTCTGGCGGACGTCGGGTTTCTCGAAAAGGTCGTAATACGCACTCATATATATTCTGTTTTTAAATGGTCCTGCAATTCCGTCATTTCTTCTTCCACGGCATTAAGGAGAAGAAATGCTATTCTTTAATCATTCTACCATGGAGAAAATATCATTCCACCACGGAAGAAAAATCGTTCCACCATGGTGGAACGATTTTTTCCACACGATGGAACGATTTAATAGTAGCATACAAATATACTAATCGAAAGGAGGAAAAACAAGAAAATTCCCATAAAAAACATATCTTTACGCTGGAAATGAAACATATAAAAAATACACACCAAACTCACTTTAGAGTCATGAAGAAAATATATCCCCAAAAATGGTTGGAACTGCATCCGTACAAGCAGACAAACAGCGTTGACCAGTACTACGTCGGCATTGCAAACGAAATCCACAAAAGACTTTACTCTTCAACGATAGCCGACGCCTTCGAAGAAGAGGAAAACATACGCTATACAAGCCTCTGCCTCGCCGCATGGTTTGAGGACGTCATCTCCCAGACCGGCATCTGGCAGGCATTCACTGCCGAGTGCCGGAAGCGATACGGAGCCTATCTGCCCTTCTACCCCATCAAAGGCGATTATTTTCCGGATGAAATCAATCTGGAGGACATACGCTTTCTGCTTTGGCACCATATACAATATCTGTGCCGGGGAATAAGCGCCATCAACCCCGAGAATCCCGGAATAGAGCAGACTGCACAAGAGATATACGGACTGCTTGCAGAGGAATACGAAACCGCTCCCGAAAATGAAAGGATGCAGGAATTTCTATACCACTCTGCCATGGGAGAAGAAGACTTCTTCCGCTACCGGGAGATACTGGATTGGTTTCACTACCAATGCTACTTCAACATCGAAAATGTCGCCCAATGCCGGGACGAAGCTGAACGGTTGCAGGATGATGAAAAGATTACTCCCGAAATGGCAGAGACCCTCATATATGCCACACGCACCTCACTGACGTTCAAAGGCCGCCGCAACCTGCTGTCGCTGACCTCACCGGAATGGCTGGCTCTCATCGGAAAAGCCCATCCCGAACATCAGCTTTGGGGCAAAGTGAAGGCACGGGAAAACAGTTGCTATCTGCTGGAGAAAGAAGACGATGAATTTCTGTACGTCAAAGATTTGTGCAGTGAGGACGAAGGCGAATTCAAGATAACCAAGAAGTCCTTGAACCTTTCGGCCATCCGTAGCCGAGAGGCAGGGAAAAGCACCCTTATCTGCGAACTGATTTATTTTGGCAACGCATGGTGGCAGTGCGGCATGCTTCTCGAAAACAAGTACGACCAGAAAATGGCAGAATATGTGGACGACTTGACGAAACAGAAAGAAAAGACGAATGAAAAGGCTACATTCCATGATTTCATAAAAGCATCCGGCGGGAAATCTTTTGTATTCTGCCAATCGCAAGAGGAAATCTCTGATTTTCTGCTGAACAAGATGGGATACGGCTTGAAAGAAGACCTGGACATACCACGCATACATACAGAAACCGGAGCCATGCTGATGGCCAACCCGCACACCGGCCTACATATCCAATTCAAGCTGTGCGAATGCATCAAATCTCCGGACAACCCCAATTATAATAAGGAGGAAGCAGAGAAAAACGCCATTATGTTCATCGTCAACCCAGACATTATCCCCTACCAATTGAGTTGCATCCTGCAAGACGAAGGCATGCTTCCGGATGCTTATCTGAACAGTTTGCAAAGAAAAGAATACGGGCAAGAGTTCATACGCAAGAATGCACACTTCCTGACTGATTATTTCCATTATCGGTGTCGGGAGAAAGACTTTGATTAGTTGAAAATGGGGGGTGAATACCACTTTTGACACATTTCCAACTACCAATTATCATAGTGCTTTCCAGAACTTCTGGAAATCCTTATACCGTCCGTAGCACACTAACTGGTCGCCGGCTTGTATCTGGTCATTTTCCGGCAGTTCGTTCAGTACATTGTGTTCCACATACGAGACGCCCAGGCAATTCTTCAAAGTCTCGGCACGTTTCAAGGCGAGCATCTTCAGGCCAAACTCCTTATCGAGATTCAATTCATTGGCATAATAGCCAATGAACTTGTCCGGAACGGTGAACTTGACTACATAATAATCCGGTGCCACGCGGAAGGTCTCCATATCGGCACCGAATTCCAGCAACTGTACCAGTCCGCGTGCGGCATCCTCCTCGGGAGTAAGAATGCGTTCCAGCTCAAAAGCCTCGAGCACGGAACGGTGGACAGCGTCAATGGCGCGGGCATAGATATGCTGCACCTTCTTCTGCTTCAGCAAAGCCACTACACGGATGGATGCACCGAAATTCTCGCCGATGGCAACAATCACCACATCCACACTGTTCAGCGGCAACACGGACAAGGCCTGCTCGTCCGTAGCGTCGATGACAAAGGCTGTGGCAATCTTTTCCTTCAGACTATCCACCCGGCCGACGCTCACGTCCGCACCTATCACTTCGTGCCCCAGTGCAGAAAGCTCTTCTGCCAGCACGTGACCATAATTCCCTAAACCGATAATAATATACTTCATCTTATTTAATTGATTATAATCTGACCACTCGGATACTGATACTTCGTATGCTTCTTCTGCTTGATGATGCCAAGCATCAGCGTAATTAGTCCCACACGCCCCACAAACATCAGCAGTGCCACCAACAGCTTGCTGTCGTCTCCCAACCGTGGGGTAAGGTTCAAACTGGCCCCCACCGTGCTCAATGCCGACACACACTCGAAGGTAATGGCCAAAAGCGACGTACCCGGCTCCAGCATACTGATGATGAAAACAAACAGCAACAAGACGCCGAACGACATCACCACCGTGGCATTGGAACGACGGATGGAATCATGTGACAGCTCACGGCCAAACACCTCTACCCGTTCCGTGCCGCGCAACACAGCCACCAGATTCAGCACCACTACCGCAAAGGCATTTACCTTGATACCGCCTGCCGTAGACTGTGAACCGCCTCCCACCCACATCAGAAACAGATATATAAGCAATGTCTGTACCCCCAAGCCTGCCAAGTCCACACTGGTAAAGCCTGCCGTACGGGGACACGTGGCATTGAAAAACGCCTGCGTCCACTTGTCGGCCACCGACATGCCGGCGAAGGCGGCATTCCACTCAAAGACAGCAATGCCCACCGTGCCCAGTACCAGCAGCAGGAAGGTGACTATCAGTACAATCTTTGTATTCAGGTTGTACAGATGGTAAAAACGCTTGCCGTCCCAATGCCACGTACGCAGAAAGTGCCACAGACGACGCAGATGGTAAAGAATAATATCCTTGAAATTCACCAGTATGGGGAAACCGATCCCCCCCAGAATAATCAGCAGAGATATATAGATGAAGAACGGGTTGTGCCCCGTCATCACCAACGGATTACCCAGATTTCCGGGCAACGTGGAGAATCCCGCATTGCAGAAAGCGGAAATGGCATGAAAAGCGGAAAAGGCCAGCTCTTCTTGAAGGTCCATCCCCATCGTCCCGTGGATGTCTCCCCAGATAGCAAGCATCCCTATTCCTTCAATCACCAGCGTAAAGGCCAGAATATAGACCAGGGTGGAGAGCAAGGAATTCAAGGAATTGGAACTCACCATGTCGCGCACCACCAACTGATTGTACAACGAGGTATTACCCATGAAGAACATGGCAAAGAAGCTCGTCAGTGTCATCACTCCCAGACCGCCTATCTGAATCAGCAGAATGATTACCACAAAACCGGTCGGGGTAAAAGTGGACGCCACATCGACAGACGTCAGCCCCGTGACGCACACCGCACTGGTGGATATGAACAGCGAGTCGACCCACGATATGCCGTTCATCGTGCAGCGCGGCAACATCAACAGCCCCGTGCCTATCATTATGATTATCAGGAAACTTGCAGCCAGAATAAGCGAAGGGTTCGTACGCCGCCCCAACAACCGTACCAGCCCGTTGGAAAGGCTGAAAAAGGAAAACACCAGCAGCAGGACAAGATGATAGGCCTTGCCATGCAGAAATTCCCAGAACTGCAAGATGGCGCCCTCCTCCTCCGGACGATGGAAAATGACCGGGATAAGGGTCAGATAGAGCAGAATGGTCAGTATCCAGGTGAGCTTACTGAAGGTGCGCCGGGTATCCTTGTATTCCAGCAAAATACGAAGGGTGACATCTACCAGAAAAACAATCCACACCCCATGGTACAAGCGTTGGAGCTGATGCGCCTCGACCTCTGAAATCGTAAAGCCATGCTCATAGACCACGCCGACAATCAGCAGGATGGAGGCCAAATAAGTGATGGAAGTCATTACTCCCACTGTCATCCGTACGTAAGGGTGAATCCATTTATTTTGATACAAAAGGAATTTATGATAAATCTTCATAAATGCATCGATTAATGAAACGCGGCAAACTTAGACAAATATACCTTGATATACAAAAAACAAAAGGAAAAAGAAATTAGTTCAAAAATAATAGCTACATTTGGGCATTGAATTATTAATAATTTTAACCACTATGAGCAACAAAAAGAAAAGATTCATTCTCCCGGAAGAGGAAATCCCACAGTACTGGTATAACATACAAGCCGATATGGTGAACAAGCCCATGCCACCGCTTCACCCCGGCACCAAGCAACCGCTGAAAGCAGAAGACTTGTATCCGATCTTTGCCGAGGAACTCTGCCGCCAGGAACTGAATCAGACCGACACGTGGATTGAAATCCCCGAAGAGGTCCGCGAAATGTACAAATACTACCGCAGCACTCCGCTGGTGCGCGCTTATGGATTGGAGAAAGCGCTCGGCACACCGGCACATATCTACTTCAAGAACGAGAGCGTCAGCCCGATGGGCTCGCACAAGCTGAACTCCGCCATCCCGCAGGCATACTATTGCAAGCAGGAGGGAGTGACTAACGTGACCACCGAAACCGGTGCCGGACAATGGGGAGCTTCCCTGGCATATGCCGCCCGCCTCTTCGGACTGGAAGCCGCTGTCTATCAGGTAAAAATCAGTTACGAGCAAAAGCCCTACCGCCGCAGCATCATGCAGACATTCGGTGCGCAGGTTACCCCGTCTCCCTCCATGTCTACCCGCGCCGGAAAAGATATACTGACCGCCCATCCCAACTATCAGGGCTCGCTGGGAACAGCCATTTCCGAAGCTATAGAGCTGGCACAGACCACTCCCAACTGCAAATATACCCTCGGCTCCGTATTGAGCCACGTGGCCCTGCACCAGACCGTCATCGGACTGGAAGCCGAAAAGCAGATGGAAATGGCGGGTGAATATCCCGACACCGTCATCGCCTGCTTCGGAGGAGGTTCCAACTTTGGCGGTATCGCCTTCCCCTTCATGCGCCACAACATCCTCGAAGGAAAGAAAACACGCTTTGTCGCCGCCGAACCTGCTTCATGTCCGAAGCTGACACGCGGCAAATTCCAATACGACTTCGGAGACGAGGCCGGATACACTCCGTTGCTGCCCATGTTTACACTGGGACACAACTTTGCCCCTGCCAATATCCATGCCGGCGGCCTACGCTATCACGGTGCAGGTGTCATCGTATCACAACTGCTGAAAGACGGTTATATGGAAGCGGTGGACATCAAGCAGCTCGAATCATTCGACGCCGGTTGTCTGTTTGCGCAAGCAGAGGGCATCATCCCCGCCCCCGAGTCCTGCCATGCCATTGCCGCCACCATCCGCGAAGCAAACAAATGCAAGGAAACGGGTGAAGAGAAGGTGATTCTGTTCAACCTTTCCGGTCACGGACTTATCGACATGGCATCCTACGACAAGTATTTGTCCGGCGATTTAGTGAATTACGAGCTGACGGATGCCGACATCCAGAAGAATCTGGACGAGATAGGCAATCTGGCTTAATAGATATTCGCCATACTGACAAGCGGTTCATAGAGTTTCTCTATGTCCTGCGAGTCCATCTCAATCTGTACCTGGTCCCCCGGAATCAAACGAGTTCCCGTGGGGACCAGATTTTTTCCATCCCGATGTACATTGATGATGGCGCAACGTTCCGGCAGGGACAGTTCGTCCACCAGTTTCCCGTCCAGATAAGAATCCGTCATAATCTCCACCGAAAGCGTATAGCGTTTCTCTTCTTTAAAATCGGGAGCATGAATCATATCTTCATAGAGGGAGACGTTGGAAGGCTTCATTTGCAGAAGTTCCGTAAAATAGTAGGTCAACCCGCCAACAACCACCGAAGGATAAAAGACTTCGAAATGTCCGGTAATCTCCGTAATCAGCACAATGGCCGTGAGCGGTGTACGGACCACGGCCACCAGAAAAGCCGACATGGAAACAAGCATGATATAACTGACATTCTCTTGCCCGATGACACCGTACCTCACTCCTACCAGACCGACAATCTGTCCCAACAACCCTCCCGTAACCAGCGTCGGAATGAAACTGCCGCCCGGCAATCCGGAAGAGACAGAGAAAACTGAAAAGACAAAATGCAGCAACATGACGGCCGTCACCCACATAATCTGCGTACTGCCGTTCTGTGCCTGGGCCAGCAGAAACTGCTCCCCGCCTCCAGTCAGATTGACCTGCATCAGCGAAATGATGTAGGCCACCAGCACCAGATAGAACATCTTGACATACGCCGGAGAATTGACTTTGGCATACACATGCCTGAAAGCATTCATGGTGGAGGAGTAGAACTTCCCGCATACGGAGACAATCACCGCCAATATCAAGAAATACTTCATCTGGACAAAGAAGGCGAAAACCGGTTCCGTTACTTCTATCAGATGGTAAGGATTCACAGGAAAGACCATGCTTGCCACGGCTCCTGCCACAACACCCGCCAGCAAGGTAGTGATGGCCGTCTTAGGGGCATCGAAGCGTTCAATGGATTCTATTACAATGAGCGAGGAAGCCAGTGGCGCTGCAAAAGCCGCAGCGAGCCCCGCTCCCGCCCCGGCTGCCAGCAACTGTTTCTGTTCGCCTTTCAGGATATGGGTCCAGCGGGATACCAGGCTACCCACATAAGAGCCTATCTGCACGGAAGGCCCTTCGCGCCCCAAAGACAACCCCGCCGAGAAGGACAGAATGCCCCCTACGAACTTGGATACCATCTCGATGAAAGGATGCCGGTAAGTGATGCGCCCGTTAATCACGCCGCGTGTCTGCGGAATACCTCCCCCGCCGATAAGCGGCATTTTCCCCACGAGCCACATGACGAAGACGAGAATGCCCCAAGAAAACAGAAAGAGTGGAATGTGCCAGTACCAGGCCGGATGCGAAGCGAAGAAACCACTGCGGAGGTGGAACAGATAATAGAGAAGATAGTGATAGGGCACAGCGACCAGTCCCGTCAGCAAACCGACGAACATGCTGACGAAATACAGCCGGGCATCCACCAGCTTCAACTTCCAGATGTGCCAGCCGCGTACTGTTTTCCAGTTCTTGACCCTCGTCCAAAGACGTTCTGCCTTATCCCATAGTTTCATAACAAAACAACTCCCGTTAACTTGCGCTTTACAACAACAAGCAACGGGAGTTGTTTTATACAGAAACATTATTTACCAAAATCTGTTCTTTACAGGATTATACTCAAATCCCACGAGCTTCAATTTTCGTACAATGTCCTCTTTCTCTACGTTCATATCCTCGCAGAGCGCGTCCAACGAAGGATAGAAATCACGCAGTTTCATGTTGATGAAGCTGTACAGCATCACCGGGTCCTCAGGTAATCTCATAGTTACAATCTTTAAATTTAAACTAATACCAGGGGCAAAATTACAATAAAAAAACAAAATAGAGATAATTTTAGTGTAGAATATACAATCTAACCACCGCAAACGATTGAGGGCCATGTTTACGGAGCTTCCGTCTGCTCTATCTTCAGGGACACCTTTTCGATAATCTTTCCAAGCTCCTCTTCCAGCGGAATCACATTGAAGTCGCCCCAGAAATCGGCGTCATACTTGAAGTCGGTTTCAGAGAAGACGGTATGCACCGGCAGCCGTTCCGCACGCGGGAAGCGCGTCACGTTTTCCCCGTCAATCCGGCAGGTCACCATCTCGAACCAGGTATACAGAGTGGGATTACTGAAGAGCATGCGTTTTCTCTTCATCTTGAAGTAAAGGTCGCCACGGATGTGGTGGACATAATAGGTACCGTTCCAGGGTTTGTATGAGACGGTATAGACAAGTTTCTCCGTTGTCAGCCTGATTTTCGGTGCCTGGCGTATCACGAAAAGCCGTGTGGCAGCCTTCACATACCGGGGATGAATTTCGAAGCGGGCACGCAGCAAGGCGCTGTTCTCCGAGTCTATATAGAGTTCTCCGCAGAACAAAGGTTCCTTTACCCCCCGTTTCTGCTCAAAATAGACGACGTTGGCAGTACGGTCGTCCACCGATACGATGTCGCCCGAAGTATAGGTATAAAGTTCCTCGCCGGATTCCAGCAAGAGGAAGTCTGGAAGATTCTTCATGATGTCCAACTGCAGACATGCTTCCACCCCGGAGCTGATTTTGGCAAGCACACTGTCCGTCTGCTCCCGGTTATCTATCTTGCTCATCTTGAGCAGTTTCACCTGGTCTTTCTGTCCGGGCTCCATCGTGGGCGATTTGTAGACCTTGAAAACCGCCTCCGTCAGGCTTTGGAACTTGTTCTTCAGTTGTACGCCTTCCCGGTAGAAGGTGGTCAGATAGACCGGAGAAGTGGAGCAGTTCCTATCCCGGTGCTCTATCATCTCGCGAAGCAGCTTTTTAGGCTCCACCAGGCGGATAAGCACTTCTTGTAAGGAAATGACTTTCGGCTCAAGGCTCAGAACATTGCTGCGTCCTTCCAAAGCAGAGGCTTCCACCGTTTGCCCCACATAACCCAGATGGGAGAAGGAGAGCATGCAGCGCCTCAACGAGTCGGGCAGGTTGAACCGGAATTCACCGTTCTGGTTGGTAATGTTACCCAGTGAGGTTCCTTGTGCGATGACCGACGCACTGACGACGGGCTCTCCCGTCTCCTTGTCCAGCAGGATTCCGGCAATGGTGGAATATGCCGGTCGGGGCGGCAGGGGTACCGTTTCTTCCATACTCTTCCTTTCTGCCGCCCGTGTTATCAATATATGGTTGCCTAATACCTTCAATTCGAGGTTCCGGCTGCCGGTTATCCTATGAATGGCCTGCCTCACGGAACACTCCTGCTTCCTGACCCTCACCACTGAGTCGTTATGGATGACCTTACTATCATAGATAAACAGATAGCCGGACTGCTCCGAGACTTTCCCCAACAGCGCATAAACCGTTCCCTTCATTCCAGGCAGCCGGACGATGCGGTCCAGCACATCGCCTCCGTCCGCTCTTGCACTGCCTGCCAGGAAGAAAATGAAGAGTGGCAAATGGAGAATGAAGCATTTCATTGAATTCATTGTTCCGACAATATCAGTCTATTGCCCTGACGTGTACACTTCAAGTCGAACGTCCAGCATATCAGCTCGGCCACAGACTCCGGGGAGTTATTCGAAAATTCGACCGTCAGCCGCCGTTTGCCCAGGGTTGGCGACGCGGCTTCTATCTGCCAGCCGGCAGACTCCTTATTGATGGCACGCAGCACATCCTCCAGGCACTCGTCCTTGAAACGGATGTTGCTGGTGTAACGGTCAAAAAGCTCCGGATTCCCCGTCTCGCTGACGAGCAGACTGCCCCCCTGCAAGATAACCGTTTCTCCCGCCTCTACAAAGACCGTCTGTTCCTCTTGTTTCAGCAGCACCTTCACCTTCCCGCGCTTCACGGACAAGCTGAAGGGGGCCCCTTCATTGCTCCTGACATTGAAAGCCGTGCCCAGCACCTCCACACGCACCCTTGCCGTCTCAATCGTAAAAGCCTGCTCGGGTTTCTTTGCCACATCGAAGAAGGCTTCACCCTGCAGGTTCACTTCCCGCTTGTCTTCCGCAAAATGTTCGGGATACTTCAGCGTGCTTTCCTGCGCCAGATATACCACCGAACCGTCTTCAAGGGTCTTGACCAGTGTGGGCTTCTCCCGGTTCTCCTCCGTCAGCAAGCTACGACTGTCCCCACCTTGTTCCGGTACGGCCCACCATGCGGCAAAACATACGATTCCGGCAATCACGGCTGCCGCAACGCTCCCCCACTTGAGGTAAAGCCTGCGGTGCATTGCCGGAGCATGTTCCGCATCTGCCGGCAGCAGGCAGTCCGTTTCGAAGCGGGCATAAAGCCGTACCCATGCCTCGTCGGTCCTTGTCTTCTTTTTATCTACTTCCATCATTGTGTCCGGATATAATTATCAATTTCGTTTCGTAAGGTTCGGAGTACCTTGGTCATTTCCGCTTCCACCGTCTTGACGGACAACGAAAGCGACAAGGCAATCTCTGCATATTTCTTCCCCTCCATGCGGTGCATCCTGAAAATCTGCTGCCGGCGCCGGGGCTGCTTGTCGAGCGTATGCCGGATGAGGGTCTGGAGTTCCTCGTACTCCAAATGCGCGTGGGGGTCGGACGAATAGCCCGGCCCGGACTCCGTACGGACAGATGCCCGATAGCGCTCCTTGACCTCCTGATGCTCACAAAACTGCACGGCTTCATTCCTCACAGAACGGTAGAGATAGCTTTTCACGGACTGGAATACTTGTAACCGCTCCCGGTTCTTCCACAGCACGTAGAACAGCTCCTCCACAATTTCCTCGGCAGACGCCGTATCACCCGTGATGCCCGCAGCATACCAGCAAAGAGGGGAATAATACCGGCGGAAGATTCCTTCGAACGCCTTTATATCGCCCTCCTTTATTCTGGCCAGTATCATCAGTTCGTCCAGCATACACGGTGTTTTTTCTCGGTTGCTCCAAATATAAGGAAAACTATCAGATAATCAATTGGATTGTTTCCGCAATTTGCTGACTGCATTCTCCAGGGATTCCGTAGGTTCTATGATATTGTAGTTCCTCCAGAAGTCTTCGTTCCAGTACTCATCCACCAGGTCGTAGAATACCTGCCTCCGTTTGAAGGTGTTCTTGTTGGAGATGCCGGAGAGAGGGCTTTCCGTCCTGTCGGTCACCACCATTTCAGAGAAAGCGGTGTAGCTGGAGGAGAACAGCCTTTTTTTCCAGTCGCATTTAAAGCGGATGACATTCCGTATATAGTTCAGGTAAGTCTTGGCCCCCTGCTGCTTGTAGGTCACCAGATAGGTGACTTCCTGCGGGCGGAACCGTAAGCCGACGGGCTTCTTATGCAGAATGGCCTCCACTGCCTTCACCCGATTTGCCATGTCCAGGCCAAACTCGGCACGTGTAAAGGAAAGCCGTTCGTAGTCTATATACAGTTTCCCGATGAACAAGGCATACATCAGGCTGACCCGCGGACGGAAGCTGACCACATACTGCATGCGGTTATCCAAATTGACGGGGTCCTCCATACGGAATTCATAATAGTCCAGATTGTCCGTGCTCAACAGCGCATCGCCATTCTTCACAATATCCAGATAAAGGGACAGATTGGGGCCTCCCACCACTTTCACAGCCAGCGTGTCACTCTGCTTTTGGCTCAGCAGGCGGCGGCCTTTCAGCAGCTGCACCTTGTCGCGGTCCACATCGCGGGAGTTATAATCCGTCTTATAGACATCCATCACTGCCTCGGACACGCTGATATAGCGGCGGCGCTTCTGCACGGTTTCCCGATAGAAGGCGGTCAGCATGTTGTCATTGCCAGAATAATTTACTGGAATTTTCTTGATGGCCTCTTCCACTATGACGCGGGGATTATTGCCATAGACCACAATCTCGCTCAAAAGATTGGGGGCCGGTATCATCCAGATGGTCAGCTCGCCCGTTTTTTCAAGTTCTTCCAGAGAGAGGTGTGTAGTGAGATAGCCGATATGGGAGACTTCCAGTCCACGGAAAGCTTCCGCTTCCGCTACTTTCAAGGAGAATGTGCCGTCGGCATTGGTCACCGTTCCGATATTGTTGCCGACAACAGAGACGTTCACGTTTTCGAGTTTCTTCCTGCTGTCCTTGTTCTTGACCGTACCGGTGATGACGAGCTCGTTCACTGCCGCGTCCTGCGCCATCAACGGGGTGATACCCGAAGATAAGAATGCAAACAAACACCCAAGTGTAAATCCTACAAAGTTTTTCATAAGGCATGTTTTTAAGGGGTTTCTATTAATAAGAGCGGTGAGGAAGATAAAACCCTATAGAATGGAGAGAAAAATACAAAAAAAGTAGCACGTTGATAATCAGAGAGAAATTTTGCCAAGACATTGCCATAGGTTTGGCAAAACTTTGCCATGCCTATGGCAAAAGTTTGCCAACGCGGTGGCAAAGTCTTGCCAATAGTAAGGCAAAAACTTGTCAAGCTGTCGGCAATAGCTTAGTTGAATTGTTGGGGCTTCCGCTGGCTCAGAATAACGTAGATGATGACCGGCGCACCGATAATGGGCGTGACGGCATTCAAGGGGATAATACCCGCTTCGCCGGGCAAGACGCAAATCAAGTTGCAAAGCAGTGCCACTGCACCGCCACTCAAGATGGTGACCGGCAATAGGGAATTGTGATTGGCTGTCCCCAATATCATGCGGGCCACATGCGGCACGGCCAGACCGATAAAAGCGACTGGGCCACAGAAGGCGGTGGTGACAGCCGTCAAGAGCCCGGTGATAATCAAAAGCCAGTTGCGCACACGGCGGATATTTACACCTAGATTTTCGGCATAGCGCTCTCCCAGCAACAAGGCGTTCAGGGGCTTTATCAACAATAATGAGCCGAACAGTCCCACAATGGTGACCAGCGCAAAGGCCGGCATCTGCTGTAGGGAAACTCCACCGAAGTTGCCCAGCCCCCATATCATATAGGACTGCACCCCCTCTGCCGTAGCAAAGAAGTTCAGCAGGGCAATGGCCGAAGAAGCGATGTAGCCTATCATGATACCCGTTATCAGCAGCATGACATTGCTCTTTATCAGCGTGGAAAAGAAAAGGATAAGTGCCATAATCAGCATGGCTCCGATAAATGCGCCAAGCAGTACGGAGAAGAAGCCGGACAGACTGAACACCCCTGCCGTGATACTGCCGCCAAACAGCAGCATGACGAAGGCCACTCCCAGACTTGCCCCGGCGTTGATGCCCAGAATGGATGGTCCTGCCAGCGGATTCTTGAAAGCCGTCTGCAACATCAGTCCGCAGACAGCCAATGCGCCACCGCAAAGCAGCGCCGTCAGCGCTTGGGGCAAACGGGATTCCCAAAGGATGAAGCTCCAGCTTGCCTTCTCCCCCTCTCCACCGAGCAGGATACGGAAAACATCGGCAGGCGGAATCGAAACCGACCCCACCAGCAGATTGCCCGCAAAAAGCAATAAGATTACTACTCCCAACCCGATACCATATTTCCAGCCTTTACTCATAGTTACATTATTTAGCACACAGAGACACGGAGGCACAGAGTTTTCTATTACTTTCACAAAAGTTCCGTATCTCTGTGTGTTCATCACTCCTTCAGTCTGCAAAAATAGCGCAAACCTCCCAAATCTCCTATTTCGGGATGCAGAATCTGTATTAGGTCGGATAACAAATAATCGGGACGGAACGGAGTCTCCTCGTAGAAAGGAACTTTCGCCGTATTACAACCATAGACATTCCGGGTCTTGAAAGCCTTAAAACCGGTGTAGCCGATATAATCCGCCTCCAAATCAGCGTAGGTCATATCGCGGTCACGGTTGTACTTCACCAGCCAGACGTCGGCATCGCCCGCCTTGTCGAAAACGGTCTCGAAAGCCAGAGGAACAGAACCGCTGTGGGTATCGTCGGCAAAAGCGTAACGCCCGCAAGCATCCTGAAAAAGCCTTCCTATAGTGCTACGCCCTCCCGGAGCGTACCATGCCGAACCACTTTTCATCTCGCTGACAATGGACAGTGAGGTGGAGGAAAGCTTTGCACGCATCTTGAGGCGCCGGTAGCAGCTATCCACCTCGGCAAACAGACTGTCGGCTTGTGGCGCAGCCCCGAAGAGCAGCCCGTAAAAACACATCCATTCGGCACGGCCCAAAGCGGAAGTTTCCATATAGTCGGCACATTCGATGATGGGAATATCCAGTTTCTCGATACGGCCATAACCACCACTGTTCTCGAACGGAGATAGAAGAATGGCATCGGGATGCAGGTCGATGATACGTTCCATATCGGGATTCATACCATCGCCGCAATCGACAATGATACCCCGACGGCAAGCCTCGTGCACGGCCGGCAGCTTAATGTACTTCAGGTCGCAAACGCCGCCGATACTACTGAACACGCCCAGATTATCCATCAACCCGCAATGTACGGAAGAGTAAATGACCGATTTGGAGAGCGGGGTACGCACCACGGTACCTTCCGGAAGATGTGCCGGGAGTTCACGGTCTTTAGGAACCAGGATATAGGTATGCAGCGTGTGCAACGTATCCCAGGGATTGCGCAGGGTGGCAAGGGTATAGTCGGGATAGGACACTAAGGTAAGGTTCTCCGCATAACGTAAGGGAATGGTGTCACCGTCGGGCAAAGCAGAGGCAGTCTTGCCCCTTCCCCCGCAGGAGAAAAGAAGCAAGACTGCGAGTATGCAGATAAGAAAGCTGTTCCTTTTCATCGACATTAATTAAAGAAAACAGCGGAATTAGGATTGACACCTCCTGCATCGAACTTTTCTATGAACGTACCGTCTTTCTTGAAACGGTAGATGGTACCGTTCGTAATGAAATCGGAAGTACTGATATAAATATCACCGTTATTGTCGTTTATTGTCAACATATGCAATGTACTCGATACAAGTTCAGCAGGAGCATCTTTCAGGAAAGAAGCATTATTCATCTGTCCCGTCTTGATGTTGTAAGTAAAGAAAGTGTTGACAGTTGTAACCGGTTTAGTACTCCAGTCCGTCATTGAATTCACCAGATACAATATATCATTATTGGCAGCCATATAAGTGGCATTGCCTATCTTGGTAACCTTGTTGCCTTTGGCCGGCTCAATCATCTGCAGCACATAGCCCTCTGCAGAAGAATAATCATCAGAAATGAGGAACACTTTGTCGTCCTCTTCCAGCATTTGTGTATTGGGATTGGAAGCCACTGTCAATGTTTCCTTTAGTGTGAATGTTCGCAAGTCTATCACTTTAACATCATTGTGATAAGTATAGTCAGCAGTACAACTATTCGAAACATAAAGCATGTCCTCACAGATTGCCACACCTTCCAGATTGTCACCAAGTCCGGTCAATTTATCCACTACCTCCAACGTTGTCGCATTGATTTTAGCCACTGCTCCTCCCCAAAAGGAAGCATAGATATACCCATCCTCAGCATCTATATAGCGAATACCAGCACTGAGGTCGTTGTCGCCTACGAACGAAACACGTTTCAACTCCACACCTGCAGCATTCAGCTTGGTCAGATAATTAGAGCCATAAACGGCTATATATATTTCATCTTCATACTCAATCATGCTCTGACCAAGGTCACCCAACTTGGCATTGTTTTGGGTCTTGTAGATATCACTGATAAAATCCGCATCCTTATTGGGTGCATAAAAGGCAAGTCCTGCATTGTTGGCCCCTTGAGAGCCTTCGTTCAGAATATAGACACGCGTCTGCGGCAGTGTCACCTTCGACCCGTCATCATCCAGAGAATCATCGTCGTCGTCACTACAAGATACCAAAGAGGCACCCAAAGCAAGCATGCAGAGCATACCGAATAATAAACTTCTTACTTTCATAATCACTGTTGTTATCGTTTATAATTATTTCTTATTGTTTATAAATGGCTGACTCAAAACTTAAAGGTCCCCGTCAGCCGCCACGAACGGCCCGGCATAGGATAATATTTTATCACGTCATACTGTTCATCGGTCAGGTTTATAATCTCAGCCTGCAACCGGAGTCGGCAACTGCCCAAAGCAAACTCATGAGAGAGGCTCATCGTATGCTCCCAATACCCCTCAATCTCATTCTCCGGAAGGTTCTGCGACAAATAGTAGCGTTTTCCCACTCCCACCACCGAGTAGCCCACATTCACCCACGGCGTTTCCACAATGGCAGACGCATTTCCGCTATGGAGAGGGGTATAAGGCAATTGGTCTTTATAGTTCTTGGCATCGGCATCGGTCAGGTCAATGGCCTTCTGCCACGTATATCCGCCCGACATAACCAGTTTTATTTTTTTTGTCAAGGGTACAGTGGCGGCCAAAGTGGCATCCACACCTGCGGCATGTACCTTGCCGTAGTTTGCCATCTTCCACGCATAGGTGGTGGGAAAAGCCACAATCTTATCCGTCACATCGTTGTAGTAACCGTCGAGCGTAAAGGAAATATAATCGAACACAGCCCATCCGGATTTGCTCCATGTGATACCGACATTATATTCGTCCGCTTTCTCGGGCCGCAGATTGCGGTTGCCCAGCCGGTAGTAATAGAGGTCATTGAAAGTGGGCAGACGGAACGTACTCTTATACATCAGCCGGAGATACAGTGACTCGTCCTGCCACGGCTGCATGCTGACCGACAGAGAAGGGGCAAAACGATGGAAATCGTCGGGAGTCGTACCCTTCTCTGTATGCTCCGACGTGGCGGTATGCACCAACGAAGCGGTGGCCGTGAGCCATCCTTGCCGATAGCGTGTATTGAAAGCACTGATAGAAGTATATCTTGTGGGGAAAGGACATTCCGGCAAGCTGTTGCGTAGCTTGTTCATCACTCCGTCCTGCGCCAACGAAAGGGTCAAAGTTTCCAGAGGACGGTAGAGAACGGTCGCGGAGATATAATACTCGTCTTGCCGGTGATTTTCCCGATAATATCCGTCGGTATATTCCTTGCCTTCATCCTTATACTTGTTCCAGCCATGATTATACTTTGCCTGCGCCTGCAAACTCCATTGGGGCGAAAAATGCTTCCTATAACGTGCCTGTACAAAAGTATTCTCATCCCAAAGTGTCTCATCGGAAAGAGGATTATAGAGTGTAACCGCCCCCGGAAGTCCCCGACGGGAATAGAAGTAGTAGCCTTTCACATCCAGTTCACCGCCATCCTTGAACGTATGATAAAGGGTGGCTTCGCCCTGCCATGAATAGATGCCGGAGTTATTACGTTTCTCTTCCGTCACATATTTGCCATTGACCAGCGTAAAAGGATAATTCCCGTCCGCCCTCATATAACCGGCATCTACCGCCACGCGTGTACGACCGCCCAACTTCTGCCACCAACGCAGCGAAGGGCTGACCATTCCGAACGAACCGCCACGCACCCGTGCCTGGAAAGCGGCATTACGCCCATCGTCAAAATGAGGCTTTTCCGTCTCTATGCCCAGCACACCGGCCGATGCATACAAGCGGGCAGACTGCAACAAGTCCTCCGACTGCCCGATGGCGAGCGAAAGCATGGAAACATTGTCCAATGAAAAACGTCCGATGTCTATCTGCCCTGCCTGACAGTTGCTCACCGCCACCCCATCATAACTGACAGCCGTATGAGCCGCCCCCATATTGCGGATGGAAACCGTTTTCAATCCTCCAATACCTCCATAGTCCTTGACATTGGCACCGGCAAAGCGCCGCACGGCATCTGCCATATTCTGTATTCCCAACCGGCTGATGTCCTGCTGTGACATAGTCTGTACGGGTACGGCAGAAGTTACTTTGTTGGGTGACCGACGTGCTGTCACTGTCACTTTCTCTATCTGATGCACTTTCCCCGTAATCGTATCTCCCCCCACCTCCTGGGCAGAGAGCCGGAGTATACTTGCACCCAATGAAACAGCACAGACCAGTAATACCTTAGTCCTTCCTGACATAGAATAAATGAAGATTATCTTAAACCATTTGCGCACTGCCCACTTTCCTCGAATGGACAATTTTTCGACTTTGTTTTGCAGGTCTTCTGACTCGTTCCCGGTACATCGCCTTCCCGTTCTTTCCGAAGAACAGTGGCACAAGTATGATACACCGAGCATGGAACTCACAGCAGCGGGACTGTTCGGGACTTTCACCCGATTCCCTTTTCATCCGCTTCTCCGGATAGAGAACGCGGAACAAAACGTGGACAAAGATAGGATAAATAAAAGAAGTTTCAGTAAACAATAAAACGAATATTACCGTTTTAACAGTCATTTTTTTAACTTTGTAACATAATAACCCCAAAATCGAGTTGCCATGAAATATAAGTTATTGGTTCTTGATGTAGATGGAACGCTACTCAATGATGAAAGAGAAATTAGTAAAAGGACATTAGCTGCTCTGCTAAAGGTCCAGCAAATGGGAGTGCGCATAGTTTTGGCATCCGGTAGGCCGACTTATGGACTGATGCCACTGGCCAAAACCCTCGAACTCGGCAATTATGGAGGGTTTGTTCTCTCCTATAACGGTTGCCAGATAATAAAAGCACAGAACGGAGAAATATTGTTTGAACGACGCATCAATCCGGAAATGCTGCCTTATCTGGAAAAGAAAGCCCGCAAGAACGGCTTTGCCATCTTCACCTACCACGATGATACCCTCATTACGGATAGTCCGGACAATGAATATATAAAGAATGAAGCCCTGCTAAACAATTTGAAGATAATCAGGGAAGATGAATTCTCTACTGCCATAGACTTCGCACCTTGCAAGTGCATGCTGGTGAGTGACAAGGAAAAAGCTCTGATAGGGCTGGAACAACATTGGGAAAAACGCCTGGCAGGTACTCTGGATGCTTTCCGTTCCGAGCCTTACTTTTTAGAGGTGGTGCCCTGCGGAGTCAATAAAGCGAATACGTTAGGCGCCCTATTAGAGCATTTGGGAGTAACACGGGAAGAAGTCATTGCCGTTGGAGATGGCGTATGCGATGTGACCATGCTCCAATTGGCCGGCATGGGGGTAGCTATGGGACATTCACAAGATTCTGTAAAGGTCTGTGCAGACTATGTGACTGCATCGAATGAAGAAGATGGAGTGGCCCTGGCCGTAGAAAAACTAATATTGGCAGAAGTGCGTGCAGCAGAGGTGCCTCTTGATTTACTGAACGAACGGGCACGACACGCATTGATGGGAAACTTGGGCATTCAATACACATACGCTTCGGATGAGCGCGTAGAAGCAACCATGCCGGTCGACTACCGTACCCGCCAACCCTTCGGCATTCTGCATGGCGGTGCCACCCTTGCCTTGGCAGAAACCGTTGCCGGGCTCGGCTCCATGATTATCTGCGAATCTGATGAGATTGTCGTGGGAATGCAAGTCAGCGGAAATCATATTTCTTCTGCACACGAAGGAGATACCGTAAGGGCAGTGGCAACCATCGTTCATAAAGGGCGTTCATCCCATGTGTGGAATGTGGACGTATTTACTTCCACCAATAAACTGGTTTCCTCTATACGGGTAGTGAATAGTGTTATAAAGAAAAGATAAAATAACTGTTATAAACTACGTAATGTAAATGCATGAAGATCAAAAGGGAACGAGGGGGTTAACCAATTCCTCGGTTTTATCCTTACCTTTGTAAACTATATTAGAGAGTTATACCCGAACAACAAAAAGAAAACGATGCAGATACGCAACAATACATTGATAACGGAATGTTCAGCTTATGATTTCAAGGAAATGTTGGGACGTAAGAAAGTGAAGTCATGGCTTAAATCCGTGTCGGCTTTTGCCAATACGGAAGCATCTTCTTTCTTCACTACATTTCTATAATCTGAATTGGGGAAAGAACGAAAGAATACCCGTAGAAGAAGTGGCCGAAAGGGTAAACAGTCCCCTCAAAAAGTATCCTGCAAACGAAGAAAGTTCGGTCGAAAAGTTCGGTGTAAATGCGAAAATGTTCGGTGTAAACGACAAAAGTTCGGAGATAAGGTTCGGAGAGAGCACAGATGCCCCTAAAAACATAGGAAAGACAGCACAGAAGATTATCGATTTCGTCATTTCCGATTCTTCTATGTCAGCCGAAACTATGGCTTACAAGATTGGTATAAGTTCTCGTGCCGTAGAAAAACAAATTGCAAAATTGCGGTCTATGGGTATCTTATCTCGTGAAGGTGCGAACTTTGGTGGCTATTGGCGCATTGTCATTAATCCTCAAACTGAAAAATAAGTATATAAGACTGACTTGAAATTCAAAAACACAAGAGGCGTGCAACTTAATGGATTACACGCCTCTTTTTTCTATAAAATCACCTATTGCAACTTACTTCACTTCCTCAAAGTCAGCATCCTGCACATTATCGCCATGCTTTGTATTATCCTGAGCACCGCCTTGTTGCCCTGCATTCATATCAGGACCAGCTTGTGCACCACCCTGAGCACCGCTCTGGGCATACATTTCAGCACTTGCAGCCTGGAATGCCGTATTCAATTCGGCCATGGCAGAGTCTACGGTAGCCAGGTCTTGAGCCTTATGGGCATCTTTCAGCTTCTGCAAAGCAGCTTCAATCGGAGCCTTCTTGTCGGCAGGGAGCTTGTCGCCGAGTTCCTTCAACTGATTTTCGGTTTGGAAAATCATAGAATCGGCCTGGTTCAGCTTGTCTACTTTCTCACGCTCTTTCTTATCTGCTTCAGCATTGGCTTCGGCTTCGGCTTTCATCTTTTCGATTTCTTCCTTGCTCAAACCGCTGGAAGCTTCGATACGGATAGCTTGTTCCTTACCGGTAGCCTTATCTTTGGCAGACACCTTCAAGATACCGTTGGCGTCGATATCGAACGTTACCTCAATCTGAGGAATACCGCGACGTGCCGGAGCAATACCTGTCAGGTTGAACTGGCCGATTGACTTGTTCTGCGCAGCCATCGGACGCTCACCCTGCAATACATGGATGGTAACCTCCGTTTGGTTGTCGGCAGCAGTAGAGAATGTCTCGCTCTTCTTGCAGGGGATGGTAGTGTTGGCATCAATCAGCTTCGTCATCACACCGCCCATAGTTTCGATACCCATAGAAAGCGGAGTAACATCCAACAATACAACGCCCTTGATTTCGTCCGTCAAAACGGCACCTTGCACGGCAGCACCTACGGCCACCACCTCATCCGGATTCACACCCTTGGAAGGAACTTTACCGAAGAAATCTTCTACCAACTTCTGTACTGCCGGAATACGTGAAGAACCACCTACAAGGATTACTTCATCGATGTCCGCATTGTTCAGACCAGCATCGCTCATAGCCTTCTTACATGGCTCCAAACAAGCTTGAATCAAGTTGTGAGCCAGAGCCTCGAACTTGGCACGGGTCAACGTCTTCACCAAGTGCTTGGGCACACCGCCTACGGGCATGATGTACGGCAAGTTGATTTCAGTGCTTGTAGAAGAGGACAGCTCTATCTTAGCCTTCTCGGCAGCTTCCTTCAGACGTTGCATAGCCATCGGGTCTTGAGTCAGGTCGGCACCTTCGTCGTTCTTGAACTCCTGAACCAGCCAGTCGATGATTACCTGGTCGAAGTCGTCACCACCCAGGTGAGTGTCACCGTTGGTTGACAATACTTCGAACACACCGCCACCGAATTCGAGGATAGAGATATCGAATGTACCACCACCAAGGTCGAATACGGCAACCTTCATGTCCTTGTGAGACTTGTCAATACCGTAAGCAAGAGCTGCGGCAGTCGGCTCGTTCACAATACGCTTCACTTCAAGACCTGCAATCTGTCCGGCTTCCTTCGTAGCCTGGCGTTGGGAGTCTGAGAAGTATGCGGGGACGGTAATTACGGCTTCTGTCACTTCTTGTCCCAGATAATCCTCGGCAGTCTTTTTCATCTTCTGCAGAATCATTGCAGAGATTTCCTGCGGAGTATAGAGACGTCCGTCGATGTCTACACGCGGAGTATTGTTGTCACCCTTTACTACTTTATAAGGCATGCGGCCGATTTCTTTCTGCACCTGGTCCCAGTTTTCGCCCATGAAACGTTTGATGGAGAAAACCGTACGGGTGGGGTTCGTGATAGCCTGACGCTTGGCAGGATCACCGATTTTACGTTCGCCACCATCAACAAATGCTACTACTGAAGGAGTGGTGCGCTTACCTTCACTGTTTGCAATTACTACAGGTTCGTTACCTTCGAATACTGCAACGCAAGAGTTTGTTGTTCCTAAGTCAATACCAATAATTTTTCCCATGATCGTTATTTTTTTATTTGTTATTATTCTGTTTCGACGTCCGCCTCAGTGGCAGACGCCAATAAAAAGACAAACGTTGTGCCAAATTGTTCAGAGCAGCCGCAGATTTATACTTGTGGCAGTTTGTCTGTCAGTTTGGCAGAATTAAAATCATTTTTTCTGTCGGAAATTACCATTTGTTAATTTCCATTCCATTCAAAAGCTCTACTTTTGTCGCCCGAATCAGAGATAATAAAACATGAACAACATTAATCATTTTCCTTGCATACCTTTAACCGTTCCTCCATGGAGGAAATATTGTTCCAGCGTGGAGAAAATATCATTCCACCACGGGGGAAATATCGTTCCACCATGGTGGAACGATTAAGGATTAGTTAACATTGGGCTTAATCGTAGCAACGGAAATGATTGGTTTTCACATATTAAAGAAATAAATAAGATGAGTATGGAAAAGATGAGAGACAGTATCGACTTCAAGAACACGGACATCAAGACATTGTTCCGCAAACTATTGCTCCCTACTGTACTGGGGATGATTTTCTCCGCACTATTCGTTATCACCGACGGCATCTTTGTCGGAAAAGGAATCGGCAGTGATGCTTTGGCGGCGGTCAACATTGTGGCACCGCTATGGTTGTTTTCTACGGGTGTGGGACTTATGTTCGGCGTCGGCGCCTCTGTGGTAGCCTCCATTCATCTGTCACACGGAAAGGTCAAGGTGGCACGCATCAATATCACGCAGTCGGTAGTCATATCTTCCTTGTTGCTGATGTGCACCTCCACCCTATTCTGTTCATTTGCCCCGCAGGTGGTAAAGCTGCTCGGAGGGTCTGAACGGCTCACGCCATTGGCTGTGGAATACATGCTTTGGTTTGTGCCTTTCTCTCTGTTCACGGCATTGCTCAATTCGGGTATGTTTTTTCTGAGGCTGGACGGTTCGCCCAACTTCGCCATGATGTGCAATGTGGTGGCTGCCGTTCTGAACATCCTATTGGATTATCTGTTCATCTTCCCCTTTGGCTGGGGAATGTTCGGTGCCGCACTGGCAAGTGCCATAGGTACCACGGTAGGTGCATTGATGATAGTATTCTATCTGATGCGCCGCCGGTGCGCACTGCGCTTCCACCCCATTAAGATGAGCCGGAAAAGCATGCAACTGATGCGCCGCAACATTGGCTATATGTGCCGATTGGGTTCCTCCGCCTTCTTGTGCGAGGTGGCGATTGCCTGCATGATGTTTGTCGGCAACCAGGTGTTCATCCATTATCTGAAGGAAGACGGAGTGGCGGCATTCAGCATTGCCTGCTATTTCTTTCCTATTATATTTATGGTATATAATGCCATTGCGCAGTCGGCGCAGCCGATTATCAGTTATAACTACGGCCTGAACGAGAGCCAACGTGTCCACCGCACCTACTTGCTGGCACTGAAAACGGCCATAGGCTGCGGTGTATGTTTTGCCCTGGTCACAATATTCTGCAGCCCTGAAATTGTCGGTATGTTCATAGACCGCAGTTATCCGGCTTATGACATAGCGGTAAAAGGGTTGCCTTTGTATGCCACCGGCTTCGTGTTCTTTGCCGTCAACATCGTATCCATCGGCTATTTCCAGAGTGTGGAGCGTGCCAAGTATGCCACAGTTATCACCCTGCTGCGTGGTTTTATCCTGCTGACAGCCTGCTTTTTCGGACTGCCCCTGCTATTGGGAGACCGGGGAATCTGGCTTGCCACTCCTCTTGCAGAAATGCTGACAACCCTCTTTATCCTCGTGATTTACATATCCGGGAAAAAGGAGCATAAAGAAAAATCCGTATCTTTAGACAAGATGGGCTGTACCCCAACATAACTTTTTCATGCAAGCATAAAAGTCCTGTCTTCGGTTTACACTATCTTTGCAGCATGGAAACTATGATAAAGAAATTCTGCAAGAAGTATAAACTACCGGAAAACACTTTGCACGAACTTCTGTCACACATGGCAGAAGTTCGTTTCAGCAAGGGAGAACTCATTATCAGCGAAGGGGAAAGGAACAGCAACTTCTATCTTTTGAAGAAAGGTATCTGGCGCGCCTACTACCTGACAGACGGCACGGAAAACTCCCTTTGGTTCGCCGCACCGGGCGACACAGCTTTCTCATCGTGGGGATATGTGGACAGCGAGGTTTCCCTCATCAACATCGAATCGGTGAATGAAAGCATCGCCTATTGTATCAGTAAGCCTGAGCTGGAAGCCCTTTTTTCGCATTCCATAGACATGGCCAACTTCGGCAGAAGAATCTTTGAGCGGGAAATTCTGTCGGTAGACAGTTCCACAGTAGCCTACGGCACCCCTCCCACTGCCAAAGAAAGGTACATGACGCTGATGGAAGAGAATCCGGAACTGCTGCAGGATGTACCGCTCAAGTATCTGGCTTCTTATCTCTACATCACTCCGCAATCCCTGAGCCGGATACGCGCAGGATTAAAGAAAAAGTAAAAGACCTTTTTATGTCAAGATGCAAAAAAGGCTCTTAGCAGATTATTTCTGTAAGAGCCTTTTTTATTTCAACCTATCTTGTCAGTTCTTCACCAACACCATCACCAGGTTATTGTCAGCATCGTACAGCCCGATGCCTCCGCCTGCCAGCTTGCCAAAAGACTGAACGGAATTCAAGGCTTTCAGCACACGGCCTTCCACCTCCATATCAGGGCATGCCATCATGGTACTGATAACTTGCGGGAAAGAGATTGCCGACGGGTTTTCATCATCAACCTGGAAAGCGCCGTTAATCAGATTGCAACCCGCATTGCCGTGCAAGCGCTTTTCTGCAATATTAAATTCAATGAACGGCTGCTTCTCCATTCCGTCGGGAATAGCCTCGCCCGCAGCCTCACTAATTATCCACTTTCCTTCCAAATCAGACAACTTGGAAACGGATTCTTTCTTCTGCAACACGACTATGGGACGATTGGAAGCACCGCATAAAGCTATATTTTCCTTTCCCAGCTTCTTATACTTTTTCACTTTGTTCAAAGCCGACAATACATTATTTTCCACAGTCATATCCGGACAAGCCATACGGGTACTTGCCAAAGCGCCAAGGTCAATCGTACCGGGTTTGGCATTCACGTCAAACGAACCCATCATACGGTTGCAACCACTGTTGCCAAATACTTTTCCAGTCTTTGTGTCAAAACCGATATAGGGAAATTCCTGACCCGGAGCAGGGACTACGGCAGTACCATTCACTTCAATAATATTCCACTCACCGCTGATGGAAGAAAGAGTTGCAGCATTTTTGGTTGATGCACAAGAAGACAAGCCCATCAACACGCTTGCCATGCATAGGGAAACAAATACTTTTTTCATTGTTATTCGTTGTTTAAGTTAATTTATTCAAGGGGCAAATATATAGAAAATAACCCAAATGCAAGTAATTTGTTTAATATTTGAAGCATTTACCTCAAAGTATTTAGCAGGATTTTAATGTTTATCTAAGAATTAACCCTTATATTTGCTCTCCGTATTTTTTATAAACCTAATATAATAATATAGTACAAAGAAATGGGTAAAGTTCTTATTATCGGTGCAGGCGGTGTAGGTACCGTTGTTGCGCACAAAGTGGCTCAAAATCCTGATGTGTTTACAGAAATCATGATAGCCAGCCGCACCAAGTCCAAATGTGACGCTGTTGTCAAGGCAATCGGTAACCCGAACATCAAAACCGCCCAGGTAGATGCCGACAGCGTGGACGAACTGGTAGCACTCTTCAATAGTTTCAAACCCGAAATCGTCATCAACGTAGCCCTCCCCTACCAAGACCTCACCATCATGGAGGCTTGTCTGCAAAGTGGAGTCAACTATCTGGATACCGCCAATTATGAGCCGAAAGATGTTGCCCACTTTGAATACAGTTGGCAATGGGCCTATAAGAAACGCTTCGAAGATGCCGGACTGACCGCCATCCTCGGTTGCGGTTTCGACCCGGGAGTGAGCGGCATCTATACTGCATACGCCGCCAAACATCATTTTGACGAAATACAATATCTGGACATCGTAGACTGCAATGCCGGAAATCATCATAAAGCATTCGCCACCAACTTCAATCCGGAAATCAATATCCGTGAGATTACACAGAACGGCCGCTATTATGAAAACGGAGAATGGGTGACAACCAAGCCGCTGGAAATCCACAAAGACCTGACTTATCCGAACATCGGTCCGCGCGACTCCTACCTGCTTTATCACGAAGAACTGGAGTCTCTGGTGAAGAATTTCCCCACCATCAAGCGTGCACGCTTCTGGATGACGTTTGGACAAGAGTATCTAACCCACCTGCGCGTTATCCAGAACATCGGCATGGCACGCATAGACGAAGTGGAATATAACGGCATGAAGATTGTTCCGCTGCAATTCCTGAAAGCCGTCCTCCCCAACCCGCAAGACCTGGGCGAAAACTACGAAGGCGAAACATCCATCGGCTGCCGCATTCGCGGACTAAAGGATGGCAAAGAGCGTACCTACTATGTATATAACAACTGCAGCCACCAGGAGGCCTACAAGGAAACCGGCATGCAGGGCGTAAGCTATACCACCGGTGTGCCCGCCATGATTGGTGCCATGATGTTCCTCAAGGGATTGTGGAAAAAGCCGGGGGTATGGAATGTCGAGGAATTCAATCCGGACCCGTTCATGGAACAGCTCAACAAACAAGGCCTGCCTTGGCATGAGATTATCGACGGAGACTTGGAAGTTTGAAATTAATGATTAAACATTAATCACTAATCATTATCCACTAATCATTAAACATTAACAAAGTGAATATAGGAGATAAAGCACCCGAAATATTGGGTATCAACGAAAAAGGTGAAGAAATCCGCTTGAGTGACTATAAAGGAAAGAAGATTGTACTTTACTTCTACCCCAAAGACATGACATCCGGCTGCACGGCACAAGCCTGCAACCTGCGGGATAATTATGCCGACCTGCGCAAAGCCGGTTATGAAGTCATCGGCGTCAGTGTGGACAGCGAAAAGTCACACCAGAAATTTATTGAGAAAAACAATCTGCCTTTTACCCTGATTGCAGACACCGACAAGAAGCTGGTAGAACAATTCGGAGTATGGGGCGAAAAAAGCATGTATGACCGCAAATATATGGGAACGTTCCGCACAACTTTCATCATTAATGAAGAAGGTATTGTAGAGCGCATCATCACTCCGAAAGAAGTGAAGACCAAAGACCATGCGGCACAAATTTTATAATCATTAAACATTAACAACGTGGCAAAAAAAGACGAACTGAATTTTGAAAATGGCAGCAATCTGGCATCGGGCGAAAAGCTGAAAGCCTTGCAGGCTGCCATGGACAAGATAGAAAAGAGCTTTGGTAAAGGCTCTATCATGAAAATGGGCGACGAAAGCGTCGAACAAGTAGAAGTTATTCCCACAGGTTCCATCGGCCTCAATGTGGCTCTTGGTGTGGGAGGATATCCCCGCGGACGTATCATCGAGATTTACGGCCCGGAATCTTCCGGTAAGACAACCCTTGCCATTCATGCCATCGCTGAAGCGCAAAAGGCAGGAGGCATTGCCGCATTCATTGATGCAGAACATGCTTTCGACCGCTTCTATGCAGCAAAACTGGGTGTGGATGTGGACAATCTGCTGATATCACAGCCGGACAATGGCGAACAAGCACTGGAAATCGCAGAGCAACTGATCCGTTCCTCCGCTATTGACATCATTGTAGTGGACTCTGTGGCTGCCTTAACCCCGAAAGCTGAAATTGAAGGCGATATGGGTGACAACAAAGTAGGTCTGCAAGCCCGGCTCATGTCACAAGCCTTGCGTAAACTGACGGCAGCTGTCAGCAAAACACGCACCACTTGTATCTTCATCAACCAGTTGCGCGAAAAAATCGGTGTCATGTTCGGCAATCCCGAAACAACTACCGGCGGTAATGCACTGAAGTTCTATGCCTCCGTACGTCTTGACATCCGTGGAAGCCAAGCCATCAAGAACGGCGATGAAGTAATCGGCAAGCAGACCAAAGTGAAAGTTGTGAAGAACAAGGTAGCTCCTCCTTTCCGTAGAGCGGAATTCGACATCATGTTCGGTGAAGGCATCTCCCGTGCAGGCGAAATCATTGACTTGGGTGCAGAGCTTGGCATCATCAAGAAAAGCGGTTCATGGTTCAGCTATAACGAGACGAAAATTGCCCAGGGACGCGACGCCGCCAAGCAGGTCATCCTTGACAATCCGGAACTGGCAGAAGAGCTGGAAGGGCTTATCTTTGCAGAATTGAGAAAAGACAAATAACAAAAAAACTTGCCAATAGAAAAACAAAACATTCTATTGGCAAGTTTCCCTAAAAAGGTTACCGCTTCCTATTCCATTTTTTCCAAACGTTCTTCCAAAGCCTCCATGCTTTTTTCAAAACGTTTCCATGTATCGGTATCCATTTGTTCTTTCAGATACTTGTTGTCTTTCAGTTTAGCTACATTTTCCAGCCCTTTCAATGCCAGTTCTTGCGAATGCTTCAATTCTCCAAGCCAATCGCGGTTCTTCAGCTTCTCTATCTCAGCCCAGTTTATATCCGGAAGCTGTATATTCACATTGTTACCATTCCAGCTGGTATTCTGATACATCATGATATTCTGTATATCCTTCAAAGTCATATCACCTTCCAGATAAACAAATTTCAAAGTGGCTGCACCATCTACAATCATAATCAGCTCCTTCACCTTTTCCCCTTTACGGCTCATGTAGAATTCAGAACTGGAGACTGTTCCCTTCTGCTTCATCAGCAATTCATATCTGGAAGACTGCACCAAAGAACGAAGATCCTTACGCATTTCTTTCTTTACATTATTATCCATTGTAGAAAGTACCTGCACAGAGTTCAACTGTCCGGACACTTTCCCAATATAAACATCTTTAGTAAACAAGTTGGGATTCGTTTCTATCATTGCCTTGGATATGTAGACGGACGACACGCCTTTCATATCTCCATACTTGTTGAATAGGTTCTTCTGTGCCTGGCAAAGCAAAGGCAACATCAGCAGTACACCTGCCAAAATCATTTTCATTGTTTTCATATCAGATTATTGTTGAATTTCTTTTCTTACTTCCTGGTTCACCTTCGTTACGTCTATCCGCGTTTCCTCTATCTGTTCAATTCCCTTGTTCAGATTCGCAGACACCTCGATTAAAGTGGCCTGCAATGCCTTATAAGCAGCTTCCGGATCAGAGAAAGTGTCCTGAGGTGTAGGAGGACGCATATCCTCTCCCATGTTCGTAATGCCATAACCTACACCTACAAGAACCAGAATGGTGGCAGCAATACCTCCTATCCAGCGCCAATTACGTTTGGCCTTGTTCCGGTGGAAAAAACGTTGTTCCTCTTCAGCCTTTTCATCAATCATCCGGCTCAGTTTATCCTCCAATCCGGCGGGAACATTATCCACCACTTCCCCGGGAAAAAAGCTGAGAAAGAGTTTCTTGTCCTTCTGCAAGTGCTCGGGCACTTCTTCGGTTCTGAAAGCTTCCTTCAACAACTCTTCTTCCTGCTCGTTGGTATTCCCTTCATAAAATTCGGCGAGCAGCCTTTCAATTTCCTCGACTTTCATAGTTACTCCATTTATTAAATTCCTCACGTATCTTTTTTCTTGCCCGGGACAACAGTACACGGACATTGGTAGCATTCAATCCCGTGACCTGCTCTATCTCTTCATAAGAACATCCCTTGACATCACGCAACGTTACTATTTTCTGCTGTTGCACCGGCAGACGGGCAATGATGTGCCTTACCTGCTGCGCTTCGTCCCGCACTTCAAAGTTATCTGCTTGAGACACATTATGCACTTCGGCCAACTCCACGCTCTGTCTGCTCAAAGTATACTTTCCTGAACGAAGCAAATCAAAGCACATATTTTTCACCAGAGTAACGCTGAATGCTTCTGGATTACTGATAATGGCCAGTCCTTCCCGCTTGTCCCACAACTTCAGATAAGCTTCCTGCACCAAATCTTCAGCATCGGCAGCATTCTCCAATAGCCTATAAGCTATGCAGTACAACTTGCGATGATATGGCAGAAACTCTTTTTTAAAACTTTCAGCGTCCATGGGCTATTTATCAATAGTAGATTTCTGTTTATACCCTTCAGACGTAGGGGGAAAGGATTTTGTTACACGACTAGGAAGAAAAAATGGGAAAAAATGAAAACACCAATAGCACCAGCCCAAGAGTGCGTTTATTTCAAGACATCAGCAATCCGCTTTTTAAGATTCAATTTCGCAATGTCTTCAGGCTTCAGCTCAAGCTCCACCAACACCTTCGCTGTGGAGAGCCTGTATTCCTGCTCTAACGTATCATAATTTATCTGTTCCTTATGAATGGAATACAACAAAGCAAAATCGTAGTTCAAGGCACGTGAGACATTATACAACGTATCCGTATCAATACTTTTTCTCGTAAGCATATAGTCTACACTTTGAGGCTTAACTTTCAGTCTTCGTGCAAGTTCCGCCTTGGTAACTTGCTGTTCAAGCATCACGTTCTTGATTATCTCTCCGATGTATATATTACTTTTTTCCATTTATATGAAGGTACAAATTAATCATTCATATTATAAGGAACACCAATACCAATTTGTCTGTATGTATCGTTCTTTTTATTCATAATTCGTTTGTTTTATCAAATATTTTATGATACTTTTGCAGCATATTCATATAAACAAACAAATAATATCTGCTATCATGAATTTACTGACATGTATTCTCATAGCCATCCCTATCGGCATTATTTTTATTATGCTATGGATATACAATGACTACCGGAAATATAAGAAGAAAAATAAGCTTGTCATTTTGCTGTTTCTCCTATTTCCAACCACTTTATCTGCACAATACGTTGATGCGGGATGCCAAGTATCCTTTAAATGGCTGGAGAACCAAAAAGGGAAATTAGAGTATACAAAAGATGGGGTTACTTATAAGTTTATTCCAAACGACTCCCAATGGGAAATTATAATTCGCAACAACTCTTCAGAAGATATCCGAATAAACTGGGAAAATATGCAATTCATTGTGGACGGAAGAACCTCAGAAGTCAAATACCCCATACTGGCAGAAGCGGAAACTCCCTTTGCAATAATAAAAAGCCAGGCAGAAACAAGCCAAAAGATTGGCGTGACAACTTATACGGCAAATAAAGCAAACTCTCGAATATACAACAAGAAAGAGATTCGGAAAGGAAGGAATTCCTCCATTACTATTATCCTTCCCATATCTATCGGTAAGCACCCTCAATTCTTCACCTCTTTCGACTTTATCATCAAAAAAGTAAACTAACTATGACTTCTCAAGATATAAAAAAACAGCTGAAAGAACCACATTTCTGGAACATTGTATTAACCGGTCAGCACACCGAACCGAGGACAAAAGCAATGCTGGAAGCAAAAGGTATCATAACCTGGCTTCCACTTGCTCCGGTCCGGCGTCAATGGGGAAGGATATTAAAAGAAATACACACCCCGGTCATCCCGAGATGTGTATTCGTCTATATATCCAATGAGGAAAGAAATACATTACAAAAATCCTACCGTCTTCTTCAACCGGAAGTTATACTTCAAGAACTGCCGGACCGATGTAATCAGAACAAGTAGATATATGCCAACGTGCTCACACTAATCACTATCCACAACAAGGTGCCTTGTATCAAGGGCTTGATGCCTACTGCCTTCAGTACATCACGTGACAGAGAGGCACCGATAAAGAACAGAGTGATAGTCAGCGTCTTGCGAGCCAAAGAATTGATTCCCTCCCCAATCATGGCACCCGTTTCGGTAGTGCCCAGCACATAAGTATTGAAAATCATAGCCAGCACAAAGAAGAAGATGAACCAGGGAATACTGATTTTCTGTCCCTTGCTCTTAAAGATGAACGAAGTTACCAAAGCCAAAGGAATAATCCATAAGGCACGTGTCAGCTTTATAGTCGTTGCCACCTTCAGGGCCTCCTCGCCATATGCGGCACCTGCTCCCACTACCGAACTCGTATCATGTATGGCAATGGCCGCCCATGTGCCGAACTCATGCTGGCTCATGTTCAAAGCGTGGCCTATCATCGGAAAAACAAACAATGCAATGGCATTCAATATAAAGATGGTGCCCAATGCCACAGACATCTCGCTATCCTTTGCCTTCAATACCGGACCCACAGCCGCAATGGCACTGCCTCCGCAGATAGCCGTACCGGAGCTGATAAGATAAGAAGTGTCACGGTCCACTTTCAGGAACTTACGTCCTATGAGCCAGCCTATGAGCAATGTCCCCACTACAGAAATAATCGTGAACTCCATTCCCTCCTTGCCCGAAGCCAGGGAAGCCTGCAGATTCATTCCAAATCCTAACCCTACAACAGAGTATTGCAATAGATACTTTGAAGTCTTCTTATTGAACTTCGGATGTGCCTGCCCACACAGCAACGCAAAGGCCAACCCCAAGAACAACGCCAACGGCGGAGTGACCCACGCCGAATAGGCATGCATACCGGGCACATAATCCAGCAGCAGAAAGAAGGAGAGGACAACCAGAAGAGATACATAAATAAATTTATTATTACTTTGAAGAAAAGGCATATTAATGCTTTTAGCCAAAACTCGATTTGAAGCCATACTGTTTACTTTACTATTATTACTAATGTTTATTCCTTAATTTTCCGGGTGCAAAGGTAGTTCTATTTTAGCACACCCGCCAATCGTTTCTACTTATAGACTATAACTTATTGTTATCGGGACATAAACATATAGTTCATAAAGGCTTGCGACAATCCTCCTTCCTGCCCTTGCAACTGGACAAAGCAGAAGTCGCGAAGCATGGGCATATCCTTTATCTCGACCACGCGGAAAGTGCCTGCCGCCAGTTCCTTGCAGATGGAACGGATAGACACGATTCCCATGCAATCGGAGTTTTCAAGAAAGAGCTTGATGCTTTCGGTACTACCCAGATACATCAGTACATGGAGTGAGGCAAGCTTGACGCCGTGCTTCTGGAGTGAGCGTTCTATCACGTCCAGCGTACCCGAACCGCGCTCACGGAGCACTAAAGGAATAGCGGGCAAATCCTGGGGAGTAATCTCTTCGGGCAACTGCAAACGGCTTTTGGAATGGACTACCGCTACCAGTTCATCCTCAAGAAAAGTAGTGTACTTCAGATTGGGAAGGCGGAAAACCCCTTCCACCAATCCCAAGTCAATGCGGTGTTCCTGCAAAGCGGCTTCTATTTCCCGGGAATTTCCATTGAGCAAGGACAAGTTAACCTGCGGAAACTTGCCGATAAAACTGCCCAGCAACGGAGGAAGCACATACTGCGCAATGGTAGTGCTGGCTCCCAACTTGAGTTCGCCAATATATTCGTTATGCAACAAGTGCATTTCATATTCCAGCCGTTTATAGTCCTCCAATATCCGTTCGCAATGCTCCAAAAGCAGCCGGCCTGACTCGGTCAAACTGATTTTACTTCCCTGCCGGTCGAAAAGCCTCGTCTGATAAGTGGCCTCCAGTTCCTGGATATGCTTGGTTATAGCCGGCTGACTTACAAACAACTCTTGCGAAGCCTTTGTAAAACTCAAGTTCTTAGCAACAGACTGAAACACTTTTAAACGGAAATCACTCATATACTTCTTATATCTTATAACTCGTCAGACTTGATGCCGAAAGCATGCGCCAAAGAATAAAACACCGGCTCCAGGCGGCAATACACCGGGCTCAGAGGTTCCTCCGTAATGAAGTACACAGCTTTGCCCCGTTCTTCCTCATTCTTGTCTTTGAAGAAACCCGCCAGCTTCTCCTCCACTCCATTACCATATACCTGATGGAAAGGCAACAACATCAAACACTTCACATCTGCAGAATCAAGCGCCAGGTTCATCAGGTCAAGAAACAGCTCTTCGGTAGAGACTAAACCGGAAGAGGTGACGGAAGAAAATGCAAATTCGCCCAACGGCGTACGGCATGCCTGGTGATTCAGTTTATTCACATCGGATGGTTCACAACACTTCAGCACGTCCGCTGCCGGAGTATGCACCAGCAACACTTCCACCTCATTTTCTTGTTCTCTCAAGCCGGCGTCCAATGCCAGATAGCTCAACCATGCCGGCAGGTCAACATCGGGTAGCTTCCGTCCCAACTTACCTTCCAAAAAGTTCTTTGCACCATATACCACTTCATTCAGAAATGCAACATCTATCAATATCACATTTGCCGGAAACTTTATCTTATCCTCCATTATCTTCTATTTTAATACGTAATTATACATAATGCTCCTCTGCAAGCGGAGCTCCAAAAACCTACCACACAGAAAGCACAAAACTTTGAAGCAGTAAAAGTACGACAAATTTATCAATAACTTGTATCATCCCAAACAATTAATCTATATCTCCGAAGCGGAAAGAGAATATCCTTCCTCCGCAACACGGGAACCTTGGAGCTGGAACACGAAGACTTAGCTACTAAAACATATAGGCCCTCACTACATGAGATGTGCATCTCGTACTACATGAGATGTACACCTCGTACTACATGAGATGCACATCTCATGCATGACATCCTTATTTGCCCTTCTCTTTAACCAATAGAGTTTAATACGAAAAGGAACTTTGCTCCAACTTCTTATCTAAAGAAGTAGAAAGAAACAAAACGACTGATTTACAGACAATTTGTCATTTTACATATTTTATATGCAGACAATTTGTCCGAAATGTGCCAATGGCAAATCTTTTGCGCCTTCCCAAGTGTTATGAAACTGATAAAATAGAAAGGAGAACAAAATATGAACTTTAACAACTTTACCATTAAAGCGCAAGAAGCAGTGCAGGAGGCTGTGAACCTGGTACAAAGCCGTGGACAGCAAGCCATCGAGCCCGTGCATGTGCTTCAAAGCGTGATGAAAGTAGGTGAAAATGTCACCAACTTCATCTTCCAGAAGCTGGGCATGAACGGTCAGCAGATAGCACTTGTACTGGACAAGCAAATTGATTCTCTGCCCAAGGTATCCGGCGGAGAGCCATACCTGAGCCGTGAAACGAACGAAGTGTTCCAGAAGGCCACCCAATATTCCAAGGAAATGGGTGATGAATTCGTCTCCCTGGAACCGGTACTGCTGGCTTTGCTGAATGTGAAAAGCACTGCATCCACCATTCTGAAAGATGCCGGGATGACGGAACGCGAACTGCGGGAAGCCATCAACGAACTGCGAAAAGGAGAAAAAGTAACTTCACAATCCAGCGAAGACACTTACCAGTCATTGGAAAAGTATGCCATCAATCTGAACGAAGCAGCCCGCAGCGGCAAACTGGATCCCGTCATCGGCCGTGACGAAGAGATACGGCGTGTCCTGCAGATTCTGAGTCGGCGTACCAAGAACAACCCGATTCTTATCGGTGAACCGGGTACCGGTAAAACGGCCATCGTAGAGGGACTTGCCCACCGTATCTTGCGTGGAGACGTCCCCGAGAACTTGAAGAACAAACAAGTCTACTCCCTGGATATGGGTGCACTGGTGGCGGGCGCCAAATACAAAGGCGAATTTGAAGAACGCCTGAAGGCCGTTATCAACGAAGTGAAGAAGTCGGAAGGAGACATCATCCTCTTCATTGATGAAATTCATACCCTGGTGGGTGCCGGCAAGGGCGAAGGCGCCATGGATGCCGCCAACATCTTGAAACCCGCCCTGGCACGCGGTGAACTGAGGAGCATCGGGGCCACTACCCTCGATGAATATCAGAAGTATTTCGAAAAAGACAAAGCGTTGGAACGCCGTTTCCAGATTGTCATGGTGAACGAACCGGACACGCTGAGTACCATTTCCATTCTGCGTGGTCTGAAGGAACGTTATGAGAACCATCACCATGTACGGATTAAAGACGATGCCATCATCGCCGCCGTAGAGTTGAGCAACCGCTACATCACCGACCGTTTCTTACCGGACAAGGCTATCGACTTGATGGACGAAGCCGCTGCCAAGCTACGTATGGAAGTCGATTCCGTTCCGGAAGAGCTGGACGAAATCTCGCGTAAGATAAAGCAGCTGGAGATTGAACGCGAGGCCATCAAGCGCGAAAACGACAAGCCCAAGCTGGAACAAATCGGCAAAGAACTTGCCGAGCTGAAGGAGCAGGAAAACTCGTACAAGGCGAAATGGCAAAGTGAAAAGACCCTTGTCAACAAAATCCAGCAGAATAAGGTGGAAATAGAGAACCTGAAGTTCGAGGCCGACAAGGCGGAACGGGAAGGCGACTATGGCCGGGTGGCCGAAATCCGTTACGGCAAATTGCAAGCGCTGAATCAGGAGATTGAAGAAACGCAGCAAAAACTGCACGAAATGCAGGGCGACAAGGCCATGATTAAAGAGGAAGTGGACGCTGAAGACATTGCCGACGTAGTATCCCGCTGGACCGGCATACCGGTAAGCAAGATGCTGCAAAGCGAAAAGGACAAACTGTTGCATCTGGAAGCGGAACTGCACCAGCGGGTTATCGGGCAGGACGAAGCCATCGAGGCCGTATCCGATGCCGTACGCCGCAGCCGTGCCGGACTGCAAGACCCGAAACGTCCTATCGGCTCATTCCTTTTCCTGGGAACCACCGGTGTAGGTAAGACGGAATTGGCAAAGGCACTGGCGGAGTTCCTCTTTGACGACGAGACGATGATGACCCGTATCGACATGAGCGAGTATCAGGAGAAACACAGCGTTTCCCGTCTGGTAGGAGCGCCTCCGGGATATGTGGGCTACGATGAAGGCGGACAACTGACAGAAGCCGTAAGGCGGAAACCGTATTCTGTCGTCCTGTTCGACGAAATCGAAAAAGCGCATCCGGACGTATTCAACATCTTGCTGCAAGTGCTGGATGACGGACGTCTGACAGACAATAAAGGACGTACGGTCAACTTCAAGAATACGATTATCATCATGACCTCCAACATGGGCAGCGGCTATATCCAAAGCCAGATGGAGAAGCTCAACAGTAGCAATAAGGAGCAAATCGTAGAGGAAACCAAGAAGGAAGTGATGAATATGCTGAAAAAGACCATCCGCCCGGAATTCTTGAACCGTATCGACGAAACCATCATGTTCTTGCCACTGACAGAGCCCGAAATCAAACAGATTGTAATGCTCCAAATCAAGAGTGTGCAGAAGATGCTTTCCGGTAACGGCGTGGAACTTGTTCTGACAAATGCCGCCATAGACTTCCTTGCCAATGCAGGGTATGACCCTGAATTCGGCGCCCGTCCGGTGAAACGTGCCATCCAGCACTATTTGCTGAACGACTTGTCGAAGAAGCTGCTGGCTCAGGAAGTAGACCGCAGCAAGCCTATTACAGTGGATGCCAATACCACTGACGACGGACTGGTTTTCAGAAATTAAAAGCAATCCGTATCCCCCAATAAAAGAGGCGATTCCCGACTATTGAGAATCGCCTCTTTTATTTTGTATTTCAATCCTTCTCCGATTACTCGGCCTTGCTTTCCTCCTTCGTTTCTGCCGCAGGAGTTTCTTCAAAATCCGTCATACCGCTTGCCACCAGCAAATTATACCAAACAATCAATTTCTTGATGTCGGACGGATATACGCGGTCGCGATCGAAGGTAGGCAATACCTCTGCCAGGTAAGCACGCAAGTCGTCAGCAGTAGCTTTCTTCAAATCCAGCACTACGGCAGCACCATTTTCCTTTTTCTTCATGGAAAGAAACACTTCCTTCAAAGGAACATCTTCCGTATCTGTATACATGGCGATATCGCCCAAAGAAATAATCTTCTCATTACCATAGGCAGGGAAACGCTTCTTGTCTGCAAGCGACTCTACAATCAACATATTTTTTCCCTGAGAAACAAGCTTATACAATCCCGGTTTACCGGAAATGGACAAAATAGTCTTCAACATAATATATTCTGTTTTGATGATTAGTAGTTATTTTTTTCGGGGGGCAAAGATAATGTAAGCCGAAGACAATACAAAATAAGCTTGCTTATTTTTATTGTTAAGGAGATGCCTATTTGCGTAACAGATAGTGCATTTTTTCAGATAGCGAACCGATTAGCTCTAAAACTTGCGGAATCAATGGGGTTTCGCCATCATTTACAATGACAAAATCTGCATATTTACGCTTTTCTTCGTCATTCATCTGGCTACGGATACGCTTTTCTATCAATTCGCGCGAGGAAGCATCCCGCCGGACGGCACGTAAAATGCGCACCTCTTCGGGCGCATAGACCATAACAATAGCATCCACTTCACCCGCAAACCCCGCTTCGACCAGAATGGCCGATTCTATACCGACAATGGGAAAAGCGGTGCGGCATTGTGTCCACCGCCTGAAATCCTCCTTTACACGAGGATGCACAATACAGTTGATTTCTTTGGCATGCTCCGGACTACCGAAAAGATAAGACGCCAACAAAGGCTTGTTCAGCGTGCCACCGGCATACACTTCCGCACCAAGCAAAGCTGACAATTCCTCGCGGATCAATGAATCGGATGCCATCAGCCTTTTCGTTTCCAAGTCCGAGATATAGACGGGAACACCCAGCACTTCCAACAGCCGGGATACCATACTCTTTCCACTACCGATACCACCGGTTATACCTATCTTAATCGCCATAATCAGGAGAAACTTGCTCTATCAGAAAATCCACTTGTGCCGGATTGAAGCGTACCTGGCTCACCCCTTTCGGCAGATTCTTAATCTTTACCGTATACTTGTCGGAACCCAGACGGAGCAGTTCCTCATAGGACACGTAAATATGAAAATCATCAGCGTTAATCTGCCTGAAATGACTCAGACCAACCTGAAACGTGACCTGCACCTTGGAAGGGAAAGCGCGCAGCACCTTGTCGGCAGGAAAGTTAACGCCACGCAACGGCACCTCCACTGTCTTTTCCGTATAAATATCCACCGGAAGCATCATCTCAATGGAAGAAGGCACAAACTTCACACCTTTCTGGATACGCAGGGGGACTTGCTGCCTCAAGGTATCCGATATATCTTCCAGCTTCACCGGTTGCGTATAGGCAACAGCAATCGTATCCAGCACGCCTTGCGGCGCATACACCAATACGGAATCGGGACTGAATATCGTATCCGAAAGATAATACTCACGTCCGGCACTCAGCGTGCCGCGCAGCTTCACCGGCACCAGTTTGGAGGCTCCCGTCGAATAGATGTACTCCAATGTATCCGGCTTCATGGAAAGCAGGCGGGTAGAGGCATTCAGCTGGTTCAGCACTTTCTTTTCAAACTGCGAGGGATATATCCTTACTTGATTATCCACGCCCTTATAATCGGCATAATCGAGAATAACGGGATAAAAGCTCTTTCCCAACATATAGTTGAGCAGTACCGTTCCCTTATCCTTTACCTTGATACGGAGTTCTGAAGCAGGTTCAGAGGTAATCACCACATTATTGGGCACTCCCTTCAGCCGCACCGGTATAGAAAAGTCCGCCTCATAGTCGTTGTTCAAGGTCTGCAAGAGCCAGAAGCCACCGGCTACAAAGAAAAAAAACAAAAAAATGAAGAACTCCCTGCTTTTATCGCTAAGCAGAAAGTCCTTCACTTCTCTTGATATCTTCAGATATGTACGTTGTATGTTCCTACGTTCAAACATAGGCTCACATTTCTATTATTTAGATGCCTGACTGCTGTTCGCATCAGCAGCTGCAGCAAAAATAGAATTCTTGTCTATACGAATCTTAACGTTAGAAGCGATTTCAAGCACCACATCATTGTCGTTGATTTCCTTGATAACACCATGGATACCACCAGCTGTGATTACTTTCTGATTCACTTGAAGCGACTTACGGAAGTTTGCTATTTCCTTTTGCTTCTTGTTTTGAGGACGAATCATAAAGAAATACATGATAACGAACATGGCTATCAGCATAATCCACATCATGCTACCACCACCGGCAGGGCCTGCAGCAGGAGCCTGCAGGAAGAATACAGTCATTAAGTTCATAAATACTCAGTTTTGGTTTCTATTATTAAACAAAGGTATTAGTTTTTCGTTAACTTACCTTCTTTTTTTAATTGATTAACTATTCCATCCAATGTACCGTTCACGAAGCTGCCACTTTTGGCCGTGCTGTAAACTTTGGCAATATCGACATATTCGTTCAACGAAACACTCACCGGAATGTTCGGGAAACTTAATATTTCGGCCAAGGCACACTGCATGATAACAACGTCCATAAAGGCTACACGGTCCAAGTCCCAATTACGCGTATTCTCGCTGATGAGGTGACGGTAATAGTCACAGTTCAAGATGGCACGGCGGAACAAACGGCGTGCAAATTCCTGGTCTTCCTCATCCTTGAACTCTGGTAGAAGTTCCTGATTGGCACCATTCTTCTCTTCAAAGCGCTTGATGGTTTTCAGTACGAAAGTATCCACAATCTCCTTGTCGTCATTCCAGTAGAGGCTCTGGTCTTCGAGCACATTGTCCAAGGCTTCGTTGTTGAAGACAAAAGTCTTATACAGCTTTCTCCACAATTCACGGTCGTATTCGTAAGAATTGTCCGAAGAAGCCATATATTCCTTATATATATCTGATTCCACAATTTTCTCATACAATCCCTTGACAAAGTCTTCATCATTGGCCCACGTGCGCTTTTGGTTGGCAATGAATTCCGTCAATTGTTTGTTCACTTCCAACTGGGCTATGAACTTGTTTTCCACAAATTTCATGTTGGGATACAGCTCCTCGGCAGTGGGAGCCAGCTTAGCTTTTGCCGCATCAATACGTTTTTGTGCGTAGTTCGTCAAAGCTATCATCAGCATCAGCAGGTAGTTGTAGAGGTCGTATGCCTTTGAAAGGCTAAAGAACAATTCTTTCTCCGCTGAGTCTAAATTTTTACTGCCATTCTGATAATAAGCATATACAATCTGTATAATCTTAAGACGAATAAGAACTCTGTTGATCATAATTCTAAAGTAAATACTAGTGTTTTAACAAGGCGCAAAAGTAGGCATTTTTAATGAGTTTACATAAATAAATCACATTTTTTAATGCAGATATTGATTATCCGGTCTTTTTCTTTTGACAGTTTAAAAAAAATCGTCAATTTTGAGCCCGATAAAGAGCTAAAAGCTACGAGATACAAGTTTTAAGGTGATAATATCAAAATTGAGACCTATTATAATATGGAAGACTTTAAGAAGAAAAACGCAGCGGACATGAACGACAAGGAGATTGTATTCTCCCAATCCATCAAAGCAGGTAAGCGCATCTACTATTTAGACGTCAAGAAAAACAGAAAAGACGAAATGTTTCTCGCCATCACGGAAAGCAAGAAGATTGTGATGGGCGAAGGAGACGACTCGCAGGTAAGTTTCGAAAAGCACAAAATCTTTCTATACAAAGAGGATTTTGAAAAGTTCATGAACGGACTTCAGCAAGCCATCGGCTTCATCCAGGAACAGCAAGGCTGCTATACAAGACATACCACTGACGAAGAGGCTGAAAGTCCCGAAACGGGAAAAGAAGAACTGCCGAAAGAGGAAAAAGCGTCTTCATTGGAAGGAGAAATCAAGATAGACATTGAATTTTAAGTTATAACCTTTTGATAATTCAAAAAGAAGCTGTACTTTTGCACCGCTTTTTTGCAACATCGTGTGGCAAGCCACATCGTGTGATGGTGAATTAAGCAAAAAATTTACTTAATTTAGAGTAACACAAAAATTTTTAAAATGAAATCAATTGAAGTAAAAGGAACTGCAAGAACTATTGCAGAACGTTCTTCGGAACAAGCAAGAGCTTTGAAAGCTATTCGTAAAAACAACGGTGTACCTTGCGTACTTTATGGTGCAGGTGAAAATGTTCACTTCACTGTACCTGCAGAGGGTCTGCGTAACTTGGTTTACACTCCGCACATCTACGTAGTTGACTTGGTGATTGATGGCAAGAAAGTAAACGCTATCATGAAAGATATCCAATTCCACCCCGTAAAGGATACTATCCTGCACGTTGACTTCTATCAAATTGACGAGGCTAAGCCTATCGTTATGGAAGTTCCGGTACAGATGGAAGGTTTGGCAGAAGGTGTTAAGGCCGGTGGTAAGCTGGTACTCCAGATGCGTAAGCTGAAAGTAAGAGCTTTGTATAACGTAATTCCTGAAAGACTGATTATCAACGTTGCCCACTTGGGACTTGGTAAGACTGTTAAAGTTGGCGAATTGCAATACGAAGGATTGGAATTGCTGAATGCCAAAGAAGCTGTTGTATGCGCCGTTAAGCTGACTCGTGCTGCAAGAGGTGCCGCTGCTGCTGCAGGCAACTAATCGATTCTTTTCAAGAAAGACTAAATATTCGGGAACGCGGATTAACGCAGCCAACGCAGATTTCATACTGATTTCCGCGGAAAGTTGCGATAATCCGCGTTCTTTTTACGGCTCACGAGAGTGTATAATTCACCACAGATTACACAGATTAACACAGAATGAATTTAATGTACCGATAATCAAAGATGTCTATCTGTGCAAATCTGTGTAATCTGTGGTGAATACTAGTTTTAACACCCTCATAAACAGGAAGCACAGACTATGAAATATTTAATTGTAGGATTGGGCAATATCGGCCCCGAATATCACGAAACCCGCCATAACATCGGATTCATGGCAGTAGATGCTCTGGCAAAAGCAGCGGGTGCCACTTTTACCGACGGACGTTATGGCTTCACCACAACGCTGTCAGTCAAGGGACGCCAACTGTTACTGCTGAAGCCTTCCACCTTTATGAATCTCAGCGGCAACGCCGTGCGCTACTGGATGCAAAAAGAAAACATTCCATTGGAGAATGTGTTGGTAGTGGTAGATGACCTGGCACTGCCTTTCGGCACACTGCGCTTGAAAGGTAAAGGAAGCGATGCGGGACATAACGGCCTTAAGCATATTGCAGCAACACTGGGCACTCAGAATTATGCACGCCTGCGTTTCGGCATCGGCAATGATTTTCCCCGTGGTGGACAGATTGACTATGTGCTGGGACATTTTACCGATGAAGATTGGAAAACAATGGGCGAGAGATTGGAAACAGCCGGAGAAATCATCAAAAGTTTCTGTCTGGCGGGAATAGATATCACCATGAATCAATATAACAAGAAATGAACGAAGCCAGAATTGACAAATGGATGTGGGCCGTACGCATCTTCAAGACACGTACCATAGCCGCCGAAGCCTGCAAAAAAGGACGCATCAGCATCAATGGCGCACTGGCAAAGGCTGCCCGTACGGTGAAACCGGGAGACGTCATCCAGGTGCGCAAGCCCCCCGTCACCTATTCCTTCAAAGTTCTGCAGCCCATCGAAAAGCGTGTCGGCGCAAAGTTAGTGGCCGAAATGATGGAGAATGTAACGACTCCGGAACAGTATGAACTGCTGGAGATGAGCCGTGTCAGCGGTTTCGTCAACCGTGCCAAAGGTACCGGACGGCCAACGAAAAAAGACCGCCGGAGTCTGGAAGAATTTACAGAACCGGAATTTCTGGATGATTTCGACTTTGAATTCGATTTTGAGGAAGAGTAAAAATAAGGGAAAGATTATGAGCGAGAGAATAATTAAATGGGGATTCATCGGTTGCGGAGAAGTGACCAAATACAAAAGCGGACCGGCATTCCAGAAAATAGAGAACTCCGAAGTAGTGGCCGTCATGAGCCGAAATGGTGACAAGGCCAAGACCTACGCCAAGGAAAGAGGGATTCCTAAATGGTACGACGATGCCCAGGAGCTGATTGACGACGAAGAGGTGAACGCCGTGTACATTGCCACTCCTCCTTCTTCACATGCTACGTACGCCATCATGTCCATGAAGGCAGGTAAACCGGTCTACATAGAGAAGCCGATGGCCGTTACCTACGAAGAGTGCTGCCGCATCAACCGCATTTCCCAAGAAACGGGTGTTCCATGTTTTGTCGCGTATTACCGCCGCTATCTGCCCTACTTCCTGAAGGTAAAGTCACTGGTAGAGGAGGGACATATTGGCAATGTCATCAACATTCAAATCCGCTTCGCCCAGCCTCCCCGCGACCTCGACCATAACAAGGAAAACCTACCGTGGCGCGTGCAACCGGACATTGCCGGCGGAGGATACTTCTATGACCTTGCGCCCCACCAGATAGACTTGCTGCAGGAAATCTTCGGATGCATCCTCGAAGCCAGCGGCTACAAGAGCAACCGTGGCGGACTATATCCTGCCGAGGACACTCTAAGCGCATGTTTCCAGTTTGACAGCGGACTGGTGGGCAGCGGCTCCTGGTGCTTTGTCGCCCACGAATCCGCCCGCGAAGACCGTATAGAAATCATTGGAGACAAAGGCATGATTTGTTTCTCCGTATTCACCTATGACCCCATTGCGCTGCATACGGAAAGAGGACGTGAAGAAATCATCGTCGAAAACCCCACCTACGTCCAGCAACCGCTTATACAGGCAGTGGTAGACCACCTGCTGGGCAAGTCCGTCTGCAGCTGTGACGGCGAAAGCGCCACTCTCACAAACTGGGTGATGGACAAAATACTGAACAAGCTCTGATTAACGACTATGAAGGTGTGCCTAAAAACTATCAAGAAGTAAGATGCCTTTTGTTTTGTCACACCTCCATGTCGAAACCTTCGCCTTTCTGACTGACTAATTCGTACACATCGGCACTCTCGCCTACAACCCATACCACATCGCCTTCTACAAAAGGTTCATGCGGGTCGGGAGCATGCAGGGTCTCCCCTCCCCGCTCCACACCGGCAATCAGGCAGTGATACTTCTCGCGTATCCCTGCTTCCTTCAGGGTCTTGTTCAGGAAAGGAGACTGCCCGTCCACACAGAACTGGCGTAGAATCATCTCACTCTTCTCTATCACATCCGCATTCATGGCAGACACCTTATCCATCTCCTGGCCGAAGATGTTCAATTCCTCATCCGTGGCAATTACTTGTATCTTGTCCTGCGGGAAAAGGCGGACAGACGCTCCGGGAATATTAATCCGTTTCTTGCCCCGAAGGATAGAGACCACATGGATACCGTATTTCTTTCCAAAATTCAGCTCCGCCAATGTCCTGCCCACCCATGCCGACTCGCCGGGGATTTCAAAATCCGTCAGGTGCAGGTCGCGCGACAGCAGACGTCCCGCATACTCCGGTTTCTTCTCTCCCATATACTCGGCACGCATGTCGCGGTACCGCAGATTCTGGAAGAATGTCCTCTCTATCATGATGGACTGCTTCTTCAACTGGCGGGAGAGTATCATCAGGGTCACCAGCAGCACCGCCACTCCAAACACCAGACCGACGGACATCTTGAACAAACCGGCTATAACGAACATGACAAACGAAACACCCAGCAGCAGACGCAGTACAATGGTAGCCACCAACGGCGCCCGGTTTCCACGGTTATCTTTCCATAAAGTCACGAACTCCTCCGAATGATTCTTTTTAATCATGATAGCACGCAGAAACGGAGCTATACACAGAATGATGATAAAGGCAGCCAACAAAGAGCCCCATACCCCGGGCAGACTGTCGTGCACGAAAGGCACCAGAAAACGGAACGCCAAAGCTATCACCGCCACGCAAATGATGGAATACACCACCGTAATCCTGACTAGTGCAAATATCAGTTTCTTCCACAGACTTTCATGGTTCATCGTCTGCGAACCTGAAGCATAACGGGTCAAGAACTTTCTCCATTTTTCCGGCAAATGCGTATCCACAAGATTGGAAGCGGGGTCTGCCAAACGAATCATATAAGGAGTGAGGAAAGTGGTGATGACAGACACCGCCACCACAATAGGATATAAGAAATGGCTGGTGACATGCAGCGACACGCCCAGCGAAGCTATGATAAAGGCAAACTCACCGATTTGCGTCAAGCTGAAACCGCACTGCATGGCTGTCTTTAGCGGTTGCCCCGCCAGCAGCACACCCAGCGTCCCGAAAAGGGATTGCCCGAGGATAACCGCTAAAGTAATCACGACAATAGGTCCCGCATACTCCACAATCATGGCTGGGTCTACCATCATGCCGACCGATACGAAGAAGATGGCGCCAAACAAGTCCTTGACCGGCTTCACCAGCCGTTCTATGCTCTCTGCCTCTACCGTTTCGGCAAGAATGGAACCCATGATGAAGGCACCGAAAGCAGCCGAGAACCCCGTATGTGCAGCCATCACCACCATGCCGAAACAGAGTCCGAGAGAGACTATCAGCAAGGTTTCCTCGCTCATCAGCTTCCGGCACCGCTTCAGCAATCCGGGGATGAGGTAAATACCCACCACGAACCAAAGTATCAGGAAGAACAGCAGTTTGGCAATGCTCCCCAGCATCTCCGTACCCTCGAAGTTATGGCTGACTGCCATCGTGGAGAGCATCACCATCAATACGATGGCAAGAATATCCTCCAGGATAAGCACACTGAGCACCAGCCCCGTGAACTGTTTCTTGCGCATCCCCAAATCATCAAACGCCTTATAGATAATGGTAGTGGACGACATGGCAATCATACCGCCCAGGAAGATACAGTCCATCCGTTGCCAGCCGAACCCGGTACCTACCGCCACTCCCAACAATATCATACAAAAGATGATGGTACACGCAGCAATAATCGCCGCGCCTCCCACCTTCACAATCTTCTTGAAGCTGAATTCCAATCCCAGTGCAAACAGCAGGAAGATAACGCCTATATCCGCCCAGGTCTGTATATTAGCCGTGTCCATCACCGACGGTGTATAGGCCATGTGAGGGCTGGCAAGGAATCCTGCGACTACATATCCTAACACCAGCGGTTGCTTCAATTTCTTAAAAAGCAGGGTCATAATCCCCGCACAAATCAATATCAGAGCTAAATCAGCTATCAAAGGGGCTAAATGTGACATAACACTACTTATCTATTAATCAGAGATATACAACTGCAAAACTCTGCAATACATCTGCAGTAGCTCTGCAATACATCTGCAGTAGCTCTGCAATACATCTGCAGTGGCTCTGCAAAAGCCTTGCAGCGTCACTGCAACTGCTTTGCAGCAGCACTGCAAAAGGTATGCAGTAACTTTGCAGCAGTTGTCTGCACGATTCTACAACACTCCTTTCGAGCTTGGCAGTTCAAAGTGATAAATATCCCTCTTCACCGCCATCTTCAGCGCACGTGCCAACGCCTTGAAGATGCCCTCTATCTTATGATGTTCGTTCTGTCCTTCGGCTTTTACATTAAGATTCATCCGGGCAGCATCGCTCAAGGACTTGAAGAAATGCAGGAACATTTCCGTCGGCATATCTCCTACCTTCTCGCGCTTGAACTCGGCATCCCATACCAGCCACGGACGTCCGCCAAAGTCAAGGCACACTTGGCAAAGACAATCGTCCATAGGAAGGGCATAGCCATAGCGTTCAATGCCCCGCTTGCTTCCTAAGGCCTGATAAAGGCAGTCGCCCAGAGCAAGGGCGGTATCTTCGATGGTGTGATGCTCGTCCACTTCAAGGTCACCTTTCACACGGATGGTGAGGTCCATGCCGCCGTGCTTGCCTATCTGTTCCAACATGTGGTCGAAGAAGCCCAGTCCGGTCGCGATGTCACAATGCCCGTCACCATCCAGATTCAAGGATACGTATATATCTGTCTCCTTGGTAGTGCGACGTACTTCCGCCGTACGCTCACCGGCAAAGAGGAATTCGGCAACCTTATCCCAATCCCTGGTGGCGAGGGCGCAGTAATCTTCAAGTCCGTCACAAGCGGCACCGCCACCTTCGGAAACGGGTTTCAATGACGCCGTGTCATCTTGCAGAAGAATGGCGCGGCAGCCCAGATTCTTTGCCAGTTCCACATCCGTAGGCCGGTCGCCAATGACGAAACTGTGGGACAAATCGTAGTCCGGGTTATCGAGGTATTTGGTAAGCATTCCGGTACGCGGCTTGCGAGTCGGTGCATTGTCGTCGGGCATGCTGCGGTCTATGCAGATGTCGTCGAAGGTGATGCCTTCGCCTTCCAATGTCTTCATCATCAGGTTGTGTGCCGGCCAAAAGGTCTCTTCCGGAAAGGAAGTTGTGCCGAGCCCATCCTGATTGGTCACCATTACAAAATCAAAATCCAGCTTGCTGCGGATGAAGCCAAGATTGCGCATCACTTTCGGATAGAACTCCAGCTTCTCCAGGGAGTCCAGCTGATAATCAATGGGCGGCTCAATGACTAAAGTCCCGTCACGGTCTATAAAAAGTAGTTTCTTCATTTTAAAGGATATTTTTTTGAGGGAATAAAGGGAGTTATCGGGAGTTAGAAGGAGTTAGAGGCCGATAGTTCTTTGCATAAGCATTACTTGTATAAAACAGCAGTATCGGCCTCTAACTCCCTTTAACTCCTTCTACATATATTCCTTCAGCGCTTCAATCAATTTTTCATTCTCCCCTCTCGTTCCTACCGTCACTCGCAGGCAATTTCCGCAGAGTGACACGGAATTACGGTTGCGGACAATGATACCCTTGCCTACCAGATAATTGTAAATCTTCACGGCATCCGTCACACGAGCTAGGAAGAAATTGGCATGGGAAGGGAACATCTTCACCGTACATGGCAGTGCGGCGAACTCGGCTTCCAGATTCTCCCGTTCTTCTTTCAGTGTCTTTACCCAACGTTCTATTTCATAATAGCGGTGAAGCATTTCCACTGCCTGCTTCTGTGTCAGCAGGTTCACGTTATAGGGATATTTTATCTTACTGAGGATGCCGATAATATCCGGTGAGGCAAATGCCATACCCAGACGGATGGCAGCACATCCCCATGCTTTGGAAAAGGTTTGCAGTACAATGAGATTCGGATATTGATTCAAATTTTCAAGGAAGGAAGGTGCCTCGGAGAAGTCATTGTATGCCTCGTCCAGTATCACTAACCCATCAAACCGGCGAATCAGCGTTTCAATTTCGCTACGGAGCAGGTCATTGCCGGTAGGATTGTTGGGAGAGCAGATAAAAATCAGTTTGGTATGCTCATCCGCAGCAGCCAGAAGCTTGTCGGCAGAGAACTGGAAATCCTCATCGAGCAGCACTTTACGGTACTCCACATCATTAACGTCAGCACAGACTTGATACATGCCGTAGGTAGGGTCGATGGCCACTACATTATCCACACGGGGTTCACAAAAAGCACGGAACACCAAATCGATAGCTTCATCACTGCCATTCCCTAAGAAGATGGAATCGGGACTCACCTTTTTAATTTTAGACAATTCTGTCTTTAACTCCCGCTGCATGGGGTCGGGATAACGGTTGTGCGGCATGTTATAAGGATTCTCGTTTGCATCGAGAAAAACGGATGCCGCAGCACCATTATATTCATCACGTGCTGAAGAATAAGGCTTCAGACGCCAGATATTCGGACGGGTAAGTTCTTGTAATGTTTTCACCATGTTATTTATGATTTGACAATTTACGATTAAAATTACTTTAAGCCATCAGCTCTCAATTTTCAACTTTCCATTTCCATTTTCCAACTGCCCCAGTCTCACACTCACAGCATTCTTATGCGCATCCAGCTGTTCATTGGCAGCCATCAGCTCGATGGCAGGGCCGATGATATTTAATCCTTCCGGCTTTATCTCCTGAAAAGTTATCTTGCGGATAAAGCTGTCGAGGCTGACACCGCTGTATGCTTTAGCATAGCCGTTTGTCGGCAGGGTATGGTTTGTGCCCGAAGCATAATCTCCCGCACTCTCCGGAGTAAGAGAACCCAGGAATACGGAACCGGCATTCACGATACGTTCTGCCACGGAAAGATAATCCTCGGTTTCTATGATAAGATGTTCGGGAGCATACGCGTTGGTCAATTCAATGGCTTCTGCCATGCTGTCCACTACAATCAGTTTGCTATTGGCAAGAGACTTTTCGGCAATCTCTTTACGTGGCAGTAAGGCCAGTTGGCGTTCCACTTCCACCTTTACAGCTTGTTGCAATTCGACAGAGGTCGTAATTAATATAGCCTGACTGTCCACTCCGTGTTCTGCCTGGCTCAACAAGTCGGCGGCGACAAAAATCGGATTAGCTGTTTCGTCAGCCAAAACTTCTACTTCCGAAGGTCCTGCCGGCATATCTATCGCCACATCACGCAAGCTCACAAGCTGTTTGGCAGCCGTGACATACTGATTTCCCGGACCGAATATCTTGTAAACCTTAGGCACACTTTCCGTTCCGTATGCCATAGCGGCAATGGCTTGTATGCCGCCAGCTTTGAAAATCCGGTTGACACCTGCCACTTTTGCGGCAAACAGCACAGCGGGATGTACCTTTCCGTCACGTCCCGGAGGGGTGCAGAGAACAATCTCCTTGCATCCGGCAATCCTGGCGGGAACGGCCAGCATCAGTACCGTAGAAAACAGCGGAGCCGTTCCTCCGGGGATATACAATCCCACCTTTTCTATGGCAACCGCTTTCTGCCAGCAGGTCACCCCCGGCTGAGTCTGCACTTTCTTGCCCTCAAAGCGTTGTGCGGCGTGGAAAGTCTCGATGTTCTGCTTTGCCAGGCGAATAGCTGCTTTCAAGTCTTCACTCACCAGGTTTTCCGCTTCCTGCTGTTCCTCTTCCGACACTGCCAGCGAGGCCAACACCACTTTATCAAATTTTTCTTCATAATCCAGCACAGCACGGTCTCCCTCCTCCTTCACACGGTCAATAACACTCCGCACCGTATCAAACAGATTCTCCGTATTCATCACCGGACGTTTCAGAATCTCTTGCCACTGGAATTTATCGGGATTACTAATCAATATCATAATGACATGTTTTTAAAGATTTATGCATAAACCATGATATTATTGGAGGTGTGTCAAAACTCTCTGAAGACTTTCTATTAGGCGCTGATTACGCGGATTTCACGGATTCATTTTACCGATTCCGCGCTATTTCGCGTAATTCGTACCTAATGTCGTAACATAAAGAAAGCGTTTATATACTTTTGACACATCCTCGAGGCTTTAAATTATCATTTTCTCAATCGGCAGCACCAGAATGCCTTCTGCCCCCAGCGCTTTCAGCTTTCCGATAATCTCCCAGAAACACTTCTCGTCGAGCACCGTATGTACCGAGCACCAGCCTTCTTGTGCCAAAGGCATTACCGTGGGGCTCTTCATGCCCGGAAGTACAGAGACAATCTCATCCAGTTTCTCTTTCGGGGCATTCATCAGCACATATTTCTTATCTTCGGCTGTCTTCACGGCATCCATACGGAACAACAGCTCCCTCAATATCTCTTGCTTTTCCTCGCTCATGTTCTTGTTGCCAATCAGTAGCGCTTCGGACTTCATCACAACCTCCACTTCCTTCAAACGGTTGCTCACCAGCGTAGAACCGGAACTTACAATATCGAAAATAGCATCTGCCAGACCGATGCCCGGCGCCACTTCTACCGACCCCGTAATGACGTGTATCTCCGCATTCACCCCATTCTCTTTCAAAAAGCCGGAAAGGATACCCGGATAAGATGTCGCAATCTTCTTTCCGTGAAACCACTTCACCCCCGGATACTCAATATCCTTCGGCATGGCAAGAGACAGACGGCACTTGCTGAATCCCAGACGCTTGATTATCTCCGCATCCTCATTCTTCTCAACAAATTCATTCTCACCCACAATGCCTATATCAGCCACTCCGGTAGCCACAGACTGCGGAATGTCGTCATCCCTCAAAAACAACACTTCAAGAGGAAAGTTTGACGACTGCACCAACAACGAACGCTTCATGGCACTCAACTTAATATCCGATTCTCCCAAAAATGACATGGTCTCGTCATAAAGACGACCTTTAGCTTGTACTGCAATTCTTAACATAAGGTTATTTACTATTTTACGATTTACTATTTACTATTTTGAATGAGATGACAGAAAACAAAACGAGGCTTACCAATATTCGGCAAGCCTCGTCTGTTATGTCATCTGTTGTACATATACACTCATACGCCCACCGAGTTATTCGTTAGGATGATGATGGTGATGATGTGCAACGATATTCTTCATATTTTTTGGATTTTAATGCGACAAAAGTAAACTAAAAGTTTGAAACTCCAAAAGATTTATCACAAAAAGTTTATTTTTTCTTTCAAATTCATCTTAGTTCACCACAGATTACACAGATTTGCACAGATTGGAATAAAAATAATCTGTGCAAATCTGTGTAATCTGTGGTGAAACAATTAAATCAACGGCAATATTTCCTCCTGCTCTACTTCGCAGCTATGGAAATGCATTTCCGCTTCCGCCTTCTCCTTCGGAAAGGTAAAGTAGGTGCAAGTGGCTTCTGTGCAAAGTTCGCCCATGCTATTATATAGGCGTGCTTCTATGATAGCAATATTCCGCTTCTGCTCGCGAAGCGAAGCCCGCAGCACCACATGCGTGTCGTTGGTCGATATGGATTTGCGGAAGCGGGTTTCCATTTTCGATGTCACCCCGCCGGTCTGCAGCTTGCGGAACACGACCCAGCCGCAGATTTCATCCAGCAATACGGACTGGATGCCTCCATGCAACGTATTCAGCCACCCTTGATACTCCGGACGCGGCTTCCAGATGCTCACCACCTCGTCACCGTCCTCATAAAACTCCATTCTCACACCGGCTTCATTGTCGGGAGAGCAACCGAAACAGTTGTAGCCCTCCATATCTTTCCACGGATTGATAATCTTCTTCATATCGTATTCTTCTTTATCTGGTTTTGATTCATAAAGTCTCTCAATAAGACGTTCAATATTAGTCATTCCGATTGAGAACTACAAATTATTGATGCCTTTTTCAGAGAAAAATTAGCGGGATACTGTTCAAAAACCGGTTATTTTATTTAGCTTTGTATAAATGAGAGAGAACAACAAGATGCAAAGAGGGGCCTTTTTCTGCTTATGGATATTATTTACATTCTCATTGTTTGCGCAAAACAAGGAGAACGGTTCTGTCGCATGCGACAGCATCGTATATAAAAATACCTTCAGAAAAGCATTGAAGAAATTCCTCAACTTCAGCGACTTCGACACTACCTATATCAGTCCCAACCGGTACAATTACGCCCTGATGCTCGACCATTTCACCAATTACGAGTATTACTCCGTGGGCAATGACGACCAGCGGCTCCGTTTCTCGCCCAACCCTCACAACAAGATAGGCGCTTACTTCGGATGGCGTTGGATATTCCTGGGATGGGCTGTCGATACGGACTGGCTCTACGGAAAGAAAAGCAAGAAAAAGCGCGGTACGGAGTTTGATCTCAGTCTTTACAGTTCCAAACTGGGAGTCGACATTTTCTATCGCAGCACCGGAAACGACTATAAGATACACAAGGTATCCGGCTTTTCCGACGAGATTCCCTCCAATTATTCCGAAGACTTCAACGGATTGAAAGTAAAGATGAAGGGATTGAATCTGTATTACATTTTCAACAACCGGCGTTTCTCCTATCCGGCCGCCTTCAGCCAGTCCACCAACCAGCGCCGCAATGCAGGTTCTTTCATTGCTGGATTCTCCGTATCCACCCACAATCTGGACTTCGACTATACCAAGCTGCCCCAAATCATTCAGGAAAACATGAATCCGGGCATGAAGGTGAAGCACATCAAATACACGAACATCAGCCTCAACGTCGGCTATGCCTACAATTGGGTGTTTGCCCGCAACTGTCTCGCCTGCCTGTCGTTCAATCCGGCGGTCGCCTACAAGACATCGCGCATAGAGAAGACCGAAGAACGGGAAGCGGACGACTGGTACAAGAACTTCAATATCGACTTCATCCTGCGTGCAGGCGTGGTATACAACAACAGCAAATACTTCGTGGGTACCTCATTCGTAGGCAGGACATACGACTACTACAAGAACAGTTTCTCCCTGAACAACGGGTTCGGCATCCTCCAAGTATACGCCGGATTCAACTTCTATCTGAAAAAGGAACACCGGAAAAGTAAGAAATAGGATAACCGGACTTCACCCCTCTCAGAAGCTGTAAGCACACTCCACCCCTACTATATTCTTCCGCTTATCCTGCTCCCACTGCCTGCAATAAAAGAGGTCCGCCTCCCAGCGCCCGGACAGAGGCAACGTGATTCCCCCGCGATAACGCATCCGTTTCACCCCGAAATGCTCGGTCCTGTTCAGACCATTATACATCTCGACCGAAGCATACGGCTCCAGCTTGCACTTCGGAATGTCATAGGCAAACTTCGCACGCGAACGCAAGCGGAACTCATCCCTATGCCCATCGAACGTATGCTGAAAGCGCTCACGCAAAGACAGTTTCACCCTTTGCACACGGGCAGACAGAGTGCCTTCCAAACGGTAGCGGTGCCGGAACTTCCAGCCATCCGCCCCCCGGTTGCGGTAATGCGTCTCATACCCGGCTCCAAGCTTCAGGAAAGGCAACAGCTTATAGCTTCCCCCCACCTTCAGCCCCCACCGGTCTGTCTTTCCCAAATCATCCTTTGTACGCCACTCCAGCCCACCGGAAACAGTAAATGCCGGCTTCAACTTATATTCGAAACCGACATTCGCCCAAGTGGCAAAATCCTTCTCCTGCGCCCGCAGGGAAAAAGACGAAACACCCAGCAAAGAAATCAGCAAAACGAGTGCTTTCGTGCACGAAGATATATTACTTACCATAAGCCGTTTTTTGTTAAAGCGCCAAAGGTAAGGATAAATTCTGTAACAATTCTGTAATACTACAAATCTTGTCTGCACATTTCCGATACTTCAATAATACTTAAAAACAGAAACCGAGATATAAAGTTTCTCCGTTCATCCATACAAAAGTTCCGGGAATCAGCAAAGCGCATTTTCCCGGAACAACAATACCTATTGAAAACTTTCCGGTCTGTATCCGACAGACCACGAGACTTAGTCTAAGGTTAATCAGTTTCTCTATTCATCCAAAGTCTTCATCCACGACTCTATTTTTTCCACCATCGGAAGTTCATAAAGATACAGCCAATCGCTGTTATTGGTCATTGCAGCAAGATGGCGGTGGTGATTCTGGTCGGCAATATACCCCTCGGGATTGCTCATGAAGCGGGTTTGCGAATATACAGATTCAAGCTCCGCACGCATCTCCTTAAAATAAGAACACACCTTTTTAATCTGCCTCAGACTTGCCGCACGCTCATCCTCTCCGTTCGCTTTATCATAGTTTTCCAAAGCCATCAATAACCGTACCGGATAGTTCAGCAAACGTCCGGTCTGCTCATAAATATCCAATGTATAACGATTGCGCAAAGCATGGGATTCTGCGTCCTGCAATCCTTTGGTTATTCTTTCATAGCGCGCGGCTTCAATACGGGCAGAATCCAATCTATTCTCGTACTTCCTGCTCCACTTTCCCGGCGCCCCGGCATCAGGCAGTTCTATCAAGGTAAAAGCCTCGGTCACTCCCCAAGCCGGATTCCTCGAACCGGAAACAACCAGCGCTCCGTCAAAGAAAAAGGCGGCTTTCTCCATCTCTGCCAGAAAATCCATCTGTTTCCGTTGCAAACCAAACTCACGCCGGGCATGCGCTGTGATGAAATCTTCTATCGTCCTCCCGCCGGGATGCCAGCCATACTCCCCTTGCGCTATGAAACCGCGCATAACAGTTTCCAGATGGGCCGAGCCGTCATCCCATGCCGTGGTCAAAATTCCCTCCAACTGATTTTCGGCAACCAAAGCGCAAAAATCCTTGATATACTGTACCCTGGAATTATTACGCGGTATAAACGGAGTTTCCCCGGTAGACGCGGAAGTAGCTCCCATCACCTTCAGACCTTTCTTATGATACCAATTAAGCAGCATCCGATGTGGCAGAATGGTAGGGTCTTCGTAATGCCAGCGCATGTAGATGCAGTTCTTGGGAAACATATCTATCGCTTTATCCAATTCCGCCGTATTCCAGTTCTTCATGACTTCATCGTCCGGCACATTGCGGTGCAGAAGCCACCACAGATTGGCATATTTCAACGGCATATCGTCCCAGAATATAGGAGTCCGCCCGTGTGCCACCGCAAAATCGCATACCTTTTTAAGCCACTCCATCTGCAACTGAAAAGCCGTTTTGCCGGTTGCCTTACAACGCTCATCAATGCCGATGGCCGATATTTCATCGCCGCCTATATGGAGGTATTTGCTTTGTGGCATCGCTTCCATAGCATCCCGATAGAGGTCGAACAGAACTTCGTATGTGCGGGGATTGGAAGGACAGAATTCCCAATCACTCTTTTCACTCTCGCGCAGCTCCCAGTGGTGCTTCAAGATGAAACTGGCGTGTCCCAACCCTTGCACCAGAGGGCTGATGTTGATGTTCCGTTCTTCGGCATAGCGGCAGATGGCTTGCATTTCCTGCTTGCCGATGGCGTTTGGCGCACCCACTTCGGGACGACGGGTATAGCGCAGCTTGTCCTCCAGCTCCCATATCACGGCATTCACTTTATACCTTGCCAGTTTGTCAATCATGCGATAATAGTATTCCGTCCGGTCCAGATGATGTTTTGTATCCAGATGTACGGCGCGATAGGCTATAGCCGGATAATCCGTAATTTTCATCGCCGGTATCTCCAATGAAAACTGATGGCTGTCTTCCATCAGCTGCTCCAAGGTCTGGCAACCATAAAACAGTCCGGCATGAGAACGGGCACGGATGGCAACCCCTTTGGAAGAGACTTCCAATACATACCCTTCGGGAGATGCGGGCACATCCTTTCCGGTCATTGAGAGTGTCACGCCTTTTACCCCTTTCACCGCATATCGCGGAAGCGCATCCAGCATATTTCTCAGAACCGGGATTTCTCCTTCCCCTTTCATGGTGACAAAAGAGAGTTCACCGGCACTTATGCCTTTCCCTTTCTGAATTTCCATCTGCTGCGGCAGAGGCAGTATCTGAAATCGTTTATCCAGACCGACAGCACTCATCCTTACTGACAATCCCAGCAAAAAGAGCAATACAAATATTTTTTCAAGTTTAATCATAATCATCCTTTTTTAATATTCAGCAGAAATCTTTTTCAACATACCTTGTGCTTCCGTCACTATTTCCCCTGCGAATCTTCCCGAAGTCAACGTAAACTTCTGCACAACGGGATTCATCAGATTGGTGGAGAGGATGCGCATTTTTTCATAATCCTGTATACCTTCGCGAAGCAATTCAAGACGAATGCTCGACAAGGGGACTGAAGACAAAGAGTTGTCACTGCGATAAATCAGGCTGAAATCCCCCGCCGTGTTATTTCCATCCCTCACATCCTGCGGGTCGGCCTTGGTCCAATAATCGTAAGCCCATCTCAAGAATCCGTTCAATCCTTTGGCTTTGGCATACCAAGCCACCCACACCATCTCTGCCGGATTGTTATCCAGACTTACATAGGCATTGGGGATGCTCTGCGCGCAACTGGTATAGAAAGTGGCAACAGCATTCGTCGATGTGCGGTCATATCCCAAAATGGTGCTGTAGTCATAAAAAGCACTCTCCACATCGGAGGAGACGGCACTACCGGCAAGTCCTATTTTCCAATCCGGATTGTGCTGCTTTATGAAAGATACCACCTGCCGCATTTCATCTTCCCTGATTTCGTCCATATAAAGAACAGTCTTTTCAAACCAACCCTTCGTTTTAAGATGACGCTCAAAGGAATCCAGAAACTCATTCCAAACAGTCCGGTATTCGTCACTCCCCACTGTCAGCTTCAACGTCCGGGCTTCGCCCGAAGCATCGGTATATCCGATGGAAGTGTTCCATCCCACCAGAGAAAAACAACTGATTTGTCTGCCAATCCCCCACGACATCATCTGAGCGACAAACTTGTCGAAACCGGTATAGTCGAAGCTCCATTTCCCATCAGCAGCCTCATGCCACTTAACCATGGTTTGACCTTTGTTGAAAGCGCCGTCCTTGATATAGGCAGTGATAACCTTTTGTCCGGCATCAGCCAGCAACTGATAGAATGGTTTCACCAGAGTGAAATACTCACTCGAAAAAGGAGTAACTTTTTGCCCATTATCAGCACACAAGCCGGACAGCTGGAAAGGGAACTGCCATAAATCCAAATGGAAAGCCCATTCGCTCACCGGAGGCAAGGCATGATTGACAACCAGCAACCTTACCGTGAACGTCAGTTGCACCTCACCACCCGATTTTACGGTGACCGTGCCTTCGTACTCTCCAGGCGCGGTGCCCGCAGGAATGTCGGCAGTCAGCCAAAGTTTTACCGGTTCCGAAGCAGTCACTGTTCTGACTGCCTCTTCGGACAACTTATCCGCAATCTGTACCGAAGTATGCGTGCGGTATTCATTGCAAACAAGAGCCTTTTCATCTCCCAACACATAGGATGGAAAACGCAAATGCAGATTGGAAGAAGCAATACGGTTGCCGCCGGACAGCAGGTCACCGATTTCGTACGTCAAGTCATCATATCGTTTTGATTCCGTCCAAAGCACAATCTGCTTATGCACGCGCTCATTCTGCCATACGGTGTCTTTCCATACCGTAGTCACCAGCCTATCATCCTCCTGCCCGATAAATTTCTGTCCTTTAGCATATCTCACAAACTTACTTTCAAACGAGCCTTTCAAAGTCTCCGAAGGGGTAACGGGCGGCTCGGGATTGACCGGCAGTTCCGGTTTTTCAGTGTTTCCGGATGGCGCCTCGTCCGAACAAGCACTCGTTCCAAGGGAGAAAAAGAACAAAGAAGACAATAATAATGTAATTTTTTTCATAAGTGTCATCCGTTTTTCTTGATTGAATAGTCATAATACGGCGGCTGACTCAAATTCAGTGTAATCGTATAATTCCCAGCCGTCCCGATTTCTATGTCCGTACCCTCTTCCGACAGTTTGGAAAGTCCTTCGGACGCTCCATATACAATTATCGGGTCGCCATAACCGACAGCAATGGTGGTAAACTTCAGCGTTCCTGGCGACAAATCCGTATCCAGGCTCCAGAGACGCGTTTCCGAAGAATAGGTCATAGCCTTCAAGGAACTGATGGCAGAGCCTGTAACCGCCCATTGCGTGTGGAGCAGCGTCATCACCTGAGTCGCCGCATCGAAATTAATCTTCCATACGCCCGGAGAAGTAATTTCGGGGGTTCCGTTATTGGAAGTCCAGTTTCCCCAAGGACCATCGCAAGCAAAAACATTTCCACCGGCAGACTCTTTCTTCACCATCTCGAACGAGCAGCTTGAACCGTCGGCTCCACCGGAGAAGTCGTAGTAGGAAGACAAATCCGAAGCAACAAGACCGATATTATCCCAATTCGTTCCGGTCAAATCAATATATCCCTCAAACTTGGTATCATAGTTGATGGAAGCAATCTTTTGCGATTTGTCCGGATTGACATAATATCTTTCTCCTTCCGGTCCATAGTCTCCGGTTTTGACGAAGTACATAAACGGCGGTTCATTGTAGACCATCTCAACAAAATAGCTTCCGGTTTCCATGCCGCGTTTCAAGACAAGCTCCCATCTGTTGCCGGTAAAAGTCACCTCGTCACCTACGGCAACGTTAGCCTCAGCCGAGGCATCTGCAAGAACGATTGATTTCACAACGGCCTTTGTCGAAGCCTTTCTGACCTCAAGGGTCAATACATTATCCAGCGTCTTGTCTTCCTTCAACCTGGGCACCGCCACATAGTCCATACCCTCGACCGACAACACCAGAGAAGATACCGGAGACACTATCGTGGGATTGGCAGGCAGTTCTTCGCTGCTGCAAGACACTCCACCAACCAAAGTACTTAAAAGTACCCAAAACAAAAATATATTCTTTTTCATCTTGTTCGTTTTTTTAAGGTTATTGTCAATATCCGGGGTTCTGCTTTACTCCGGTCATAATCATTAACTGGTCATTCGGTTTCGGCAGCAGATAGTTATGGTCGTCTATCGTTGATTCCGGATACCAAGGAGACAATTTCTCTTTCAACAGATAACGGCGGCAGAGGTCGAACCAGCGGTTACATTCAAACGCCAGCTCCCAATTTCGCTCGTCAAGAACCGCGTCATCAAACTGTTTCGCCGTCAAGCCGGAAAGTTCGGGCAAGCCTGCCCTTCTGCGAACTTCATTCAGTGCATCATAAGCCTTTTGCGAAGGGCTTCCTTCTGCAAGATTGGCAGCCTCGGCATATATAAGCAATATATCAGAATAACGCAACATGCAGTAAAAGCCATCCGCATTCTGCCCGCTCCCGATGGGCGCATTGTAATATCCGCCGCTTGCAGGACCGGCATCGCGCAGTTTCCCTACGTAGGGCTGAGCCGTGTTTGTCTGCTCCCACGGGGTTCCGTCTATCATGGTCAGATAAAAAGTACCTTTCACACGGCTGCCATCTCCTTTAGGAAACATATCAAAGAAGCGGCTGTCGCTTGTCCAGTCGGCCCAACCTCCTTCACCATTGGCATCGGGACGAGTGGCACGGAATTGATAACCGCCCGTCCTGCTGATGGAATTGCCATAAAGGGTGAAAATAAATTCGGAATTAGTCTGTCTGTTATCATACAGCCACAAGTCGAAGAAATGTCTCTCCAACGAATAAACTTTCTCATTGATGACTTCTCCAGCCTTATCACGTGCCAGCGCATAGCATGAAGTGTCGTTCAACGGGAAGCCTGCCATAGTGAGATATACCTTTGCCAGCAAGGACTTTGCCGTCCAGCTTGTGGGACGGGTACGGTCTTCCCGCTTCGAAGGCAGTGTCGTTTCCGCCGACTGCAAATCCACAACAATCTGTTTATAAATATCAGCTATGGCAGCCTGCGGTTCCACCGACGCATTCTTCTGATTGGCCTCCGTCAGCAAAGGAATCTCACCAAACCAGCGAACCAGCTGAAAGTAACCGAAAGCACGGAGGAATTTGGCTTCGCCGTCAATGGGGCTCAACTCCTCTGCCGTGAGATTCGTATTCTGTGCAACCAGTTCTATCGTAGTATTACATGCACTGATGCTCGAATAACAATTGTTCCATAAAATATCCGTCACTTCTTCCGGATTGCCTACTGTGTTAATGTTAACCTGCTCGAATCCTTTCCATCTGACTACCGGGGTACATACATCTTCCGCACCGGCACACGCAACGTAGGGTGCATCTTCTCCATAGAGCTTGACAAGGGGGGTATAAGCTCCGGAAATATAACTGTTGAAATCGACAATTGTCTTAAAGAACTTGTCAGATGTGGGCTGTCCGGTCAAATCTTCCGATAAATCGGCACATCCACAACAGATGGTAACGGCCATCAATCCCACTACCATTCTTTTTATATTCATCTTTATTTTCATAATATATCCTTAATTTATCAGTTAAAATGTAATATCCAAACCCACCAAGAAGCTCTTGGCCGAGGGATAGATGCCACGGTCTACCCCGGCAGCAGTAGCGTCGGTTCCCATACTGGCTTCGGGGTCATATCCGGTATAGTTCGTTATCGTCCAAAGATTGTTGGCACTCACATAAATACGGGCAGCATTGAACCCTGCCTTCGACAATAGTTGCCGGGGCAGACGATAGCCCAAAGTGATATTCTTCAACCGCAGATAAGCGCCTTTTTCAACCCAACGGGAAGAGTTGACGTATTCTGTTCCCGAAAATGACGGAATGTCCGTTTCGTTCTCCGGCGTCCAACGCTCTTTTATAACCGGATTGGTAGGAAAAGCATCCGAAGAATAGACTTCACGACGCACACGGTTCTGATTATAAACATCATTGCCCGCTACTCCCTGCCAAAAGATGTTCAAGTCGAAATTGTAGATGGTAAATGTATTGTTGAAGCCAAAGCTCCATGTGGGCTGCGCATTGCCTATGATGCCGATATCGTCTTTATCTATTTTTCCATCCTTGTTGAGATCTGCATATTTGGCATCTCCCGGCTTAGCACCATACAAGGCAGCAGTAGTCGCTTCATTCTGTTTCCACACTCCGGCAAAGGTGTAGCCCAGGAATGTACCCATCGGCTGTCCTACCATCTGCACGTAAGAGCCTACCAATCCGGGAAAGTCGGCATTGCTGGTGTAAATCATCATATCGGAAAGGCCATCCAGTTCCAGAATTTTGTTCTTATTATAGTTCACCGTATAGTTTATATCCCATTTGAAGTTTTTTGTCGATACGGGAATACCACCGAATGTCAAGTCAAAACCCCGATTGGATACCGCGCCTACATTTGTCAGGATAGATTCTACTCCCAATGCCGTGGGCACCTTCTGCCACATCAACAAATCGGTTGTCTTCTTCTTGTAATACTCGGCAGAAAAACTCAGCCTGCCGCCCCACCAACGGCTGTCGATACCTACATTCAGCTCATTCGTACGTTCCCACTTCAGGTTTTCATTACTCAACTGGGAAATGGCAAGGGTAGGATTGTTGTTGGCATCCAAGCCGGGAGTAAACTTCAACTGGGAGGCAAACGACGGAACAGCCGCATTGCCCACCGTTCCGTAGCTGGCCCTTAACTTGAATTCGGGGACAACATGACGGAATCTCTCCATAAAAGCCTCTTCCATCAAATTCCATCCTACGGAAAAGGCTGTGAAACCGTCGTATTTATGCCCTTCGGCCAATTGGCTGGCACCGTCGTAACGAACGGAAGCCGACAACATATACCGCTTCTGATAACTGTAATTGACGCGTCCCATGAACGACTGCATGGTTGTTTTGGAAGTTTCCGCCCAAGGCTGCTGCAAGATAGAACCAAACTGTATTCCATTGTATCCCAATCCCACGGGGATGCCTTTGGCTGATGCTGTCGTGCCATCATAGCTATCTTTCAGCACTTCGTAAACACCGGTTGCCTGCACATTGTGCTTACCGAAAGATTTGTCGAAAGTAAGGATTGAGGTACTTTGCAATGCAATATAATTAGACTGCGTTTTGCTTCCGCTTACTTCCGTAGTCGGACCGTTGTTCACTACCTGATTGTCGAAATAGCCTGAAGTCCGGCTATTGGTCTTGTATGAAAACAAGGTCGAAAATTTCAGGAAATCCCAAAACTTATATTCACCCGTGACAGCAACATTAAACACGGAAGCAGAGTTATCATTTACAAACTCCTTGGCATATCCTACCGGATTGAACGAAGTAGGCCCTACACCGCCCGGCTGCGTATAGCCGCCTTCGCTTTCGGAATCATAAACCTTCTTGGTGGGCGACCATTGCAATGCCGAACTTATAGCTTGTTCATATTCACCTTTCTGTGATTTGTTATAGGAAGCAAAGGTGTTCAGTATAAAGCTCAAACGCTTGTTGGCTTGTATCTTAAAATTTGAGCGGAAAGTATATTCCCTGAAATCCGTATTCAAGACAACCCCTTGCTTGTCAACATATCCCCCCGCCAGAAAATAAGATATACCTTCCTTTCCACCGCTCACACTGACATTATGCGTATGGGATATGGCTTCTTTGAATATTTCATTCTGCCAATTGGTTCCTTCTCCTAAAGCAGCAATTTCATCCTGCATAAAAATCGGATTCTGCCCGTTTTCAATTCTCGCTTCATTCAGCAAAGTTGCATAGTCTGTCGCATTCAGAGAAGGTAACTTCTTCCTTACCTGGTCAAATGAAACAAATCCATTATAAGAGATGCGTGCTTTGCCGGTTGTACCGTTCTTGGTTGTTACAAGAATGACGCCATTGGCACCTTTAGAACCGTATACAGACAAGGCCGCTGCATCTTTCAGAACCTCTATGGATTGAATCTGGTTAGGATTCAAGCTACCGATGTTTCCATCTTGTACACCATCGATAATCACCAAAGGGTCGTTGCCGTAGGTCAGAGAGTTTGAGCCGCGAATACGGATAGAGACAGCTCCAGCAGGGTCACCACTGGTGTTTTGTACTACAACACCCGATACGCGTCCCTGAAGAGCCTGCGCCGTACTTGTATTGGGAGCAGAGAGCAATTCTTCTGATTTCACGGAAGATACGGAACCGGTTATATCGCTCTTCTTCTGTACTCCATAGCCTACAACCACAACTTCATCAAGCATTTCCGTATCCTCTTTCAAAGTCACTCTTGCCAGCGATTTATCCGTTACCTTAATATCTACGGTCTTATATCCGACATAGGAAATTGAAATCATGGCATCTCCAGGCACATCCATGAGAGAATATGTACCATCCATATCGGTAATTCCTCCATTGGACGTTCCTTTCACCATGACAGTAGCGCCGATAATGGGTTCACCATTGACATCTACAACAATTCCGGTTATTTTCTTTGCAGATGAAGCGTTTTGCGTGGGTTTGCGAATAAGAGCAATTACATTTCCTTCCTCTTGCTTGTACGAAAGAGCCGTTTTTGCCAGAAGCTGCTGCATAGTCTGGTCAATCGTTACATCCTGCACATTCAACGATACTTTCCGGTCCAAATCCGGCAGGCTCTCATTGTAAAAGAACTTATAGACACTCACCTGCTCTATCTGCTTCAGGGCAGACCTCAACGGTTGCTCCTTGAAGCTGATTGTGATTTGGGAATAAGCACTAAAGGAAATACTTAGAAACAATGCCAGACAGACAGTCCGCACTGCGTTCCGATTACCACTTCTCCCGACAAAAAAGCGGAGGAGTCTTAAAAAGGCTAACTTGTGTTTCATACATCAAAACTTTTATAGGTTTGATAAGTATACAGCCACCCCTATGTCTTCGTCCAAGCCGCCTTCCGTTTTTAACTCCCGTTAACCTATTTGCTTTTTATCACGATGACAGAGCCGTCCATTTCGTACGTAAAATCGGCAGTAAGCATCAGCATGTTCAAAGCATTCCGGATGCCATTGCCGGGGATGGTTCCGGTGAAACGTTCGTTCAAAAGCTTATCCGACTCAAAGCGTATCTCTACATTATAAATGCGCGAAAGAGTACTCATGATATTCTTCAACGATTCTTTGTCGAAATACAGATTTCCCTTTATCCACTCAATGTAATCTTCGGAATTCACTTTTGTGGTAGTCAGCTTTTGGGTAAGCTTATTGTATTCCAGCTTGTCGCCGGGAATCATGGTGTGCGACATTCCTTGGGCGTACACCCCTACTTTACCTTCTTGCAACACAACAACGATGTCCTCGTCGTCTTCGTAAGCCGAAACATTAAAAGAAGTTCCCAGAACTTTCACTTCCAGCTCACCGACTTGCACTATGAAAGTACGACTTTCATCATGAGCAACCTTAAAAAAAGCTTCTCCATTGAGTTGCACACACCTGTTTTTTTTACCAAAATCATTCAAATAACTCATTTGAGATGCTGAATTCAGAACAACATTCGTCCCATCCGGCAACTCAATCCTTGCCTTGTCACCCTTATCGGCCTTCACAACGAAAGGCATTCCGGGTGTTTGCGACATGTCTATCAAGTAATAAGTGAAGAAAGCGAGGCAAACGGGCAGACAAATCATGGCAGCCCATCTCAGAATATTCATACGGATAACCCGCGCAGAGCGTGACTTGCCAACCGTCTCTTCCTTGATACGGACAAACATCTTGTTGCGCAATGCAGAATCAATCTCTGCATCCGATTTGGCGAATTCCTCCTCCCACCAGTTTTGCAGGTGGCAGTCGTTCTTCATCCAGTCCATTAGTTTTCTATACTGTGCCTTATCCATCTTTTTGTTATTTAAAAGTATACACTTTCATCCCGCTTATTATCCAAAATCCCTTGTCACATTTACACTTCATTAACAAAGAATACAAATAAAAGGGCAAGAACAGCGTCGTAATTCTGCATTAACTGCGTGCGCATGAATTTTACGGCAAGAGACAACTGTGTAGCAACCGTACTCTCGGATATTCCCAATTGTTCTGCTATCTCCTTATTGGTGTAATGCTGCCTTTTGCTCAGGATGAATATCTTTTTGCGTTGTTCGGGAAGCTTGTCTGCCAATGAGTCTATGTACTCATGCAGAAAGTGCAGGTCGATGCCTTCTTCCGTCTGGAAATCACGGTCTATACCGCTTTTCATCAAGTACTCATTATAAACAAACTCCACCATCTGCCTTTGATACATATTCATCAGCAGATTCTTGGCAATGGTGCAGAGGAAAGATATGAATGATGATTCCGGGTCCACTGTTCCACGAACCTCCCATATACGGATAAAGGTGGACTGCACCACTTCTTCAGCCATATACCGGTTGCCCGCGGAAATACGCATGATGAAGTTATACAGCTTACCGCTATATCTGTGATAGAGCTTCTCGAATGCCTGGAAAGAGCCTGCACCCAATTCGGCCAATAAGCGTTTTTCATCTGTAGAATCGACCATATCCTTAGATTTTTGCAACAAAAGCATATCCTTTACGGACATAAAGAGATGGCAATATTATCAATATTTTCGCAAATAAAGGCAGATAAAAGGAAATATTATGTGAAAAAAGAATTCAAAGTGATTTTGGTGCGGCAGGAACTTCATACTTTTTGAGTGTTTTTAAATGAAAGACAACTCCACATTCTGAAAATCAAAAGGATGTTTGTTTTCCAAAACACATTTGTTATCTAAGTTTGCCCTAAATACACAAACTATGAGAATTATAGCCAGGAGCATTTGGGAAGTACAGCAAATCAAATCCCATAAAAGAGGCATCGCTATGATGCCTCGAATTTTAGTTGCAAACTCCCCTTATTCTATTCATTTGCCGATGTAAGGATAGAATTAAGCTGCTTTGGCAATGTGCTATGCTTCTTCTTCATTCCGCGCATTCCACACAAACAAAGCCAGCAATGTAGATAGCAATGCCGCCCCTATCCAGAACCAGTTGATGTAGGTAAAGTCGTACACCTCCACGCCATCCACCAACTGCTTGTTCCCTTCTATCAGCACGCCGCTCATTACGTCTTGCAATCCTGCACCTATATAGCTGGCTATACCTACAACGCCCAATGCTGCGCCCGAAGCATTGCGCGGAGCAATATCTACAGCCATCAGCCCTCCGAGAAAGCAAATCAGCACACCGATGCCAAGGCCGAAAAGTATCATGGCCAAAGCGTCCACCCAGAAATGAACACCGGGAACCAGCAGGAACAAGCAGAGTGCAACCACATTCATCAGTCCGAAGATAAGGGCGGGCACATTACGGCGGCCGCCGAACAGCTTGTCCGAAATGACACCGGAAAACATCGTACCCACAATGCCACAGACCGAACTGATGGAAATGATGAAACTGGCATCCAGTGTAGAATAGCCCTTCTGCGCTTCCAGATAGAATACGCCCCAACTGTTCACCGCATAACGGCTGATATACATAAAAGCACTACTGAGTGCCAATATCCAGATGGCAGGATTGCGAAGTACGGCTTTCTGCGCACGGCTGAATTCCTCGCTTTCCAACACACTCATTTTTTTCTTCGCCTTAGGCATATTGACAATGGGCAACCCTTTGCTTTGCGGTGTATCGTGGAAGAAACGCCAGGCAATCAATGCACCTGCCAGCCCCACAAGTCCTGCTCCAAAGAAACCATACCGCCAGCCGAAAGCACTGACAATGGAGGCAATGATGATAAATGTCATCGCCTCGCCGATGTTGTGGCTCGCACTCCAGAAGCCGTAGAAAGAACCGCGCTGTTTGTCGGTGAACCAGCGTGACAAGCCTACCACGCAAGAAGCGGCCCCCATCGACTGGAACCAGCCACTGATGCCCCAAAGGATGGCAAACAAGATGAATGAATGGACAAAGCCGAGACAAAGGTTCACCAATGCCGTGACCAAGAGTCCGGTAGTCATGAAACGGTTGATGTTGCTGCGGTCGGCCAGGAAACCGTTTGTAAACTTACCTATGGCATAAGTGAAGAAAAGTACGGAACCGATAATACCCAGTTCTGTTTCGGAGAAAATACCTTCCTCCACTATCGGTTTCTTCACTACATTCAAGCTGAGACGGCATACATAATACATGCCGTAGCCAAGCGTTGCCGCAAGAAAAGTAGACCATTGCAGCCGCTTCAAGCGCCGTTGACAGGCGGACACAGAAAGGTCGGTACAAGGTTTATCGGAAGAAACCTTGTAGAAATTTATAAGATGTTTCAACATTGTATTTTGTTATTGGATTTAAGTTTCGCAAGCTCAATCGCAACCATCCGGCGGATGTATAGCGAGGAAAGGAGATATTCCGTCGCTACACTCCGCTGAATGACAGAGATTACTGAATATAAATTTGTATTATGCCAGAGCCTTTGCAACCAAGCTTGCGGAACTCGAACGGATAGTGAACCAAATTGCTTTATTCGTGCATTTTTTTCGTTCTCAGATACTCCAGCAAATAAGCCGGACGGTCAGTCTGTAGGATGCGGCATCCCAATGTGTCAATCAAATAGCCATAGCCCTCATCGGGGTTTTGCAAAGACATGTCATCGTCGTGTCCGCCTGCCATCGTATCCCACAAAGTGTTGTACCAGATAAAGGAGCGGTCGGCTAAAGTCGTTGCCAGCTTCTTGGGAAGCGGGTTGGAGTCCTTTACATACAGCAGTTCAAAAGCTACGGGAGACATCTCCTTGACAAACGTCTCTATCTGTTCCTCGGCCCCCGGCTTGTCGAGGTCGACAATGGGCATATAGATTACGTCATTCAGATAATCGCCGAATTGTTTCTTGACTTCGGCTGCTGTTTTGCGCCCTTTCATTATAATCTGCTTGGTGGTTCCGGTCTTCTTCATCAGCTCATAAATCTGGTCGAAATAGAGGTCGGCCTGGTCCAGATTTATCATTATCTTGCCTTTGGCATGCAGCAAGGCCTCTTCCAAAGTAGGAACTTTGTGGATGGTACGTATGTTGCAGCCGTTTTTCAACTTCAACCCACGTATGTAGTCGAGAGTGGCTTCCGAAACCAGCCCCTTGCCGGTGGTTGTGCGGTCCAGTGCCCGGTCGTGCATCAGTATCAGTTCACCATCCTTTGTCTTCTTTACATCCAGTTCCACAATATCCACACCCATTCTAACGGCATTGTCTATTGCCTCTAAAGAGTTTTCCGGAAAATTGCGCCAGTCGCCGCGATGGGCTACCACAATTACTGAACTCTGGTCGCGATTCATCAGTTTTTCACGAATCTGCGTCACTCGGTCTTGAGCCGAAAGCTGCAATACTGCCAAAACAGCAAACAGCAATAAATATATCTTTTTCATCATTTCATGGATTATAAATTCAATCATTCCAATGCATAGCCTTCGTTCTGCCAACCGGCTTTGTCATTGACATTCTCTATTTCGGTTTGAGGAACCGGATAGAGCTGCCGGTAAGCATCAATACCGGGAAATATGGCAGCCATTTGTCCGGTGCGAACAATGTCGAACCAACGGTCGCACTCCAGAGCAAGCTCCAAACGGCGTTCCTTATATACTGCCTGGCGGAAGAGTGTTTTTGTGGACAGTTCGGCCAATGTTTTCCCTTCAAGACCTGCATTTGTGCGTACGGCATTCAGAGCATCCAAAGCATCTTGTGTAGGAACAGCGGCAAGCTCATTGGCAGCTTCGGCATACATCAGCATCACTTCGGCACAACGCATTACCGGAAAGTCGGCACTGGTCTCATTGTTCGTTGCCGGAGCATTGAACTTGCCCGGACGCTGTCCGCTGCCCGTAGGTTCTACCAGGGCCTTACGGTTATCCTTGTCGCTTTCAAACTCCGCTTGCTCCAATGAGATGATATTGCCATTGTCATTGTTACGATAGCGGTTGTTCTGATGTACCGACTCGCCTACTCCACCTTTCAGATATTGAACGGCAAAAATAATGTCCTTGCTCGTCTTCAAGTCGTTGGGAAAAGTTTGCGGCATGGGCACCAGCATCAAGTCTTTTCCGGCATGAATGGCTGCTACCACCGGAGCAAGTTCATTGACCACTTCCTGATAGTTCTTCCTATATAAATAAACCTTTGCCAGCAATGCATGCGCCGCATACGAAGTGGCACGGCCTCTTTCCGATTCGGGCCAAACCGCGGGTAAACCTTTGGCTACAGCCAAGTCGCTGATTATCTGCCCATAGACTTCATCAATGGGAGCACGCTTGTTGTTACGCGCTTCGGCCACGGTCTGCGTTTTTGTAATGATGGGCACCTCGCCCCACAAGCGAACCAGGTTAAAGTAACAAAGAGCACGTATAAACGAAGCTTGTCCGGCAATGCGAGAGCGCTGTTCGTCGGACATCGGCACTTCTTCCACATTCTGCAACACCAGGTTGCAACGATAAATAGTCTTGTACAACGAAAGCCATGCCCCCGACAAGTTGGAGTTTGCCGGAGTTTCCGTGAAAACTTCTATCTGATAAGTGATGCCGCCACTGGCACCGGAATTGTCATTCTTCACATTGTCACCACGTACTTCCATCAAAGTCATGAACTTCGCTCCATACTGGTCGCTGGATTGCAACTCATCATAGATACCTATAACGGCTCCTTCCAAACCCTTCACATCCTTATAAAAGGTTTCCTCCGTAGGAAAATCAATAGGTTTCAAGTCTATAAAATCACTACAACTTGAAAGAACCATTGCTGTAAGAACAAACATTATTACTTTTTTCATATTACTGTCTTTTTAAGATTAAAACGTAAGATTAACACCTATCGAAGTGGTTCTTGCCAACGGGTATACACCATAGTCTTCGCCATTGGTAGTAGCGGCACTGCGATTTGAAACTTCCGGATTATAGCCTTCATAGTTGGTAAAGGTAAACGGATTTTGGATGGAACAGTATACGCGCGCCGACTTCAGATACACCTTTTTGAGCCAGTTTTCGGGCAAGGTATATCCCAACGAAATATTCTTGATGCGCAGGTAAGACCCGTCTTCCACGTGCCATGTAGAGGTGGTGCCGTTCTGCCCCTTACTGACGCGGTTGGCACGTACATTCATTCCACTACCAGGATTGTCTTCCGACTTCCAGCGGTTCAAAGCTCCTTTGTAGTTATTCATATTCCCTTCGTGGTTATAGAAATACCGGCGAGACAAGTTCAGGATTTCATTGCCCTGCACACCTTGAAACACAATGCCGAAGTCAATGCCTTTCCAAGCCAGTGTAGCACCGAAGCCATAAGTAAAGTCGGGCATATAGTTGCCCACGATGGCGCGGTCGGTATCCGAAATATCAAGTATCCCGTCTCCATTGACGTCCTTGAACTTGAAGTCGCCCGGCTTCGTGTCGGCCAGTCCGTAGTTGGTGGGAGAATCCTTGTAGTGCAAAGCTGCATCCACTTCGGCCTGATTCTTATAGACACCTTCTACCACTGGAAGATAATAGCTTCCGATGGCCTCACCCACGCGGGTTATGAAATAGGCATTGCTCACCGAACCGGAAGAAATAATATCGGCATTGCCCGGTCCAAGTTCTTTCACTTCGTTGATGTTCTTCGAGATATTGAAGTAAACACTCCAGTTGAAATCGCCCATCTTCTGATTGGTGGCGATATTGAATTCCACACCTTTGTTGTTCACCTTGCCGATGTTCTCGAGGCGAGTGTTGTAACCGGTTGTCATGGGTACGGGGACATTGAGCAACAAGTCATACGTGTTACTGTTATATAAATCCAGCCCCAAAGTCAAACGGTTACTGAACAGCGACGCATCGAAACCTACATTCACCTGCGCTGTCTTTTCCCAATGCAGTTCGGGATTGGGCATGCTCTTGGGGGCCGCACCCTTTATTACTTCGGCATTGCTTCCGCCCAACACATAACTATAATAGGCAACTTCGCCTTGTGCACCATAGTTGGGAATACGGAAGTTACCCGTCAGACCGTAGCTGGCGCGAAGTTTCAAGTCGTCGATGAAAGTCAGCGACTTCATAAATTGCTCTTCCGTCAGACGCCATCCGGCAGATACCGACGGAAACCATCCCCAACGGTTCTGTTTGCCAAAACGGGAAGCACCGTCGGCACGGATTGCTCCTGTAAGCATGTACTTGCCTTTATAGTTATACTGAATTCTGGCAAGTCCTGAAAGCAAGGCCCATTCGGAAGCATGCGAATTGCCGCGGGTAACGGTACCTGCATTGAGAGTGGGCACGCTGTTCGTAATGAATCCGTTGGCAAAAGCATAAGTACTTTCGTCTCGTTGGTATTGCATGGTCCAGCCTACCAGTGCAGAAAGAGAATGCCCGTGGATTTCCTTATTATAGCTCATCGTTTGCTCAAACAGCCAGTTGTACATCTTGGCAGTCTTCGCCGTTGCTTCGGGCACCGACTCCGGATTTCCCTCCGTATTGGAAATGGGGATAGTGGACGGACGGAACGTATCTTGCGAGCTACTGTAAATATCCACACCGAAATTGGCCCGATACTTCAATTCGGGCATAAAAGCCACTTCTCCGTAAATATTGCCAAAAACACGGGATGCCTTCGTTTCGTCCTTCTGCAACATGGCTAATGCTACGGGATTCCATACTTGCGTCTGGCTGTTACCTTTCTTTATGGAACCGTTTTCGAGTACTGTCTGTGTATTGGGACTCCAGGCATTCTGAGAGAAGCAAAATGAACCGTCGGGATTATAAACCGGAAATATAGGAGCACTGTGCAGCGCCGAAGCAATGATACCGCCACCGCCCGAATTGTAAGCGCCGTCAGAATTAACCGCATTCTCTATCGTTACAGACGGATTGAGCGAAAGGCCGAACTTGAAAATACCTTCGGTTACATCGAGGTTGAAGCGCGAGCTGTAGCGCGTAAAGTCACTGTTGATAATGACACCTTCTTGTGACAAATAATCTACAGACGCATAATATCTTATCTTCGGGCTGCCGCCTGAGACAGAAACCGAATGGCTCTGCATGCCTGCCGTACGGAAGATTTCGTCCTGCCAGTCCGTGTCTACCAGTCCTTTTTCACCTCTCAGGTATGGCAAGATTTCAACGGGAACAATTGTATTATAATCATTGCTTGTATTTTGCAGACGGATGGCATTGCTGTCCGAGATGTCAAAAGACAAAGGATTCTTATTCTGCGCTATGAGCTTACGGTTGATGGACTCCATCTTGTCGGTATACGTATTGTTGCGTGCATCGTTCACCAAATCGGCATACTCGTAGGCATTCAGCATGTCTATCTTCTTTGAAACCGTCTGCCAGCCATAGTATCCGTTATAGGAAACTGTAGCACGCCCTTCCTGCCCTCTCTTGGTAGTAATCAGTACCACACCGTTCGAACCACGCGAACCGTAGATGGCAGCCGAAGAAGCATCTTTCAGCACCTCGATGGACTCTACATCGTTCATATTGAACGTATTCAGCTGCTCCTGGGCAAGAGGCACACCGTCCACAACATAGAGCGGAGAGGTTCCTGCCGTAATAGTGCCCGTTCCGCGTACCTTAATCTGCAAGGAAGAGCCCGGAGCACCCGTCGACTGAGACACCTGCACACCCGGCATCTTGCCCACCATCGCCTCGGCCATGGAAGTAACCGGTTGGCCTTTCATATCACTGGCACGAAGGCTGGCAATGGCAGTAGTCACGTCGCGCTTCTTCTGCACACCATATCCCACAACCACTACTTCGTCCAGCAACTCGTTGTCTTCCATCAAGACGATTCTGTCCAGGCCTTTGCCGCCCGCTTTTATCTCTACCGTCTGATAGCCGATATATGAAAAGGCGAGCATCGCATTCCCGGGTACATCGGCCAGGCTATAATTTCCGTCAAGATCGGTAATCACTCCATTGGCAGTGCCCTTTACCAATACACTGGCACCGATAATCGGCTCCCCGTTTGGGTCTACCACTTTTCCGTTGATTGTCTTTGTCCTCACTTTCTCAATAAGCTCTCCACTTTTCTGATTGCCTACGGATATTGTATTGTTGTCCCTATTGAAATATAATTTTGCTTGCGAGGTAATCTGCTCCAAGACCTCTTGCAAAGAAGCGTTGGAAACATGGATGGAGATGCGTGGAGCTGCATTGACTATTTCTTGGTCATAGAAGAATTTCAAACCAGTCTGCACGCCCAGTTGGTTGAACACATTCTCTACCGTTTCATTCTGAACATTCAGTGTAATGCTTCTTGTCTCTTGTGCCCGCACGTATGGGGCTGTAAACAACAAGCATACGAACAGTAAAAAAGCTAAAAATGAATCTACATTTCTACATTTCCTTTCAGTATTAGGAAGATTATTCATAAATTTGTGCGTTTTAGTAATTGAAATAAATTATTAAAAACAAAGATGTGTAATGCGCGATACGTTATTCACACGGGTCGAAACGAATGAATATCCGTCCGGATTACCGGAATAGGGGCTTCTCTTAGAGACAGCTCCTATTTTTTTGTGTAGCTCAAGTTGGTGGTTTCATACTTAATTTTATTAATGATAAAGGTTAACACTCTGGCGATTCGCTTATATATAGTACACAGTCGCCCGAAGAAGCAGGGGTCTCATTAAGATATTTTCACTATTTATGCGAAGCAGTGATTGAATTATATTCATATTTGATAAGAAAGGAACCTAAGTGATTAGCAGTACTATCTCAATTGAGGGTGTGTCGAAATAGAAACTTAGAACACAAATTACGCAAATTATACAAATCATGCTTTTTAATGACTACTGATAATCAGGGATTATCCGAGTCGCTTATTTGCGTAATTTGTGTAATTCGTGTTCCCTTATCACTTCTGACACACCTTCTACCCGTAGGGGGAGGTGGTAGGTAAAACAATAAACACCTATGAATCATAAGAATAAGGTTTTCTTTCCTCACCTACCACCCCGCCCTTTGGGCACCCCTCCTTCTTGAAGGAGGGGAATTGAGATAGTACTTTTAACTCATAAGCGTTTCTGAAACAGTTCATAACTGATAAGAAAGAAATAATCCGTGCTTGAGTAACAAGAGTTTCTTCAACTTGCCCTCACCACCCTCACCGTTTTCCTGAACCTCCCTGTTCATCGGTGTTTCGGAGGTGAGTGAGAGCAATTTCCATGGGTGAGGGCAAGTTTTGCCCTCACCCATGGAAATTGCTCTCACTCACCTTGCCGAGTATCTTTCTGCCCCGTCATTTGTAGGGAAAGCATCGGTGTTTCTTACGAAAAATGCAGTGAATTGATAGTGTGTTCACTATAGTGGTCTGTCTTCTTCACGATAGTGAACAATTCGGGCCATCTTAGTGAACATACTTGTTCACTTAAGTGGAGCGTCAACAAACTCAAAGACTTTTCAGGAGAAACGTATGTGCGAAACACAATGAATGCCTGCACAGTACACTACAAACGCCTTTCAAATACCCTTCAAACGGACAGCACCAAGCCCTTTTTTCTATATTGGCCTGAGTTCGATATAAGGCTTTGCTTATAACTGTATAATAGCGAGTCAAATTCAACTCCTGATTCACACTATTTATAGAGCAATACCTTGTTCCCATCTTTCTTATAATGAATGCCGCTGGTATATTCGATAGACTGCAACACAGCTTCCAGGCTCTTGTTGTCGTGCTCGCCCGAAATCAGATTCTTGAACACCTGCCCTTCGGCAAAAGAGATGGAGCAATTATAAACGCGTTCCAACTCTTTTGCAACATCGTTTATCGGAGTACTGCTGAATCGCAATCCGCCTTTCCGCCATACTGCCACAGTGCGTTTTTCATGCTGCTTGTTGTATTCGCCGGAAATGGTATTGATGTACACCCGCTCCTGGGCGCTTAAGCGCATCATGGCTTCTGGCAAGTCCACTTGCACCTTGCCACTCTCCACATCGACAGAAACAACCTCATCGGACAAATAAGCTTTGATATCAAAGCACGTGCCCAATACACGAACGTCGAAATGATGGGTATTGACAATGAACGGCTGCTTCTCGTTGCGATGAACCCGAAAGTAGCCCTCACCTTCGAGCTCCACCCTGCGTTCGTTGCCCGCAAAGCGGTCGGGATAGCGAATGCGGGAGCAGGAGTTCAAGACCAGTTGCGTGCCGTCAGGAAGCAACACCTGCTTGCATTCGCCATAAGAGGTCGAGGCTTCCAGATAAGAAATCTGCTGTTCGTTGATGTAATCCAGATATCCGACGCCACCCAGCACCAAACAAAGAACCGCAGCTGCAGCGACAGTTGCCATGCGGCGAAACCAGGTCCGTTTTTTGTGCTCGATGCGCTTCAACAATTGGCGCGCCTCTTTCTTCGACTTCTCGCGTTCGAGGTCAGTCAGCGGTTGTTGCGACGCTGATTCGTCCCAAACATCGGCAGCCAGTTCCTCAAGGATGCCTTCCGGTTCCGGCACAGCCAAGTGGTCTGCCAACTTGCTGACATCTTCAACCGTGTACAAGTCATCCAAGTAACGGCGAAGCAAAGTCTTATCTTTCTCGTTATGTTTCATAATCGTTTTTTTGCGGGGAGCTACAAAGATGTTCTTAAACTATCCCTTTTAAAAGAATAGTACACGCAAAAGCGAAGCATCTAGGGTGTATTTAACGTTTTTTATCTCATACGGAAGAAAGATGGGCTTCATTACAAATTCATACAAACAAGAAGCAGCACGAGGTCGGCAGCCGCTACCGAGTTCTTCTGCAAATATCCGCGCAGCGATTTCAATGACAAGGATATAGACTCCTGCACCGTATTGACCGATATACCCAGCGTTTCAGCAATCTCCTTGTGAGACATCTGCTGTTCACGGCTCATTTCAAAGATTTCACGCTGGCGGGGCGTCAATTGCTGCAATGCACGCAAGATTAGTTGCCGCAAGTCATTAGCTAGAATTTCATTCTTCGTTTCATCGGTATAATCCACAGCCTGCGCAAGGACATGCTCCTTGAGTTTGTTCTGGTTATCGAGGTCGCGCAGCTGATTCAGCACACGGTTGCGAACAATTGTATAAAGGTAGGAAGAGAAGGAAGCATCGGGATTGATGAAACGTCGGCTCTGCCAAATCACGGTGAAAGCGTCCTGAAAAACATCCTCGGCATGCTCGCGCGACTTCAGAAAACGCATGGCAAAGTATATCAGGCGGCCCTTATAGGCAGCGTACAGTTCACAAAAAGCATCCTCATCTCCATCTATCAGGCGGAGAACAAGTGCCTTTTCATCAATTAGAGTTTCTGCTGCATACATAGGGCTATCTTTACATTCAAGTACAAAGGTATCGCTAAGATGTTGCAAACGTATGTAAAATTCGGGAAAGAAAAAAGAAAAATGAAAAATAAAGCCGGTTCATCCCTCAAGCAATGACCGGCTTTAACACGCTTCTATCGTCTATAGGCTTTCAGTTTATTCCTATAATAAGCCTCCACATCCTTCCAATGGTAATAAGGAGCCAGTTCGCTTTCTACCGGAAGTTTCATCTCATGCTCGTTGAGCAGCACCTTTACAAGAATGTCATCACTGCCTTTCTTGCGGAAGAAAACGAATTGAACGTTGCCTGCCATCGGGAAAATCTTGTAGTTTCGCCAAGTTTCATCGAGTCTGCTTAAATCGGTAGTCTGATAAGCACAATCACCCAATTCCAGCAGGCATACCAAAGGAAGCAGGCAAGATTCATGGCCGAAACGTAAAGTTGCGCTGTTCTCTTTCTTCACGATGCAAGTGTCGGCCGTATTCAGTATATTTTCCAGCAGATTGGATTCCATATAAGGTATTTCGCTTTTGGTGAGCGGAGACGGGCCATAGGATATATACCAATTCTTGTTGCTGATTTGCCACAAATCATAGCATTCGTCTTTGGTGAAGAGAGAGTAAAGTTCCAGATTCGTGTCGAGACTCTGCATGTTGCTTGCCACATCAAACAACCGGGTCATCAATCTGCCGGCATCCACTTTCCAGTTTACATAATCCTCGTTGTTGAACAAAGCCTTCATCAAGCGTTCCGGATGTACATGCTCCTTCCGGATGGCAGCCTTCGCCTCGACCACTTCATCCGCCTTGCACAATGTCTTGACATAGGGGTCATCGTTATTCATATAGTACATGTCGGCATAGCTGGCATCGTTCTTGAACTGCAACTTCGGATTGAGAGATTGCAGCTTCAAACATTCTGCCGCCATAGAAAGAATGCAGCGGATAACCACCGTGGAGCATGCATCCACCTCGGCTTCTCCTTTAAAGACTTCCGGGAAATTCTTGTACATTCGCTCTGCAATGCCTTTGTGCTGGCGTGCACCCAGCGGAGTCAGTTCGCCATATCTGCTCTTAGCCATGCGCGAGACGCTATCCAAAACACAAAGTGTCTTCTTTCCCAACTCAGTGAGCACACCATTCTCATCAGCCTCACGCATCACTGCCAACGGCTTCTCGTAATCATCCGGATTTATAAGGAACCGTGAACCATGACGGGCATAGTGGCTCAGATAAAAGGGTTTATAACCTGCAGGAGGAGCTGTCTGCTCCACAGTCGGTTCGGGATAGGCATAGTAATTGGCTGCCGAACGATGAACATCTGCAAAGATTTCTTCTTTGGCTGTCTGGGCTCTCATTCCAAGCACCAGGCAACAAAGAACGGTTAGAAAAACGAAACGCTTCATAGATACTACTCTTTTATGATTTATTCATGTGAAATCTCTTTCAGGTATTCTTCTATCTTTCCGAAGAAGGATGCCAAGTGCGAACCATCAACAAAAGAATGATCCACATAGATGGAAAGTGGAAATACCAGACGCCCTTCACGGGTCACCGTTTTTCCGGCAGTCATCAAAGGGTGGCTGCAAGCATTCCCGGCTTCGGCAAGCGTATAAGTGGTAGAGGTGAAATACATCTTAGGGACAGCGCTCAAATGCACTACATCGTAATCGCCTTGCTGCGCGAGATGCTTCTCGGCTCCATAAGGATCGCCATCTTCGGGAATATTGGTAATCAAAGCATAGGCTTCGGCATAAAAGCGGTTGAAATCTTCGTGATAAGGTATGCGTATTGTATAGAAAGTCTTACCGGGAACGGCTATCGGAGAAATGATATCCACCCGATCGTGAAAGACGACCTGTCCATTCTTGTCTTTACGGAAACGAAGTTCATCCACCTCGTTTGCCGAACGGAGCACGGCATAAAGATAGTAAAGGAAAAAAGAGCGTCCCGCTGCTCTGGCAGCCAGACTTGCCTCTGTACAATCAATCTCTGTAGTAATGGAATACCAGGAGCTAACAAAGTTGCGGAAAAAGTTGTAGTTATCCCGGCGTTCCCAAGTTTCAATGTCTATAATCTGTTTCATATACAAAAAAGGGGGTTAGAAAAAAGGATGCCACTTTACGGGCATCCTTTCTATATTCAGTTTATTTTTCTTTCTTATAATTCTCCAATCCAGTCTGCAGGAACTCGATATACTTAGGTATATCCTCGTCGTAGGAGTAAGACTTGTTGAGCGGCTTGCCTTCGTTGTCAATCAGCACATAGAAGGGCTGCGCATTGGCACCAAACTTGACGCGCTGCAGATAACTCCACTTGTCGCCTACGGTACGTAGCGTACGTTCCGTGCCGTTCTCCACAATCTTCACGGGAGAAGGAAGCGGTGTCTTGTTGTCGACGTAAAGCGTGATAAGTACATAGTCGTTGTTGATGATGTCGCTCACCTTCGGGTTGGTCCATACGGCAAGCTCCATCTTACGGCAGTTCACGCAGCCGTAGCCGGTGAAGTCGAGCATCACGGGCTTGCCATGCTGGCGGGCATACTCCATACCGAGGTCGTAATCGTCGAACCTGGCATGCACCTCATTATTGTAAAGGTTGAAATCCTGCGTCTGCATGGGCGGCGCAAAGGCACTGACCGCCTTCAACGGCGCTCCCCACAAACCGGGAACCATATACACCGCAAACGCCAGCGAGGCCAACGCCATGAAGAAACGGGGCACGCTGACCTTCGTATCGTCATCATCGTGCGGGAACTTGATTTTGCCCAGCAGGTAGAAGCCCAGCAGCGCAAAAAGCACAATCCACAAGGCGAGGAACGTCTCACGGTCGAGGATGCGCCAGCCGTAAGCCAAATCGGCCACCGAAAGGAATTTCAGGGCAAAGGCCAGCTCCAGGAAGCCGAGCGTCACCTTGATGATGTTCATCCATCCACCGGACTTGGGCATGGACTTCAGCCAGGACGGGAACAGGGCAAACAGCGTGAAAGGCAATGCCAAAGCTATGGCAAAGCCCAGCATGCCGATGGCGGGAGCCACCACGCTGCCCGTCGTGGAAACCTGCACCAGCAGGAATCCGATAATGGGTCCCGTGCAGGAGAAAGATACCAGCGACAAGGTAAATGCCATCAGGAAGATGCTGAGCAAACCGCTTGTCGCCTCGGCCTTGCTGTCTACAGCCGTACTCCACTTGGAGGGCAACGTTATCTCGAACGCTCCGAAGAAGGAAGCCGCAAACACCACCAGCATCAGGCAGAAAAGGATATTGAATACTGCATTCGTAGAGAGTGCGTTCAGTGCGCTGGCTCCGAAAACAAGCGTGATTGCCAGTCCGAGCGTCACATAAATCACCACGATGGAAGCGCCATACGTCCACGCATCGCGGATGCCCTTCTTCTTGTCCTTGCTGCGTTTCAGGAAGAAGCTGACCGTCATCGGGATGATGGGCCATACACAGGGGGTGAAGAGCGCCAGCAGTCCACCGGCAAATCCCGTAATGAAAATATAAATCCAGGACATGTCTTCCTGCGAAGTGGTTTCGCCCAAAGATTGCAGTTCACTGATGACCGGCTTCCATAGGTCCACCTTGTCCGCCACCTTGATTTCCGTCGGCCCGTCCGCACCGCCGATGGCAGCCACGGGAGCCGTGCCGGAGACAGTCTCCTGCTTTGCGGGCTGTTCTTCGGCTTTCGTTTCAGCGGCAGCGGCGGCAGCTTCTTTGGCAGCCCCTTCTGCCTTGCCGGAGAACTTGAAAGGAACTTGTGTGGGCGGCAGGCAGTTTTCATCGTTGCAAGCGCCATATTCCAGATAGCCTTCTATCTGATAAGCGCCACCCGTCAACTTCAGCTTCTGCACAAATTGCGCCGTATTCTCAAAATAGCGCACCTTCATTTCGAACAACTTATCGAAAGTAGAGATTTCCTTGCCTACGGGCTTCAGTTTACCCACCACTTCCGCTCCGGAGATTTTCTCCACATTGAAAGTCGCCGAGATAGGCCCTCCATCGCCCAAGTCGGTGGAATAGACATGCCAGCCCTTGTCAATAGCAGCCGTAAAAACGACCTCCGCTTCATCGGCAGCCAAAATCTTCAGTTCGGAATTGAACTTGACGGGGTCTTGTATCTGTGCCTGCACCGCCACAGCGAATAGCAACAGAACGAAAGGGAACAGTAATTTCTTCATGTTCTCTGATTTAATTTTTAATTTTCAATTAACTCGTAGTCCACGCAGGCACGGCTCTCTTTCACAGCAGCGATAAGCTTGCCGGCAGCCACATGGTCGGGATGGGCGGCATAGTATTTCACGTCATCCAACGTATCGAACTCACTGTAAAGAGCGATGTTCCAAGCCTCGGCAGGATTGATGTTCAATCCGACTTCAATCTTGCGGATAACGGATATTTTAGCCGGAAGCGCTTCGATAGCTGCCTTGAAACTGTTCATCGCAGCCAACTTTTCGTCAGCCGGTGCCTCATCTTTTAACTTAAATAATACAATGTGCTTTACCATAACTTTGCCATTTAAATGATTTATCACTATATTTGTCAGCCTAAGCGGCTGTTTTAACAACTGCAAAAATACTGGTTTTGTTTCAAATATACACTTAAACGGATGTTAATAATAGGAATTGCAGGCGGAACCGGCTCGGGAAAGACCACCGTCGTACGTAAAATTATCGAAAGCCTACCGGCTGGTGAAGTGGTATTGTTGCCACAAGACTCTTACTACAAGGACAGCAGCCATGTGCCCGTGGAAGAACGGCAGAACATCAACTTCGACCACCCCGACGCTTTCGAGTGGAGCCTTCTTTCCAGGCATGTCGCCATGCTGCGCGAAGGAAGAAGCATAGAACAGCCCACCTACTCATACCTGACGTGTACCCGGCAGCCCGAAACCATCCATATCGAGCCCCGGGAAGTCATCATCATAGAAGGTATCCTTGCCTTGTGCGACAAGAAACTGCGAAGCATGATGGACCTCAAGATATTTGTAGACGCTGACCCCGACGAACGCCTAATTCGTGTAATCCAGCGCGATGTAGTGGAACGCGGACGTACGGCCGAAGCCGTTATGGAACGCTATACACGTATACTGAAACCCATGCACCAGCAATTCATAGAGCCCTGCAAACGATACGCCGACCTCATTGTGCCGGAAGGCGGAAACAACCAGGTGGCCATTGATATATTGACCATGTACATCAAAAAGCACTTGGGGAGTTAATTTGTAATGGAGAATTGATAATGGAGGATTAAGAACGCACTAAACCCTATGAGATATGAACAGCCTGTTTTCTTTCGCCAGACATAAATCATCCATTATCAATTCTCCCGTCCCAATTATCTTGCTGTTGTTGTTGTGCTGCATCGCAGGATGCCGTGGAGGACATCCTGCCGAAAAAGAAGAAGCGGATGACCTGCAACAGATAAAGGACAGCGGAGAACTGGTCGTATTGACACTGTACAGTTCCACTTCCTACTTCATCTACCGTGGCCAGGACATGGGATTCCAGTATGAGCTAAGCGAACAGTTTGCCAAGAGCCTGGGAGTGAAGCTGAGAATAGAGGTAGCCCGGAATGTGCACGAACTCATAGAGAAGTTGCTGGCAGGCAAGGGAGACCTCATAGCCTACAACCTTCCCATCACCAAGGAATGGAAAGACAGCCTGCTTTATTGCGGCGAAGAGGTCATCACGCACCAAGTCATCGTGCAACGTAACGGCGGACGCACCAAACCACTGAAAGACGTAACGGAACTCATCGGGAAAGATGTATATGTGAAGCCCGGAAAATATTATGAACGGCTGGTCAATCTGGACGAAGAGCTCGGAGGAGGTATCCACATCCATAAAGTGACCAACGACAGTATCAGTGCAGAAGACCTCATCACCCAGGTGGCACAAGGAAAAATCCCCTATACCGTAGCAGACAATGACGTGGCACAGCTTAATACCACCTATTACCCTAACCTGAATATCGGACTCTCCATCAGCTTTGACCAGCGTGCATCGTGGGCAGTCCGGAAAGACTGTCCGCAACTGGCAGCCACCGCCAACAAATGGCATGAGGAGAATATGACTTCACCTGCCTATACAGCAAGTATGAAACGATATTTTGAAATCGGCAAGGCCATTCCCCACTCTCCTATCCTCTCCCTGCGCGAAGGAAAAATTTCCCATTACGATGATTTGTTCAAGAAATATGCTCCCGAAATAGACTGGGACTGGCGTCTGCTGGCGTCTCTGGCGTATACAGAATCCAACTTCGACTCCACTGCCGTATCTTGGGCGGGTGCCAGGGGGCTGATGCAACTGATGCCTGCCACAGCCAGGGCTATGGGGCTACCCGAAGGAAAGGAACAGAACCCTGAAGAGAGCATAAAGGCTGCCGTGAAATACATAGGCGCCACAGCCAAAAGTTTTTCCAAGATACCCCAGGAAGAACGCATCAATTTTGTGCTGGCATCTTATAATTCCGGTATCGGCCATGTGCTGGATGCCATGGCACTGGCCGAAAAATACGGCAAAAACAAATATGTCTGGCGTGATAATGTAGAAAACTTCATTCTGCTAAAAAGCAATGAGGAATACTTCACCGACCCCGTCTGCAAAAACGGCTATTTCCGTGGCATCGAAACTTATAACTTCGTAAGGGATATTACGTCACGCTTCGAGCAATACAAGAAAAAGATAAAAAAATAGGGATTAAGGATTAATCCCTAATCCTTATTTTCCTTCCTATTTAAAACAGATTCAGTTTGTTCTTTCTCGCTTCTTCCAGGGAAACGGTTGTCACTTGTTTCTCCCGGTTCTTCTCGCACAACTGCCGATACTTCTCATGCAGTTCTTCTTCCAGTTCCTCCTTTGTCTCAGGATTCATCAGTTTGGCTGCTACTGTAGCATTCTGTGAGGCGTCCTTCAGATGGATTACGGGAGCATGATAGACCGGAGCAATTTTCAGAGCAGTGTGAAGCGGTGAAGTCGTGGCACCACCTATCAGCAGAGGAACGTCCAGACCTGCCTTTTCCAGCTCAATGGCTACATGCACCATTTCATCCAGTGAGGGGGTTATCAGACCACTCAATCCTATCATGTCTACCTTTTCCTCTATGGCATGCTGTACAATGGTTTCGGCAGGCACCATGACGCCAAGGTCCACTATATCGTACCCGTTGCAGGCCATTACTACCGAGACTATATTTTTGCCAATGTCGTGCACATCACCTTTCACCGTAGCCAGCAGTACCTTCCCGGCAGCAGTCGCACCTTCTTCTTTCTCCGACTCGATTATGGGCTGGAGGATGGCAACCACTTTCTTCATGGTGCGTGCCGTCTTCACTACTTGCGGCAGGAACATTTTGCCTGCCCCAAACAAATCGCCTACATGATTCATGCCCGCCATCAACGGACCTTCAATGATAGAAACAGCTTTGGGATACAGCTTCAACGCTTCGGCAAGGTCTTCTTCCAGATAATCGCCGATACCCTTTGTCAAGGCGTACTTCAACCGCTCTTCCACAGAAGTCTCCTCTCTCCAGGCAAGTTGGGAATGGGCGGCAGCCTGCCGCTCTCCTCCGGAAGTTTTTGCCGCCTCTGCTTCCGCTTTCAAGCGTTCGGCAGTTTCTATCAGGCGCTCAGCAGCATCGGGACGACGGTTCAAGACCACATCCTCTATGCGCTCCAATATATCAGCGGGAATATCGGTGTAAAGAACGGAGGCAGCCGGATTGACGATACCCATATCCATGCCCTCGCGGATGGCATAGTAAAGGAATACGGCATGCATCGCCTCGCGAATGTAATTATTGCCGCGGAAAGAGAAGGAAAGGTTACTCACTCCTCCACTGACATGCGCACCGGGCAGATTCTTGCGTATCCATCCGGTGGCACGGATAAAGTCTACAGCATAATTGTTGTGCTCGTCCATACCGGTTGCCACGGCAAGTACATTCGGGTCGAAAATTATATCATGGGGATTGAAACCTATCTTGTCCACCAAAAGACGGTATGCCCGTTCGCAGACCTCAATCTTACGTTCGTACGTGTCTGCCTGCCCTTTTTCATCAAAAGCCATCACCACGGTCGCCGCACCATATTGCTTTATGGTACGCGCATGCTCCAGGAATTTATCTTCCCCCTCCTTCAAGGAGATGGAGTTGACGATGGACTTGCCTTGCAAGCATTTCAATCCGGCCACAATCACTTCCCACTTAGAGGAGTCTATCATGACGGGAACACGGGCAATCTCCGGTTCCGAAGCTATCAGATGGAGGAAAGTCGTCATCTCCACTTGAGCATCCAGCAGCCCGTCGTCCATATTTATATCAATGACCTGCGCACCGTCTTCCACCTGCTGGCGGGCAATGCTGAGCGCCTCGTCATATTTCTTTTCATTAATCAGACGCAAGAATTTGCGCGAACCCGCAACATTACAGCGTTCACCCACATTCACGAAGTTATTTTCCGGCTTCACTTCCAGAAGTTCAAGCCCGGAGAGCCAAAGATTTTCCGGTCTGGGAACCGGCTGATGGGGCGTTGCACCGGCAATCAGCGAGGAGTACTCGGCAATGTAGGCATCTGTCGTTCCACAACAACCACCGATAATATTCACCAATCCCTCATGGATATACTCTTTTACTTCATGTGCCATATCGGCAGGAGTCTGGTCGTATGTGCCCAAGCTGTTGGGCAGTCCGGCGTTGGGATAAGCGCTGATATAATAAGGTGCACGGGCAGCAAGCTGCTCCAGGAAAGGTTTCAGCTGGTGGGCACCAAAGGAGCAGTTCAGCCCAACGGAAAAAATATCGGCATGTTGCACGGAGGCGAGAAAAGCATCCAAAGTTTGTCCCGACAGAGTACGCCCTCCAATATCAGAAACAGTCACAGAGAGCATCAAGGGTACATGAACTCCTACAGTTTCCATCGCCTGCCCGGCGGCAAAAATAGCAGCCTTGGCATTCAGCGTATCAAAAATGGTTTCTATCAGCAAAGCATCCACACCACCTTCGAGCAATGCTTCCATCTGCTCACGGTAGGCATCGGCCAGTTCATCGTAGCTCAAGGCACGAAAGGCCGGATTGTTCACATCGGGACTCATGGAGCAGGTCTTGTTCGTCGGTCCTACGGAGCCTGCCACAAAACGGGGTTTGTCGGGAGTAAGAGAAGTAAACTCATCTGCCACTTTGCGTGCCAGGCGCACTGCGGCAAGATTCATCTCACGCACATAGTCCTGCACATGATAATCGGCCATACTGACGCGGGTGGAACTGAATGTATTTGTTTCGATAATATCTGCACCTGCCGCCAGATACTTGCGGTGAATGTCTTGTATCACATCGGGGCGTGTCAGACAAAGCAGGTCATTGTTACCTTTCATCTGTCCGGGAATCTGCGAGAAGCGTTCACCCCGAAAATCTCCCTCTGTCAAGTTGTATTGCTGTATCATGGTGCCCATTGCACCATCCAAAATAAGGATGCGCTCACGCACCAAACTACCAAGTTTACTCATATTATCTTTTAAACATACGCGCCATATCGCGTTTGTCATCTTTTTCCTTCAGTGATTCGCGCTTATCATATTGCTTCTTACCTTTGGCAAGTGCCACCACAAGTTTGGCCAGCCCTTTTTCATTGATAAACAAACGCACGGGAACAATGGTGAAACCCGGATCTTTCGTGCCGCGCATCAGTTTTTCAAGTTCCTTCTTATTCAACAAAAGCTTGCGCTCCCTGCGTGCATTGTGATTGTTGTACGAACCATAGAAGTATTCGGCCACATGCATGTTCTTCACCCACAATTCGCCGTTGGCAAAGTAACAGAACGTATCGACTAAGCTTGCTTTCCCCAACCGGATGGACTTGATTTCTGTGCCCGTAAGCACAATGCCAGCCGTATAGGTGTCCGTCAGTTCGTAATCGAACGTAGCACGCTTATTCTTTATATTTACAGGAGCTTGTTTCATAACATTTATCAGTTTAGCACTACCGTCAGCTTATTGAATATCCATTCAATCACTACCGGACAAGCTATTAACAAAATAGAAGAAAGAATGGTGAAACGCAAACGGTCTTTATCTTCTATCTGCATCACCTTTTTGCTTCCTTCCCACACAACATACACGATATAGAATTGGAGCAACAGAGCCATAATGCCGAAATTCGGCAATATGCCGATAACAATCCTCAGCATGAACACCACTACCAGTGCATAACCTGCAAACTGTTGCGCCAAAGGAATATCACTGTCCAGCATAAACATGCGGACACGCAACCCATTGATGAGATAGGCTGCCAAAAAGTATCCTCCAAACAAGGATACAGCCACCGCACAGCATTGTGTCATGGCATATTGAAAGCTTTGCGGCCCGTCCCATCCCATCTTCATCAAAGAACCGATGAAAACGGACAACCCGCATAAACCAATCATAGGATAGACAAAAGCAGTAAATACTTTTCGTCTATCCTCTAAACTAATTTCCTCCCAGGCACGAGCCGGAGAGGAAATCAGTAGTATTGCTATATGAAATAAATCTTTGTAATTCAAATCTTAGTCAGTCGTTGTTTCTACAATAGACTTACGCTCTACTACAACTGTCTTGGTTTCTGCTTTTTCCAAATCCAAGCCATTAGGATTTACAACATACTCCACCACTATTGAAGATGGATATTCAGAACTTCCCACAGCCATTGCATATCGGGTGAAGACATCACGCAAATCATATGCATAATAAAAAATGGAAGGAATGTCCGAATTTTGCAAAGAAGTAGATGAAGTGGCTTTATCATCTGCGTTATAATGACGAAGATACAACTTCAAAGTCTTATTCGTACTATTGTTTTCTGACGGGTAATAAACTAAGGTAAATTTATGTACGCCTGCTTTATAGAGATAATAATTTATTGGCAATACCAAAGTTGTTTTATCATAAAAGAACCAAGGTTTGAATAATTCTTTATTATAACTAACTTTCTCAGAATTATCAATATCTATAATCGGAGCCTTATTGACAGAATCATTAGATGCTCCACGTTCAGTAATTAAAACCTTATCATCCAAACTAACGGCATATGTCAAAGAAACCGACTTATATTCTTTATTGTTTATCGGGTCCGGATTCAAAGTTTCATCATAAGTTCCTATTACATAAGCAATATTAGTGTTTGAATATTTAAATCCCATATTACTCTCTGCCTGTGTCAAAGATGCTGCCGTCGGACTAATTGTTGTTGCACCATCAAGCATTGTAAATGTAGTACCAAACATACCACCGCCGACCTTTACAAAGCCTCCTACGGTAGGAGCATAATCATTATCTGAATTCAGACACGAAGTAAACGAAATGCCCATCAACAATGTCAAGGCAACCATCAAGAATTTTAATTGTTTCATCTTTCCTATAAATATTAGAGTTTGCAAATTTAGATAAAAGAATTGAGTAATATAGTACTCTCCTCGTTTTTTCATTGTTTTTAAGATTAAATGAAAGATTAATCTAAATACTGCATGTCACAGTGATATTTAACATTTATATCAGTTAATCCACACTACACAATCTTGGCAAACAGCTCCAAATGCTCATCCACATAGCCGGCAACCAAAGCTGTATATTCCTCCTCTTTTTCCAAAAATTCATCTTCCAGTTCATCGAAAGCCTCATATTGCTCGTACATTGCCATAAATTCCTCGTCTGTGCGTTCGCGTTCCAAGTCGTCACGATGGCTATCGTATATTTTCTTGGCAGCATAAACCAACTTGCTCAAATCGCCCACTCCCCACAAACGCATCACTTTGGCAAACGGATTGTCGAAAATATAACCGCCATAACCATTTTGAATCAGTTGGCAGAAGCCCCCTTCCATCACTTCATCACGGAATATCTGATAGGCCAACAATGAATGCTGTTCACCGGTAAGCAAAGACATCGTCCCGGCAGTCATTTCTCCGCCTATTTCTTTCTTATAAGCACCGGTGAATACGCCGATGAATGCATCCATCCCTTCACCGGCAGCCTGGCGCAATGCCACATCTGTAACTTCTATCATAGTTTGTATTTTATTTAATGTGCCACAAAGGTAAGACTTTGCAGCCATAGTCAAACACGGACTCCCCTTTATTTTCTTCGCCTTGCCAACCAGTTGGCAGGATTTTGCCTTACCATTGGCAAGACTTTGCCACCGCGTTGGCAAAACTTTGCCATAGGCATGGCAAAAGTTTGCCAAGACGCAAGCAAGGGGTTGGCAAAATTACTTCCTGATTAACAAGCACATACCTTATTGATTCACAAACCCTATCAGAGACGAGAAAAAACAGTCAACTGCAAACTCCACTTTACATTCCGCAGAAATTCAGCTTCTTATTACTTCTTTTTAATAAAAAAGTCAAATTGAACAGTTGGCAGAAACGGGGAAAACAACTAACTTTGCACCCGACTAATAAAAGTGGACTACGTTTTTTTTAATTATATCACTTAAAAAAAGAGCTAATTATGACTTATTCACACGAAGTGGAACACATGTGTGTTGTGAAGAAAGGTCCTAATCACGGACCGGCTCCTATTCCCGAAGAAGGTAAATGGGTAAAAGCTAAAGAAATTGTTGACATCTCTGGTCTGACACACGGTATTGGCTGGTGTGCTCCTCAGCAAGGTGCATGTAAATTAACCCTCAATGTAAAGGAAGGCGTTATCCAGGAAGCTTTGGTTGAGACTATCGGTTGCTCCGGTATGACTCATTCTGCTGCTATGGCATCAGAAATCCTCCCGGGAAAGACTATCCTCGAAGCATTGAATACTGACCTCGTTTGCGACGCTATCAACACAGCTATGCGCGAACTCTTCCTGCAAATTGTTTACGGTCGTACTCAGTCTGCTTTCTCTGAAGGCGGTTTGATGATTGGAGCTGGCTTGGAAGACTTGGGCAAAGGTCTGCGCAGCCAGGTAGGCACATTATACGGAACGTTGGCTAAGGGTTCTCGTTACTTGGAAATGGCAGAAGGTTACATCAAGACTATCGCTTTGGACAAGAACGACGAAATCTGCGGTTACGAATTTGTTCATCTGGGCAAGTTTATGGATGAAATCAAGAAAGGTACAGACGCCAATGAAGCATTGAAGAAAGTTACCGGTACATACGGCCGCTTCACTGAAGAGCAAGGTGCAGTTAAACACATTGACCCACGTCACGAATAATATAAGGAGGAAAGACATATGATTAGAGAAGTAAAATTTGAAAGCCAAGACCGTCGTATCAAGCAGATTCTTGCTGCATTGAACGCAAACGGTATCAAAGACATCGAAGAAGCCAATGCTATCTGCGAAGCTCATGGTCTCGATCCTTATAAGACTTGTGAAGAAACTCAGCCCATCTGTTTCGAAAATGCAAAATGGGCATACGTTGTAGGTTGCGCCATCGCCATTAAGAAGGGCTGCAAGAACGCTGCTGAAGCTGCTGAAGCTATCGGTATCGGTCTGCAGGCATTTTGTATTCCGGGTTCTGTAGCTGACGACCGCAAGGTTGGTATCGGTCATGGTAACTTGGCAGCCATGTTGCTGCGTGAAGAAACCAAATGTTTCGCTTTCTTGGCAGGTCACGAGTCATTCGCTGCTGCCGAAGGTGCTATCAAGATTGCCGCTAAAGCTGACAAGGTACGTAAAGAACCTCTGCGTTGCATCCTGAACGGTCTCGGCAAGGACGCTGCACAGATTATCTCTCGTATCAACGGCTTTACATACGTTCAGACTCAATTCGACTACTACACAGGTGAACTGAAAGTAGTTCGTGAAATCGCATACAGCGACGGTCCCCGTGCCAAAGTAAAATGCTACGGTGCAGACGATGTTCGCGAAGGTGTGGCTATCATGTGGAAAGAAGGCGTGGATGTATCCATCACTGGTAACTCTACGAATCCGACCCGCTTTCAACACCCGGTTGCAGGTACTTATAAGAAAGAACGCGTATTGGCTGGCAAGCCGTACTTCTCAGTGGCATCCGGTGGTGGTACTGGTCGTACTCTGCACCCGGACAACATGGCTGCCGGACCGGCTTCTTACGGTATGACGGACACCATGGGTCGTATGCACTCAGACGCTCAGTTCGCTGGTTCTTCATCAGTTCCTGCCCACGTAGAAATGATGGGATTCCTGGGTATCGGTAACAACCCGATGGTAGGATGTACAGTGGCTTGTGCGGTTGACGTGGCTCAGGCTTTGAGCAAGTAAGTAGCAAGTAAATAATTACATAGAAAAAGAGGATAGCCTTCATTGGCTATCCTCTTTTTCTATCTACCCACAATCGCCACCTTTATCACCCCCTCCAGCCTATTCTCAAAAATACGGTAGGCTTCGTCAATTTCCTCCAACGAGAAACGATGTGTGATAAGCGGTGTGGTATCTATCTGTCCCGCCGCTATCAGGCGCAGTATCTCGGCACAATCGCACCCATCCACACCACCGGTCTTGAAGACAAGATTCTTGCCATACATCTCCGGCAAGGGCAATAACTGAGGCTGGTCATAAAGCGCCACAATGGTGACAATGGCATTGGGACGGGCACACTCCCATGCCAAGCGGAAAGTATCTTCCGTGCCGGCAACTTCAAGTACGACATCTGCCCCACCATGGTCGCTATGCTTCCTCACAAAGTCTTTGCAGTTTTCCGGCCCAATGACCAGCACCTCCGGATAATGCTCGCGGACAAAACGGATTCTTTCAGCCGACTGCTCGCAGACAATAATGCGACGGGGCTTCTTCAGCATGGAACAAAGCAGGGTACAAATACCCGTCGGCCCGGCACCGATGATGAGTACAGTGTCTTCCTCGGTTATTTCGGAGATACGGGCAGCCCAGAAGCCGGTGGCCAACACATCGCCTACCAAGAGCGCCTGCTCGTCGCTTACCGTATCGGGAATACGGTTCAGTCCCTGGTCGGCATAAGGCACACGTACATATTCCGCCTGGCCGCCATCGATACGGCACCCCAAAGCCCAACCGCCATTAGTGTCGGTACAGTTGTTCACATATCCGTGACGACAAAAGAAACATTTACCACAAAAAGTCTCCACATTCACAGTCACACGGTCGCCGGGCTTTACCGACTCAACTTCGGCACCCACCTGCTCTACGATGCCCACCATTTCGTGTCCTACCGTAATTCCGGGTACGGCGCGCGGTACACTTCCATGCTTTATATGCAAGTCACTGGTGCATATGCTACCCAGTGTCACCCGCACAATAGCATCACGTGCATCTTCCAATACCGGTATCGGTTTCTCAAGCAATCCGAACTTTCCGTGTTCAATATAAGTATATGCCAACATAATATATGCTTTTTTGAGTTATCACTTCTAAACGCGAAGTTGCCAGAAAGCAACAGCCGCTGCGGCCGCCACGTTCAGCGAATCTACACCGTGCGCCATGGGGATACGAACCACATAGTCGGCTCCCGCAATCGCTTCGTGCGAAAGACCATCTCCCTCAGTACCCATCACAATAGCCAACCGGGGCTCGGTCTTCAAAACGGGATTGTCTATGGAAATGGAATTGTCCGTAAGCGCCATGGCCGCCGTGCGGAAACCCAACTCACCGAGCGTATCCAGAGGACCGTCCATCCACGTCCACGGCACAAGAAAAACCGTTCCCATTGAAACCCGGACCGCACGACGGTTCAGAGGATCGCAGGAATTACGCGTCAACAGCACAGCATCCATGCCAAGAGCCGCCGCCGAACGGAAGATGGCCCCAATATTGGTGGTATCCACCACCCCGTCGATAACCACAATACGCCGGGCTCCCCGGCAGACGTCCTCCATACTCTTCGGAACCGGACGGCGCATGGCACAAAGAACACCACGCGTCAAAACGTAGCCGGTCAGCTCGGCAAGCAATTCCCTACCGCTTGTGTAGACGGGTATATCGCCACAACGCTCAATGATTTCAGCAGCATCCCCATAGATGTGCTTGTGCTCACACAAAAAGGCCAAAGGCTCGTAGCCGGCATCCAGAGCCACCTTGATAACCTTAGGACTCTCAGCTATAAACAGCCCTTTGTCCGGCTCAAGGCGATTGCGTAACTGGGCTTCGGTAAGGGTACTGAATATCTCCACACCGGGATGGGTCAAAGATGATATTTCGATAACAGGCATCGGATGATTTACTATTTGACGATTACTATTTACAATTCATGGCAGAAAGCCCTATAACCCCTTTATTGTCTTCATCAGTTGTTCTCCCAGTCCGATGGTATATCCTTGCGATACAAAGACCACCCGATTGAAAGTATCGGCTATGATGAATATCGGCAGGCTCTCTTTATGCTTCAACTTCATGCTTTCTGCAATCTGCGCAGCGATACCGTCCGTATCTATACCATAAATAATGGTAGAGGGCAAATCGGGGAATGACTCGCGGGCGAACTTGCCGGCTTTGGCCTCATCAGGGAACAGCAACACCATCTTACGCCCCCACTTCTCCAAATCAGCCTTGAATGAAGCGATGTCGCGCAACGCATGATTGGTTGGCTCTTGATTGACACCCAGAATGCCTACGACAAAGTAACCGCGCCCACAAGCCTGCAGCAGACTCTGCCGGGCTGCGGAGCCGGCGTCCGGCAGCGGAGTGAAGAGAGACTCCGAATTAAAGTTCCCGATAACCTGCACCTCATCCTCGCTCTCGCGCATCACCAATTCAATTTCCGTTGTCTTCTCCGGCAGAATATTGAAAAAGGTGGTTTTAGAAAGTACCGCACCGCTGGCAAGGCGTGTACCGGTCACCAAAACATAATCTCCGGCCTCCAGAGCTGTTCCTTCCTTCAGAAGATTGCTCCATGTAGTACCGCCGCCCATATCTGCATCGCCTTCGTCATAGGAAAGCAATTGCAAACTGCCCTGCGGGGTCTGTTTGGAAAGAGTGAAATGAGAATAGTATTTCGGGTTATCCAACGAACGGATAGGCTTATAGGAAGCCACCAACTTTCCCTTCGAAGCAATTCCTTCTGCCATAAAGACCGGCTCTTCCGGATGATGGTTCAAGTCCACATCCATCGCACCATCATCCCCTATCAACTGTACTTTGCCGGTCACTCCGTTGATACGGGCAGGGATTGCCATGCTGCGTGCCATGGAGACGAAGAAAATGTCACGACTATGGGCATCAGCCACACGGGCCTTCCAGACCCCTTCCGGAGAAATGGGAGCCCCTCCCAAATTACAGTCATTGTCTACCCGGATATTTTGGGCCACCCATGCCACCAGTTTCATCGGTTCTGCCTTGTATGCCTCAGCATCTTCCTTTGAGACGGCTTTCTTGAAAAATCCTTTATAGGGGGTCAGTATTTCGTTGCTTACACGAGGATTGCGCACATATCTGCGGAAATAATCGGGATTCTTGCACATGCCGGATTGCATGTGGTCCATCAGAACTTCCAGTGTAACGTCGCGGAGGTCTTTTGCCGAAATCCGTTGGAGCAGGTCCAGACCTCCTCTTTTGGACTTTTCAGAGCGCAACCGTGCCATGAAGTCGGCAATGACCCGATGGTTTCCTCTGGAAGCGACCAGTATCCGTGAAACGGCATCTTCGTCGAGCTTGTACTGCCGGGCAAAATAACGCGCCGTCTCATCCGTCATGAACATAGACACATAAGCGTTGCGGATGGAATCTTCATGGACCATGCGGCGGTCATTCGCCGCACGCTGTTCGGGCGTAACCGCCGGCAACTCCGCATTTTCGGGGGGCGGCACAAGTTCAAAATCTACCGCATGGCCGTCGCCGGCAGTCTTATCCATCTTCACAACCAGTTCATGGTCCTTACCGAAAGACAGTTTGGCATAGCCGAATTTTCCGTCTTTGGAAGCCCATACCAGCATGTCACCCTTACCGGCCGTCAAAAAAGCCTTTCCCTCTGCATCGGTCTGCTTCCGGGCTACAGTATAGAACTCCGCATAATTATAGAGCTTGAACTCCACACAAGCATCAGACACCGGATTTCCATGTCCGTCCATGACCGTAACTGTGGCCTTAGCCGTCGGTGCATAGTTACCGATTACATTGATTTCCGTATAAGTAGGAGTGACAGACATCACTTCCTCCGCTCCTTCATAACGTCCGAAGACCTTGGTATGCATCAGCATACCGCGACTGGCCGGAGCATTGAACCAACCAAGGTTGAGTACCGGTTCGGGTTCGCAGGCTCCAAGAAAATACCATTTCCCGTCTGCCCATGCTTCTACCCACGCATGATTGTCGTCGGTATGCGCCCACCGGGGTGTGTAGACCTGACGGGCAGGGATACCCACCGAACGCAAGGCGGCAACCAGCAAGGTAGATTCCTCGCCACAACGCCCGTATGCCGTGCGTACCGTTGCCAAAGGCGAACTGGTACGGGCATCGGAGGGAGTATAGATAGCCTTCTCGTGGCACCAGTGGTTCACCTCCAGAATGGCATCATAGAGGGACAGAGACTTGACACGATTCTTCAGTTCTTCGTAAAACACTACCCGTGCACTGTCCAGATGCTCATTGTTGACCCGCACCGGAAGTACAAAATGACGAAACAAATCCTCAGGAATAACTTTTCCCCAAGGCATCTCATCGGCAGCCTTTTGGGAGGCGCGCACGTTCATCAGATGAAATTCTCCGGAATAATCGGCAATGTCTGCCAAAGGCATATAGGCATAAAGGAACTCCAAAGCTTCGCGTTCGTACGACGTCAAGTCCGTATCGAATATGGCAAACAAATCGCCCTGCGGCAACCTTTCTTTTTTTTGATTGAAGTCTTGCTCCACACGTTGGCGGTAAGAAGTGTCTGTAATGAAAGAACGTTTGCCGCAAGAGGCAAGCAAACATACCAGTCCGAGAAATCCCAGAAGTCGTGCAACTCGTTTCATAATGCAATTATTAAGGTTGAGCCACAAAAATAGTGTAAATCGTCCGCAAAAGAAAATTAATTCCCGTTTTACTTACATAATCACTCTACTTCAGATGTATCACCAAAGTCGTGTCTCCGGAAAAAGTGAAGCTGCATTTGTCATAAGACGGCGGACCCATAACGCCTTGAGCATCATTACTGAACCCGTACTTCTCTGTAGGAATGCCGAAAACGGCAGTATCCAGTTTCCCGTTTCCGTTCTCGTCTTGAAACAACGAAATGGCATACGTACCCGTAGGTAACCCCTGGCAAGGAATGGAGAGCGACGTATCTTTCACATCTATCCGGAAGGCGGTCAAGGGTTTCTTCATGAATGTTTCTTCCGAATTGTAGATGGCGACATAGAGATGCCCCTCCACCTTTTCAATGTCACACACTTCAATAGTCAGGTTCTGGGCAAAGAGCAGCTGGGCGGCACTTTGCATTACAAATACTAAAAAAATAATCATTGCTTTCATCTTTGTTTATTTAAAAAGGGTTATTGTCTAAAAATTGGATACATCGTAGGCGGCCTTCTTGCCTAAAGTCACATATACTCCTACATAGAAAAAATGGTCGCTGGAAGCCAGGACAGCCTTGTTATCCACCTTACCGAACTCATTCTTCCGGCAAAGGATATTGCTGGTGGAAGCATGGATGATTACCTTCTTGCTTGCCAGGAAGGTCACACCCAAATCCAGACTGTTATAAGGCTTCACTTCATCGTTCATCAGACCCGGCAGCATGGGGTTATGATAAGGACGTCCGCTACTGAAACGGTCGGTCACGCTGACAATGGAACGCAGGCGAGGCAAGGAATACTTCACCACCCAGGCTGCATTATGCCGTGTAGCATACTGAGGAGTAGTCAGTTCCAGATACTCCCGATATTTACGTTTGGCTATATTATAGGTATAGGATAACTGGTATTCCAGATTCTTGAAGGACGCTCTATCACGGAAGAACAAGTCTATGCCTTTGCTGTGTCCATAACCGTTGGAGGTCAAGAATACAGCTTTCGTATCGGCATCCGTTTCCTCCAATGCCAGACGGTCATAATCCTTATAATAAAGTTCAGCTTTACAGAAACGCCCTTCATAGTCGTACTGAACGCCTAAATTGTACTGCATACATACTTCCGACATCAACTGCGGCCGACGCACCAGACAGTTGTTCTCGGGCAACTGTGTGTATCGCCCTACAATCCCCGACAGCATCATGTTTCCCCAATAATAGTTCGCCGCCAGCCGGGGAGAGAAATTCATCTTACGGTTCGGAGAAGTGTATTCCGTGCGAAAAGAAAACTCCATCTTCAATTGTTCCATCGGATAATAAGCCATCGAAAAGAAACCCGCACCAATGGTAGGCGACATGCGATTGCTGTCATCCGTCCCGCACAACAGATAATGATTCCTGTAATTGCGGATATAGCTCTCTATCCCCATATCCAGGCGGAATACCGATGACAGCCGTTTGGAAACTTTAGCCTTCAGATGCGTCTCTTGCTGATGTTCCAGCCAGTTATCACCCGAAACAACTGCTCCTCCCATTCTCCGGTTATAGTAAGAATAGGCCGCCCCTGCAAACCAACTCCACTCTCTGGAAGTATGCCTGCGAAAGGTTGCATTTACATAGATATTGTCTTCACCCAGCCCGAACAATCTGCGGTTATCCCCTTCGTAAGTGGAAAAGTCCGTCCGGTCGTATTGTGCGTAAACCTTCCATACCACTCTTTCATCAAGAGTATAACGGAACTGGACAGCTCCGGAAAACATCCGGTAAGGCTTCTCGAAATCCCTCCTGCCCGAATAAACCTTGTCATACAAACCCAGGTTCTGATAATTCAAGTCAACAGACAAGGATCCTCTGTCAAAAGTCTTTGTGCCCCCTCCACCAACACCGACAACGGAAGCGTTCACTCCGACTTTATCGACCTTGCTGTAATCTTTTGTTTCCAATGGCAAGACTGCCGAAAGCGCTTCTCCATATTCTTGTGAAGCGCCTCCCGAAGCAAGGTTTACCCCACTGAACATAAATGTAGAGTAACGGCTGCGAGCAGGGGTATTTATTCCGTTCGAAGTATAGGGATTCAGTACATGCATTCCATCAATAAAAGTCTGCGTCTCGTAACTGCCTCCACCACGTACCAGCAATTCACCGGTTTCACCCTGCACTTGCGTACCGGGCAAAGTCTGCAATGCCTTGTATAAATCACCGTTCGCACCGCCCACCGTGACCAGTTCCACCGGATGCATATCGCTCCAACGGCTGTTGGCAGCAGGAGTTCTGGCTCCTTTTACCACTACTTCTTCCAAAGCGACACTGTCTATATTAAAATTCAGACGTACTGTATCGGTCACTGATTTCTGCGCTACGGAAGGCTGTGTATAAAGTAATACACCCAATATCCCAAAGACTGTTTCCCGTTTCATATCTTTACATTCGTTGTGTTTCCTGCCGCAAACATAAAGGAAGGGTATAAGACAAAAAAATATCCGGGACAGACAGCCCGGATATGTGACAACCAACAAACTCTTTGTGACGAACAACGTATTTCTGTGACGAGTGACTAACTCTTTGTTCGGTTTTCAATCAATGCTTTCACCTCTTTGGCGTATGCGCGTGAAACCGGAACCTCTTCTTCGCAACCCTCCAGATTCAGCTTATATCCCTGAGAGTTTCCATCTACTTTCACCACCATCCGGATGTTTACAAGAAAGGCCCTATGGCAACGGATAATAAAAGGGCAAGCAGAGACAGCTTCCTCTGCCTGCTTCATGGTGGCACGCAACAATCTCCATGTAATTTTCTTTTCTTTATCCGAATCTGAACGGTAACCTACTTTTACGTAATTCCCCTTTGCCTCTGCATAAAGGAAATCTCCGGCCTTTACTTCCAGCATTTCTTTGGTGCCACCGGCAAACACCAACGCTTCTTCCGAGGAAAACACCTTGTCTTCCAAGCTCGCTATCCCAACTTCCGGGGATATTCTCCTTGAAAGGTGACCGTTCATCTCCATAGCTTCTTTCAGATTGCGGGTCAGTTGCAAATTGCGGTTCCACATCAGAAAAAATATGGTAGGAAAAGGTGCCAGCACCATTACCCAAGACAAAGCCAGAAAGAACAACCGCTTGTCCAACCACATTCCCATCAACCATGATTGATAGGCCCAAATCCCCACTGCTATCAGCAACAACATCAGCAGCAAATTCAACACATGCTTACCCAATGTCCAGTTCTGCTCCTTGTAATAAGCAGGAAATAATGCCGGAAGCAAATAGGTGAAAACTCCCGAAGCACCTGCCGCAATCAATGCAGAACCGGCAACCACCCCAAACACACTTCCCTTTATCCGGGAAATACCGAACGGCTGAAGTATATATAATATCAGAAAAATAATGGCCGAAGGTATCACTACTGCCTTCCAGCGTTGATAAAACGTAGGATAAGGACTCCGCCAAAGTTCCACCAATTTCCCCATAAGTATATAGTCTCTCTTGTTTACATGGTAATATATGCAAAGATAATACATTTACTCAACACATGCTCATACAGATACTATATTATCAATCTGTTTTATCACACGACAAGGATTTCCCACTGCCACACAATTCGCAGGAATAGAACGGGTAACCACACTCCCCGCCCCGATAACACTGTTCCTCCCGATGGTGACACCAGGCAAAATGACAACCCCTCCACCAATCCATACTCCATCCTCTATTCGTACAGGTAAGGCATACGTACGGCAGATTTCTTGTCCTTCCGGACAGTCCTGCACCATACGTTCATCTACTTTGGTAGAATGGGTTGCCGTATATATCTGTACATTAGAGGCTATCAAGACGTTGCTACCTATGTCAATACGATTGTTGTCCACAAAGGTACAATTCATGTTGACAATTACCTTGTCGCCCATAAAAATATGCTTGCCACATTCACAATGGAAGTCAATATCCACATGCACATTCTTGCCTACATGTCCCAACATCTCACACAACAACTCTCTCCTGCGCTTGCTATCGGCATAATCTGTGGCATTGAACTGTGCCAGGAGACGTTTTGTACGCAAAATCATCTCCACTATTTTCGGATCCCTGCTTCCTATAAAAGGTTCGCCAGCCATGCACTTTTCATATTCTGTTTTCATACGCATCCTTTTTTTGCGGACAAAAATACAAAACTCTAATGTATAGGAATTTATCCTATGTTAAAAAATACCCCTTTGCCCTAATACGACTCAATGATTGTTGTGTAATGCCAAGGAAAGAAGCGATATGTCCCAAAGTCACTCTATGAAAAAGGGCCGGACACTCACTCATTAATTTTTCATAACGCTCATACGCAGACAAGTTGAGGCGAGATATATGAATATCTTGTAAGCGAAGAAAATTTTCCTGTTGTAACACCCTCATCCAATTTGCAATATCTATATCTGACTTATACAACTCATTAAGCGTTTCAATGGAAATAGAATAGACCAGTGTTTCTTCCAATGTTTCCACGTATTCAAAGCCTGCTTTGTTCCTATATAAATCCCACGAGCCACAAGCTACATCACCTTCCATAGAGAACCATGTCGTTATTTCTTTTCCATCGTGCAAGGTGTACGAGCGTGTCATTCCCTTCTCTATGAAGTGGACTTGCCTATCAAATTGTCCTGCACGGATAATAAGTGTTTTGGCAGGAAACACTTGCTTTTCAAAACCATGTGTCAATGCTGCCAATGCTTCATCTGAAACCGGATAATAAGCTCTTATTGTTCTGACAATATTCTCCATACTAAAATATTCCTTTTTACAAAGGTATAAAACAAGGAAGAGTTTGCGAAACTTGCGTAACATATTTGTCATATATAGATTGCAAAATCTAGTATTTCTAAAGAAAATAAAGGATGAATGGCTATTTTTTATGTTATAAAACACATTTCTCGCAAACATTTCGTATCTTTGCAACGTTATAAGATAAAAGAAAAGATGTAAAAACCCGCTTTCCGAAACGCGGAGAGCACAAAAAGATGAGAATTATGAAAAAGAATGCAAATGAAATTTTTATGTTACAGTACCAAATCAAACGCTATCAGGCAAGGGGTAATGGAACAATGTGTCAAACACTGAACGGTAAACTACAAAAGCTGCTTGCAAAGCAGTCCCTCGTAACCATGTAAAAAAACACCTTTAAATACAATGAATAAAGGGCAGGGAACTTTTCAGTTCTCTGCCCTTTTTCTTTTTTATCCATCTATACTAATGGTTAGCACCAACTACAAACTCGCTTTGCATCCTTATCTCCCTACCGTCAACCGAAATTCCTTGTAGGGTAATTATATATATTCCGTTCATATCCGAAGTATAAAAGTTGAGTGTACCCATAGCGGAAGTTATCTCCGGATTCCAATAAAGTGTATGCCGAAAATCCGGTAAGCGAGAACCGGCTTGTTTCTCTGAATTGTATGATGGAGCAACAAATGCGATTCTCTTTTGTGGAAACTCATAAGAAAACATCTGTGAATTCTTATCCAAACGTATATCAGGCAATGTTCCCCGATGGGTTATAAACGAAACAATTCCATCATACAACTCCCCGCCAAAAGTATATTTGCCAGTATAACGATGTATATAGTGTATCAAACGGGCATCATAGTTCAGAATGGTTTCATGGTCATCAAACGGAATCCCGTCTAACAACACCAGTGTTTTCATATTACTGAATCTCCTTATATCCGGTTGCAGTATCCGGATGACATCTTTACCTTCCAGCTGACTGATACGTATTCCCTTGACAAATTCCACAAAAACATCCCTCACAGTCCTGAAACGAACATACTCATCCAGATTATAAGTGGAAGCGGGAACAAAATCATAAAGTTGTTGCAATATACTCTTGCTATACGAAGAATCTACCGGCAAAAGAGAATGTAATTGCGCGCTGAAACCACGCTCTATCAAGTCTTCTTTCCGAAATGACACACAGACTTTAGGAAGTTTTTCTGCCAACACCCCGACAAAAGGAGAAATAAGCTCCAATCGGCAGGGACTTTCCTCCTCCGGTAATGCAGTTAATACAATCTCCTGCATATCCGTTATTCCGGTCGTATAAAAAGCATAAATAGCGTCAGCCTTAGGCTGTCCGCCAAAGACACGAATATCCTTGCCCACACATGCCAGACGTGCATTTACATTGTCAGCAGGCGCTCCCATCAGCCTGCCGGTTACAATATGCCCTTCACACTCTGCAGCAAATGACCGTTCCGGAACACTTGTATAGTTCTTCTGCCCGTCGGCTGATATTGGAAACCCCTTTAGCACATAGTCTTTTCGTACTACGGACAAAGTAAGCTCCTTGACATCAGCAGGCAGATTGGGTAATGTCAAGGCTACTTTACTCCGGTTCCCATAGACCGATTTATCTGTCCATAAGTCCGCTCCGGAAAGCTGATTGCCGGAAGCTTGTGAAACGGTAATGGAATCCGTGAAAAGTTCCACATTATCCTCCTCTGTTGTCTGAACAGTATTAAGCAAGGCTATATACTTCTTTGGGAAACAAGCCATAGGATAGTTCCTCATATAACGCGTATATGCCGTCAGTTGGTAAGCTCCGGTATGCATGACTTGCGGAAGTCTGATACGTCCCCATCCATTCCCGTTCTGCAAGTCGATTTTACCTTGTGCGTATACCAGCTTCGTGTCACTTATCTCTACATAAGCTACTTTGCTTAATACGCTTCCACGAGACAAGGAATCCGTCACACAAACTTTTATCCACAAATCTTCTCCAGCCACATAGCAGTCCTTGTCTGTATAAATACGCATATTCTCAACAATTTGAGCGTGTAATCCCAATACAAGAACCCAACCTATAATACAAAATATCACTCTCTTCATATCATTTCAATATTAATTCATTTCATCCGGCCAGAAGGAAGGCTTTTCCAAGCTGGCACCTAAATAGCGTACGTCTGTACAACCTCCGGAAACCCATGCATAACCTACCATCAATGGATAAGCAATAGCATATCCCATCACATATAAATCCATGTACGAATCTGCCCAACCTCTAAATTCTTGGCAATAACCGTCAGGAAACCTATAATATATATCATCGGCAGAAATGAAAATACGATATTTTGCCACATTCATGCTAACTCCCACATAACCAACTACATTTTTGTCTGAATTGTTGCAAGTAATATTCGTAGGAAGTTCCGAAGGCTGAGGAATAAACAATCCGCCCATTTCTTCATTGATTTTTATTTTCTCCTGATAATATTCGTACTCGCCCCTCGAAATCTTACGCTGTTTCACCAAAGTGCTATAATGATGAAAGACACGGTTATTATCCGCCTTTATAGAATAGAGCCACTTATCCTTCAATTGAGTATCCTTATTTGTTCCTATATTACCTACTATGATTTTAGCCGACTTATCATGACACCATCCCCGTGCATATGGTGTAGCATCAAAATCAACCACCTCATCAGTGGTAGGGTCATAACGGAACTTGGGATTATATACTGCCCTCACTTCCCAATCTTCCTCGTAACTCCAGAAATAACATCCGCCATCTTCACTCCGCATAGAAAAGCGGATAGAGATGTCACCGTATTTTTCCGGTTGCTCGTAGGTAACGTCATTTATTGTTTCTGTCTCCAATGGATATTGAGGCTCCGAAGTATAAATATCCCCTTCATACACAATTTTCAGACTATAGCTGGCATCTTTATTCAAAGCGCCAATTACAACTTGGTATTTTCCATCTCCCAAAGAAGTGCCATTAAAACAAGAACCATCACTTCCTACTACACTGACTTCTGCATCTATCTTGTTATAATCCTGAGGAATTCCTTCTACATTCAAAGGAAAGGAACAGCTCAAGGAAAAAACGACTGTACTATCTGATATGATGTTACCTTCAACTATAAGCACCCTCGTACTACTCTCCGGCAAGTGCGCATTGAATTTATCCACACAACTGCCAATAGTGAGCCACAACAAGCATATCCATGTTACTATATATTTTGCATTATTCATCGCTTTTTCTTATTAAAACAGATTGATTTCAACTGGCCAGAAGGAAGGCTTTTCCAAGCTGGCACCTAAATAGCGTACGTCTGTACAACCTCCAGAAACCCATGCATAACCTTTGAATCCCGTACGTGGGTCCGGGTCCGGATATGCAATGGTATACCCCATCAAGTATAAATCTAAAAATGTATACTCTTCTTTCAGCCCTTTCGCTCCCTGACAATACCCCTCAGGAAGCCTATATTGTATATCATCTGTAGAAATGAAAATACGATATTCCGCCACATTCAAACTGACACCAACATATCCAATAGCCTGTTTAGCTGAACTTTCACATCTAATGTTCGACGGCAATTCCGAAGGCTGGGGAACAAACAACCCACCCATCTCCTCATTAAGCTTTATTTTCTCCTGATAATATTCATATTCACTCTTCGAAATCTTACGTTGTTTCACTATAGTACTGTAACAACAAGAAAAACGAATATCATCTGCTTCAATGGAATAGAGACACTTATCCTTTACACGATTATCCTTGTTTATTTCCATATTACCTATTATTATCTCGGACGATTCACTGTGACACCATCCGCGTGAGTATGGTCTGGCATCATAATCAACAACCTTGTCTGTATCGGGATCATAAGCACACATAGGATTGTATACTGCTCTAACCTCCCAATCTTCTTCATAATTCCAGAAATAACATGCAGCATCTTTGCTTTGCATGGAGAAACGGATGCTGACATCACCATACTCCCCTTGCTGTTCGTAGGTGACATCGTCTATGCTTTCCGTTCCTATCGGATATTGAGGTTCGGAAGTATAGATATCTCCCTCATAGACAATCTTCAAGCTATAGCGGACATCCCTATGCAATGTTCCGACAGCAACCCGGTACTTTCCATTACCCAACGCAACACCCCTAAAACTGGAGCCATCCTCACCGGTTACACAAACTTCAGCATCCACCTTATTGAAATCAGGAGGAACCCCTTCCACATCCAAGGAAAAGGAACGGCTCAAAGAAAACACGACAGCACTATCCGATATAATACTACCTTCAACTATGAGAAGGCCGATACTACTTTCCGGCAAATGGGCATTGAACTTATCCACACAATTACTAAGGAACAACCATAACGGACATATACATATCACCCAATATATTTTATTCTTCATACCCTTTCAGAATTTAATATTATAAGTAACAAAAGGAATGGGAGCACCGAATATGGACATCTTGTATCCTTGAATCCTACCCTCCTCGGACACAAAATAGACAGAGTACACATTCTTCCTTCCGGTCAGGTTATAGATACCGAAAGAAAGGGAACTGTGGGTCAACAATGTCAGGTGATGGCTGGGTTCAATATTGAACGACAAATCCATACGGAAATAGTCGGGAACACGATAACTGTTACGGTCGGTATAGTAAACCTGCATTTTCTTCAGACCCTGGTCGTAGTATTGCCCGGCAGGAATTGTGGTGGGACGGCCCGTACTGTAATCCATATTGAAAGACATGCTGTAACGACGGGTAAACTTATAATTACCTACAAGCTTGAAGTCATGCGGCTTATCATACTCGGTCGGATACCATTCTCCACCATTGATGGGACGGGCTATGCGCGGATCATTCTGACGCAAGAAAGTGCGCGAATAAGTATAGCTCATCCATCCGTTCAGTTTTCCTACCGGTTTCTTCACCTGAAATTCTACGCCGTAGGCATATCCCTCCGTATTGATGACATCCGTCTCCAGATGGTGGTTCATCAGGATTTGGGCGGAACTGCGATAATCCAGATAATCAATCAGCTTTTTGTAATATCCTTCTACAGATAATTCCAGAAGTTGCCCCGGCGTATTATAGTAGGCGCCTGCCGCCACCTGCCAGCCACGTTGAGGCTTGATATTGGGGTCGCTCAGCTTCCAGGTATCTGTAGGAGACATAACGGCAGTATTCGATACCTTATGGATATACTGCCTCATCGTATTGAAACCGGCCTTTACGGAAAAATCATCTGTAAAGGCATAACGTGCCGACACTCTGAATTCCGGTCCGTGATAGGTCTTGATGACCTTTCCATTCCCCGCCGTGATAGAATCCGCCACCGAAGACATGGAGGGCAGTATACCTTCCTGATATGTATAGTAAGTGCGCGGTCCCAAAGCATTGAGCATGGAATAGCGTATACCCGCATTGATGGAGAGCCTGGAAGTTATATCCCATTCATCCCCTATATAAACGGCACTTTCCAGTGCTTTATCCTTTTGCAGTTCATCATATCTTACCAGCGAATTAGGCCCCACCGGCTCGTAGGTCCCGGAATTCACATTATACAGCTGGCTCATCAAACCGAAGTTCACCGCATGGCTATTGCCGGCTTGATAAAGAAAGTCCGCTTTTCCAAACCATTGGTTAATGGCAAAAGACAGCCGTGCGGCAGACGCTTCCTCCACCGTTTCATCATTTCGGTAATCGTAGTGGTCATAACCGAAAGAGAAGTTTCCGGTCAGCTTTTCTGCAAAGACGGTCCTCCAGTTTGCCGAGAAATTCATATTGTTGTAGGCATACTTCTCATTGTCATTAAAGGCAAAACGGTCGTGACTATAATAGCCATAGACATTCAGCTTGTTGCGCTCGTTCACCGTATGCGAGAAGACAGTCCCCAAATCATAGAAACCGGCTTTCCCATCACGATACCCGCTTTTGTTGGGCAATGTCTTCATTATCCAGTCCGAATAGGTCGTACGTCCACTCAGCAGAAGGGAAGTCTTTTCCTTAATGATGGGAATCTCGAGATTCAACTTACTGGTCACAAGCCCGATACCTGCAGAACCGGTAAACTTTTCCTTGTTCGCCTCCTTGCTGGTGATGTTCAGTACGGAAGCGATACGCCCGCCATACTGGCTGGGGATACTGCTCTTATAAAGTTCCGCATCCTTTATCATGTCCGAATTAAAAGCCGTGAAAAAACCGAAAAGATGATTGGGGTTATAAATCGTTCCGTTATTGAAAAGAAGCAGGTTCTGGTCAGCGGCACTCCCACGCACATTGTAACCGCTTGATGCCTCCCCCACTGTCTTGATGCCGGGAAGTGTCTGTATCATCTTCAGCACATCCACCTCACCCATAGCCGTAGGAATGTTTTTCAGCAGGGCAGGCTGCAGCTTCTCCATTCCCAACTGCACACTTTTCACGTTCTGTATACGCCCCGAAACAATAAGCACCTCATCCAGCATATGGTCTTCCTCTTCCAACTCGATATGGACAATGCCTTCACCATAAAGCATAAATTGCCGATGGGTCACTTTGATATTCATCCCACTGATTTCAAGAATATTATAGCCTGCAGGCAGGTCAATGGTAAATTCCCCCTGACGGTTGGTCGTCGTAGCTACCCACGGCTCTCGATGAATGATGTTGATACCATCCAGATTCTGGCCGGTCTTAAAGTCAGAAACTCTTCCGGTCAAAGTTATCATATCTCCGGGGGCAGGCTTGTACTTGTTTCCTATCTCATAGACCTTGTTTTCTGAAGAAGACTTCACAATAGGAATGTATGAAGGCAATAGTTCCTCATCCGTCTCCAACTTTTCCCCCATCAATACCGGTGGCAGCGAGGTGGCCAGAAAAACCTCCGGCAAGACAAATATTCTGTCACCATAAACCGTCACCTTATAGATAGTAGCTGCCAAAGCCTCTCTCAAGTACTCGGCAGTGGGGTTCTTCACCTCTGCCCGCTTCACTTTAAAAGGAACCGTTATCGTTGTATAAATACGGCAAGACGTGCCCTTTTCTACTGCATCCATCAATTCGAATATGGAAATGCTGTCCATAGCCATCTGTTGCTGTGCAAACATGCCGAAAGGCGACAATAGGAGGAAAAAGGCTACTGTATATTTAAGATTATGTGCTTTCATATTATTTTCCATGAATTAAGGAATCAATATATTCCGTTAACCGGGTCATTGCCCGGACACCGCCATTTTCCTTGAAGTCCAGCCGCTCTTTCCGGCAATAAGCCTTCAACTGCTTCTTGTATGTAGGAAAAAGTTTCAAGAAACCCGAACGGGAAGTTATCACATAATCGGTTCCGCCACTGCGAAGACTGAAATAGCTCTTTTTCTTGAACCGGCTGTAATAAAGATCGTTTTTCTTCACCTGAGACTCCATTGTGGATACGATATACTGTGTCAGGCACATTTGCGGACTATCATATAGCAACGCAGCGAAACAGTCACCCTGCGGTACAAACTTCTGTCCTTCTATGACAAAATAATCCACTTTCCGCATATCTACCTGCAAGGTTATCCGTTTCTCCGGAGTAACCACAATCAGACTCTTTTTATAGGTATCATAACGGAGCTGCAAATCCGAGTAAAGCCATCTGCCATAACAGACAGCCCCCTCGCGAAATTCATCCGTATTCCAATAGGGATGGTTAAGATACTTCTGCTGGTTATAATTTTCCTCTGCCTTACCGGAGTAAAGAGCAGCATAATCTCCTGCCGCTTTTCTGAATTCATCAAAAACGGCTTGTTGTGCACAAACCAAAGATGGAAAACATAGGACGCATAGTAGCGTGTAAAGGTGTGTTTTTCGCATATATGTGAAGTGTTATAAATGAGGATGGGACAAATATAACGTTTCACTTCAGAAAACAAAATTATTCTTATATATAATTCAAATAAAAGTAGAAAAATAAAGGTATATCCAGGTGCTAAACAAAAAGCTAAACATTTAGCATACAATTAGAAAGAGATTTACCCGGGCCAAAACAACAGCCAGTCCATAGAATCAATTATATTTACATATATTCATAAAAGGCCAATCATCAACGCAACGTAATAACTCAAGCCGCAACAATATCCTTCCCGAAAGGAGTCAATGCCAGCCCTGCCAGTTTAAAATGTTGGATACCGAAAGGAATGCCTATAATGGTGATGCACAGCAACAACCCGAATCCCAAGTGCGAAAGGCAAATCCAAATGCCGCCCAAGAATATCCAAAGAATATTCATCAGCACATAGAGGCAGCCGTTGGAACGTTCCCCGCTACGAACCTCTTTGCCGAAAGGCCACAAGGCAAGGCTTGCCATTTTCAAGGTCTGCATGCCGAAAGGGATGCCAATAATGGTGAACATCATCAATAAACTTGCAATAAGATACTCCACAGCAGTGATGATACCTCCAAACATCAACCACAAAATATTCATAAAACAGCCCATAGCTTTCCTTTTTTTGATACTGAACACAAATATAGCATTATTTATTTGAATGTTCCGTCTCCCAGTCACTAAATTCAAAACTCAGCTGTTCCCAGACTCCTTTCTCCTCCCCCTCTTCACGGGGGTTGGAAACGGAAAGCCCAATCAAACGGATAGGATGATGTTCATAATCCACTTCCTGCAGCAATTGCTTTGCCAAAGGCAGAATCACGTCAAGAGCAACCAGTTCCTTTGTTTGAGTCATACTACGGGTAATCTGGCTAAAATCATGAAACTTGATTTTCAGCGTCAGCGTATTCCCACGAAAATTGGTGTGCTCCAGACGCCCCACCAGCTCCACTGCCGCATGGTACAACTCTATAATGACGGATGAACGCTTGCTGATGTCCTTCTCCAACGTATGTTCACAGCCCACAGACTTGCGGATGCGGACAGCCTCTACCGGACGGGTATCAACGCCACGGGCAAAATCATAATAGACTGTCCCCACTTTGCCAAATTCGCGGGTCAGCATTTCCAAAGACTGCATGCGCAGCTGCTCTCCATTGTGAATTCCCAAAGTATGCATTTTTTTCGCCGTTACCGGCCCCACTCCCCAGAAACTTTCAATGGGCAGCCGGGCAACAAAGTCCAACGCCTGGGCAGGATGTATGGTGCAAAGCCCGTCCGGCTTGCGGTAGTCCGAGGCTATCTTGGCAAGAAACTTATTATAGGATATGCCGGCGGAAGCCACCAGATTCAATCTCTCCCGCACCTTCCGCTTTATCTCCTTCGCGATGTCTACAGCCAATGGAATGCCCGGTTTATTCTCCGTCACATCCAGAAAAGCCTCGTCCAGCGAAATGGGCTCGATGACATCCGTATATTCATGAAAGATTTCGTGTATCTGGCGGGAAACGGATTTGTAGACTTCCATCCGTCCCGGGATAAAGATAAGTTGGGGGCACAGCCGCTTTGCCTTCAGTGACGACATGGCAGAACGCACCCCGAAACGCCGTGCCTCGTAACTGGCTGCCGCCACCACTCCCCGTTCCTCCGCATGGCCCACGGCAATGGGCTTGCCCCGCAATGCAGGATTATCACGCTGTTCTACGGAGGCGTAGAATGCGTCCATATCGATGTGTATAATTTTTCGTCCGGTCATTCTTCTTTCAACTCCCCGATACAAAGATACACTAATTTTTCTTCATCCGAAGTATCCGCCGATAGACATAAATGAAGGCTGGTATTAAAAAGGCATCTGCAAAAATCCATGCAGTAGGGTCACCAAAACACACGGCCAGATAGCCGAAAGCCGGAACAGCCAGCAGGCTGACCAGTATCCGGGCAATCATCTCCGAGACACCGGAAAGCATGGCAAGATTGGTATATCCCACCCCCTGGATAGTGTATCGCAGGATGCAGAGCAGTCCCAAAACCGGGAAAAAGGAAACGGAAATGTGCAGGAACAACTCCGTATTCTTTAAAATCTCCAACTCAGAGGCATCTACAAAGAGCAGGGCAAAAGTCCTGGCACCGAACATCAGTACACAGAAAGTGAACGCCCAATAAACAATCATCATCAGGGCGCTTGCCTTGACTCCCATCCAGATACGTTCCGGCTTGCCCGCACCGTAGTTTTGCCCGCTATAGGTGGCCATTGCCATGCCCAGACTCTCGAAAGGACACATGAAAAACATCTTGATACGCATGGCTGCCGTGAATGCAGCCACACAAGCCGTACCCAAAGCATTATTGGCGCTTTGCAGCATAATGCTGCCAATGGCAGTAATGGAAAATTGCAGTCCCATGGGTACGCCGATGTACATCAGTGTGCGTGCCAAAGCACCGTCGAATTTCCGCTCGGCAGGCGTTGTCTTCAGAATGTCGAAACGACGCATCATATAGATGTAGCACAATATGGCCGAGACGCCTTGTGAAAATACGGTAGCGATGGCAGCTCCTGCCACTCCCCAACCCAGTACCAGAATGCAGAACAAATCGAGCAGGATATTCAGTACCGTAGAGAGAAGTAGAAACCAAAACGGCGTCTTGCTGTCACCCAATGCACGGATAATACTGGACAGCAGATTATAGAAGAAAGTAAAGGGAACCCCGATAAACGTGACAAGCAGGTAATAATAGGCTCCCGTGAATATGTTCTCCGGCGTACTCATCATGTGCAGAATATCTGCACAGTAAATGCTGGTAACCACGGCAATGACAACAGACATCACCGCAGCCAGCTGCAAGCTGACAGCCACATAACGGCGCATCGTGACATAATCCCGCGCACCGAACTTTTGCGCCACGGGAATGCCGAAACCTCCGCAACAGCCATTGCAGAATCCCAGAATAAGAAAAACGACCGAAGTGCTTGCCCCGACTGAAGCCAAGGCGTTGATACCCAGAAAGCGCCCCACGATAGCTGCATCTACCAATGAATAGGTCTGTTGCAGCAGATTGCCGAGCAGTAAAGGCAAAGTAAAGTTGAAAATCAACGGAAGAGCCCGTCCTTCCGTCATTTCTCTGGATGTTGCCATAAATCTGATACCTCCGAAATTGGGTGCAAAAATACGAAAAGATAGCGTTTACAGACTTGACGAAGGTCAAATTTAATAGGGAAGCTTAAGAAGAAGGAAGGCGAAGGACAAATCATTCCATCATGGGGAAAATATTATTCCACCACTAGGAAAAAATCGTTCCACCATGGTGGAACGATTTTTCCTCCACGATGGAACGATTAAATCTATGCAGATTCGGAGCTTAGTATTTACACTCGCGAATTATCTCTATCAGCTGCCGGAAATCTTCGGGATGAACATCTCCGATATTGCCGATACGGAAAGTGTCGGCTTGCGAAATCTTTCCCGGATAGATGACAAATCCACGCTCTTTCAGTTGTGTGTAGAAAGCTTTGAAGTTGAAATCGGCATGAGGATAGAGGAAAGAAGTAATAACGGGCGATTGAATCTCGTCCGGCAGCAACGTTTGGAAACCGAGGGAACGCATGCCGTCCACCAGCACGCGGTGGTTCTCGCAATATCTGTTGTGACGGGCCTCCACACCGCCCTCCTCTGCCTGTTCGTCCATGGCTTGCTTGAAGGCGCGGACCACGTGTGTAGGAGAAGTAAAACGCCATTTGCCATGTCCTTTCTCCATGGCTTCCCATTGGTCGTAAATGTCGAGAGAGAGTGACTTGGAGACGCCCTTGCAGTGCAACAGCTCGGAACGGCGAGCGATGATGAAGCCAAATCCCGGAACGCCCTGGATGCACTTGTTGGCACTGCTGATGAGGAAGTCTATGCCCAGTTCGTGTACATCGAGGGGAACACCGCCGAAGCTGCTCATGGCGTCTACAATCAGTTTCTTGCCGTACATCTTGACGAGGTGGGCTATCTCCTTGAGGGGATTGAGCACGCCGGTAGTGGTTTCGCAATGCACCACGGCAACGTGGGTGATTTCGGCATTGTGCGAAAGATAGTCGTCGACGTAGCTGACGGAGACTTGCTCTGTTTCGTCAAAAGCAAGCATGTCGTACGAGATGCCGTGATACTCGGCGATGTTGCCCATGCGGTCGCCGTAGGCGCCGTTGCTCAGTATGAGAAGTTTGTCGCCAGGCTTGATGACGCTACCGATGACGGCTTCCACACAGTACGTGCCGCTACCTTGCAGGAGGATGGAAGTATAGTCGCCGGTATGCTGGGTGGCGAGGGAGACGAGGGACTTGCGGATTTCTTCCACAATGTGGAGGTTGTAGTCTTCGTCCCAGGTACACCTGTCGGTCAGCATGGCTTCCTTGACGGTTTGTGAGGTGGTAAGGGGGCCGGGGGTAAGGAGAATGTAGGGTTTCATATGCATTGAGCTTTTAAGTTTATACGTTTATAAGGGTTACAAAATCCCAAGTTTACGGTTTATCTCGGCGATGACTGCGGGGAGCTCGGCAATGGTATCGACCACATAGTGGGCACCGGCGGCAAGCATGCGGCGGCGGACATCGGCCTTACGGGCTTCGAGCTCATCGGCAGGCAGGGAGGAGACTTCCTCTTGTGCCAGTCCCAGTTCGTTACTGCCGAGGACTACGCCGACGGTCCATGCTTTGGCATTGATACCCTCCTTGATGTCGGCGATGGTATCGCCATACTTCAACACACAATCTACGGAGGGGATGGCGAGGTCTGCCATATTCTTATATATCATGTAGGGAGCAGGACGGCCTGCAGGCAACCCGTCGGGAGTGACGCAATTATCTACCGCATAGCCTTTGGCTGTGGCGGCAGGCAGCACAACATCCATCATAGAGCGGGTATAGCCGGTGGTGGAGCCAATGCGGACGCCTTGCGCACGCAGTGCGGAAATCGTTTCCACCACACCGGGGATAAGGTCGGTATAATCTTCGAGCGAGGCAAACAACACCCGTTGGAATTCGGCATAACGTGCCTGCACGTCTTCCTCACCGGCGGGACGGCCGAATTTCCGTTCAAATTCCGTCCGGACACGTTCTATATTGAACAGTGCACGGATTTCTTCTACTTTGGTCAGCCCCATGTGCGCACGTGTTTCAGCAGCAGTGACGGGAACGCCGATGGCCCGAAAGCTCTCGACAAAGGCGGCGACGGGAGCAAAACAACCGTAATCGACGGCAGTTCCTGCCCAGTCCATAATGATACATTCAATTCTTTTCATACGATATATTATTATTATTCAGTCTCAAGAAGCAAGGAATTGCCCGGCCGGGACCAACGGCGCAAACGGAAAAGGGAAGAGCCCAACGGTCCCGAAGCATTCTCCTTGCGATAGCGCTGCACCAGGTAGACAGCCGAGCATAGGAAAGCCACGCTGCACACAATGCCGACATAGCCCGACATCAGGTTATAGAAATCCAGCCAGTTGATGTCCGGATTGAAGAATTCCTTGAATACCAATACCACCACCGTACCGGTATACCCGATAAAATCGAGTGTGACAATAAAGAACCCCACATTCCCCTTGATGCGGAAGCAGGCGATGAAACGCTCGAAGAACAACGTCTGGAAGCTGAGGTAAACAGTATAGAGCGACAAACTCTGGAGGAACAGCCACGTCATGGGTGGCAGTTGCAACCCATCGTAATTGAAGGCCACGAATCCCAAGGTCGCTGTGCCGCACGTCACAAGCACCAGCAGCAGGCACAGCACCTTTATATTACTCCTCACCGCGGACATCAGCCCGAAAAGCAACAAGATAATCAGTGTCACCACCGCATCTACCTTGGCAAATGCCCACGACGACAGCTCCGCCGCCTCCACATCCAGAATCTTCACCAGGAAGTCCTCCTTGATGTCCTGCAAGACGGTGATGAACAAGTTTGCCGCAAACAGCATCAGCAATACCGGCATGAAGCTCTTGAAGAGGTCCGCACGCGCCCTGCCGTCCAGCGTCACCCGTTCCGAGCGTAGTGCCCGGTCTGCCGCGGTAGGTTGCGGCATTCTCGTCATCAGCCAGCCCAGCAACGACAGCAGCGGGAAGGCAAAGGCACCGATAAAGGCAGGCATCCAGAACTCACTGATGTGGAGATGCTCCATCACAAACAGCCCGACGGACTTTGCCGTGCCCGAACTGATGGCAATGCTCAGCCCCATTAGGCTCGCCAGCAGGTCCGTCACCCGCCGCCCCTCGAGGAAACTGAAAATCACTCCCCACATGCATCCCAACGAAAGCCCGTTGAAGAACAGCGCAAAGACATTCAGCGGCCGGGGCAACGCTCCGAACAGCACCAGCGAAAGCTCGGCCACCGCCACCGAGAGGATGATGAACTTCAGACGGTTCTCCTTCTTCAGTTCCGAAATTACCTTGATACCAATCAGCTTGGAAATAAAATAGCCGGAAATCTGCACGATGCTGGTTGCCGTCTTGTAATCCATCCCGAAGAAGTCGAGCCCGTCGAAGCCCGCAGCCGTAAACGGCTTGCGCAGCGCATAGACCAGTGAATAGGAGAGCAAAGCCGCTCCACCCGCCCAAAGGATGAACAAGGCATCAGCCAGTCTCTTGCTCTGTATTATCTGTTTTTTCTCACCGTTGAACATAGTGTATCGTTTAAATTCGTTCTTGATTTCGGCGGCAAAGATAGAGGCGGGCGCTGACAGCAAAAATGAATTTCCATTATTAATAAACTTCATGAGATGCTCCACTCGGCGCAGGAAGTGTACAATTACAGCGGCATCTACATCAGTTACAGCCTCTCTTCCTCCTCCAATGCCTTAAAGGTAGAGCCTTACCTGATAACCCCTGCCGACAGCAACGACCACGTCAAAGTGGTGCACATGAGCGCCTACAACACCACACACTTCGGCACTGCTGTCTTCAACAACCACCAGAATGCCTATATCTTCTTCAACGAACGCGAGGCACCCCAACTAGCCTTGTTCACCATCTACCTGCAACTACCCATGTACGACTTTCCCCACCTGCTCAAAGGGCTCTACCTCTGCCTGGACTACAACCGCAACCCCATAGCCCGCCGCATCCTCTTCATCAAACACTCGGACAGCACCTCCATGGACGACTTCCTGGAACTGAAAGGCCAACTCATCCCCCAAGACCAGCTGACCGACGAGCAACGCCCCTACTACAACTACACCTGCCAGCCGGGCGACTTCATCAAAACCTGCTCCGTCCCCTCTCCCCTGCTGAACGAGAAAGACCTGGAACGGGAGAAGCGGATGCTGGAAATCTAAGACAGTCCGGGAATTTTCACTTTGCAACCAAGTTGCATCTCCTTTCCGCTACCTTTGCTGCAGAAAATAGAAAATAGGAGGAAACAATATGAGTTGCAAATGCTGCTGCACACACGGACATACAGCGATACAAGAAAAAAGAAACAGTCTGCTGAAAGATTATTGGAGAATCATCCTCTCCGCCCTATTGCTCTTCGGAGGGCTCATCCTGAATGCTACTGACACCACCTTCTTCAAGGGAGAGTATGTACCTTTTATATGGTACTTGCTTGCCTATCTCCCCGTGGGCCTCCCGGTGATGAGGGAAGCCTGGGAAAGCATCCTGCAAAAGGACGTGTTCAGCGAATTCACCCTTATGTCCATCGCCACCCTCGGCGCCTTCTATATAGGCGAATATCCCGAAGGCGTTGCCGTCATGCTCTTCTACTCCTTGGGAGAGCTCTTTCAGGACAAAGCCGTAGACAAAGCCAAGCGTAACATCAGCGCCCTGCTCGACGTACGTCCCGAAACGGCAACGGTCATCAGAAACGGCAGTACGCTTGTCGAAGCTCCCCAACATGTGCAGGTAGGCGAAACCATCGAAGTAAAAGCCGGAGAGCGCGTCCCCCTGGACGGAACGATGCTGGACGAAGTTGCCGCCTTCAACACCTCTGCACTGACGGGAGAAAGTGTTCCCCGCAACATCCGCCAGGGCGGGGAAGTGCTTGCCGGAATGATTGCGACCGACAAAGTCGTACGCATCCAAGTCACCAAACCCTTCGAGAAAAGTGCTCTTTCCCGTATATTGGAACTGGTGCAGAATGCCTCCGAGCGCAAAGCGCCGGCAGAACTTTTCATCCGTAAGTTTGCCCGTATCTATACACCCGCCGTCACCGGACTGGCGGCATTGATTGTACTGCTCCCCTTCCTCTATTCGCTGGCAGATGCACAATTCTCGTTCATCTTCAATGACTGGCTATACAGGGCATTGGTCTTTCTGGTTATCTCCTGCCCGTGCGCCCTCGTCGTAAGCATTCCGTTAGGCTACTTCGGAGGAATCGGCGCCGCCTCCCGCCTGGGTGTCCTCTTCAAAGGTGGCAACTACCTCGATGCCATCACCCAAGTCAACACGGTGGTATTCGACAAGACGGGTACGCTGACCAAAGGCACCTTCGATGTACAATCCTGCCAGGCACAACCGGGAGTTACGGAAGAGAAGTTGATACAGCTTGCCGCCTCGGCAGAGCGAAACAGTACGCACCCCATAGCCAAAGCCATCGTAAGCTATGCCAAACAAAGGGATATAGAGTTGATTGCCACAACGGACGTTACGGAGATTGCCGGCCACGGACTGCAAGCCACTATGGATGGAACGCGTGTCCTGGTGGGCAACACCCGCCTGCTGACTAAGTTCGGGATAGAATATCCCGATGAATTGTCATCAATTGTCGATACGATTGTGGCCTGCGCCATCGGAACAAAATATGCCGGTTATCTGTTGCTATCAGACACATTAAAGGAAGATGCCGTCAACGCCGTCAAAGAATTAAAAGCTTTAAATATCAATAATATTCAGATATTATCGGGAGACAAACAAGCCATTGTTACTAACTTTGCAGAAAAGCTAGGCATCACCCAGGCATACGGAGACCTGCTGCCGGACGGAAAGGTGAAGCACATCGAGGCACTCCGCAGCAACCCTGCCAACCGAATAGCCTTTGTGGGCGACGGCATCAATGATGCCCCGGTTCTTGCCCTTAGCCATGTGGGCATCGCCATGGGCGGACTTGGCAGCGATGCCGCCATCGAAACCGCCGATGTAGTGATACAGACAGACCAGCCTTCGAGAGTGGCCACCGCCATTCATGCGGGCAGGCAAACCCGCCGGATTGTCTGGCAGAACATCTCGCTGGCTTTCGGAGTGAAGCTGCTTGTCCTCATCCTCGGTGCCGGTGGAATCGCTACACTTTGGGAAGCTGTCTTTGCCGACGTAGGCGTCGCCCTCATTGCGATAGTGAACGCCATACGCATACAAAAACTTATTAAATAGAAAAAATGGAAGAAAAGAAATATTTGGACCTATTGGCCAAAAGGGACATACAGCCCACTGCCATCCGCATCCTGGTATTGCGCACCATGATGCAGGCAGGCCGTTCCGTCTCATTGCTCGACCTTGAAACCATGCTGGATACGGTGGACAAATCCACCATCTTCCGTACCCTTACCCTATTCCTCTCCCATCATCTGATACACAGTATAGATGACGGGACGGGTTCCTTCAAGTATGCCGTGTGCAGCGACAGTTGCTCTTGCGACGTAAGCGACCTGCACACCCATTTCCATTGCGAGAAATGCAACAAAACCTTCTGCTTCACCAACATTCCCACTCCGGTGGTGAAGCTGCCTCAAGGATTTACACTGAACAGCATCAACTATGTACTGAAAGGCATTTGTCCGGACTGTGCAGCAGAAGCCAACCGGGAGGCTTAGTTAAAAAATAAAAATCCATGCAGTCATTCATGTTCTTCTCTATCCTTAAGAAATAACATTGAGACAAACACATGGATACAAAAGCTCTTGTCACTTTATGCCAGAAGGGAAACGGGCAGGCCTTGAGCCTGCTCTACGAAAACTATTCAGAGAAAATGCTGAAAGTATGCCTACGCTATATTCCCGACCCAACGATAGCCCAAGATCTTCTTCACGACGGTTTTGTCATCATATTCACTTCCATTCATTCGCTGCGCAACCCGGAGAAACTGGAATACTGGATGAAAAAGATTATGAGAAACCTGGCACTGCAATACCTCAACCATGCCAATGCCAACCCCACCATCCCATTGACAGATATTCCGGAAGAGGAAGAGCCTGCTGAAAATCCTTTTTGTCCGGATTTCATTTCGTACGATAAGATGCTGGATATAGTGGAGAGCCTTCCGGAGGGCTACTGCAAGGTATTTAAACTGGCAGTACTGGAAGGATTGTCCCACAAAGAAATTGGAGATTTACTGGGTATAGCGCCACACTCCTCTTCCTCCCAATTGTTCCGGGCGAAAATTTTACTTAAAAAGATGCTGGCAGGATACCGTGTATTCATTGTTTTGACAGTATTGCTTCTCTTTCCAACGCTGTATGACTATCTGTACAGAGAGAAAAAGAGTATCAGGGAAAACCGTTTGTCCAAAGTTTCTTCCAGGCAAGCCGGGAGTACGCAACAAACAAAGAAAACCGATACTCCCCGAACCGACGAACAATGCCATACCAAAGAAAATCTGAACAAAAGGGAACGAATCATCCCTCCCGTTCCAGTTTCCACAGAATGGCCCCTTGCCATACCCACAATGAAAGATAGTATCCACAAATATCCCATACCTTCTCCATTCACCGGACAGACCATCACCAACCGACAGATGGCTTTCGTCTTCTCCCCTTCCCTGATGCCGCCAACCCGCAAGAAGAAATCCGGAAAATGGAAGTTGATGCTGGCAGGTTCACTCGGACCGCAACTGGCACAGAACTTATATAAGCTGATTGCCACTCCACATACCGACGGCATTTCAAGTGACTTCCCTCAACAAGTCAGCACGTGGGAAGAGTATTATTCTTATCTGCACACCCGCTATCAGCAGGGTACTCTGGGAAAAGATTCCATCGGACTCATGCAGATTGCCCAGAATAACAGCGGCAGGATTGTTGAGAACCAGCAACATCATGCCCCCATCGTCGTGGGACTCTCTCTCAGCAAGAAATTGAATGAGCGTTGGAGTCTGGAAACCGGATTGCAATATACGCTTCTCAGGTCGGAGTTCACTACCGGCGAAGCATTCCGCATTCAAGACAACCAGAAGTTGCATTATATCGGCATTCCTCTCCGGCTTTCCTACCGTTTCTGGCATTACAAACGTTTCTCCAGTTATGCCACGGCAGGCATGCAGGTGGATATCCCCATAAAAGGGACACTCCAAAGCTTCCATGTCACGGACAGTATTCCACACAAGCTCGACAGCCAGCCGGTAAGTGCTCCCTGGCAGTGGTCGGTCAACACAAGTATAGGCATACAATATCGCCTCACACCCCAGGCAGGCATCTATCTGGAGCCGACTATAAACTATTACATCCCCGACGGCAGCCAACTGCGCACCATCCGAAAGGAACATCCGTTCACATTCACCCTCCCGGTAGGTCTCCGCATTTCCTGGTAAAAAAACGATGCGCCACGCAGTCTTTTACCCGACTGATTATCTATTTATATGGATAATCAAACTCAAGAAGGAACAAAGAACATGCAGAAACGACATACCGACCGGGAAAGCTACTTTGGTGAACAGTCACAGACCAGCAAGAACTATTATATCCCCTACATAAAGGAAGTCATCGGACACATCCCCGATAAAGTGCTGGAAGTGGGCTGTGGAGAGGGAGGCAATCTGCTTCCTTTTGCCAAAGCCGGTTGCCGGGTGATGGGCGTAGACATTGATGCCATGCGAATAGAGCAAGCCAGGGCCTTCTTCGCCCAAAGGCATCAGCAGGGACAGTTCATTGCCACCGACATTTTCCAGCTTGAGGACAAGGCTACGAATTTTCCCCTGATTCTTCTACACGATGTGATAGAGCATATCAGAGACAAAGAACGGTTCCTCTCCGGCCTACAAAAACATTTGTCTGCCGACGGAGCTGTATTTGTAGGGTTTCCCGCCTGGCAAATGCCATTCGGAGGCCACCAGCAGATAGCACACAGCCACATTGTTTCACATTTCCCTTTTCTCCACCTCCTTCCCCGCACTTTATACAGATGGATATTAAGACTATGCGGTGAGCAGGAACGCGTAATCACGGAGCTACTGGATATAAAGAGCACCGGATGCACCATCGAACTGTTCAATCGCATCGCCCGGCAAGCCAACTATCAAATCATTGACCGGAGACTGTACCTTATAAACCCACATTATAAAATCAAATTCGGCTTGTCCCCACGAAGGCTCAACGGAGTTATTGCTGCTATCCCGTACATAAGAAACTTCTTTTGTACAAGTTGCTTTTACATATTAAAGAAAGGGACTAAAACTGTTAATCACTACTGATTTCCCAGCTTTAGAATTGATTCCGAACCATCAATTTAAGATTATATATTCAGAAGAAACCATTAAATTTCTGAATAGCCCTGATGAAAGAGGGTGTGTAGAAACCCTCATAAACTAAAAAATCACCCTCGCTGCAGATGGTTGTAGCGAAGGTGATTTCAATAAAAGAGGAACTTGCACTTCCTCCCTTTTAATGTTTTTACATCGTTACTTGGTTCATTACAGCCTCGTCAGGTGTCGTTCCTATTTCATCGGCAAATAATATGTGGGTGATAGACCCTCTCGGGGTCGGAGTTTCGATTTTAATTCTTTGACCTTGGTACATCTCCGGAATATCAACCAGCTTACATCTATGGGCTTCGTTATTGCCAAAACTGACATAATAGTCTTTCCCTATTACCAGCTTTACAGGTTTACGTTGAGAGAAATGAGTCGGACAAACAGAGCTATCCACTTTTATATCTATCACAAAACCAAGAGCGGATGTTACCTTAGATAGTATATCAATGCTCACATTATAAGCCCCTTTCTCTATCTTGGCTATATTAACACGATTAACACCACAAAGATTAGCCAATTCCTCTTGGGTCATATTTCTCTTCTTGCGAAGAATGGCTAACCGACTACCAATCCGTTCACGTTCTTTCAAAATCTTCTCTGTACATTTTCCTTCGTGAATTTTCATAAATCTGTTGCAGAATTTAAAGTGTTGCCCCCACTTCTAATAGTTATTGATTTTTGAACAGACAAAAGTAGATATTAATTTTGAATTGTAGCACATTTACTACAACTATTTTCTAAATGAATATAAAAGGTAGGGGGAGTAGAAGAAAAGAAAAAGCCCCTGAATTACTGGAATTCAAGGACTTACAAACTTCTTTTTACTATTTCCGTGGAGCTGGAGGGAATCGAACCCTCGTCCAAACGAGGAAATCATAAGCTTTCTACATGCTTATCTTTGCCTAAATTTTCGTGCAGCGGCAGAACCAAAGCCATCAACCGTTGCCTTATCCTCTAAATTTTCACCCGCGCCACGAGGCTGACACGAACTATCCCCGATTTGACTGCACCACTTTATCGGAATGCTTCGGAGCAACAGCTTCCGAGTGATGTCACGTCCCAGCACCTGGTGCCGGGATTAAGCTTCAATCTACTATACTTCGATTAAGCAGCGAGAGCGTAACGAGTTTCGCCAGATAAAATTTTGAGGACTGAGATTAAAGTGCAAATCAACGACGCACTGCATGCTTACTTACCATTTCTGCCCGCTGTCAAATCCAGTCAACCCCATGACTTTGTAACGGTCTGAAATTTAAAAGATTGCGTAACTCATTGCTAAGTAGGGAGGGTGAAAAAGGGATAAATGCTACTTTATTTTTCATCCTCTACCGCTTTCTTTGGCACAAAGATACATATTCTTTTATTAGCAATCACCATATATTTACAAATATTAGCTAATACTGACTTTTCGTGATAAAAACAATAATCTTCCATACATAGAATATGTGCACCCCATTGTCATCAATGTTCAAACAGCTACCAAAGCCAGTATCCGTTGACGGAATTACCCCCTGCAAGAGGGAATATCTATCTTCTGTAATGGATATTTGCACAAAAGAGATGGGAAGTTAACGGAAAAAGTCTCTGAAGTTAACTGAAAAACCGGAAAGAATTAAGGAAGCAATCTATCCCAAACTTTGGTTTTTCCATACCCAACCTTGGGATGTCTAAACCAAGGTTGGGTTTAGACATCCCAAGGTTGAAAAGAAAGTTCTTCCGTACAAGCAACAATTCCGCCAACAGATTCCTATTATATAAATACACCCTCGTTTAACAGATGTAGCCGTAATACTTGTATACACCGCGATTGCATCTACTTTTCAGGTTATTATAGTGTTCTCTCTTTCTTTTTAAAAGTGAATGATATGTTTCGTCTAATAATGATTTGAATTCCCCGGTAGCGTCTTGGAGGATATTTTTAGTAAGAGGAAGACCCTTCGGACAATAAAAGCCGATACTTCGGACTATTTTATCCCTTTATTTCACACATTAGCCGTATTTTTGTCAACAAAAGAAACAATAATAACCAAGAGATTTTTAGAACATATCATGAAGAACCTTATTGCCCTAACCCTGCTGCTTGGAGGAAGCACACTGCTCTGCGCACAAAAGCCTGCCAAAACACCGGCAACCTACAAGCCGGTGAAAAGTGAAATGTACCGCAAAGGTTGGATAGACTTCAACAAAAACGGAGTGAAAGACGTGTACGAAGACCCCTCCGCCCCGCTCGAAGCACGCATCGAAAACCTGCTGCAACAGATGACGCTGGACGAAAAGACCTGCCAAATGGTCACCCTCTACGGCTACAAACGCGTACTGAAAGACGACCTCCCCACCCCCGAATGGAAAGAGCTGCTCTGGAAAGACGGTATCGGCGCCATCGACGAACACCTGAACGGCTTCCAGCAATGGGGGCTGCCTCCCTCGGACAATGCCTACGTCTGGCCCGCCTCGCGCCACGCCTGGGCACTGAACGAGGTGCAACGGTTCTTTGTGGAAGATACCCGTCTCGGTATCCCCGTAGACTTTACCAACGAAGGCATACGCGGCGTGGAAAGCTACCGCGCCACCAACTTCCCCACCCAACTGGGACTGGGACATACCTGGAACCGTGAACTGATTCGCCAAGTAGGGCTCATCACCGGACGCGAAGCCCGCATGCTGGGCTACACCAACATCTACGCCCCCATCCTCGACGTAGGACGCGACCAGCGCTGGGGACGCTACGAAGAAGTTTACGGCGAATCTCCCTACCTCGTAGCCGAACTGGGCATCGAAATGGTGCGCGGCTTGCAGCACAACCACCAAGTGGCCGCCACCGGCAAGCACTTTGCCGCTTACAGTAACAACAAAGGCGCCCGCGAAGGCATGGCACGCGTGGACCCGCAAATGTCGCCGCGCGAAGTGGAAAACATACACATCTACCCCTTCAAACGCGTCATCCGGGAAGCTGGCATGCTGGGCGTAATGAGTTCGTACAACGATTACGACGGCATCCCCGTGCAGGGCAGCTACTACTGGCTCACCACCCGCCTGCGTGGCGAAATGGGATTCCGTGGCTACGTCGTATCCGACAGTGACGCCGTAGAATACCTCTACACCAAGCACGGCACCGCCAAAGACATGAAAGAAGCCGTCCGCCAAAGCGTGGAAGCCGGACTGAACGTACGCTGCACCTTCCGCTCGCCCGACTCCTTCGTCCTTCCCCTCCGCGAACTGGTGAAGGAAGGCGGACTGAGCGAAGAAGTCATCAACGACCGCGTGCGCGACATCCTTCGGGTAAAGTTCCTCATCGGTCTGTTCGATGCCCCCTATCAGACAGACCTTGCCGATGCCGACCGTGAAGTGGAAAAAGAAGAGAACGAAGCCATTGCCTTGCAGGCATCCCGCGAGTCCATCGTTCTGCTGAAGAATGCCGGTGAACTATTGCCCTTAGACATCAACTCCACCAAGAAGATTGCCGTCTGTGGTCCCAATGCCAATGAAGAAGGCTACGCGCTGACCCATTACGGCCCACTTGCCGTAGAAGTGACCACTGTGCTGGAAGGCATTCAAGAAAAGACAAAAGGCAAGGCAGAGGTGCTCTACACCAAAGGCTGCGACCTGGTGGACGCCCACTGGCCCGAAAGTGAAATCATAGACTATCCGCTGACCGACGACGAACAAGCCGAGATAGACAAAGCCGTAGAAAATGCCCGTCAAGCTGATGTTGCCGTCGTAGTATTGGGCGGCGGACAACGCACCTGCGGCGAAAACAAATCGCGCACCAGCCTCGACCTGCCCGGTCGGCAGTTGCAACTGCTTCAAGCCATACAAGCCACGGGCAAGCCCGTCGTACTGATACTCATCAACGGACGCCCGCTCTCCATCAACTGGGCAGACAAGTTCGTCCCCGCTATCCTCGAAGCCTGGTATCCCGGCTCCAAAGGCGGAACAGCCCTGGCCGACATCCTCTTCGGCGACTACAACCCCGGTGGAAAGCTGACGGTGACCTTCCCCAAGACCGTAGGGCAAATCCCCTTCAACTTCCCCTGCAAACCTTCTTCACAGATAGACGGCGGTAAGAATCCGGGACCTACGGGCAACATGTCACGCATCAACGGAGCACTCTACCCCTTCGGTTACGGCTTGAGCTACACCACCTTCGAGTACTCCGACCTCGACATCACCCCCCGAGTCATCACCCCGAACGAGTCTGCCACCGTCCGCCTGAAGGTGACCAACACCGGCAAACGTGCCGGAGATGAAGTAGTGCAGCTCTATATCCGCGACGTACTGAGCAGCATCACCACCTACGAAAAGAATCTTGCAGGCTTCCAGCGCATCCACCTCGAACCGGGCGAAGCCCAGGAGCTGTCCTTCACCATCGACCGCAAGCACCTGGAGCTTCTGGACGCTGACATGAAATGGGTGGTGGAACCCGGCGACTTCGTGCTCATGGCCGGCGCCTCTTCCGAAGACATCCGCCTGAACGGAACGCTGACCGTAGAAGACTACCAGACCCGTGCCAAAGCCATTGAAGCCCAAAAACCAGCAAAGCGTGTGAGTGCCAGCACCAACCCAGAGGATGCCGAAAACGTGCTCGACGAAAAAATCAATACCGCATGGCAAGGAAATAAGGGAGATTATATTACCTTTGCCTTGAAGAACGGAGCCAAGGTAGATAAAGTTGCCATTGCCTTTACACGTGACAACAACCTGCCGGCAACCTTCGAAATCCAGCTCTCGGGCGGTGGCGGACAGTTCCTCACCGTATATTCGGGCACCGTCAGCGAATACGGCAAACTGATTTCCTATCCGTTCAAAGGCACTACCGCCAGCGACCTCCGCATCGTGCTGAACGATGACCGCGTCAGTATTGCCGAAGTTAAATTTTAATGTGCTAATGTGCCAATATGCTAATGTACCAATGACCATGCAGCATATACAGCGCAGCCAATTAGCACATTAGCATATTGGCACATTAACACATTAAATTAATGAAAACACTTCTTTTCTGTATGCTCGGATTAGGTTTGACAGCATGTGGCTCTTCTCCAAAGGGCACTAACGGTGACCAGGACGAACTCGCCATGCTAATAGGTACTTACACGAATGGCTCAAGCAAGGGTATCTATACCTTCCGCTTTAATCAGGAGACGGGAACAGCCGTTCCGCTCAGTTCAGCGGCATTGCCCAATCCCTCCTACCTCGTCCCCTCGGAAGATGGCGAATTTGTCTATGCCGTCAGTGAAATGAACGACAGCACAGCAGCCCTCAGCTCCCTTGCCTTCGACCGGGAAACGGGAGAACTGCGCCTGCTGAACACCGTTCCCACCTTCGGCGCCGACCCCTGCTACGTGGCCACCAATGGCCGGGAAGTGTTGACTGCCAACTACAGCGGTGGAACCATGTCCGTCTTTCCTTTACAGAAAGACGGCACTTTGGCTCCTGCAGACACGCTCTTTCAAGGCTCTGCCACCGGTCCCGACGCCATACGGCAAGCCACTCCCCACATCCATTGCACGGTCTTTTCACCGGACGGAAAATACATCTTTGCCACCGACTTCAGTGCCGACCGCATCCTGCGCTTTGTGATGCACCCCGACAACCCTATTCCTCATGCTTCTCTGGAAGCCGTTGACATTGAAGCGGATTCCGGCCCGCGCCATCTGACATTCAGCCCTAACGGGAAGTTTGCCTATCTCATCACCGAACTGTCCGGTAAGGTCATTGCCTTCAGTTACGACGACGGCTGCCTGGAACAGATACAGACTATCACAGCCGACACCGTAGCCGCCCGTGGAAGTGCAGACATCCACCTCAGTCCGGATGGGAAATACCTCTACGCCAGCAACCGTCTGAAAGAAGACGGCATCGCCATCTTTGCCGTGAATCCCGAAAATGGGACCTTGGCAAAGGTAGGTTATCAGCCCACCGGCATCCATCCCCGCAACTTCAACATCACGCCCAACGGTAAATACTTGCTTGCCGCCTGCCGCGACAGCAATGTCATTCAGGTATACAAACGAAACGAAGTTACCGGACTCTTGGAAGATACTCATCAGGACATTGTAGTCGACATGCCGGTTTGCGTACAGTTCGTCAGCTCTGTTAATAATTTATAAAGCAATATTTAGCAAAGATAACTTCATTAACTTTGTCCCTTAGCTAAATCAGTCTAAACGAATGTACATTATGAAGAAGAATATATTGATGCTCTCAGCTCTGTTCTTGTCTACCACTGCCCTGGCGCAAACAGACGTAACCACCGGTGTGATGCGTGGCAAAGACTACGGAGTGACCTATATGTTACCCAAAACAGAAATAGAAATCGTATTGCAAGCCACCAAGCATACCTACACTCCCGGAGAATTTTGCAGATATGCCGACCGCTATCTGCGTCTCAACAACGTGTCTGCCGAACCCGAGGAGTTCTGGACACTGGATAAGATAGAAACCCGCATAGCCGGTGTACCGGATAAGGACAACGTCTATTTCGTGAAGATGAAAGACAAGACCGTAGCACCCCTTATGGAGCTTACCGAAGACGGAATTGTCCGCTCCATCAACATTCCGTTCAGCGGTAAGCCTGCTGCCAAGACGCCCGAAGCCAAAGCCACCGAAAGCAGCATTGACCCACGCAGTTTTCTGACGGAAGAAATACTGATGTCCAACTCCAGTGCCAAGATGGCCGAGCTGGTGGCCAAGGAAATATACAGCATCCGCGAAAGCAAGAATGCCCTCCTGCGCGGCGAAGCAGACAATATGCCCAAGGACGGCGCCCAACTCAAGCTGATGCTTGACAATCTGAACCAGCAGGAAACGGCTATGACGGAAATGTTCTCGGGCAAAATAAAGAAAGAACCCAAGACATTCACCATCCGGCTGACGCCTAAAGAGATGAAAGATGAGGTGGCTTTCCGTTTTTCCCGAAAGCTGGGAGTGGTGGCCAATAATGACCTTGCCGGTGAACCGTATTATATCAGCGTCACCGACCTCAAAAGTCCCGATGTATCTGCCACCGAGGAAGGCAAAAAGAAAGTGGACGGTGTAGCCTATAACCTTCCGGGCAAGGCACAAGTGACATTGATGTATAACAATAAGAAATTGTTTGACGACCAACTTCCCATTACCCAATTCGGCACCGTAGAATACCTCGCACCGGTACTGTTCAACAAGAATTCTACCATCAAAGTGCTGTTTGATACGGCAACGGGAGGATTGATAAAAGTGGATAGGGAATAAAGGAATTCTAATTCCGGATTGTCAACTGGATAAATCCATCCTTACGCAACTGCATTACGTAGGCGGTGACCCGGGGAATATAATTCTCTTCCTCCCCAAAGTGCCTGGCAAGTAGAGAGATGATTTCGCGCACGGTACGATGTCCATCTATCAGATTCCAGACAGCTGTACCGTGTTCTTCCAGCCTCACATGGATGTCAGGAGACATCCCCTTCGGCAATAAAAAACGACGCATCCATTCGTATTTAAACCGTGGGTAGGCGAGTACGGCGCACTCACCTTCCCATTCGGTTGTTATATGTCCACAGCGGACCGGAACAGCGTCCAACAGACTTACTTTTCCTTCGGGTATTTCCATCATACGGTATCCGCTTTTCCTATTATTTCTGAATATTAGGCTCTTCCAGCTTATAACCATACTTCTTGTCTGCCTTCTTCAGCAGTAGAGCCACTATAAGGGACAAGCAGGCAATACCGGTAAAAATGCACATAGGCACCGTATAGTCATACATATTCGTTCCATCTGGTTTCTTGCCGGATATACAATAGGCATCAAGCACCCACCCTATCAATGTAGGAATACCCCAAAGACCGATATTCTGGATAAAGAAAATCAATGCGTATGCCGTACCCAACTGGCTTACCGGGAATATCTTGGCCACAGCCGGCCACATGGCAGAAGGTACCAGCGAGAAAGCGATACCCAAAATTATCATCAGCACAATAGCTACCAGCCAATAGTTTATATCGGGAATAGCATAAATGAAATGCACACATATCAGCATGGCCGAGCCCAGCAGCATGATAGATGCGGACTTGCCCCGCTTGTCAATGAAACCACCAAAGACCGGAGTCAGAATCAGCGCTCCCAATGCCGGAAGTCCGGCAAATGTACCGGCCACATTCTCATTGATACCGTATTTGATAATCATCAACTCGGAAGCAAACTTCTGGAATGGGAATACACAAGAGTAGAACAATACACACAGCAATGCTATCAGCCAGAAACCGGGATTGACCAGAATATTCTTCACATCCTTAAAAGAGAACTTCTCTTCCTCATCTTCCGTACCGGCAGCAATGGCAGCAGCTTCCATCTGTTTGTCCAGCTTCTTGTCCATCACTGCAAAGATGAAGAAAGCAATCATACCGCCCAACAACAGAACCAAACCCAACAACACCGGTGTGGAAATACCGAAAGCACGGGCCAAAGGAATGGCTACGGCATAACCGGCTTGCGAACCGATACGTGCTAAAGCGACTTGTACCCCCATAGCCGTGGCAAGCTCTTTCCCCTTAAACCACTTGGCTATGATTTTGGAAACTGTAATACCGGCGACCTCCGCTCCTACTCCAAAAATGGAATAACCGGCAAAAGCAACAAACACACCCGTTTTATAGCCAAATATTTCATTGATTCCGAATAAAGTCGCGTCGGCACCGGCAAGTCCCGTCATTGCATAGTATTCAAGTGCTGTACCACCTACCATCAGGATAGTTGCCAGCTTTCCGGTGAAACGGATACCAAAGCGGTCGAGGATTAATCCTCCCCAAATCAACATCAAGAAAAAAACATTCAGAAAACTATAACCACCGGTAAAGAATCCGAAATCGGTACTCGACCAAGCCAAGTCCGTTTCCAACATTGTCTTCAACGGTGCTACCACGTCGTTTACATAATAAGCTGCCATCATCGTAAAGGCAACAATCACCAATGCCCCCCAACGGGTAGCCTTGGAATCATTCAATTTAAGTTTGAGTTGTTCTGTCATTGTACTATTTGGATTTCAATTTATTAATCAGATTGCATAAATTGCTGACAAAGGTAAATAAATACTTCATCAAAACGAAAAAAGGCTGACACCTTTTCAGTATCAACCTTTCTCTTATTTTTCCAAGCGGGAGTCATCCGCAATATCCTTATCTTATTCTGCTGCAGGGGCTTCTGCTGCAGGAGCAGGAGCTTCAGCCGGAGTTGTAGCTGCAGGGGCCTCCGATTGCGGAGCTTCTGTACCTACGGGCATGTTATAAGGATTAGTTTTTTCTTCTTGTTGCGCCTGTTCCAGAATCACATCACCGCCCTTGCCTGTGGAAGAAGGAATAGTGTAAGCAGAAACAATACTGAAGACTACCATGACAGCTGCCAGAGTCCAGGTTGCTTTTTCCAAAAAGTCCGTAGTCTTGCGCACACCCATAATTTGGTTGGATGATGAAAAGCCTGATGCCAGACCACCTCCTTTAGAATTTTGAATCAATACAATGAAGCACATCAGCACAGATGCAATCAGCATTAAGATAACTAATAATAAATACATTTTGTTATTTTGATTTAGCGTTAATAATCAATTTCTCCAAAAATCTGATTTGGTCTGCAAAGTAAGCATTTTTTTTTGGATAATTCAAACTTAATTTTTTAATAATTTCAAGCGCCTTGTCATATCGGTGCTGTTTTATATAGATTTTGGCTAAAGTTTCCGTAAAACAGCTATCGTCCAACTCTTCCGTTACCGGCGATACTGAGGGTTCTTCCTCTTCTTCAGTCTCTTCCTCCTTCTCTACAAGAAACTCCCTTCTCGTATCCGAGGCATCCGAAGACTCACTCTTTTGGATAAAGTCATCTATCAATTCATGCCCGCGCAGTTTAGGCACTTCCGACTCATCTTCTGCATCCACACCGGGTTCTTCCTGCATTAAATAGGCCGTATAATCCACCGCATAATCCAGCTCCGTATGCTGTGAATGCTCTTCGGGAACAGTAGCCAGAAATGCGTCAATCAAGGAAAGGGTACGGTCCACACTCGGCTCTTTCTCCAAATCGCCGGAAAACAGCGACGAGACCTTCCGGGATTTCAAAGTATAGCGGTCACCCTCTATAAAGTAAAACAGCACACGACGGTCTGCCACATACAACACAGCCTTGCGCAACTCCGCGCCAAAGTTGATGTCGTGCAGCAGATAGAGGTTTTTCAGATAGAGCAAACGGAGCGACTGGAAATAAGGATAGCGTGCCACCAATGTGCGAAGCTCGTACAAAGTATCCCTATTCAGCGTCTCGGGATGCTGAATCCATTGTTGCAAATGGGTAGGCGTCATGAGTTTACCAGTTAGCTACAGTTGCATTGAAAATCTGTTCGGCAATGTCTTTCACCATCAAGGTTATCAGCTGGTCCTGCACTTCGGTCAGCAATTTTGAGGAATCATAGGTCTGGAAAGCCGAGAACTGCTGTTCAAAGTCCTCCTCATGGTTCGTGTTATTGGTGTAGCGCACGTTGACAGTCAGCGTCACCTTCACCTTCGAAGAGTAGCCGCTGGCATCCACCGATTCATTATATTGATTGTAGCCGGTTATTTCTCCGTCTATTTCCAGGTCTCCTCCGGAATTCACCAGTTGCAGGCGAGTCTGCTGAATGAACATATCCTTCATTTTCTGGTTAAATTCTGTTGCCAGCGGTGCATATACATACTCTGCCCGGTTCTGGAAATCGGCAATGGAAATCGTTTTTACCTTTGTATAGTCGATAGAGCTTATCGGAGCAAGTCCCAACTTCATACTACATGAATTCACCAGAAATAACAAGCTTACCAACAAGGAAGCAAATGCCGCTTTTTTAATCCAATCCATATTCTTTTATCTTTCTGTATAACGTACGCTCAGAGATATTCAAATCCTGAGCCGCACTCTTACGCTTGCCGTGATGTTTTTCAAGCGCCTTACGTATCATTTCTTTCTCCACTTCATCCAGGGAGAGTGACTCCTCCACATATTCTTCCGTATCCTGGAAATCATCGTCCACCGGAGTAACCGGCTTTACCGAAGGATGTATAATGGTGGGGACACTGGATGTTACCGGAGGTACCACCGCCGGAGTAGCCGGCGTATAGTAGGCCGATGTGGCAACCGCCGGATTGGCTACCGTTCCCCTTTCAGCCATAATCTCATGCACCAACTTTTTCAAGTCCGTTACATCCTGGCGCATATCAAACAGAACCTGGTAGAGAATTTCCCGTTCACTCCCAAAGCTCTTGTCCTCCTTCACTCCAAACAAGGCAGGCAGGCGCTGCATATTGTTCTGCTCAGGCAGATAGCCCTTCAGTATGGATGCATTGATTTCACGATTGGTCTCAATGATGGATATCTGCTCGGTGATATTCTTCAACTGGCGCACATTACCCGGCCATGAGTAGCCCAGCAACACTTGCTTGCCGTCTTCCGTCAGCTGAATGGCAGGCATACGGTACTTTTCTGCAAAGTCCGAAGCAAACTTTCGGAACAGCAGCACCACGTCTTCACCGCGTTCGCGCAATGGAGGGACCTGAATAGGAACTGTGTTCAAACGGTAATACAAGTCTTCACGAAAACGTCCGTCAGCAATGGCTTGTGTCAAGTTTACATTGGTAGCGGCAACAATACGCACATCGGTCTTTTCCACCTTAGAAGAACCTACTTTGATGAATTCACCGCTCTCGAGCACACGCAACAAGCGTGCCTGGGTAGGCAAAGGCAATTCGCCGACTTCATCAAGGAAGATTGTTCCGCCGTTGGCCTCACCGAAATACCCCTTCCGTTCGCCGATAGCCCCGGTAAATGCGCCCTTCTCATGACCGAACAGTTCCGAGTCAATCGTCCCTTCGGGAATGGCTCCACAGTTCACGGCAATGTACTGTCCATGCTTGCGCCGGCTGTACTGGTGTATTATCTGCGGAAAGCTCTCCTTTCCCACACCACTCTCTCCGGTAATCAGTACAGACAAGTCGGTGGGCGCTACCTGGATAGCGATATCAATGGCACGCATCAGCGCTTCATTGTTGCCGATAATGCCGAAACGTAATTTTACTTGTTGTATTTCCGCTTTTGTCATTCTACAAATCTTCTTCTACACTATCGAGTTTCAGTTTGTCGCTATCGTCACGTTTCTCGTAATATTGCTTGCGCAGCGGATTTGCATGTGCCTCTTTCTCACGCTGGCGGTTACGGAACACATCTATTGCCACATAGATAGCCTGCCGGAATGAATCTTCAGAGGCGATTCCTTTCCCGGCAATATCGTAGGCCGTGCCATGAGCAGGCGAAGTGCGTATCACCGGCAAGCCGGCAGTATAGTTCACGCCCTCGTCCATAGCCAATGCCTTGAACGGTGCCAGCCCCTGGTCGTGATACATGGCCAGGATACCATCAAAATGGGTAAAGTTATCTGAGCCCATAAACCCGTCTGCCGGATAAGGACCATAGCAAAGCATACCCTTAGCAGCCATTTCGTTGATGGCCGGAATGATAATCTCCTGCTCTTCAGTTCCCAGCAATCCGCCGTCTCCTGCATGCGGATTCAGCGAAAGCACTGCAATACGCGGTGCGCTGATAGCAAAATCCTGCTTCAAGGAGCGGTTGAATATCTTCAGTTTTTCTTGTATCAGTTCTTTGGTGATGCTTCCGGCTATCTCTTTAACGGGAATATGTCCGGTCACCAATGCTACCCGGAAGTCATCTTTCATCAGAATCATAAGGGCCTTCTCGCCATCTCCCAATTTTTGCTCTATATACTCCGTATGTCCGGGGAAGGCAAACTCCTCCGACTGGATGGTATGCTTGTTGATGGGAGCTGTGACAATCACGTCTATCATTCCCTCCTTATATTCCTCAATGGCTTTTTCCAGTGCACCAAGTGCAGCTTTACCAGCTTCAACGTCAGGTTTAGAGAACTCAACCTTTACTTCATCATCCGTACAGTTCACTACACTCAAGCGATTGGGAACCGCTTCGGAGGCGGAGTTGACGATACTGAAGTTGGTAGGCAAGTCCAATGATTTACGATGATAAGCTGCCACTTTAGGCGAACCGTAGATAATCGGCGTGCACAATTCCAGCATCACCGGGTCTGCAAACGTCTTTAAAATCACTTCATACCCTACACCATTAATGTCGCCTTGTGTAATGCCGACTCTTATTTTGTTGTCTTCCATTTTTATTACTTATTATTAGTAGTATCTTTTGAGGTTACGCCTACCGGAATTTCCGTACCTTCCTGCTTGCTGCCGGGCAGTTTCAAGGTATAGAGCGAAGCCTCCATCTGACGTACCAGATTACGTTTCATTTTATCAGGTGAATAAATAAATATTTCAGATACGATAATACGCTGATTGGCCTTGTCCAAACGTACATGCGATACGAACGGACCGCCCATGAAGTCACCCTTTATGCGCCACAAGCCGCGGGCCTCCAGTGCATAGTCTCCCTGCACACTGATGGGGCGTACATCGGTCATCAGAGAATCCGTCGACATATACATGCCTTCACGGGCACCAGGGATATTAACCTTCATCACGGAATCGCGTTTATGAACAAAATATTCTTTAGTAAACGTATCCTTATCCGTATAAGGATAAGAGTAGATTACAAAGTTCTGGTCGCCGGTAGCTGCATTCGTACCTGCCCAGAAGAAGTTCTCACCCTCCTTGGTAGATGTCAGTTCGCCCGGCACCCATACATCGCAATCGAACTGGCTTTTCACCTTCGTTGCTATATAGTCGCTATGCTTGTCCTTCAATACTGAAATCTGACGATTCATTTCCGCATGGGTAAAGAAATCGATGATTACCTGCCTATTCTCCTCCACAAATTTCTCGAACGAAGCCTCGTCCGGTGCCTGAATAGTGAGAATAGACTGAGGAGCAGCATATACATTCCTTGCATACTTGAATTTAGGCTGGGTATAGAGGTCCTTGTTCACATCGACAATAATGATATTGCGAATCAGTTTTAAAGTGGCATCATAATTGGAAGGGGCAGTATACATGATTCGGAATGAACGTTCTGACTGGGGAAGCCCCGGAACATCAGAATCAAGCACATCGAAAAGCGCCCTACCAGCAGGACGTTCCCACAAGCCGGGCTCCACCACTACCAGAACTTCATACGCACGACCACTGGAGGTCGGAGTAAACACACCCTTGTTACCACCACCGCAAGCGGAAAAAAGTGTCAGTACGAGAACCATACTTAAATAAAACAAGTGCTTTCTCATATCTCTATCATTTTAGTTTTTCACAAAGCTACGAAGAATGCGTAATATCCTCCCTACCTAAGTTAATAATTTATATTAATTCTTCTTTATTCTCCTCCTGCTTGGCAGTGGACAACATGCCACAAGCGGCAAATATATCCTCTCCACGCGATGACCGTATAGTGGTAAACAGACCGTGCGAAGTCAGATAATCACGGAACGCAGTCATGGTTTCCATATCAGCCCCTTCAAGATTCACTCCAGGTATGGCATGAAAACGAATCAGGTTAATCCGGCAGTCCAGCCCGCGTAGCAGCTTCAGAAGTTCCTTTGCATACGGTAACGAGTCATTCACTCCTTTGAAAACAATATATTCAAAAGATAGTCTGCGCTGTTTGCTAAAATCATAGTTTCTTAACAATTCCACAATCTCCGTGATGGAGAACGCCTTCTCTGCCGGCATCAGTTCGCGGCGTTGCAAAGGTATCGGCGAATGAAGGCTGATAGCCAGATGGCAGTCCGATTCCTCAATAAAACGCTGCAAGCCCTTCTTCAATCCCACAGAAGAAAGTGTAACACGCTTGGGACTCCACGCATACCCATAAGAGGCGGTCATTATTTCCAGCGCTTTCAATACCTCGTCCAGATTATCAAGTGGTTCACCCATGCCCATCATTACCACATTGGTAAGCTTGTCCCTTTCGGGCAACGAATTGATTTGATTAATAATCTGGTTGGATGTCAGATTGGCAGTAAAACCTTGTTTGCCGGTCATACAGAACTTGCAATTCATCTTACAGCCCACCTGAGAGGAGACACAAAGCGTAGCCCGGTCTTCGTCGGGTATATAGACAGCTTCCACGAAATGCCCCTCGCCTGCCCGGTACAAGTATTTCACCGTACCGTCTACAGAGCGCATGGCATCTACCGGCGCTTCGGCACCTACCTCATAGATTTCTTTCAGCAATTCCCGATGCTTCAACGAAAGATTGCTCATTTCGTCTATAGAAGTCACCTTCTTGTCATACAGCCAGGAAGCTATCTGCTTGGCAGAGAAACCGGGCATTCCCAGATTCTTCACCACATTCTGCAATTCAGAGAGCGTCAAGCCCAATAGAGGTCGTTTCTGCATATCGTTTTTCATTAAAAACAAAACTCTTTCAAGAATGCAAAGGTAGGAATAAAGTTGCACAAAGACAACGGAGAGTATAGAAAATGAAATGTACAGAGAATGAAAAAGCCGCCCGGGAGTACCGGACGGCTTTTCAATATGTTTTTTTATTCTTAGAAGAATAAATAACGTTGGTCTTTTACGTTGGCTTTCAGATACAAGTCACTGATGAACTGGCTTGCCATGCGTGCGTGCATGTTAGCCAAGTTAGCCTCTTCAGTTTCCTTGTTGAATGTTTCGTTCAGTTTCTCTTTTGCATAAGGTTGCAGAACGAATACACCACCATTACCCTTGATAGGAGCACTCAGCTTGTTCACTTCGGCAATAGAAGCGTATGCGCCTACCAGAGGTTCGCTGCTACGCAATGCCGGGATATAGGCAGGAGCAGAGAAAGTAACGTGCTTTACAGAATCACTAACAGCATTTGCCATATTCTTGTACTGCTCGAACGAAGTTGCATTGGCAGCCTTCATATCAGCCATAATCTTCTCTGCTTTCTTATCACGGAGAATTTCAGCTCTCAACTGGTCCTTTACCAAAGCCAGTGGGCGATAACCTTCAGGAACAATACTTGCAACACCTACTACCAGCATACGGTCGCTCTCGCCACATTCGTACAAACCGGAAACTTCACCGGCCTTTGCCTCAAACGCCCATTTCAAAGCATCTTTGGTACCTCTGATACCACCGATACCATGTTCAGAGCTGTACAAGTCGGCTCTATCCAACAACTTATAACCGGCATCTTCCGCATTGGCAATCATTTTCTCTAAAGTATTGTTTGCAGCGATAAACTGGCTGAATTCATTGTATGCCTTGCTGTAAGTTTCCTTACTGAATTCTACCGGACGCTTGATAACGGCTACCTTATATTTATCCTTGACAGCCTTCTTGTTGGTTACCTGCAAAATGACATTTGCTTGTCCCAACGCCAGATTGGTCAGTTCGTTCTGTCCCAAAGTAGTGACAGCAGTAATATATTTCAAGTTGTCACCGTCAATCTGTGCGCCTTCGTAGTTAGCTGAAGAGATCCAGGTAGGCTCACCGGTCTGACCGTACTTCTTCGCAATTTCAGCAAAGCTGGCACCACCCTTAATAGCATTGTAGATGCTGTCGGCTAAAGTCTTCGTCTTTTCAGCATCTTCGGCAACTACCTGAATCTGACGGAACTCGATAGAGTCCGGCATAGCAGCAGTAGCCAATTTCTTGAAAGAGTTAAGAGTATTGTCCGATACGTTATAATAAGGTCCGAATACACCACCCACCGCAACAGAGTCCAAACGGGCTGTCACATCAGCAGGCAGAGACTTAGTAGTGTAGAACAAGTCTGTATAAGGAGCTTCGGAACCGGTAGAACGGATAAAGGTAGTATAGTCAGAAGGATTGGCAGTAAGTTGTTCAGTGTATTCTTCCATTTCCTTCTGGAGAGCAGCTCTGTCTTCTGCACTTGCAGTAACTTGCACATCAATGAACTTGATATTGCGAGTTTCCACATATTGCTTGAACTGTTCTTTCTTCTTGTCGTATGCAGCCTTCAAATCAGAATCCTTGATAACGATGGTAGAGTCAACGATAGAAGAATAGGGAACTGCAGCAAGCAGCAGGTCTGACTGCTCTACTCTTGCATCAAAAGCGTCCTGAGCTTCTACCGGGTTGGAGAAAAGGGATTTTGTAATCAAAGCTTGATACTTCTCCTGAAGACGTGCCTGGATAAGGGACTTTTCGAGGAAAGACCAGAACTTGTACATGGATTCATAGTATTCTGCATATTGTGAAGGCATCTGTGCCTTATTCATTTTTGAATAGTCCACCAAGAACTTCTTCAACATATCCTTATCAAACGCACCGGTCTGAGGATTACGGAACGGAGTCTGTTGCAGCATCGGATGCACACCGGCATTAATGATAGCCTGAATCTCAGCCTTCGATACAACCAGACCGAGTTTCTTTGCTTCCTTTTCAATCAGCTTATTATTGACGTATGTTCTCCATACTTCATCTTTGATTTGGTTTGTCTGCTCATCGCTCAATGCACTGTTGCCACTGGAGAACTTGATGACTTCTGTATATTCTTCTACCAATGCTTGAAAATCCTGAGCGGAAATTGATTCCCCGTTCACTTCACCTACGTCTTGTGACTGGTGTGGCTGAAGCACTTTCCACGCGTCACCTGCGATGAAAGCAAACAGCGCCAAACCAATAACAATCACCAATAAAGGTCCTTTAGACCGAATGTTTTGTAATGTTGCCATTTTAGTTAATATGATTTATTTGTTTATTATTATTTTCCTAACATGTTCATTTTAGCGCACGAAGATACAAAAAATGCTAATACGCATCCATTTATTCTTTAAAAAATTACGCCTAAATGAAATTATTCAATGACTTTCAGTCTTACCAACTCAATTTTAGTGGCTGTTACCTTGATTATTTTAAACTGATAATTATCCACTTCAATCACTTCATGCAGTTTCGGGAAACTTTGATAACGGTTCAAAATCAGACCGCCCACTGTCAGATAATCATCCGATTCCGGCAGGTCGAGCCCGAAAGTCTCATTTACCTTTTCTATTTCCAGACGGGCCGAAAGCACATATTCACGTTCACCCAACTGCTTACACACATAGGATGTGTTATCATGCTCATCCTCAATATCGCCAAAAATTTCTTCCACCAAATCCTCTAAAGAGACGATACCCGCCGTACCACCGAATTCGTCCACCACTACAGCAATCGTTTTTTTCTGTTGCATGAACAGTTTCATCAGTTTGTGGGCCGACATCGTTTCGGGTACAATAGGCACTTCCTTCACGTTATTCCTCCAGTCCACCGGATTCCTGAACATCTCCGACGAGTGAATATATCCCACCACATTATCTATATTTCCATCATATACTATGATTTTGGAAATACCCGACTCCACAAAAAGACATTTCAATTCTTCCAATGTAGTGGTCAGATCTACAGCTACCACCTCTGTACGCGGTACAATACAGTCGCGTATCTTTATATTCGAAAAGTCAAGCGCATTTTGGAATATCTTTACCTCTGCATCCAGTTCTTCTTCACTTTCCGCATTCTCTATGCTCGACTGGATGAAGTAATCCAAATCCACTTTGCCAAAAGCCTTGGCCGACGCCTCCTTGTTTACTTTCATCCCAAATATCCGAAGGAACAGATACGACAATCCCGATGCAAACTTTGAAACAGGAAACAGAATGACATAACATATGAATAAAGGAATGGCACATACCCTCAGCATCAGATTGGGATTGATTTTAAACAAAGTCTTCGGCAAGAACTCACCGGTTACCAAAATAATAAGAGTGGAAATTACAGTCTGCACCAACACCATTACAAAATGATTGGAAATAATTCCGGCAAGAAGATTCACCTCTATGATTTGTGCCATCAAGATACCATAAATGACAAGCGCGATGTTATTACCCACCAGCATGGTCGAGATGAAGTTATTCGGGTTGCGAAGGAAATAGGAAATGATACCGGAAGTGACGCCTGACTTCCTTTCCATCTCAAAGCGCAGTTTATCTACGGAAACAAAGGCAATCTCCATTCCTGAAAAGAAAGCAGAGAAAGCCATGGTTATCAATAAAAAAATAACGGTATCCATTTTATCAATTTATGGTATCAGTCTGCAAGCTGTCTGCTGCGGCAGTCTCCTCGTCAACATAGAAGATACCCTCCGGCTTGCGAATCGTGTAAACAGTCATCTGCTGATTGGATTCAAAGCCATGTCCCGTAATGATACGGTCAGGCTGCTCGATACGGATAAACTCATCCGAATAAATTCTTTGTGCCCGCTGGTCCCAATACAGCAGCTCTGTATCAAACTGCTCACCTTTCAAATTCTGTATATGCACATTCCCCATCAGTTTCCACAACTCCTCCTTATTAAAGAAGTAGGCTGTATCAGCCTTGATACTTGCCTCCACTTGGAAGATAGAGTCGAACTTCTCCAAATAGACCCCCTTTTCAAAAGCCCAGTAAGGAGGATTCTTCCGGTCAAAGACCAGCCACTCTTCCGTATTGATGCGGTAACGCGTTACACCGGAATCAGAAACCAGTGTAGTCACCCCGCGGGTATCCATCACTGCCATAGAGTCACGCTCGGTAATGGCATCTCCCAGCTCCTTCTTCTTCCCGGAACACGAAGAAAATAAAAGAAGCATAACCATTGCCCCAAGGACAATGGTTATGCTCGCATTTTTATGATAAACAATGTTGATGGGTTGTAGCAACATGATTTTATCTGATAGTTGTAGATTCACCTATCCATCCACCGATAGTGATACGGTCACCAGCTTTGTAACCCAACATAAAGAGGTCTTTAGCCTGGGGAGTGTGGCGGGAATAAGTACTAATCAATTCGTTAGCACGTTCTGTAACTGAAGGATCTACAGCTTTAGCTCTCTGCAGCTTGTCAATTACTACAAAGTAAGTACACTTATTCAGAGCAGGCTCATCGGTCCAGTTAGGATTGGAGCCGTAAAGCTGTGCCAGTAAAATATAAGGCTCTCCATAGTTCTCCTTAAAGCTCATAGCCTTTTGGCAGTAGCTTCTTGCCTGAGAGAGTTTCTTGGCCTGCATCAAGGCTGCGGCAGTAGCGTATGCCATTTCAGCCTTCTTGTCATTATCTGTTTCTTTAGCCAATGCTTCATCAAAATACTTCACGGCATTGTCATAGTCACCTTTCTTATAGTACATGTATGCTACACCTACAGCTGCATCGGCAGTCGGGTCAATCTGATACATGTACTCAGATGCCTTGAAGTAAACTTCGCTTTCGTTGCACTTCATCAATTTCAGGATGTTCAATGCCTTCTTCAAGAAAGCGGAGTCAGTCTTGCTTGCTTCCACCTTAGGACCATAGATATTCTGCAAAGATTCACAATCAGCTACACCACTCTGAATGAACATGGCCACGAGGTTATCCTTGATAGCTTGCAAGTTAGCCTTCTTAGCTTCCTTGGTTTCAGCAGCAAGTGCGTCATCTGCATACTTGGAAGCATCAATATAATCCTGGAAGAACTGGTCGGTATGATTATCATCAGCCTTTACCTTCTGCATGGAAGTATCCAGGAAATAGTGCAACACCGCACCTTTGGAACCACCCTTTTCAGCATGAACAGATTCTTTCAGCCAATTATAAGCCGTATTAAGGTCCGGAGCAGGAGCGAACTGAAGATAATCCACAGCTTTGGCACCCAAGGCATCAGCCACACTCGGCACGCCCTTCATTCCCTTACCAATGAATTCAGGAATGTACTTCATTCTCAAATCATATACATCCATCAACTCATCAAAATACTTCTTGTAATCAGCAGAATTTCTATCCTTAATCTGACTCAAGAAACCCACTAAAATCTTCTGAGCATCTGTAAATGTGTAATACCGCAGTGTAGGACAATCCTTCAATACAGCCATACAAGGAGCGTATGCATCCTTAAAGTTACCAGCTCTCACTGCTTCATGAGAGATACTACTGTTCGAATTACAATTTTCAGTCTGTGCGAAAGTGCTGGTCACTCCACCCGAAAGGAGCAAGACAGCCACAAGCGTCTTAATTTTCATTGTATTTAAATTTTAGTTGTTATATTTTTGTCTATTCAATTTCCATTAATCCACTTTACGCTTGAAGAACCAACGTTCGTTAAAGGTTACTCCGATACAAATGCGCAATGTATTTTCGTTCAAGAACGCTGCTTGGGTTCCTTTGGTTCGCACGTATTGCGCAGAAAGGCTCAATACAGAACGGGTTCTCGGTATGGGTAATCCAAAACCGGCAGTAACACCATATTCATCAGCGGCACGTACACCGTCTATCTTATAATAAGGTTTGGAATAATAAGCTCCCAAACGATACTTCACATGAGACAAATAACTTCTTCCCATAGGATTCGGCAGATACTCTGCACCAACGGATATTCTTCCACGGTCGCAAAACGCCTCGTCATTGTTCATATAGCTCACTTTGCTCCAATTCTGGAACATCACATCCGCTCCTACCGTCAGACGATTGTCGTACACGTACGTCACACCTGCGCCAAATGTTGTCGGAATGCCGCAAGTAACAATAGTATCCCTCGTTGCCGAAGTAGCTCCCGTATTGCTATCACCAGTCTGCGTAACTTCGTACGCATCGTTACTCAAATCATGCCCCGGAGAAAAGACGACTCCCAACGTTGCAACATGCTTTTTCCCAAACTGATGGGTGTACTGCGCTCCAAAATCCAACTTATAACTCTTTACAGCCACATTAGACTGTATTGTAATAGGAAATACACTTGAACTGGACGGAAAGGTTTCCGCAGCGGTTCTTGTTATATCTCCCCAAAGATACGAAAAATTCGCACCGACAGAAAGATTTTTAATTATTTTAAAGCCCGCACCTAAATAAAGCTGATGCAGACCTCCTTCTCCCGAATAGCTTACCGTCGTAGATTTGTCTGGGAATTCCGTATCTTCCCGGTACTCTCCCATGCTGTATCCCACATTCGAATAAGGCAACAATCCCAAGCTTATGGCAGCCCATTTACTTGCACGAAACTGCATCGTGATGTAATCAAAACTGGAATTCTTGGCATTTCGTTTCAGAGTACCGTTACTGAGGTTTGTATTCTGTAAAGAGACTGCTCCATCAAAGATAAAAGTCAGCGAATCTACCGCCGTATAGGATGCTGGATTAGCGAAGTTTGTCTGATACTTGTCTCGTAAACCATAGGCAATACCACCCATCGCCCTGCTGTTACTTGAGCCTTGTTCAGATAACTGTCCATATCCATATCGTGTATAGGGAGAATTTGTATTATTTTGAGCGACTGCCGCTCCTGATAATATCGTGAGCAAGAGCACTAACAGTGTTTGTCTATAGCCTGTCATTATTATAGTTTAAAATTCTATTTAATCCTTTCAACACTAAAAATCTGTCTGCAAAGATGATACTTTTTAAGTTTGTATCAAAAGAAAAATCATCCCCGCCCGTTAAAAAAACCAAAAGTTCAGGATATTTATGCTTCATAGCCGTAACGTAACCTGAAATTTCATATTCAATACCCTTCAGTACTCCGGCACGGATAGCTGTATCGGTATCCTTCCCCATGGGCACCATCCGCCCCTCAAGAGCCACCATTGGAAGCCGTCCGGTAAACTGATGAAGCGCCTTGAAACGCATCTGCAGGCCGGGAGAGATATTCCCGCCATGATAGCGGGCAGCAGCATCAACAAACTCATAAGTGATACAGGTACCGGCATCAATCACCAGTATATCCCTGCCAGGAAATTGCTCATTGGCTCCTACCACCGCCGCCATACGATCATACCCCAGCGTCCGGGGAGTTTCATAGAGGTTTTCTACCGGAAGAGAAGTCTTTTCATTGAGCCACAGAATGGGGACAGCCATATCTTCCAGTTGCGACAACACCTCTCTACTCAAATCAATGACAGTAGCCACTATCGCTTTTTCAATCGTATATGTACGGCATACTTCAGGCAACCGTTCCAACGTCAGATTGGAGTCATACACCACCTCCACGATACGTCCACCATCAAACACCGCCATCTTGGCGATTGTATTTCCTATATCAATAATGAGATTCACCGTATTGCATAAATTTAGCGGCGCAAAGATATAACATTAATATTGAAATTCAGCAGAAACCATCTCTTTATTAGAAGAACAACTGCACAAGAATTCTTATTCACATCCACACCAAACAACCACAATGCCACTTTTACATTCTGTTGAGATTTATTAAAGCCGCAACATCATACCACAACCACCTGATTATCAATACAACTAAATGCGCTACATTCAGTATACGACTGAGCCCTATTCAGTATACGATTGAATGGCATTCAGTATACGACTGAATCAGGTTCAATATACCACTATTTCTTGCACCCGTATCGTTTGTAAATAGAAAATACCTACCACTCGTACTCGACAGTTGATTCAAAACAACCAATAATGCGAATTAAGAATTGTATCAAGTTCATAATTAAAAAAGATTCTTCGGACACAGATGACCGGAATAACGCGAATAATCGCTTTAGTTCCTAATCACAAATTGGGATAATATTAGTTTTTTCCGTAAGTTTGCAGCATGAAACGAAGCCTACTTATACATATATATATAGTAATCTTTTTCTTCTGTTTGCCTTCAGCAAATGCCCAGGTGACACAACAGCAAAAGACTGCTGCAACAGACTCCGTACGCGTCAGCCTACTGACTTGCGCTGCAGGAGGAGAGATTTATTCCCTATTCGGACACACTGCCATACGGTACGAGAACTATACACGTGGCATTGACGCCGTCTTCAATTACGGCATGTTCAACTTCAACGCCCCTAACTTCATCTTCCGTTTTGCCTTGGGAGAAACGGATTATCAACTTGGAGTAACCGATTATGAGCATTTCGCCGCCGAATACAACTATCTGGGACGCGATGTCTGGCAACAAACGTTAAATCTAACAGAAGAGGAAAAAGAACGCCTGATAGCACTATTGACAGAGAACTACCGCCCTGAAAACCGAGTATACCGCTACAATTTTTTCTACGACAATTGTGCCACCCGCCCGCGGGACCAGATAGAGCGTGCCATCAACGGCACTCTGCAATACGCTGACAATATGACTGCTAACAGTACGGGAATCTCTTTCAGGGATTTGCTGCATAAATACAGTGAAGGCCATTTGTGGTCACGTTTCGGCATGGACCTATGCATGGGCAGCAAAGCAGACGAACCCATCAACCGGCGGCTGGCAATGTTCGTCCCCTTCTACATGCAGGAGTATTTCAATAAAGCGCAGATTGTGGACAAAGAAGGACAAGCACGGCCACTGGTTGCCAAAGAAGAAAAAATCGTAGTAACGGGTAAAACACCAGCCGACTTCGTCAGCAGAGGCATCACACCGATGCAGTCGGCTTCGCTATTACTGATACTTGTAGCAGGCATCAGCATTTACGGCATACGAAGAGGGAAAACTCTTTGGGGCATAGACCTCATACTCTTCTTGGTTGCCGGAATGGCTGGATGTATACTGGCATTTTTAGCACTATTCTCACAGCATCCGGCAGTAAGTCCCAATTATATATTATTTGTATTCCATCCATTTCACCTTTTCTGCCTTCCATTCATGCTATCCAGGGTACGAAAAAGGGAAATAAGCCGCTATATGCTGGTTGATTTTGTAGTTTTAACACTTTTTATAGGGCTTTGGACAATAATTCCGCAGAGAATTCCGCCAGCAGTATTACCTTTGGCACTGTGTTTGCTGATACGTTCTGCAAGCAACCTCATTCTAACATACAAACGAAAGTAATGAAAAAAGGACTGATAACTTCCATACTCGCACTTACATTCAGTGGTCTGCAAGCCCAACCGCTGCCTGCCTCCCCAAAGCTGGTGGTAACATTGACCATTGACCAGTTGCGTACAGACTATATGGAAGCATTTTCGTCCTTATACGGAGAAAAGGGGTTTAAGCGCTTACTGCGTGAAGGTAAAGTATTCCGTCAAGCAGAATTTCCTTTTTGCGGAACGGACCGAGCCTCGGCCATTGCCGCCATCTATACCGGGACAACACCGTCCATGAACGGCATCATTGCAGAGCAGTGGCTGGATGCAGGTACACTACGCCCCATAGACTGTGTAGAAGACCCCAACTTCATGGGCAACTATACCGACGAAAGCACTTCCCCCTCCCTATTACTGACCTCCACCATTGCCGACGAGCTGAAAATAGCTACCCGCAACAAAGGTCTGGTCTACGCCATCGCACCTTTCCGCGATGCCGCCATATTGGGTGCCGGGCACGCGGGGAACGGTGCTTTCTGGCTTAATAACAATACCGGAAAATGGTGCAGTACGACTTATTATAATGAATTTCCGTGGTGGCTGAGCCAATACAACGACCGAAAATCTCCTGACTACCGTATCAAGGATATGGTATGGACACCTGCACTTCCTTTTACCAACTATACATTTCTGCCCGAATGGCGCAACGAGCCATTCAAATACAAGCTGGATGGTGAACGGACAAACAAGTTCCGCCGCTTGATAACCAGCCCTTTCATCAATGAGGAAGTCAACCTGCTGACCGAAGAGCTGCTGAATAAGAGCACTATCGGACAAGATGACGTGCCCGACCTATTATCGCTGACTTACTACGCAGGAAATTATAACCACCGAAGTACGCAGGAATGTGCCATGGAAATGCAAGACACCTACGTGCGACTGGACCGTAGTATAGCTTCCTTATTAGAGCTCATAGAACGTAAAGTTGGGCTCCACAACGTACTTTTCTGCATCACCTCCACCGGCTATGCCGACCCGGAAGCAGCCGACCCGGGCGTATACCGGATACCGGGTGGTGAATTCTACCTGAACCGCTGTGCCGCCCTGCTAAACATGTACCTCATGGCATCCTATGGCGAGGGACAATATGTGGAAGCTTATTATGACCAACAAATCTATCTCAACCATAAACTTATTGAGAACAAGCAGTTGAGCCTGACTGAAATTCAAGAAAAATCTGCCGAATTTCTGGTTCAGTTTAGTGGCGTGAGCGAAGTATATTCAGCTCATCGCCTGCTTTTGGGCCCCTGGTCACCGCAAATAGAACGTATACGCAATAGTTTTCATCGCAAGCGCTCTGGCGATTTGCTCATTGAAATACTCCCGGGCTGGACTATCATGCAGGAAAATAGTACTGATAACCGTGTAGTACGTACGGCCGATATTCCTGCTCCCCTCATTTTATTGGGAGGAGGAATGAAGGCTGAAACCATCCGTACCCCCATCAGTATTGACCGCATTGCCCCTACCTTGGCAAGTGTAATGCGCATCCGCGCCCCTAATGCAAGTACAGCATCTCCCCTTGACTTTTGATTCTAAAATAATCTGTGCAAATCTGGATAATCTGTATAGAAATCAGTAACTTTGCACGCTCAACTAACTCAGCAATAATAATAAAAACAAATATATAATGGGATTTAATGAATTTTTAAGCTCGATTTTCGGCAACAAATCCACACGCGACATGAAAGAAATACAACCGTGGGTGGAGAAAATCAAAGCCGCTTACCCGGAAGTAGCCAAACTCGACAACGACGCCCTACGCGCCAAGACAGAAGAACTGAAAGCCTACATCCACGATTCGGCAGCCGAACAACGCGCCAAAGTGGAAGAACTGAAAGCCAGCGTTGAAGATACCGAACTGGAAAAACGCGAAGACCTCTTCAACCAAATCGACAAAATCGAGAAAGAGATATTGGAGATTTATGAAAAAGCGCTGGACGAAGTATTACCCACCGCTTTCTCTATTGTAAAGGAAACAGCCAAACGATTCTCTGAAAATGAAGAAATAGTGGTTACAGCTACCGATTTTGACCGCCAACTGGCTGCCACTAAAGACTTTGTACGCATCGAAGGCGATAAAGCCATCTACCAGAACCATTGGATAGCAGGTGGTAACGATACTGTATGGAACATGGTACATTATGATGTACAGCTATTCGGTGGTGTGGTTCTACATAAAGGTAAGATTGCCGAAATGGCAACCGGTGAAGGTAAGACATTGGTAGCTACCCTACCGGTATTCCTCAATGCCCTGACTGGTAACGGCGTGCACGTGGTAACAGTGAACGACTATCTGGCAAAACGTGACTCCGAATGGATGGGTCCTCTTTACATGTTCCACGGTTTGAGTGTAGATTGCATCGACAAGCACCAGCCCAACTCTGATGCCCGTCGCAAAGCTTATCTGGCAGATATCACGTTCGGTACAAACAATGAATTCGGTTTCGACTACCTGCGTGACAACATGGCTATCAGCCCCAAAGACCTGGTACAACGCCAACATAATTATGCCATTGTCGATGAGGTGGACTCAGTATTGATTGATGATGCCCGTACTCCGCTGATTATCTCCGGACCGGTTCCCAAAGGCGATGACCAACTCTTCGAACAGCTCCGCCCGCAAGTGGAACGTCTGGTAGAAGCTCAGAAAAAACTGGCTACCCAATACCTGGCCGATGCCAAGCGCCTGATTGCATCAAACGATAAGAAAGACCAGGAAGAAGGCTTCCTCGCTTTGTACCGCAGTCACAAGTGCCTGCCCAAGAACAAGGCACTCATCAAGTTCCTCAGCGAACAAGGCATCAAGGCCGGTATGCTGAAGACCGAAGAAATCTACATGGAGCAGAACAACAAGCGCATGCACGAGGTGACTGACCCGCTGTACTTCGTTATCGAAGAGAAAATGAACAGCGTGGATTTGACGGACAAGGGCGTAGACTTGATTAGTAGCAATGTAGAGGACCCCACTTTCTTCGTACTCCCCGATATCACAGCGCAACTCTCTGCCTTGGAAAACGAAACAGAGCTGACAGACGAACAGCGCCTTGAAAAGAAGGATGCCCTGATGACCAACTATGCCATCAAAAGCGAACGTGTGCATACCATCAACCAACTGTTGAAGGCATACACCATGTTCGAGAAAGATGACGAATATGTGGTAATTGACGGCCAAGTGAAGATTGTGGATGAGCAGACGGGACGTATCATGGAAGGACGTCGTTATTCTGACGGTTTGCACCAAGCCATCGAAGCCAAAGAAGGCGTGAAAGTAGAAGCTGCCACCCAGACTTTTGCCACCATTACATTACAGAACTATTTCCGTATGTACCACAAACTATCCGGTATGACCGGTACGGCAGAAACAGAAGCCGGCGAGTTGTGGGACATCTACAAACTGGATGTAGTGGTTATTCCGACTAACCGCCCCATTGCCCGTAATGACATGAATGACCGCGTTTACAAGACAAAACGTGAAAAATATAAAGCAGTCATCGAAGAGATAGAAAAAATGGTGGCAGCAGGACGCCCCGTACTGGTGGGTACCACTTCTGTTGAAATCTCTGAAATGTTGAGCAAAATGCTTACCATGCGTAAGATTGAACATAGTGTATTGAATGCCAAACTGCATCAGAAGGAAGCGGATATTGTGGCTACTGCCGGTTTGAAATGTGCTGTAACCATCGCTACCAATATGGCCGGCCGTGGTACCGACATCAAGCTGAGTCCGGAAGTGAAAGCTGCAGGCGGTCTTGCCATCATCGGTACAGAACGCCACGAATCACGCCGTGTGGACCGTCAGTTACGTGGTCGTGCAGGACGTCAAGGCGACCCGGGTTCTTCTGTATTCTTCGTATCTTTGGAAGATGACCTGATGCGTTTGTTCTCCAGTGACCGCATTGCCAGTGTAATGGACAAACTGGGTTTCAAAGAAGGTGAAATGATTGAACACGGCATGATTTCCAAATCCATTGAACGTGCGCAAAAGAAAGTTGAGGAAAACAACTTCGGCATCCGTAAGCGTCTGTTGGAATATGACGACGTGATGAACAAGCAACGTACAGTAGTCTACACCAAACGCCGCCACGCTTTGATGGGCGAACGTATCGGCATGGATATCGTGAACATGATTTGGGACCGTTGTGCCAATGCCATTGAAGCGCCCGACTACGAAAACTGCAAGATGGATGTGCTCCAGACACTTGCCATGGAAGTACCTTTCACCGAAGAGGAATTCCGTAATGAGAAGAAAGAAAAACTGGCAGACAGAACTTTTGACGCTGCCATGGAACTCTTCAAACGCAAGACAGAACGTATGGCACAGATAGCCTATCCGGTCATCAAACAAGTATACGAAACGCAGGGACACATGTACGAAAACATACTTATCCCCATCACAGACGGAAAACGTATGTACAACATCTCCTGCAACCTGAAGAGAGCTTATGAGACAGAATGTAAGGAGGTGGTGAAGTCATTCGAGAAATCCATCTTGCTGCACGTCATCGACGAAGCATGGAAAGAAAACCTGCGCGAGCTGGACGAGCTGAAACACTCCGTGCAGAATGCAAGTTACGAGCAGAAAGACCCGCTGCTGATTTACAAGCTGGAATCTGTGAACTTGTTTGATGCCATGGTGAATAAGATTAATAATCAGACTATCTCTATCTTAATGCGTGGACAAATCCCGGTACAAGAGGCTCCGGCTGAAGCCCCTGAGGCTCCCCAGGCTCCCCGCCAAGTAGAGGTGCGCCAGGCTGCTCCGGAACAACGCCAGGATATGAGCAAGTATCGCGAACAGAAGGTTGATTTGAATGACCCGAACCAGCAGGCCGCTGCGGCACAAGATACACGTGAACAACCAAGACGCGAACCTATCCGTGCCGAGAAGACCGTAGGACGCAATGATCCTTGTCCTTGCGGAAGCGGTAAGAAATACAAAAACTGCCACGGAAGGAATGCATAAAGCAAAGCTATAAAATGATAAGGCGATAGGGTGATAAGATGATACCGTCAGGTATCTTTTATCACCCTATCACTTTTTCTCCTACCACATTATCACATTTTTTATTCGTTCCAGCTTTTGAATATTCAGCTAAAAGAGTACTTTTGCTCCGAAGAACAAAACCAAAGACTATGACCAAATATCACTATTGTCTGTTATTGATGGGTTCTCTGCTGTTAGGCAGCTGTCAGAGTGTAGAACAACTGTCCATTGATTATATGCTTCCGGCAGAAGTCAGTTTCCCGGCAACACTGAAACGTGTGGCTGTTGTCAACAACATGCCAAACGTACCGGACAACAAACTCATCATCAGTGAGGAAGAACAGAAAAAAAGCGAGAATGAGGTGGCACGCCTCACCAACTACTACAATGGAGACGCCGCAATAACAACCGAATCCCTTGCAGAGGCCCTTGCCAACGAAAACTACTTTGAAGAGGTTGTGATATGCGACTCTGCCCTCCGGAGTAAAGACATCAATCCCCGCGAAAGCACATTATCGAGAGATGAAGTACTGGAACTTACACAGAATTTGGACGTAGATTTCCTGATAGCCCTGGAAAACATACAAATGCGTTCCAATCGCAAGATAAGTTATATGCCCGACTGGGGTGTGTTCCTCGGCACAGTGGATGTAAAGGTATATCCTACCGTCAGAATATATTTACCTAACCGCAAAGGTCCTATGGTGACCATCAACAGCAATGACAGTATTTTCTGGGAAGAGGCAGGAAATGGTGAAGCGTCAGTACGTTCCCGCCTCATCAGCGAAGAAGACATGGTGAAGCAAGCATCTGAATTTGCAGGAACGGTTCCGGTAAGACATCTACTCCCCTATTGGAAAACCAGTAACCGCTATCTCTTCAGTGGTGGTTCTGTAAATATGCGTGACGCAGCCGTATATGCCAAAGAAGAAAATTGGAGTAAAGCAGTAGAGCTCTGGAAGCAGACCTACGAAACAAAAAAAGGAAAACAGAAAATGTATGCAGCCTATAACACCGCTTTGGGCTACGAAATGCAAGACAGCATAGATACTGCCTTGGAATGGGCATTAAAAGCGCAAACCCTTGCCCGTGAGAAAAGCAAGACAGACAAAAAAGAGACAGGCGAAATACATGATGGAACCATCTCCTATTATATCTTTATCAGCATGTATGTAGACGAATTGGAGAAACGAAAAGAGGGAATGGCACGCCTGAACATGCAAATGAACAGATTTGATGATGATTTTTAGTCAAATGATGCAGAGATAACCGTTTTTTTTATACCTTTGAACAACCATTAAGAAAAGAAAGTTATTATGAAGCTCAGTCAATCGTCATTAGCACTCTTGGAGGACACTCTTAAAAAAGCAATCGGCAAATACACCTGCGGTTGCGAACAGACTATCGTTACAGACATTCATCTGCAACCGAATCAGAATTCGGGCGAACTGTCTATCTTTGATGATGAAGATGAAGAGCTTGCCAATACTTCCATTGAAGAATGGATGACATACGAGGGGGATGATTTCTACGAAAATGTAGAGCGTATCTTGTCCTCACTGCTCTGCAACATGAAAAATGAAGGAAAGTTCGACAAGCTGACTATCCTGAAACCATTCTCTTTTGTACTGGTGGATGATGATAAAGAAACAATAGCAGAACTGTTGCTGATGGATGATGATACTCTATTGGTCAATGAAGAGCTACTGAAAGGATTGGATGAGGAACTGGATTCTTTTCTGAAAGAGCTGCTGGAAAAATAATATTCCAAACAATCAGCCTATAAGGAAAAGAGACCTTCTTATAATAAATTAGCCCCTGCGATATAAAACGACCGCAGGGGCTAATTCTTTTTTACCTATACAATACCTAACGTATCTTAATTCCATAGAAAGAACTTGAGGTGGTAACAAAAAGCATATCCTTCTGCCTTCCACCAATTGCCAAGGAAATCGGGCGTTCTTCTATCTGAATACGTCTCTGCTCTTTACCATATTTGTCATAGACAAATATTTCACCATCAGCAACATAGACATTTCCGTCAGCATCGGTCACATTACTGTATTGGCCATAAGGACATATTATTCCTTGTTCTGTCAAACGGCCATCCCCACCAACGGAAAGTTGTACTGTCGTTTTATTCATCTCATTTACAATATAAACCGGTTCTGACTGACCGGGAACTGTAACAGTCAAAGCACAAGAACGTCCCAAATCATAGGTATCCGGAATAATTGTCACGCCATCCGGAGCGACAAAACTATACTCAGGCATACTGGCAACCACCTTGTCAAAGTCACCTCTCCAACGACTGGAAGGGTGAATGACTTTCTGTATATTCTTCATACCGGCTGTAACGACACGTGGCATAGGCTTCATCGTAGCATCCACGTTATCCGGATTAAAAGAATACCCCCAAGCACTCCAGCCACTGTTACCCCAACCACTGTACATCGGATTATCATCCGGCAAGCGCACTACCGTTTCCTGCTTGCCGTTCACCAGATAACCCGGCTGAGGGTCATAGCGGAAAATAACCAGCAGATTGTCTTGCGTATCAGTAGTCAATGTAAAAGGCTTCCAGGGATAATCGGCTATCAAAGTAATCTGCTCCGTGTCTGCCGACCATCTATAGATTTTCTTCAGACGGTTTTCACAGAAGTAGATATTTCCTTTACTGTCGGTAGTAGCTCCGGAGGCCAGTTCAAAACCGGTAGCCAGCTTCACAGGCTTGTCCATGACCGTGCAGGAAGGGCGAAGGCTCTTCTCGCTACCCGAAACAGTGAGACGGGCAAAGTCCCACGAATAAACGGGCAACTTCTTATTCATATCATATATAGGAAACTCTATGACTGGCAATATCTGCGTATAATTGTGCATATTACGGAAAGTGATATTCTTGCAATCCCATATGCGGAAACCTATCCTCTTCGGCATAAAGGCACGGATAACGCGATACATCCACACATTTACCATTTCGATATTTTGACAATTGGACATTTCTGCCATATAACAATCAGGCCCTTCACGACCTTCTTCCTCAAACTGGAAAGCATAAATTTTCCAGTTGGCCACATTATGGAAACGGGCTTCAGTACGGACATGATGCTCCAAAGACATGGCATAAATACGTCCCGGAGTCTTCGTTTCGCTAATATAAAGCCCACTGGCAGCATACGTACTGGCTGTCCAAACATCCTTAATTGTCCCGCCACCATTGTTTGTAATCCACAAACTCCAATACTGGTTGTCCCAAGCCATATCCTTACCGGTCTCCATGACCGGAGAAGACGGGGAACTAATTCGACGCTCGCCCCTGCGGTAAGACGACTGTCCGGAAACATTCGGAGCCGGTTTGCGCAAGGTGCCGTGCCCGCCTACAAACTTCACATCATTCAAGTACGAACGCTCACCCGCCATCCATTTACAGCCGACAGCACGGTAATTATACGCACCGGTATTAATACCTATACCATTCAGCATGTCGTCGCCGCCTTCGGAAGATTCAACCAAAGGCACAGGCACGCCGAAACCACTGAATGCAGGCTCGCTTTCCTTCAACAGAAATTGAGTCCCAAAAGGATGCAGCCCAATCAGCTTAGTACCGGGAGACAGCTTCAACGTTCTCGTCAGACGATACCAACCCTGGGGCACATAGATGTTTTTATGCAAAGAGACAGCTTTCTCAAAAACTTCCGTATCATCAGTCTCGCCATCACCTTTTGCCCCTAAGTCTCGGATATTGACCCATGTCTCCATTGCCGGAAGAACCGGAAGGTCCTTGCCAAGTGTAACCGGCAGTTTTGCCACCGGCTCTATTTCACATATTTCCCTGAAAGAAGAAGCATCATTCAAATCCTGATACACCAGACCGTAAGTAAACTCCTTGACTCTGTACATTTTTGCTTTTCCGGCAACTTTCTTTCCACTTTGAGCATAGCCCACCAGTACGGGAACATTCCTGCAATCCACATTCACCAGATTCAATTGCGAAAAAGTATTTCCCTCTACGCTCACCCTGACACCGGCTTCCGAAACATTCTCCCACAACGAATTCTCCACATGAAGACGGTCTGCCAGATTCTCTGCCATTTCAAAGGCAACGGGCGTATTCTTCACATGCATATTGACGATGGCAAACCCCACCTCTTTTGAATAGACAGCCGCCTTTCTCTGCCCCTCAAAGTAAGTATCGACCATCATCATAGGCCATCCCGGAGAAGTCCTGGAGGAAATTATCCCATATTCACCGCCATAAAACCTGACGTCTTCCAGTTCATTGCCAACATCATACATGCCGGCTTTCCCCGAACCAATCCGAATGTCGCAATGATTGATAAATCCATGCTGGGCAAAATGCGCACGAATGGCGACGGCTTGAGGATTACCTTTGTCTATACGGAAATCCACATTGGACACCGCACTATAGAAAGTACCTGCACCGGCATCCGAAGGCTTCCTGCCCTCTTGTGCCAGCCCTCCCGTAAACCATATCATATAATTTTGAGTAGTCTGGAAACCGGGTGTATCGGCTCCCAAATAAATCACCGGCCGTTTCTTCCCATAACCAATCAGCCGAATGGATGAGGGAATTTGAATCGTCTTGCTAATACGATAATTTCCTTCCGGCAGAAACAGTATCCCAAAGTTCTTTTCGCGCTTCACCTGATTGATTGCCTCTTGAAGTGCATCGGTCACGTCGGACTTTCCATCAGCCTTGAAGCCGTAATTCTCCGGGGTAAAGTAGAATGCTTCCGGATCGTCCGGTCTTTGCGTATAGGCGGAACCACCCTCTGCCGCCCACCCAGACGGCATATTACCGATAATCCAACAGACTATCAGCAGGTATCTCATTATTTGATAATTTCTCATTACACAGATTGTTTTAATATGGATTTTCCTTATTTAATACGTACACCAAAGAACTTGGAACGGCCTGTGACAAACAATGTATTGCCATCCTTACCGCCAAACTGTAATGTGGACGGACGTTCGGGAACACGAATCATCCCTTTCTTCTTGCCATCCTTATCAAATACATATATTTCTCCGTCAGCCACATACAAGTTCCCTTCCTTATCTACAGCAGAACCAAATTCGCCCTGCTCCACAAAATAGCTCAAGTTGGAGAGCGTGCCGTCATTGGCCACATCCATCTTCACCATTCTGCGGTCATATTCATCAGATGTATAGAAAGGCTTTCCCGGATAGGCTTCCAGCAGGGAAGAACTACGTGACAAGTCGAAATAATGAGGAATGATAGTTTTTCCATCCGGTGCCAGGAAGCACATTTCAGGAACATAGACCGACACCGCATTGAAATCGTGGAAGTCTCTCCAACGGTTAGAAGGATAAAGAGCCTTATACACGTTCTTCACTTGACCCATCGGAACACGCGGCAACAGTTTGATGGTCTCTTCCGGATTTTCCGGGTCAATGGAGTAGACTCTCATTGTATATGCGGAATTACCATATCCGCTGAAAGAAGTACCTTTTGTATCAGGCATTACCGGCATTTCCTCCGGCTTACCATTAATCAGATATCCCGGCTGCGCATCATATCTGAACAATACCAATAGATTATCTTCTGAATCAAAAGCCAGGTTGGAGGGTTTCCACGGGAAATCTGCCAGCAGCGACAAGCTGTTTGTCTCTACCGACCACTTAAAGATACGACGCATCCGATGGTCGCAGAAGTAAATGTTACCTTTACTGTCGCGCGCAATGCCTTCGGCAAATTCCAAATCGGAAGCCAATTGGTTCACCTTACCTATTTCATTGCCTAACGATTGCTGATGAGGTTCTTTTCCGGTTACAATCAAGCGAGAAAGTTCCCACGGGCGGATGTCAATGTCTTTGTTGACATCGAACACTGCAATGTTATTCGTATATTTAATCTGAGAATAGTTATGCAGGTTCAGAAATGCGATGTTCTCGCAATTGCGGATACGTACAGAACTGTGATACGGTTCATTGACACGGATAACGCGGAACATATACAAGTTTGCAAAGGTCACATCTTTGCAGTCGTCCATCTCTATCGGTTGGCAATCGGTACTTTCGCGGCTCTCTTCCTCGGTTTGCATGCAATACACCTTCCAGTTGGACACCTTGCTGAAACGTACTTCATTTCTTACATGATGCTCGATGGACATGGCATAGATACGCCCCGGAGTAGAAGTATTGTTGGCATAGAAACCATTGGTGGCATATGTGCTTGCTGTCCAGATATCTTTAAAGGTGCCACCACCGTTGTTGGTCACCCACAGACTCCAATACTGGTTGTCCCAAGCAAGGTCCATGCCCGAAGCCGCTACCGGATTATCGGGAGAACTGATACGAGCCGGTCTGTTCCACCGGCCACGTGGTTCCTCAACACCCGGTTTAGGTTTCCATAAACCGCCATGCCCGCCTACAAACTTCACGTCATTCATATAAGAATCTGCATTTGCCATCCACTTCACACCTACAGCACGATAGTTATAACCGCCGGTATTGATACCAATGCCCATCAGCATATTTGCACCGCCTTCCGAAGATTCCACCATCGCTTTCGGACCGCCAAAACCACTGAATGCAGCAGTACTTTCATCTAGCCGGAACTGAGTGCCAAAAGGATGCAGGCCTATCAACTTGGTATCGGGCTTCATCTTCAAAGTTTCGGTAATGCGATACCAGCCCTGGGGCACATAGATATTATCGTACTTGTCAATAGCCTCCTGGATGACCTTCGTATCATCCGTTTCCCCATCTCCCTTTGCACCGAATTCGCGCAGATTTACCCATGTTGCCATTGCAGGCAGTGCAGGGATGTCCATCAGTTGGGCAACCGGCATCTTCTGTATCGGTTCAATATCAACCAACGTTTCATATTCCGGCATATCCACCATGTTATCCATCTGCAAGCCGTGGTCGTATGACTTTACCTTATAGATTTTATGAGCAACATGGGTGGCCGTATTGCTACGGGTATATTTCGCCAAGGTCGGTACATTCTTACAATATACATTGCGAAAGGTTATCTGATTGTTGCTGTTGTTCTCGTTGGTAATCACCACTGCCGGACCACTTACATTTTCAAAATAGCTGTTTTCCAAAAATAACTTGTCGCAATAATTAGGGTCAATATCAAATACAGCCGGAACATTCTTGGCATACAGATTCACCATTGCCAAACCGGACTCCTGGCAACGAAGAGCAGCTACACGCTGTCCCTCAAAATAAGAGTCGACCATCATTACCGGCCATCCGGGAGAAGCTTTTGTCGTATAAATGCCATAATCTCCCCCGTAAAAAGCAACGTTTTCCAACTCATTGCCCACATCGAACAGACCAGCCTTGCCTTTACCTATGTATACGGCCACATAACTGATAAAACTGTGTTGGGCAAAGTGTGTGCGTAGCGCCACTGCATGCGGATTGCCATCTTCTATACGCAAGTTGATATTCGACATGGCACTGTAGAACGTACTGGCACCGGCATCACGGGGTTTCTCACCTTCCTTGACAACGGCTCCCGTAAACCAGAACATGTATTTAGCTTTTCCTTTATCATCAGCTACTTCCTCCTGAAAACCCGGAGAATTCTTAGCCAGAATAAATTCCGGGCGATTCTTTCCATAGCCAATCAAACGAATAGCCGTAGGAATATAAATGGTCTTGCTGATTTTATATTTACCTTCAGGGATAAAAAGGATTCCGAAATTCTTTTCTTTCTTCACTTGATTAATCGCTGCCTGCAAAGCATCCGATACATCCATCTTTCCATCCGCCTTTATAGGATAGTTCTCGGGAGTGAAATAAAAAGCTTCGGAGTCATTGGGTTTTAGAGGATATATCGAATTCAATTGTACAGCATACAACTGAGTACATATCATCCCCAGCAAAATTAAAATAATCGTGTTCAATTTCTTCATGGTCTTATTTTTAATGTATGGATAAAAAAAGACGTTCTGCCGTCAAGCAGAACGTCTCCCTCTGCTATAAATTACAATTTTATAACTACTACCGGCGCATAATTATGCCGTACAGTGCCCACACCCGAAACATCAGCCAGAGCGCCAATACGGAAATAATAATTCTTGCTGTATTTCAAGACATCAGCATTTTGTCCCAGATCGATGGACAATGTATAAATATCAGCGCTATTTATAGCAGTACTCGGACTAAACACTTGCTTATCAGTCCCTCCATTCAACGTCAATTTCACATTGTTACCTACCCACATATCTGAAAAAGCAAACAGCTGAATCTCTTTCAATTTCACTTCTTGTTTACCAGCTTCCAACGAGAATGTAGCAGTAATTACATTGCCATTCTTTTCTACTTTTGGACTTTTAACGCGAATATAAGGAATAACCTTGAAATCATACACATTATCCCCTGACTTAACAACAAAATCCTTCACTTCAAATGGATAAAAATTCCCATTTTCAAAACGGACATCATAAGTGGCAGCAAAAACCATATTGTTACGATATTCTCCAGTATTTGTGATGTACCAGGTTTGATCCGTAGCATTAGTAAATCCATGCTCCCTCACTTTAATTGCATTACCGTTTTCCATATCAGAACCTACAAGTTCACCAGTCTGTTCGTCAAGGATAGAACCATGTATGGAAGCATCCGGTCCCTCATAATTATCAATTTCACAAGATGTCAATGCGAATAAGAAGCATGACACAAATAACAATATCTTTTTCATAACTTTCTACTTAATATTATTCAAATTAATGACCTGGATTCTGAACTAAACCATTCGTGGCAATATTAGGTATGCCCCTATAGTAATTGATGTTCTGGAAAGTACGCCCTCCTCTTGTTTCGTCACCAAAGTAGTTCACCCTTGCAAAGACATATTTAGGCTCTGCACCACGCAAGTCAAGCATCGGCACCAAAGCTTTACGAATTCTATTATTGCTGAACTCAGTATGGAATTCCCTACGACGATTCATATCCCAAAAACGCTTTCCTTCAAACGCCATCTCCACACGACGTTCCTTCAGGACATTCTCCAATGTCAAAGATATCCGGTCGGTGTGTCCGGCTCTACGTCGCAAAGCATTCAAACAGTTCCCAGCCAATTCCTTATCGCCCAATCCACTACCATTTTCCACAACAGCCTCAGCATAATTCAGGTAGACTTCTGCCAAACGCATATCAATATAAGAGGTAGTGGACGAAAGACGGTCGGGAGACATGCTCTCGCCCTCGGGCATATACTTACGAACTCCAAAACCTGTAGCAGTCCAATTGGCATCCTCACCACTGTTCACATTATTAAATCCGGAGAACATGGTTTCACCTTCGGCTCCTAAAGCATAATATGTTGTTCCATTTTTCTGAGTAGACTCGTTTGAATAAGCCACATAGCTATTATTGTCCTTGATAAATCCGCCCTGGATAATAATCTCAGTGCCGGCATAAGATGAACCCGGCACAACCACACTTGCCAACAGACGTGCATCCTTGTTGGCAAACGGTTCATACAAATCGTTGTATTTAACAAAAGGTACCGACATCAAGGTGTTCACTACAGAAGCATTATTCATATTATGGAAATTAGCGATATAAGCATCTTCATTCCCATCCGTACGAGTTACAATCTTTGCACTTTTTCCCGTGCCGTCATCCGTATAATCTTCAAACAAATCAACGATTTCCAACATCGGATTGAAACGTCCATATTTCAGAGCGCCCGGATTGACTTGAGGAAGGATATTAAACTGAGCATAGCTATGTCCCTGATTAGTATTGGTTGTTCCATTAAGATACGCTTTACTGAAAATAATCTCTTCATTCTGGTCATTCAGGAACAAGGCCTGGAAGTTTGATGCAGCCTCCTTAACAGTAGCCGGAGCAGGCTTATAAAGAGATTTACCGGAATTCTCTATAAGGAACTTAGATGCTTCAATACATTCTTTATAGAATGCATCGGCATCGGCAGAAGTCATTCCACCCACCAGTTTCTGAGTGACAGCCTCACCAGCCAAAGGTGCCAGATTCCAATACTTGGCTACAGAAGCTGCATGAAGTGCAACTCTTGACTTCAACGCATAAGCTGCCCACTTGGTTACGCGATACAAATCCGAACCAGAAGTCGCATCGGGCAAAGTAGCAGCAGCAAGGGTACACTCATTCAATACAAATTTCCAAGTATCCAACTCTGTACTGCGGGGAACTGCCACAGCACCCGGTCCACCATTGGCATAATCATCGTCCTGCACTTTGTCAATCAGAGGAACACCGCCATATCTTTTTACAAGCCCATAATACATATAAGCACGTGCAAAATGGGCTTCACCAGTCATACGATCCGCATCTGCAACAGAAATTGTTCCGGCTTCCTTGGCTTTTTCTACATTCTGCATAAAGATATTCACCTGACGAATATCTCCATAGGGCCAATAATTGAATCCTTCATAACCTATACCCACTCCTCCGTCACTACGGGTAGCTTCGTCGGTGAGAAATGCCAAATTAGTAGTTTCATTCACACCATCATAACCGCGTTGATTAAAACCAGCATTCGGACGATAATTAAAATCTTCCATAGGAATCATGGTATATATGTTTGCCAATAGTGCCTTTACACCACCTTCTGTCTCCAATAACTGCTCGGGAGACACTTTATCCAGCGGTTCAAGTTCCAAGAAGGCATTACAACCGGACAATCCCATCAATGCACATAATGAGAATATCGATAAAATATTTTTTTTCATGGTATTTCAGAATTAAAAGTTTATGTTTAACCCAAAGTTATAAGTTCTCATCAACGGATATGCCAGGTTGGCTCCCCAATCCCTTTCCTCACGTTCGGGGTCAGCATCCTTCAAAGCCTTGTTACAGAACGTAAGCAGATTTGAACCATTGACAAAGATACGGGCACTGTTCAACCCGATTCTTTTCATAAATGATTTTGGCAGATTGTAACCGATCTCCATACTCTTCAAACGGAGATAAGTAGCTTGCGGAAGCCAAACGGAAATACCATAATTCCATCTACTACCATTATCCGAAGTATTGGAGAAATTGTGGCGTAATGCCGGATAATAACCGGCTACCCATTGTGTGGCAGGATTATACGGATCATCTGTTATATTTGCAGGATGCCAACGATCTACATACTTCGCAATTAAATAAGATTTATTTGTCTTGCCACCATATCCCCAAACATCATCATTGGCATATCCGATGGAGTAACCGGAAGCTCCTTGAAACAGCATATTGAGATCAAAATTCTTATAAGAAGCCGCCAAAGTCAACCCATACTGGATAGGAGGATTTGCACCGGTTGCCCAAAACTCCGGAACACGGTCACTGCTGTTAATCCTGCCATCACCATTCAAGTCAAGCAATCTGTAACTACCCGGAAGCATCTTAGAGTTACCCAAGTTTCCACCAATCAAAGGAGCCGTTTCATACTGTTCCAAAGAAGTATATTGGCCATCGTATTTATACAACCACATCACATTACTGTTACGGTTTTCCTTTCCATTCAGCCATCTATCCATAGAACTGGTATATTCTGCATGTTCCACATGCAGACTTCTTTCACGGGCATACGTAAAATTAGCACTTACTGAATATGAGAAGTCCTTACCGATTTGTCCTCTGTGTCCCAATTCAATCTCAAAACCCCGGTTCCGGTTAGAATTCAGATTTTCCTTCGGGAAACTTGCACCAAATGTATCAGGAGCAGATTGTGCACGGTCGGCCAAAATGCCTTCATTCTTACGATTGAACCACTCGATAGTACCACTCAACTTACCGTTCCATAAGTCAAAATCCAGACCTACATTGGAAATAGAAGATGTAACCCAAGAAAGCCGGTCAGTCACTACACCAGGAGCTACCATACCCATAATCTGGCTGGCACCATCAAAAACATAACCATTAGAAGCTGAATTATAAGCAGATACATATTGGAAAGGATCACCGGCATCATATCCACTTTGCCCAAAAGAGCCCCTGATTTTCAAATTAGTAATAAACGGCAAATTGTCCTTGATGAAACTTTCTTCCGAAAGTCGCCATCCGGCACTTACCGACGGGAAGAACGTCCAACGCTTAGAAGGAGCATAACGATAAGAACCATCATAACGTCCTACTACCTCCAACAAGTATTTACCGGCATAATCATAGTTCGCACGCATCAGATAGGCTGCCAAACGGCCAAAACTACGATACCCTGAATTGGTAGCTGTACCCGGACTTGCCTGATTCAAAATATCATTAGTAAACAACTCTGAATATTGCCGGGAACCGGATAATTCATCGCGTCGTGTACTGCTCAACTCTGCTACAGCTGTCACATTCAAATTGTGCTGATTGAAAGAACGCATATAATTAGCCTGCAACCTACCATAAATCTTCTGATATATTCTCATCGTATTGGAATAAGCATCAGTACTACCTCCCGTACCGGCAGGCGCATCTGTATAATAATCATACAACGGATAAGAACGATTTAAAGAAGAGTTGTTACGATTGTTACCGTCAAATGACCCCAAAAGACTCAATGCCAACCCTTTTACAAAAGGAACTTGCCAATTCAATTCCACATCGGCAGAATACGTCAGGCCTCTGTTCTTGCGATAACCGTCTATATCCGGATCAACCAACGCAAAAGGATTCTTGTTTTCAGGACCGATTGCAGACAAATGATTGGGATTATTAATCGTATGAGTACCGATACCACGGTCATTAACCATCAAAGTCTTAAAAGTCCACATAAAATCCTCTCTCGGCCTTTGGGTTTCATCCCAACGCCCGGACAGATTCACATTCAGTTTCAGCCCTTTCGTAAGCTCTGCAGTCAAGTTACTTCTCAGATTATATCTATGATAGTATTGGATACCACTCTTCAGCAAACCATTATCGCCATTATAGCCGAAGCTCACATAATATTTCACCTTATCCGTTCCGCCTCTCACAGAAACAGTATGCGATTGCTGGAACGCCAGTTTATTCATAAACATGTCAATCCAGTTATTGTCTGTATAACCCTTAGCCCCGGTTCTATACAGTTCCAGAATATCGTCAGTGTATTCAGGGGCAGCCTGGTCATTACGTGCCCTTTCATTGGCCAACATGCGATAAGTATAAGCATCTACCGTTTCTTCCATACCCGTGGCATTCTTCATACCGAACAATGCCGAGTAAGATACTCTGGTCTTTTCGGCCACACCTTTTTTGGTAGTAACAATGATTACGCCATTAGCCGCATTCATACCATAAATAGCGGCAGAAGCATCTTTCAAAATAGAGATACTTTCTATATCCTCAGAATTCAGCTGTGCAAGTTCTTCAGTACCTTCACGCGTGATACCATCAATTACCACCAACGGGTCACCATAACCGCGAATGCTCACCATATTGTCGAAAGTTCCCGGCTCTCCGGTTTTCTGGCGAATCAATAGTCCCGGCATCTTACCTTGAATATTGCTAATCAGATTCTCGGTCTTGGTCGTAGCTATTTCATCAGCACCAATGGCTGCAATGGCACCGGTCAGTGATTCTTTCTTCTGTACACCATATCCTACAACAACCACTTCATCCAATATCTCAGCATCTTCTACCAAAACTATCTTGAACGAATTTCGGCCTGCAACCTTTATGTTTTGTGTCTTATAACCTACATAGCTTATTATAAGAGTAGCATCAGAGCCCACATTGGTCAGAATGAAATTACCGTCAATGTCTGTTATGACACCGTTGGTAGTTCCCTGCACCAAGATACTGGCACCAATCACCGGTTCACCGGTTGCATCGACCACAGACCCTTTCACCGTCGCAGCCTGCAAAGCCATCTGTACCCCATCAGCTCCTACAGCTTTATCATAAAGGATTATATTACGGTCCAATATCTTATAGCCTATATTGGTTCCTTTGAATACATCGTTCAGAACCTTGAATATGGTTTTGTTATTTGCCCGGACCGATACACGGCGCTTAACGTCAATCTGCTTGTTGTTGTAGAAGAAAACAAATTCGGTACCTTGTTCCAGCTCCGTCAGTACTTCATCAACAGTCTTGTTCTCAAGAGCAATGTTTACCATTGTCTTTTGAGCATAACCTTCATTGGCAAAAGTCATACCAACCAAACAAAACAACATAAATAATGTGCATCTCATAGCAAGAGGAATTTTTTTCATGCATCTCATCAGGACACTTTTTGCCCTAAATGATTGGATACAATAGTGTTTTTTCATAATTTTGTATTGATTTCTAGTGAAAAAATAAAGTTACTTTATCTGTCGCCAAACAGATATTTAAAAGTTACTGTGTTTCATGCAGGAAAATGCGCCAACATTTTCCTGCATGTTTTTCTAAACGGACTTGTGTTTCATCATACTACTTTTTAAAGGGTTAATAAACTTCTATTACCTGTCTCTCGGCATCCACATCACCATCTTCAACAAACTTGAAATGAATATTCGAGGATATTCGGAAGTGCTCCAATATTCGCTCCAAACGTTGTTTGGTAAATGTAGCCGTAAAGGAATTCTGCTTCAATGAAGCCTTTTTCAGAATGAATTCCACATTATATCTTTTGCTCAAACTCTTCAATATATCTTCAAACGGAGTGTTCCTGAAAATCAAACGTCCGTCCTTCCAACATGTTTCCACGTCTACATTGACTTCTTTCACAACGACCTTTTCCCGCACTATATCATAAATAACCTTTTGCCCCGGTATCATCATTACATTATTTCTCCTGCCGTTATTCACATAGGAGAAACTGACTTTACCCGAAACCAAAGTGGTCTGTACTGTCCTGCTCCCTTTGTAAGCCTCTACGTTGAACTCCGTTCCATGTACCACTATCTTGGAATTGTTCAGCGTGCCGACAATGAACTTCTTTTCATCTTTTGCGACAGAAAAGAATGCTTCACCCACCAACTTCACTTCCCTTTTATCATCGGCAAATCGGGAAGGATAGCGCAACGACGACGACGAGTTCAGAACGACTTCCGTTCCATCCGGCAATTCGACAGAAGTAGTCATTCCCGGATTTGTCCTGACTTCCATCATATGTATCTCTTCTTTATCCTTGTCCCAATAAAGGATAGACCACGATACCATCAAAGGGATGAATAAAATGGCGGCCGCCCGTTGCATCCCTCTAAATAATACCTGATACCTATTGACCTTTTTCTGTTTCATCTTACGATGTACATCCTCCAAGGCCTTCTTTACATCCAGCCTGGATGAAATCTGCGCCATGTCCGCCGCCAGACCGAGTGTCTGAACCTGGCGGGCTGTCCTGCGGTTCTCTTCCGATGCTTCCAGCCACTCCTCTACCAGAGCAGTTTCATCCTCCGTTGTCTCTCCTTCATAATACCTGAGAAGCAGGTTCTCCATTCCCTCTCTTTTTACCATAATTTTTATTGCTAGCTTTAATCTAAAGACAAACGGGTGAAAAGAACTCCTAAACAAAAAGCTAAAAATATTTTATATACTTAGATTATAATAGGAAAAAAAGCTATTTTTGCCCAACAATAATGAACCCCCACCCTATGAGAAACATACCATTAGAAGATACATCTTTATTATCCGCCATACAAAAAGGAGATAGAAGTGCTTTTGATGTGTTATTTCAAAAGTACTATTCAGTGCTCTGCACCTACTGCTATCGTTTTGTCCGGTTGGAAGATGCAGAAGAGATTGTTCAGGACGTCATGCTATGGCTTTGGGAAAACCGAGAAAGACCCATTATCGAATATTCGCTCAAGCAATATCTGTTCAAGGCTGTCTACCATCGTTGCATGACCCGGATTGCCCAAAATGAAGTGAAGCAACGGGCAGACACCGCTTACTATGAACGAATGTTCGCCATGCTGCAGGAGGTGGATATCTATCAAATCAACGAATTAAGCAAGCATATACAAAAGGCCATCAACGAACTGCCGCCTACTTATAGGGAAGCTTTCATCATGCATCGTTTCCAGAATCTGAGTTACAAGGAAGCTGCCGAACTACTCAACGTTTCCCCAAAAACGGTAGACTACCGCATCCAGCAGGCTTTGAAGATTTTAAGGGTCAAGCTGAAAGATTATCTGCCACTGATATTGATGCACCTGCTCACCTCGCATTAAGACCATACATAAGCGGAACGTCCCCTATACCTTGTCGGCTACACACCGGGACTTAGCCCTAAAGAGTATAGAACTGAGAGGTCAAAACATCCGGATGTTTTACCCCAATACATGGGGATGTTTTCACCCAAAACACCCGGATGTATTACCCCAAAACATCCGGGTGTATTAATGGAAAGGATGCGGATGTTATGACCTCTCAGTATACGGGTCAGACCGGTTCAGTCCTGATGGGAGAGGCACTAAGTCCCTATACATCCCGTATTCATTAATTATTCTAAAAAAAGTTAGGGAAAACTCCGGGCCACCGGTCATATAAGCAAGAAGTACCCCTATTATTATCATAACCTCAAAATGCACGCAATGAGAAAACTGATTATCCTATTGTCGGCGCTGGTGTACGTCATCCATGCACAAGCGCAATTTTCAGTGACAGCCCATCAGGAAGGATGGGACAATATCCCTCCACAAGTACAAAAACCGGGATTTTCCTTTCAGCAATCCGTACTTGCCAATATGGACGGGGACGATGCCCTTGAAGAAGTAATGCTTTTCGGACGTGACAACGGGCACTACCCCACTTTCGACCTTTTCAAGGCCTACTATGCAATCGTAGACAACTATACCAAAGAAATACAATACATTTCCGACGAGATTTATGTCACCGACAAGTACAATCTCCTTGTAGAAGACCGCAACAAGGACGGCATCTCCGAGCTCTACATATCCTACTTCAAAGATGGAAAGTTCAGCGTAGACGAACAAGGTTACAATCTGCGCACCACACGCTGCTACGACCGTATAGAATGGAACCCTACTGGCAAAAACTTTAAATCTTCCGGAAAATGAAAACAAGACTGACACTTATCCTGGTACTCCTTATTTATATAGGAGCTGCCTCGCACACACACGCACAGCAAAAGAAAGTAATCAAAACCATGATGATAGCCGGGCAGGACGGCAGCCATTACTGGCAAGGCGCCTGCGAAGCCATGAAGCAGATATTGGAAAACAGCGGAATGTTCAAAGTGGACTTCGCCTTTACACCCGACTTTGGTGGAGACATCGCTACCTTCAAACCCGATTTCCACCAATATGATTTAATCGTCATCAACTACGGCGGAGCTACATGGACAGAGCCCGTACGCAAGAATTTCGAGAAATACGTTGCCGATGGAGGCGGTGTGGTAGTGATACATTCTTCCGTCGTCCCGATGGCCGACTGGAAAGAATACAACGAGATAATAGGCATGGGGGCATGGGACGGACGAAACGAAAAGGACGGTCCGTATCTGTACTGGAAAGACGGACAATACGTCTACGACTACTCTCCGGGGTATGCCGGCTACCACGGCTTGCAGCACGAAACCGTCATAGAACACCGCGCCCCCCATCATCCTATCCTGCAAGGATTGCCTCCTCAATGGAAACACTTCAAGGACGAGATATATACCCGCCTACGCGGTCCGGTAAGAAACATGGAAATATTGGCAACCGCCTACGAACGCGGACGGCATGAACCGTTGATGTGGACAGTAAGCTACGGGAAAGGGCGCATATTCGTCGACCTCCTGGGGCACTGCGGCAACGACCCGAACATGACTTATTCCATGCGCTGCACCGGTTTCCAGGTGACTTTACTCCGGGGATGCGAATGGGCTGCCACCGGCGCCGTCACCCAAGAAGTTCCCACAGATTTCCCACTGAAGGATACTTATACATTACGTCCGGAGTTCAAGGCTCCTTTTCATGCTTACCCTGAAACCAAACACTGAATACCATGAAATACATCATCCGAACACTGCTGCTGGCATGCTGCTGCATGCAGGCACAAGCACAAGCTCCGTGGAAACCCGATACGGAACTGGAGAAACAATTACAGCAAAGCAATCATGTGCACCGCATAATGAAAGCTAATCCCGCACACGCCGGACTGACGCGGTGGGAAAAGAAAAAGGTATTGAAAAGCAGGGTACTCCCCCTGGCCGAAGATTTCGGCGCTCTGCGCCACACCGGACCCGGAACCATACATGTGGACCGTAAAGTCACTGTCTCAGGCAAAGGAAGTGTCCGTCTGGACACTCCTGCCTCCCTGGGCAAGAAGAATCCAACAAACCGGAATTACGCCACCCCGGAGATTATCCGTCCCCTCGACCGGGAAGACTTGCGGGAATACAACCGCTTTTCCGTTTGGGTATATGTGGATGCACCGGGCGTTTATCTGACCTTTGCCGGATTCACCCTATACAATGAAGGAGAGAAAATCATGCCGACTCCCGGACGCTTTGAAGGACAACACTTCGAGACTGTCTATCCCAACAAATGGCAGCACATCATATGGGAGATACCGGACCTATACCGTGACTGTGTCACCGGCTTTTCGGTAAACATCATGCTGGCAGGTGCTCCTGCAGGAGCCAGCGAATGCATGAGCCTATACATAGACGACATGCGCATCGAAAAGGTAGAAGCGGAAAACAGCCGGGGATTCGACCTGCGAAAAGATGCAATGGCCTACTGCCACAGCGGATACAAGCCGGGAGCACGCAAGCAGGCTTTGGTGCAGCACATGCCGGAAAGGGCTTTCAGCCTGCACGATGCCGCCACGGGACAAACCGTTTATCAAGGTACGGCCAGTCCTCTGAATCAGGACAAGAAGCTGGACAAAGGATTTCTTGTACTGGACTTCAGCAGTTTCAATACGCCCGGACAATACTTCCTCTCCATCGGTGATGTACAATCAAAGCCTTTCCCCATCGGAAATGATGCCTACCTGTCTACCGCCTGGCACACGCTGAACTTCTTCTTTTCCGAACGTTGCGGTTTCGACCAGCCCGGCATTCATCAGGAATGCCATCAGGATGTATTCGCCTATCATCCCGACGGACGGAGCATGAGTATTGCCGGAGGATGGCACGATGCAGCCGACCTGACTCAAGGAACGGGAAATACAGCCGAATCGTGCATCGCCCTCCTCGAAATGGCCGGTGCCGTACAAGGCAAAGACAGTATCTTCTACGAACGCCTGCTGGAAGAGGCACGCTGGGGAGTGAACTGGATTCTGCGTACCCGCTTCGGTGACGGCTACCGACTGGGTGGACTGATTATCGGCATTTGGACAAAGAATATCCGTGGTGACAAAGACGACATGCAGACAGAAGCACGAAATACGCCTACGGACAATCTGAAAGCCGCTTCCAGTTGCGCACTCGCCGCCCCTCATTTTGAAAAGAAAGACCCAGTGTTTGCACGGTGGTGCCGGAACAGTGCCATTGAGGACTTCCAATTCGCCATCGACCTGCTGGATACGCAAAGGACGGAACAGAACGAAACCGAACTTTATGCCCTTGCCACCGTCACAGCCATGCGTTTGTACCGCCTTACACAAGATGTTTACTATCTGGACTGGGCAACCCGGCTGGCACGTACCGTCATGGCGGGCCAACAGTTGGAAAAGCGTACCGACTGGAAAATCCCCCTACGAGGTTTCTTCTATGAATCTTCCCGGAAAAAACGTATTCTGGCCTATTATCACCAAAGCCAAGAGCACTTGATGGCCGAAGGACTCTCGATGCTACTGACAGATGCCCCTACCCATCCGGACGTCCCGTTGTGGAAGGCATCCTGTGAAGCCTATGCAGACTATCTACGCGGGATTTCACAACTGATTGAGCCGTACGGCATACTGCCAAGCGCCGTATACGAGGTGGATAATACCGATTATAAGAATCTGTACCACGAAGGAGAGCAGGTAGGGCTTCCCAGCCTGGAAGAATACAATGCACAAGTGCGCAACGGCATCCCTCTCTCGAAGGATTTCTATCTGCGCCGTTTCCCCGTCGCCTATCAGTTCAGGGGATTCCACGCTGTTGTCATGGGCAAAGCCAAAGCTGCCTTTATTCTTGCACGCCTATTCAACGACAAAGCGTTAAGGGATATTGCAACCCGCCAGGTAGAGTATATATTGGGCTACAACCCGTTTGCCATGAGTACCGTTTATGGAGACGGATATGACTACCCGCCACTTTACGGAGCCTATGCCGGAGATGTGGTGGGAGCTGTACCCGTAGGAATCGAAACATTCGAAAATGAGGACGAACCCTACTTCCCGATGCAAAATAACTGCACTTACAAGGAAATCTGGACACACACCACCGCACGCCTAATGTGGTGTGTAGTAGAACTGTTCAAATAAACAGTTCATTATACCGCTAAAAAAAGCTCCGGAGTTGAAGGTTCCGGAGCTTTTTCTCTGTTTTTATGTGACGGACAGTTATGCCTTTTTCAATGCTGCAATACTTTCCTTGAGAGATTTGATGATACTTTCAGCATCTGCCTGCTTCTTGCGTTCCATCTCAAGAACGGCGGCAGGAGCATTATTCACAAACTTCTCGTTACCCAGTTTCTTCAGCACACCCTGCAAGAATCCTTCCTTATGCTTCAGTTCGGCCTCCATACGGGCTATCTCGGCTTCCACGTCAATCATATTACCCAAAGGTACGGCATATTCCGTAGTACCTACCATGAAGGAAGCAGCACCGTCGGCCTTGTTCTCCACTATATTGATGGAGGAAAGGTTACACATTTTCATGATAACCGCGTTGAATGCCACAACCGGATTCTCACCGATAACCTGCAACTCAAGTGCCTCTTTTTGGGCGATGTTCTTCTGCAAACGGATGGAACGGATATTGCTGATAACCTCTTTCACCACTTCAAACTCCCGGATGATATCCTCATCTACCAATGCCGACATTGACAACGGGCTTACCATCAAGCTCTCACCGTCTGTACGGTCGCAAAGATGCTGCCACAACTCCTCTGTAATAAATGGCATGAACGGATGGAGCAGATGCAACAAGTTATCAAAGAAACCGATAGTTGCTTCATACACTTTCCGGTTGATGGGCTGGCCGTATGCCGGTTTAATCATTTCCAGATACCAGGAAGAGAATTCGTCCCAGAACAGTTTGTAAACAGCCATCAGCGCTTCACTCAAACGGTACTTGCTGAACAAATCAGCCACTTCGGCAGCTACTTCATTCTGCTTGGCCTCAAACCAGCGTACTGCCAGTTCTGAAGCTTCCGGTACCGGAACTTCCGCACTGACTTCCCAACCTTTAATCAGACGGAAAGCGTTCCATATCTTATTATTGAAGTTACGTCCTTGCTCACACAATGCATCGTCAAAGAGGATGTCGTTTCCGGCAGGAGCTGAAAGCATCATGCCCATACGTACACCGTCGGCACCGTATTTCTCAATCAAATCCAGCGGGTCGGGAGAATTACCCAACGACTTGGACATCTTACGTCCCAGCTTGTCACGGACAATACCCGTAAAATAAACATTCTGGAACGGCATCTTACCTTCATATTCATAGCCTGCCATAATCATACGGGCTACCCAGAAGAAGATAATGTCCGGACCGGTCACCAAGTCGCTGGTAGGATAATAGTAGTTTATCTCCTCGTTACCCGGATTGTTGATACCGTCAAACAAAGAGATGGGCCACAACCAGGAGGAGAACCAAGTATCCAGGCAGTCCTCATCCTGACGAAGGTCTTCCAGTTTAAGGTCTGCATTACCCATTTTCTCTTTTGCCAATGCCAAGGCTTCTTCGGGAGTGGCAGCCACTACATAACCACCTTCCGGCAAAAAATAAGCAGGAATGCGATGCCCCCACCATAACTGGCGGCTGATACACCAGTCCTTGATATTTTCCAACCAGTTCTTGTACGTATTCTTATATTTGGCAGGATAGAACTTCAACTCATCATTCATCACCGGCGGCAAAGCCATGTCGGCAAAGTGCTGCATCTTCAAGAACCACTGCATGGAAAGTTTCGGTTCGATGGGCACGTTGGTACGTTCGGAGAAACCTACCTTGTTGGTATAGGCTTCCACTTTCTCCAACAGACCGGCAGCAGCCAGGTCCTTCTCAATCTGCTCGCGCACATCGAAACGGTCCATACCGATATACAGGCCGGCAGCTTCACTAAGCGTTCCGTTATCATTGAAGATGTCGATGCTCGGCAGATTGTACTTCTCACCCAGCATGTAGTCGTTCACATCGTGGGCAGGAGTTACCTTCAGACAACCGGTACCGAACTCTATATCTACGTAATCGTCCTCGATAACCGGAATAACACGTCCTACCAACGGAACAATCACCTTCTTACCCTTCAACCAGGTATTCTTGGGGTCATTCGGATTGATGCACATGGCTGTATCTCCCATGATGGTTTCAGGGCGGGTGGTAGCAACCACTGCATAACGTCCTTCGGGGTCACCTTCTACCATATACTTCAGATAGTACAGCTTGCTGTGCTCTTCTTTGTAGATTACTTCCTCGTCACTAAGTGCGGTCAGTGCCTTAGGGTCCCAGTTCACCATGCGGACACCACGATAAATCAGACCTTTGTTATACAAGTCAACAAAAACCTTGAGCACGCTTTCACTGCGTTTCTCATCCATAGTAAAAGCTGTACGATCCCAATCGCAAGAAGCACCCAGCTTGCGGAGCTGCTTCAAGATGATGCCGCCATGTTCGTCAGTCCATTCCCAGGCATGCTTCAAGAACTCGTCGCGGGTAAGGTCTGTCTTCTTGATGCCTTGTGCGGCAAGTTTGTTCACCACCTTGGCCTCGGTAGCAATGGATGCATGGTCGGTTCCCGGCACCCAGCAGGCATTCTTGCCTTCCATGCGGGCACGGCGTACCAGAATATCTTGTATGGTATTATTAAGCATGTGTCCCATGTGCAACACACCGGTGACGTTGGGGGGTGGAATGACGACGGTGTAAGGCTCACGACCATCGGGTTTCGAACTGAATAATTTGTGGTCCAACCAATACTGGTACCACTTTCCCTCCACGTCAGCGGGATTGTACTTACTTGCTAATTCCATGTTTTTAAATCTCTATAATTAATTTATTGCGAATAACGGGCGCAAAATTAATGAATTAAAATTTAAATATATATTTTTGTCCCTACAAAACAGTATATAAAATGAGGGGGAAGCTAAAAATCCGGTATGTCATATTAATCGTGTTACTGTCTGTCACATGGGCAACACAGCTCATACCAAGTTTGGGAGAAGTATATGCGCAGTCTGTATATCCGGTAATCTCCCATATTCTGTCCTCCTTTTCAAAACTCATACCTTTTGCCGTAGGCGACTTGTTTATTTTCCTCAGCATCATCGGACTCCTTTTCAATCCCATCAGGGCACGCTATATCCAGAAAAAGAAGTGGAAACAGATTCTGCTGAACGAGATGGAATACTTGCTGTGGATATACGTATGGTTCTATCTGGCATGGGGACTGAACTACTCACAGAAAGATTTCTACGGCAGGACAAACATACCTTATACTGCCTATACTCCCGAAATCTTCCGGACATTTGTAGACAACTATATAGACAAGCTAAACGCTTCTTATACGGACATCACCTCCATTGACGAGCCACTTGTCTGCCGGGAAAGCGTATACGGATACAACCAAATCAGTGATACGCTGGGGGTACACCGCCCTCCTCACTCTTCTCCACGTGTGAAAACCATGCTTTTCACCCCGTTCATTTCCATGGTAGGCGTCACGGGAAGCATGGGACCCTTCTTCTGCGAATTTACACTGAACGGTGATTTGCTCCCGTCGCAATATCCCGCTACTTATGCCCACGAGCTGGCCCACCTACTGGGCATCACCAGTGAGGCTGAAGCAAACTTTTACGCTTATCAAGTCTGTACCCGTTCGCAAGTGAAAGAGATTCGTTTCAGCGGGTATTTCTCTGTACTCTCACATGTGCTGGGTAACGCCCGCAGGCTGATGACCGAAGAAGAATACGCAGAGCTTTTCAGCCGGATACGTCCTGAAATCATAGAACTGGCCCAAAAGAATCAACAATACTGGATGGAGAAATACAGTCCACTCATCGGAAACATTCAGAACTGGGTGTATGACTTGTACCTGAAAGGAAACAAGATTCAAAGCGGACGCAAGAACTATTCGGAAGTAATAGGCTTGCTTATCTCATACGAAGAATGGAAAAACTAAATTTCAAAACCATGCATACAAGAAAAGAACAGATGGAGGCTTTCGGCCGCTTCCTCGACATACTCGACGAACTACGCGAGAAATGTCCCTGGGACCGCAAGCAGACCAATGAAAGTCTGCGCCCTAATACTATCGAAGAGACTTATGAACTTTGTGACGCCTTGATACGCGATGATAAGAATGACATCTGCAAAGAGTTGGGCGATGTGCTGCTGCATGTAGCTTTCTACGCAAAAATAGGCTCCGAAACCGGTGATTTCGATATGAAAGACGTATGCGACCGACTTTGTGAGAAACTTATCTTCCGCCATCCCCATGTATTCGGTGATGTAAAGGCCGAAACCGCAGGCCAGGTTTCTGAAAACTGGGAACAGTTGAAGTTAAAGGAAAAAGATGGAAACAAGACAGTATTGAGCGGTGTACCCGCCGCCCTACCCTCACTCATCAAGGCTTATCGTATCCAGGACAAGGCCCGCAATGTAGGATTTGACTGGGAGAAACGCGAGCAAGTGTGGGATAAGGTAAAAGAAGAAATCCAGGAATTCCAGGCTGAAGTCGCCCACATGGATAAAGAAAAGGCTGAAGCCGAATTCGGCGATGTCATGTTCAGCCTCATCAATGCTGCCCGCCTCTACAAAATCAATCCGGACAATGCACTGGAACGCACCAACCAGAAGTTCATCAACCGATTCAACTATGTAGAAGCACACAGCATCAAGGAGGGTAAAAATCTCCATGACATGACGCTGGAAGAAATGGATAAGCTATGGAATGAAGCGAAAGCATTGGAAAAAGAAAGCAAACAAGATGATTCTTCTAAAGGTCAGGTTTAGCTGGCTAAAGCGAGGTATCTATCATTAACAAAAGAAGGTTGCTCACATCATTGTGGCAACCTTCCTTATTTGTATTCATTCACTATTCATCTTTTTCCTTGTGTTTTTCGTGGAGAAGCATCCCCCTTTTTATGCATGCCTTTCAGTAATTCACGGTGGAAACGCATTTCAGCCCTTTGCACCAGATAAATCTTTTTACAAGGCAATATTTTCTTGAACTTATCAAAGTAGGTCTTGTCCAACCGGTCAGAAGCGATACGGGCATCATATACACCTTCCATAATTTCCTCATACTGGGCTTCGGTTGTTTTTTCATCTTTCCCTTGTCGAAGCAACTTCCAAGCCTCGTCATTTAGCTGCTTTTTCCGGTCCTGCAATTCAAAATACAATGGGAAGAACTTGGCTGCCTCCTCACTCGTCAGTCCGGCTTTCTCCGTTATAAACGCTTTTTGTTTGGCACGAAACTCTTCAGGTGACAGATGCTGGTCACATCCATCGCTAGCCCAAAGCAGAGGCATAATGCCACATATCATAACCAATAAAACAATTAGTTTCTTCATTTTTAAATAGTTGAGTGTTGTTACCTTATTCTGCATCAGAGTCTGCCAAATAAACATACAATGAATAATCATCCAGCATGGAATTCTCTACGGCCATATTAATATATTCCATTTCTGTTTCCGTATCATCAGCAGCCATACGCTCTACAGATGGAGTATGCTCCGAAGAAGCTACACGGATAATCAATGCCGCACCTATAAACATGGCGGTCATATACAACCAAGGCCTTACCTTCTGCCACATTGTAGGCTCTGTCTGCACAGCAATGAGTTTCTCTTTTTCGGGAAGCCGGTTCATTACCTCTGAAGTAAGATTCTCAAAGTAGCCTTCAGGAACGCGGAAAGGATTTTCCGTCCCTATCTTTTTCTGTATTTTATCTTCTTCTTTCATAAGCTTTCTCCTTTCTGTTTAATTAGACATTGTTTTGTGGCAAAGGTTTAATACTCCTCACCCAAAAACTTTTCTATTTTCTTCACGGCATGGTGATAGGAAGCCTTCAAGGCACCTACGGAAGTACCAAATATATCGGACATCTCTTCGTATTTCATTTCCTGGTAATACTTCAGGTTAAACACCATACGTTGTTTTTCCGGCAAGGCAAGCAAGGCTTTTTGCAAAGCCATCTCTGCTTTATCACCGGAGAAGTAAGGATCACTTTCAAGCTTTTGAAGTGCATCTGCCTCGGGGTCATCCAAAGAGACTGTGGAAGCAGCCCGTTGTTTGTTCAGAAAAGTGAGGCATTCATTCAAGGCTATGCGATAGAGCCAGGTAGAGAGTTTAGCCTCTGCCCTGAAATAATCTATATTAATCCATGCTTTAATGAAAGTATTCTGAAGTAAATCATTGGCATCTTCATGAGAGAGGACCATACGACGAATCTGCCAATACAACTGCTCGCTATATTGGGTAACAATCATCTCAAATCCCCGCTTTTGTGTGCTTTCTTCTTGTAGAAGAGCCAACACTTCGCGTTCATTATAGGAAGGGGTCATAAATTTCTATTCGCATTTGTTGTTTTAGACTGCCAAAGATACGAAAAGTTTAATTCATACCGATACACAAAGTGTTTCTTTGGCAAGCTGAGTATCCGGAAAAATAGCGGATGCTTCTTGAAGCAAGACATTTTCATCTTCGTATCGTGCCGAAAAATGTCCTATCAACAACTTCTTCACCTCAGCCCTCCTGGCTATTTCGGCCGCTTGTGTAGCAGTTGTATGAAATGTTTCTTTGGCACGCGGTGCATCCTCATTCGCAAATGTCGCCTCATGAAAAAGTAAATCAACCCCTTTTATCTGCTCCACGATAGAAGGAAGATAGATGGTATCCGAGCAATAAGCATAACTGCGGGACGGAGCAGAAGGACGGGTCAACAAGTTGTTGGAAACCGTTTTTCCCTCCGGTGTCACGTAATCGGCCCCATTCTTTATACGATTCAATTCGTATACCGGCACTTGGTAGAAATCGACCATTTCACGGATAATATGGTTAGGACGCCGCTTTTCTGCAAACAAAAAGCCACAACACGGCATACGATGACGCAAAGGAATAGTAGTAACCGTCAACGAACGGTCTTCATAAATCTGCATCGGTTCTTTCGTATCAAACTCATGGAAAAGGACCTTGTACGTCATCTGCCTATTAAAAAAATCCAGCATAGGTGTCAGCAATGTTTCCAGCCCTTTTGGAGAATGGATATGCAACTCGGCTGTACGTCCTAAAAGGTTAAGTGTAGAAATCAGTCCCAATAAGCCAAAACAATGGTCTCCATGCAAGTGAGAGATAAAGATATGATTCAAACGCGAAAACTTCAGATGTGATTTACGGAACTGCAACTGCGCCCCTTCCCCACAATCAATCATAAACAGCTTGTCGCGCACGTTCACAATTTGAGACGTAGGGAAATGACGCGTTGTGGGTAAAGCGGAACCACAACCAAGAATATGTAACTCAAATTTTTCCATTCCAAACCTTCCGAACTGATTTCTACTCCTTGATTTATAGAAGAGCCTTTATCTCTGAAACTCCAAAGGATATTTCAAAAGTTTCTCCGGATTTATTCCCTTTATACAGATAGCCCACCCCTTTATCACACTTCACACATACTTCCAAGAACATGTGCAAGGCTGGATCGGAGGAGTTCAAAGAGTTCTTCACATTTGCCTTCATCTGTTCGGCATTTTCCTTCAAAGCAGACATCTGTACTACAGATTCGTCAATCGTATAATGATAAAGCACCTTATCCGACTCGATTGTCAGTTTATTGAGCATAGTGGCTTCATCCACCTGCATCGGGCACGATACGTTGGTCATCTTCACTTGCTCTTCCAGTTTCTTCTTATCACTGCTTTCAGCAGTTGAACCGCCATTCAATATATCTTTCAAGTCCTGAGTAGTCAGATAACATTCCACTTCGTTACCGGATGTCTTTCCTTTATATATGAACTTTATACCGGAATCAGTACCGACAACCAAATCCAGCATCTCTTTAATGGACCCTTGTGGATTACCGAACATAACAGTCACAGCAGACTTCATTGCATCAGGATTCTCTTTCAAAGCGTCTATATTGAGGAAACTTTCATTCATAAGCAGTACATATACCACATCCGCCCCATCAAAAGTAATACTGGATATTTCGCCGGAAGCTCCCATATCCATGGGACATTGTTTGTTGGCAGCTGCGATAGCCAGCTTGAGTTTAGACTTCTGGCCGCATGCGGTTAGTAACATCAGCGACAGGCAAGTGAACAACACCATCTTCCCTGCATTTTTGAACATGTTTTTCATAATAAATGAAAATTAAATTATTGAATATTTCTATGATTGCAAAAGTAACCACCCTGCAAAGATAAACATTTATGGAAAAACCATCCTTAATTCCATAAAATTCTATTGACAAATCATAAAAAAGAAGGGCACTTGTTTGCGCAAGTACCCTTCCTTCATTTATAGAACGGAGTAATTATTTCTTTCCAGCTTCCATCTGTTCCTTCAAGGCAGCCAAAGCATCAATGTCACCCAGAGTAGTAGATGCAGCCTGGTTTTGGATAGCAGGAGCAACGTCTTCTCTCTTACCGGTTGACTTCTTAGTAGCAGCCTTCTTTTCAGCTCTTTCTTCTGCCTTTGCAGCATCTTCGAAGATACGGCTGTGAGAAAGGATGATACGCTTAGCGTCCTTGTTGAACTCAATTACCTTGAATTCAAGCTTCTCGTCCAACTGAGCTTGTGATCCGTCTTCCTTAACGAGGTGCTTCGGAGTAGCGAAGCCTTCTACACCATAAGGCAGAGCAACTACAGCACCCTTATCCAGCATTTCGATGATAGTACCTTCGTGTACAGAACCTACTGTAAATACAGTTTCGAATACATCCCAGGGATTTTCTTCGAGTTGCTTGTGGCCAAGGCTCAAGCGACGGTTTTCCTTGTCGATTTCCAGAACTTGTACGTCGATGTCTGCACCAATCTGAGTGAATTCAGACGGATGTTTAACCTTCTTCGTCCAAGACAGGTCAGAGATGTGAATCAAGCCGTCAACACCTTCTTCGATTTCAACGAATACACCGAAGTTAGTGAAGTTACGAACCTTTGCAGTGTGCTTGCTGCCGATAGGATACTTCTCTTCGATAGTTTCCCACGGGTCAGACTTCAGCTGCTTGATACCCAAAGACATCTTACGTTCTTCGCGGTCCAAAGTCAGGACTACTGCCTCTACTTCGTCACCTACCTTCATGAAGTCTTGTGCAGAACGCAAGTGTTGTGACCAAGACATTTCAGATACATGAATCAAACCTTCAACACCCGGAGCGATTTCGATGAATGCGCCGTAATCAGCCATAACAACAACTTTACCCTTCACGTGGTCGCCAACCTTCAGGTTAGCATCCAGTGCATCCCAAGGATGCGGAGTGAGTTGCTTCAAGCCGAGAGCGATACGCTTCTTCTCATCATCGAAGTCAAGGATAACGACGTTGAGTTTCTGGTCGAGTTCAACCACTTCTTTCGGATCGCTGACACGGCCCCAAGAAAGGTCTGTGATGTGAATCAAACCGTCTACGCCACCCAGGTCGATAAATACACCATAGGAAGTGATATTCTTAACGGTACCTTCGAGAACTTGTCCTTTTTCGAGTTTACCGATGATTTCCTTCTTCTGTTGTTCCAGTTCGGCTTCGATAAGAGCCTTGTGGGAAACAACCACATTCTTGAATTCCTGGTTAATCTTAACAACCTTGAATTCCATAGTTTTGCCAACGAATACATCGTAGTCGCGGATAGGCTTCACGTCGATTTGAGAACCCGGCAAGAAAGCTTCGATGCCGAATACGTCTACAATCATACCACCCTTTGTGCGGCACTTGATGTAACCCTTGATAATTTCTTCGTTTTCCAAAGCTGCGTTTACGCGATCCCAAGAACGGGTAGCACGAGCTTTACGGTGAGACAGAACGAGCTGTCCTTTCTTGTCTTCCTGATTTTCGATGTATACCTCAACAGTATCACCAACCTTCAGCTCAGGATTGTAACGGAATTCACTCATCGGAATGATACCGTCTGATTTGTAACCGATGTTCACAACTACTTCACGCTTGTTCATTGCGATTACGGTTCCATCAACTACCTCGCGGTCGTTAACCTTGTTCAACGTATTGTCATACGCCTTTTCCAGTTCTTCGTGGCTTGCACTGGCTACTGATTCGCCGTTCTCATAAGCATCCCAGTTGAAGTCTTCAATAGGAGCTACATTCTTTAAATTTTCCATTAATAAATAAATTGTTTAACTCGTTAATTAAGTGAGACTTTATGTTGACTCATTGTAAATCGGGCGCAAAGATAGAAGTATTTTCTTGAACTACAAAACAAAAAGCATTCAAAACAGCAGTGGAATAATCAATTAAAGAATAAAAAAAATGTTACCTTTGCATCGTTTCATTTATACATAATCTCAATAATTTATCATGAAAAAGATAATCGCATGCATTTCCATCATTTGCTATACATTGTTATGTTATAGCCAAAATCAGACAACGGACAACAACTACCGTACGCAAAAGAACATTTCCTATCTTCATCCCGGCGAAAAAGACAGTTATAAGCTGGAGCGTTGCAAGCTCGACCTCCATTATCCTACTGATAAAAAAGGATTTGCCACCCTTATCTGGTTCCACGGCGGAGGACTGGAAGCCGGAGAAAAACATTTTCCGAAGGAGTTCCTGGAGCAAGGCTACGCCGTGATAGCCGTAAACTACCGACTCAGCCCGCGTGCCCAAAATCCTGCCTACACGGAAGATGCCGCAGAGGCCGTTGCTTGGACTTTCGAGAATATAGAAGAATTCGGAGGAGATAAAGACAAAATATACATAGCCGGTCATTCAGCCGGTGGTTATCTCTGTCTGATGCTCAATCTGGACAAGAGTTACCTGGCAAAGTGGAATATTGATGCCAACAGCCTGGCAGGCGCTTTCCCCATCAGCGGACAGACCACCACTCATTATACCATCCGCAAAGAACGCGGACTGCCTTCCGACACTCCGATTATAGATAAATATGCCCCTTCCAATAACGTAAGAAAAGACGCTTCACCCATGATACTTATCACTGGCGACAAAGAGTTGGAGATGCTGGCACGCTATGAGGAAAACGCCCATTTATATGCCCTCCTCAAAGCATTGGGACAAAAAACCACCCTCTATCAGATGGAGGGATTTGACCACGGTACGGTGGCCGCTCCCGCATGTACCTTGATAAACAGCTATATGAAGAAGGCAGGCAAGAAGTAACCACTACCCTTGCCTTTCTTTTATATATGCCAATGCCGCTCCTATTGCTGTTCTATATTCAGCATAGGGCGGTATATGAAAATGTACATGATAGATGGCTTCCATTTTAGAAAACACCTCCCGGCACTGGGGCAGTTGGGTGAGATTTCCTATCAGAACGAAATCCTTGATAGGACTGTTCAAAGCTGACAGTACAGCAGCTCCTCCAATGGTTTGAAGTACCGTATAAATTATACCGCAGGCAATATCTTCTTGAGAAGCATTGCTATCCGCTTTCCCGAAAAGAGAGGCGGTAGCACTCACTGGCAAGTCAGGCAAAGCAGTGTTGCAAATATCACCTATCTGCAAGTTGACACGAGTTACATCCCCTTTCTCAGCCAACTCGGACACCTGATGAATATCATGAGTTTTCAACAGCAACCTCGATAATCCCTGCAAGGTACCTCCACCAATCCCCAAGCCGCCAATATGCTGCACCTTGTCTCCGTCTATTTTCACAAAAGAAGTGCCGGTACCCATGCTGACTACAATCAGTTGGTCTATATCCGTTGCATGTCTGGCTCCCAAACCATTGGCAATAAACTCATCCGTTTTGCGAGTAGGCAGTCCATATAGAGGGCTGTTGACAAATGCGCTTCCCACTCCCGTCAGCATCACCTGCTCCACATCGGCCAGCTGTATACCATTGTCATAAATATACTTACCGAATGCTCCGAATAAGGAAGTCACCGGGTCGGTAGCCGTAATAAACATTGGAGACTGTATCTGTTCTCCATTGATTCCAACGATTTTCGTGGTACTTCCACCCACATCTATTCCTATTACTATACCCATAGCTCCAAGTAATTTGCAGCAAAGTTACAAAAGAATCAATAATTGACAATTGATTAATGTGATAATGTGCCAATATGCTAATTGGCTAATTGGCTGCGCTATGTTTATGCTACGCCATCACGCCCTGGTCATTGACACATTGGCACATTAATCACATTACCACATTGCTATCTGTTAAACAGTTCGAAGGTAAATTTGCAACCTATTTCTTGATACTTCCAGTTTGCAAAGCTGGCAAACAAGCCAAAGTCAAATATATGTGTACCAATACCATACCCTACTTCCAGATAAGGTTTCAAGTGAGGAACCACCAATGCATTCAGATACAGACGTTCATTCAATACATATTGGGTATATTTCATCAGATGGCGGAGCAGGAGGAAAGGCGCTTCATAGGTAAGGTGTCCGCGGATATATTTACGGGAAGAGTTATACCAGCGGCCGTCCAGCAACTGGAACACCCCGCCAATATCATCACTCCAACCCATAGGAAGATTGGAACGCCGCAAATTGGCAAAGTCCACAAAGTACAGTTCCTTCTGATTGGTAAACTCTCCCCAACCAAAACGCCAATAAATATCACGCATCAAGCCCAAAGAAACCTGATGCTGCAAATCAATCTCTACACGCTCGTACGAACCACTGCTCTGCAACACTCCACTGAGTCCCCGCTCCCAATCTACTGAGATGGAAGGATACTTGGAATGAAGATTTACTTTACGGTCGCCATTCATATAATAGTATTGTCCCGGAGTCCAGGTGAGGCGGACGCGGGGAGCAAAACTATTATAGGTATGGCGGAACTTGTTCAGGATATTCGGGTCAAAATTCGGAAAGAAGGATGAACCTCCGGAACCGGCACGGGTGGCCGACTTGGTAGGCGGCATGCTCGGGTAGTTCAGTTCAAACCGGGAGCGGTTCACTTCCGTACGTCTGTGCATGGATACACCCACTTCCAGCGACAGACCGTTTACTATTTCCCAGCTATGACGCAGATTCAGATACAAATCCTTGAAATAATCCAAGTGTATCTGGTTGAAGTCAAAAATACTGTCGGGGATGGCTTTCAGGTCGTCCAGCACATCACTGCTGTAAATCCGGTTACCGTTACCAAACTCCAGATGCAATGCTGCACGCTTACGGGGCCAATAATCAAAATCGGACCTCACCCTCCAGTAAAACTCTTTTTCCTTAAAATTATAACCTATCCGGGGAACGATGCGCAGCAGGCGATCACCGGTAAAAATACGGTTGTACTTGAACTCCTGCCGATACGAAATTCCATGCTTGCCGCTATAGCTCAAAAGAAAAGGATTGATTAGTGGTGAACAGCGCACACTCCCCAATTTATCAAGGTCTACCGTATAGCGACTGATCAATGCATCTCCAATCTGCCCCCAAAACTCCAAGTTCTTATTCACCGGTTTCTTTTTCCGGGCGAGCGTATCCCGACGCAAGAAGAAATCCTGATACAGTGTCTCCTCATGCGGAGTCAAAGGAATGGGACGCAAAGTTTTAAAGTAAGCAGTATCACGTAGATAAGCATTCGTATCAGTACGCAACGTGTATGAATCGGACAAGTCATATTTACTTTTCTTCACCGACCTCCGTATATCACTGCCAGAAGTTTTCTGAATGATGTTCTTATAATCGAGTACAGCTTCATAAGTGCCATCTACCACATTTCCCAAAAAACGAAACGTTGCATCCACATCATACTGCAACGGAAGAAATTCGTCCGAATCGCCCACATTACCCATCTTCACCAGATTATTGAACCGCACCATCTCATTACGTCCGGAAAAACGCATCTCGCGTACACTCCACACGTTATCACTCACAATCAGATAACCGCCCACCAGCTGAAAGCTTTTGCTTTTTGGCATAAAACGGATTTTATACTGAAGGGCATGCCGTTCCCCCATCACCGTATCAATCCGATAGGTATAATATTTTTTGGCATTGGGTGCTAAAGGAGAGAGTAGTTTGTCATATAATAAGGTAGAAGAATAGATGTTGATGTGAAAATATTCCGGCAGCCGTCCGTCCATTTCCCAAAACTCGGAAGCAGTACCGACACTTGCCTTTACCTTCTGGTCATAGATGTCGGGAGCAGTAAAATGCAAATCGCTATAAGTTTCCATCATATATTCCCGCACCCCTTTCTTGGGCCGGAACATGGAAGGGATGTAGCGGAGAATATGATTCTTCTTACGGATATTCACCCAGCCCTTTATGTAAAGCTCAGCCTTGTAACTTTCAATAATACGTTCATAAAGGGGGGCAAAGAAGATGACTTTCTCCATGATGGAGTCTGCCGAACTCACATGTTTGTCAACCGGATAAGATACACGCTCCGCCCCTGCCTTCTGTACAAAAGAAAACAAGAAGCAAATCCAAATCCATATAAACAACAAACGTTTCAACCGCAATTTCTCCTTATAGAATCGGGACAAATATACGGAAGAATTTGTGTAATGCAAAAACATGTTCCATAAAGAAGCGGGAATGACACTTGTGACACCCTTTATTATAAAACATATGTTACGCGCGAGAGACAATAATACACAAGCACACATAGTTTGTGCGAGATAAATACGAACCTATATTAATTGTTATAAAAAGGGTGCCACAAGTGTCATGTACAGAATGATTCGTAATTGTGACACATGAAAATTACTAATCACGACGCACTAAGATTACTAATCGTGATGCGGAAAGATTACTAATCATGGCATGTAACAAACGCAAGCTTTGGGTCGTTTTTCCATAACAAGCAGGCTTTTTCAGGGGGTCTATTCTCAAAAAACACTAATATTTTCGAGAATACCCCCTAAAAAAGAGGGGGTAGTTCAGAAAAAACATGTATTTTTGCGCCCAACAACCAATAAAAGGAGAGACTTATATGTCAAAAATGCGATTTTTTGCTTTGCAAGAACTTGCCAATCGGCAACCTCTTGAAGTGACCACCCCTTCAAACAAACTGTCCGACTACTACGGCAGCCATGTCTTCGACCGTAAGAAAATGCAGGAATACCTGCCCCGTGAAGCCTACAAAGCCGTAACCGACGCCATTGAAAAAGGCACTCCCATCAACCGCGAAATGGCAGACTTGATTGCCAACGGCATGAAAAGTTGGGCAAAATCCCTCAACGTCACCCACTACACGCACTGGTTCCAACCCCTAACGGATGGAACTGCTGAAAAGCATGACGGCTTCATCGAATTCGGCGAAGGAACAGAAGTGATCGAACGTTTTTCCGGCAAACTGCTCATCCAGCAGGAACCGGATGCATCCTCTTTCCCCAACGGAGGTATCAGAAACACATTCGAAGCACGAGGATATACTGCTTGGGATGTTTCCTCACCTGCCTTTGTGGTAGATACCACACTTTGCATCCCCACTATCTTCATCTCTTATACCGGCGAAGCGCTCGACTACAAGACTCCATTGCTCAAAGCCTTGGCAGCCGTAGACAAAGCAGCGACAGACGTATGCCAGTTGTTCGACAAGAATATCACACGCGTTTATACCAATTTAGGCTGGGAACAAGAATATTTCCTCGTCGACTCGGCACTGTACAATGCCCGCCCGGACCTTTGTCTGACCGGACGTACCCTGATGGGACACTCCTCGGCCAAAGACCAGCAGCTGGAGGACCACTATTTCGGCTCCATCCCCCCACGTGTCACAGCTTTTATGAAAGAACTGGAAATCGAATGTCACAAACTGGGTATCCCGGTCAAGACCCGCCATAACGAAGTAGCTCCCAACCAGTTTGAGCTGGCGCCTATCTTTGAGAATGCCAACCTTGCCAACGACCACAACCAGCTTGTGATGGATCTGATGAAACGCATCGCACGCAAGCATCACTTCGCCGTACTGCTTCACGAAAAACCCTACAACGGCGTGAACGGCTCCGGCAAGCACAACAACTGGTCGCTTTGCACCGATACGGGTATCAATTTGTTTGCACCGGGCAAGAATCCGAAAGGGAACATGCTGTTCCTTACCTTCCTGGTAAACGTACTGATGATGGTATACAAAAACCAGAACTTGCTGCGCGCCTCCATCATGAGTGCCGGAAACAGCCACCGTCTGGGAGCCAATGAAGCGCCTCCCGCCATTCTGTCCATCTTCCTGGGCAAACAGCTGTCTTCCATCCTCGACGAGATAGCCCGCCAGATAAGCAGCAGCAAGATGACATCGGAAGAAAAGACAACACTGAAATTAGGCATCGGACGTATTCCCGAAATATTACTGGATACCACCGACCGTAACCGTACTTCCCCATTCGCCTTCACCGGCAACCGCTTTGAGTTCCGTGCCGCAGGTTCGTCCGCCAACTGTGCCGCCGCCATGATTGCCATCAATGCAGCTATGGCAAACCAGTTGAACGAATTCAAAGTCTCCATCGACAAACTGATGGAAGAAGGAGTCGGCAAGGATGAAGCCATCTTCCGCATTATGAAAGAGACCATCATCGCCTCCGAGCCTATCCGCTTTGAAGGTGACGGCTACTCCGAACAATGGAAGCAGGAAGCCGCCCGCCGTGGGCTGACCAACATCTGCCACGTTCCCGAAGCCTTGATGCACTACATGGATAACCAGTCCCGTTCCGTACTCATCGGCGAACGTATCTTCAACGAAACGGAGCTTGCCTGCCGCCTGGAAGTAGAACTGGAGAAATACACCATGAAGGTACAGATAGAAAGCCGTGTATTGGGTGATCTTGCCATCAACCACATCGTACCGACTGCCGTTATCTACCAAAACCGTCTGCTGGAAAATCTCCGTGGCCTGCGCGAGACCTTCTCTCCCGAAGAATACGAAGTCCTCAGTGCCGACCGGAAAGAGCTTGTACGCGAAATTTCCAAGCGCGTAACCGCCATCAAGGTACAAGTACGCGAAATGACCGAAGCCCGCAAAGTAGCCAACCACATGGATAACTACAAAGACAAGGCTTTCGCTTACGAAGAAACCGTACGCCCTTATCTGGAAAGTATCCGTGACCACATCGACCACCTTGAGATGGAAATTGATGATGAAATCTGGCCGCTTCCGAAATATAGGGAGCTGCTGTTTACAAAGTAGGCCTCTCCCTAGCCCCTCCCCCGTAGGGAGGGGGATAGAGATACTACGATAAACAATTAAGTTACTACGATTTACGATTTGACGGTTTACGGTTGGAGTTACTCATACAATCATAAACCCACCTGCTAATGAGCAGTTGTTTAACAATACAAACTTCAATCGTAAATCGTCTAATCGTAAATATATAGATTTTCCTTTATCTCCCCCCCTACGACATCTTTTTGTCATATTTGTGCAATATTTAATTTTTTCTTTTTACATTTGTGCTGTATAACACAGTTTTGCAGCAGTTATGGTAAAAGTAAACTTGTCTGATATTAATGTTCCGGAGTTGATTGCAGATATATGGTCTCCCTTGAATGACGAACAACGGGAATTCCTCGCCAACCACTTCACACTCCAGAACTACAAAAAAAACGAAGTCATCCATTGCGAAGGCGAGACACCTACGCATTTGATGTGTCTGCTGAGTGGAAAGGTCAAAATCTATAAAGACGGAGTCGGTGGTAGAAGCCAGATTATCCGTATGATTAAACCTGTCGAATATTTCGGTTACCGCCCTTACTTTGCAAAAACAGACTATGTCACGGCAGCATCTGCATTCGAGCCGTCTCTTGTTTGCCAAATCCCCATGACTGCCTTGATGACTCTGCTCACACAAAACAACGACCTTGCCATGTTCTTCATCAAGCAATTGTCCGTTGACTTGGGCATTGCCGATGAACGCACTGTAAACCTGACGCAGAAACATATCCGCGGAAGACTCGCAGAATCCCTACTATTCCTCAAAGAAAGTTATGGTTTGGAGGAAGACGGCTCCACCTTGAGTATCTATCTCTCGCGTGAAGATCTGGCCAATTTGTCAAACATGACCACTTCCAACGCCATACGTACGTTGTCACAGTTTGCCACAGAACGGTTAATCACCATCGACGGGCGTAAAATCAAAATCATAGACGAAGAAAAGCTGAAGAAAATCAGCAAGATAGGATAAGGAATAAGTGACAAGGGATAAGCGATTAGGGGTTAGCATAATAAAAACACATTGTTACCATCCTAACCCCTAATCACTAATCACTAAATCAGTCCTTTCGCAGACAAATATCTTTCCGCTTCAATGGCTGCCTGGCAACCAGTTCCGGCAGCGGTGATGGCTTGACGATAGTGAGAATCAGCAACGTCTCCGGCGGCGAATACGCCCGGCACTTTCGTACGCGGTGTTCCCGGCTCGGTGACGATATAACCTACTTCGTCCGTATCTACATAAGGTTTGAAAATATCTGAGTTGGGTTTATGGCCGATAGCCAGGAAGAAACCGTCAATAGCTACATCATAGCGCTTCTCATCAGGTTCACCCATACGCTGTACCAAATGTACACCTTCCACACCGTTCTCTCCAAACAAGCCTACGGCATTATGTTCGAACAGTACTTCAATCTTGTCATGCTTCATCACACGCTCCTGCATAATCTTGGAAGCGCGAAGATAAGGTTTGCGGACAATCAGATAAACCTTGGCAGCCAGTCCGGCAAGGTAAACAGCTTCCTCGCAGGCAGTATCTCCACCCCCTACAACAGCTACCGTTTTCTTGCGGTAGAAGAAACCATCACAAGTGGCACATGCGCTGACACCCATCCCCGCATATTTCTTTTCATCCTCCAGTCCCAGATACTTCGCTGCGGCACCCGTAGCAATAATCAGCGTTTCAGCCTCAATCACCTTTTCGTCATCAATTGTAATCTTGTAAGGTGCTTCAGCAAGATTGGCAGCAGTAGCGACTCCATAACGCAAATCTGCACCAAAACGTTCGGCTTGCTTCCGCAAGTCTTCCATTAATTCCGGACCAGCGATACCTTGGGGATAACCGGGAAAGTTCTCCACATCAGTGGTGGTCGTTAACTGGCCACCGGGCTGCAATCCTGCATAAAGCACCGGTGAAAGATTGGCACGGCCTGCATAAATAGCGGCAGTATAGCCGGCAGGACCCGAACCGATAATCAGACATTTTACTTTTTCTGTTTCCATCATTATATTATTTACTATTTGACTATTTACAATTTACTATTTAGCGCATGTCGATGACTTCAGCTGTGGGATAGGCTTTTTTGTCAAAGACAAAGAAACTATCCGGATAGGATTGTCCGGTCTGGTAGCTATCAATAAGGATAGTAGTCATATACTTACTTCCCCGTGGCGCCAAGTGCACTTGATGCAGACGATACGTATCCTTTGTCACAAACAGATAGACACTTTCAGGGTCTTTCCTCTTGTCGGCAGCAGTCATGATGACATAATAAACAGATTTGTCCCGCTTACCACCGACACTGCCCAACTTCAATCTGTATCCCTGCTTGTAGAGGGACAACCAGGCATACGGATTAAGAGTCTGCAATTCCTCCTGCGTAGGTTCCGATACATTCACCTCATCTGCCGAAGCCACATAACTCCACTGCGTATGTCCGTCAAACCAAGTCTTCATTCCCTCGGTCTCAACCACAAACTTCTCACCTTCCAGATAGAGAACTCCCGCATAAGAGCCTTGTTGTTCGTTCACGGTAAACGCCAGTTTCACCCCTCCCGCTTTCCGAAAGGCTTCGGCTGTACGCTCCAATATATTCTTGGCATCCGGTTGTTGTGCCGACATCGGCACAGCAAACAACAGCAATAGCACACCAAGTAAAAGCTTATCAAGTTTCATCATTCTATAAATAACCATTCCTTATTGCAAATTGTTTAACCGCATTTCCAGGTCGCTCTCATCTATACAGAACACCTCACGCGCCTTACTACCTTGCGCCGGTCCCACAATCCCCGCTTTCTCCAACTGGTCCATGATGCGGCCGGCACGATTATAACCGATGGCAAACTTACGCTGAATGAGCGATGTGGAACCCTGCTGGTGAATAACAACGAGACGGGCTGCATCCTCGAACAAAGGATCGAGACGTCCCATATCCACATCCCCCAAATCACCTCCTGCATTTTCATCCACATATTCGGGCAGATAGAAAGCAGTGGGGTAACTCTGCTGGCGGGCGATAAACTTCGTAATCTCCGCCACTTCGGGCGTATCGATAAAGGCACACTGCACACGCACCGGGTCAGCTCCCTGCAGGAATAACATATCACCGCGGCCTATCAGCTGGTTGGCTCCCGGACGGTCGAGGATGGTACGCGAATCGACCATTGCCGATACACGGAAGGCGATACGCGCCGGGAAGTTGGCCTTAATCGTACCCGTAATGATGTTTGTTGTCGGTCGCTGTGTAGCGATAATCATATGTATACCCACGGCACGCGCCAACTGGGCGATACGTGCGATGGGCAGTTCCACATCCTTACCGGCTGTCATAATCAAGTCACCGAACTCGTCGATAACGACTACGATGTAAGGCATGAACTTATGCCCCTTTTCCGGATTCAGACGACGGTTGATGAACTTCTCGTTATACTCCTTGATATTGCGCACATGGGCAGCTTTCAGCAAGTCATAGCGAGTATCCATCTCCACACAGATGGAGTTCAAAGTCTGCACCACCTTCGTGACGTCCGTAATGATGGCATCTTCCCCGTCGGGTAATTTCGCGAGGAAGTGATGCTCAATCACGGAGTAGATGCTGAATTCTACTTTTTTGGGGTCTACCAGCACAAACTTCAGCTCTGCCGGATGCTTCTTATATAATAAGGAGGTGATGATGGCATTCAACCCCACGGACTTACCCTGACCGGTAGCACCGGCAACGAGCACGTGCGGCATCTTGCACAAATCCACCATAAACACTTCATTCGTAATCGTCTTACCCAGTGCGATGGGCAAGTCGTAAGTAGACTCCTGGAACTTCTTGCTGCCGATAATGCTCTGACCGGATACAATCTTCGGATTGGAGTTGGGCACTTCGATACCAATCGTACCCTTTCCCGGAATGGGAGCGATGATACGGATGCCGAGCGCCGAAAGGCTGAGGGCAATATCATCTTCCAGACCGCGTATCTTCGAAATGCGGACGCCCTGCTCGGGAGTGATTTCATACAGCGTCACCGTAGGACCTACCGTCGCCTTAATGGTACTGATTTCTATACCGAAACTACGCAGAGTATTGATAATCTTATCCTTGTTCGCGTTCTGCTCTACCATGTCAATGGTCGGACCATTGTCATCGTAATGCTTCATCAAGTCTATTGTGGGGTAATGATAGTTTTCCAAATCCAGACGGGGATTGTACGGCTCCTTCTCCGTTCCCACATACTCCTCCTCTTCGGCCTTTTCAACCTGGAATGCCGGCTCCTTCTCTACCGGCTGTTCCCGAAAAGGGGGCACCGGCTCCGGTGCAGGAGTCTCAAAAGTCATGGTAACATCCTCATCCGCAGACTTGGCTGGCTTTACCTTTCCATCACTTCCACCCAAGTCAAGGGTGATTTCATTCAGCGGTTCGTCCTCTTCTTCCTCTGTAGCAACCTCCTCCTCCTTTTCAAGAACCTTTTCCGGCTCCGCAGCTTCCGGTGTCGGAGCAGTAGTCTTTTCCTTTGCACCCCAAGAGGTCTTGAACTCTTCCGGCGTTTCACCCTGCACGCTTTCCGCCTTCTCCTTACGCTTCAAGAAGCTGAGACTGAACAATCTGCGCAACCAGATGACAGTCCGTGCACTCAGATAGATGAGGAAGCAGATGGCAGTTACCAACAATAGCAGCCATACTCCCGGCACACCGACTTGAGACACAAGCCAGTTGCTGACATTGTATCCGTGCATACCGCCCAGATAGAGGAAAGAGTCCTTGTACTGGTCTACAAACACAAAACCGAAAAATACCGAGAACCACACCAGCATCAACGAACAGCCGATGAACCACTTCCACAAACGCACCACACGCACCCGCATCAGCTTCAATCCCGCCACAGCCAGGAACACGAGAATCAGGAAAGACGATACGCCGAAACAATCATTTATCAGATAGCTGGCCAACTGCGCACCGCGGCTACCGGCGTAGTTCTTCACCCCATTATTGGTGGAAATCAGCTCCTGCGCACTGCCTCCGTCAATGATGCTTTGGTCTGCCGCTCCCGTGAAAAAGAACGACGAAAAGGCGAGCAACAAATAAACCGAAAAGATTACCAGTACCAAGCCGATAACGAAATGAACAGTTTCACTTCTAAATAACGCTGCCACTTTCCCAAAAAACGAGAGTGACAGCTCCGTATCTTTAGCTGTTGAATTTTTCTTTGCCATATTTTTTAAATAACTATTGAGAATTGATTGCAAAAATAATAAAAACTATCCTTCTGCCGCGTTGTTTTCATTCTTTAATTTCTCGTCTGCCGATTATAGGTATTCCTAATCTACAACTGTAATTTTATCGCATGTTTTACTTACATACTTGCATGAAATGACATAGCGCACTAATTTACAACAGATTGCACCATGCAAGCAGACCTCATGCAAGCATGCAGGCAGATTTTGCCTACATGACGCAATCCATGCAAGCCCTATACGCATCAACCTACTCTTTTTCCTTCAAAAAATAAATCGGCTGTTTCTGCAACCCTTTGTTCACCAACACATTCTCCTCACAAAGACGACGAATCTGCCGCGTCGCAGTCGTGCGGGTCATGCCGCAAATCGACTGTACAACACTGCGGGTGATGAACTCATTCTTACGTAGATAGTTCACCACTTTTTGCTTCACCTCATCATCCGTCAGCCTCTTTTTCGTGAGATTCCGCAATTTCAGCGGCTTTACCTTCAATACTCCTATCTCACTGCGCAGCGCCTTGTCCGGTCTGAAAGTGATGTTTTTCAACTTCACCTTAGTACTTTTCCGCTTTGTCTCCAGTGTCACCGGTTCCGTGCAGGTCAGCGTGGGAACAAAGTAACCGATGCCGTCCAAATGTACCTGCCTGCCCTCCCCCAGCTCGCGTCCCACAAAATGCGACAAAGCATCGAGTACCGCCAGTACATCCGTCTCGGTCAGCGAGCAGTATTCTTGTATATGCCTGCGCAGCTCATCGGTCGTCGTGGAGCCGTTCAGTTTAATCCGGGGATGCAGGGTCAGTTCTTCCCCTTGTTTATCCTTCGTTTTCGGGTTTTCGTACCAATCAAATAAAATTGCCATATTCTTTCCTCCATTTTTAGATTCATTTCTGTTGCTGTCTGCAGGTTTCGCTCATGCAAAGTACCGGCTTTCATTAGGCAGAGCATGGGTCTTCCTTACGCAAAGAAGCGTTCTTCCTTCTGCTGAAAGCTTATCAAAAAAAGATGCGCACAGCTGTGGTTTACCTTCTTCATATTTGTGATACACCTTCTTCACAACTATGAGAAAGACATTCCACGACTGTGCGCAACTACAAACTACAGAGGCAAAGATAATGAAAAGCAGGGGGCCTGGCAAAGGAATGCTAATCTTTTTCAATAGCAAGCATTATTTTCCGAATAGAACACTTTACAGTCCCGATAAATCCACTTTATAAAAAGTCGGAGCAACATTGCTTTTCTCGAAGAACATCGCCATATAGATCGGGGCATAGATAATCTTACCTGCGACGCGCAGATTACCGTTGTTGAACACAACTGCTTCGGAGAAGTCGTATTCCTCGCAATCCATGATGTTGGACAAAGCGCGGTGTGTCTCGTAATCTTTACCTGATTTTACCTCAATAGGCAGTACCTTACCCTCAAGCTCAATAACAAAATCCAATTCACCGCGCTTCTTGTTGTTGTAATAGTAGGGAACAATGCCGTGAGCCACCAACTCCTGCGCTACGGCATTCTCGTAAATTGAACCGAAATTGATGTCCTTATCACCTTTTATAATCCGCATCTGAATGCCCTCGGCATATTGGCTGGCCAGCAGTCCGATATCACTTTGGAAGAGTTTGAACAGATTGCGTGAACGTGCAAGCAGGAGCGGCATTTTCGGCTCCTCCACATTATAGACGGGTAGCGCCACGCCCGCGTTCGTCAGCCATAAAAAACTGTTCTCGACCCGGTCGAACTTTGCGTGCTCATTCAATCGTTTCAGTATGAAGCGTTTGTTTTTAGCGTTTAGCTCAGGGGGAATAAGATTAAAAATCTCCTCGATGTAGAGTTTGTTATTAGGATCATACTGGGCGATGTCACGTTTGTACAGACGAATGATATCCTGCTGCACAGTCATCACCTCTTGCAGGTTGTTACTCTCGAGATATTTGCTCACGACCGCAGGCATACCGCCCACAACAAGATAGAGCCGGAACAGCTCCATAATTTTGCCGTGGACAAACTCATCGACGGCAGTGCGATTCCGCCATGCCTCATGCAATGCCCCGATAACGGCGTCATTTATACCCACACACGAAATAAACTCCTCGAAATCGAGTGGGAACATATCCTTTACACCCATGTAGCCAACCGGTTCCGAGCGCAGGTCTTTCAATTCTACGCCCAGCAACGAACCGCTCAAGATGTAACGATACGAACCGTCATCCACCAGAAACTTAATTGCCGTAACAATATCGGGACATTGCTGTACTTCGTCGAAAAAGACGAGCGTTTCACCCTTGATGAGCGGCACGGAGGTGATTGCCGATAGACGGAGCAGAATATCACCGCTGCTCTTTGCTCCCTTGAACAAATCCACCGCTTCGGGCATCTCGACGAAATTGACTTCAATGAAACTTTTAAACGTCTTACCGAACTGACGAATGGAATATGTCTTACCTATTTGTCGTGCTCCGGTAATAAGCAGGGCGTTACGGTTAGTTTCGTAGTAATTGCGAATGTAATCATCTATCTTTCTTTTTATCATAACCTATTCTTGTTTATTCGATTATTAAATGCAATAATCACACTATGCCTCTTTTCCATTGCAAATATAAAGGATTTATGCCACTTTTCCAAGATTTACGCCTACACAAATTGCCGTTTTTCCAATTTAGTAACAGTATCCAAATGCATGCTTTATATGCCCACCGAAGAGGAACTGCAGAACAAGATTGAAAGACAGAAAAACTTTTACCGGTTGCAGCACACGGAAAAATCAATAGAGTAACGACGTATGGTGAAAAGATTGGTTATAATGACGAACACTCAACAACACTAATATCAAGCATGAAGATAGCAATAAAAAACATCCCGTCACATAATTGGAAACATTTTGTATACAGAGAGACGGGAGCAATGCCCTATATTTGCAACCGGTCAATCAATCACCGGCCATGAAAAACAGGTAGTTTATGAGAAATTTCATTGTATTATGCTTATTGGCATGTCTGGCATCATGTACAGACAAAAAAGAATTCCAGACAATAAGAGAACGAATCGATTTATCAGGAAATTGGAACAGTTCATTAGGGAACTGCACATTGCCCGGTACGACGGATGAAAACAAGTTGGGAGACGGCAGGCATCCCACCAATGTAACCTCCCAGTTGACACGGACTTATCCCTACTCCGGCATCGTAGAATATGAAAAAGATGTTGAAATTCCCGTACAGATGGAAGGGAAACGCCTGATACTTTTCATGGAGCGTACAAAACCCAGCACTCTCTGGATAGATGGAGACAGTATAGGCACGTTGGGACATATCTATGCACCTCACTGCTATAGCCTGCCGGCCTTGGCACCCGGCAGCCACCATATAAAGATACGCATTGACAATTCCCCCAGCTCCGTACCAGCCGAAATCCAAAGCTCGCATGCCTGGACCGACGGCACACAAACCAACTGGAACGGCATTCTGGGCGATTTCTACATCGAAGCGACCCCACACACCTATCTCGAGCAGGTACAAGTCTACCCATCTGTAAAGGAGAAAAAGGCCCGCATCCATGTAAACATATACAGCGATTCAGAGCAATCGGGCATAGTGACCCTTTCTGCCAAGACGTGGAACACCCAACAAGAACACCAGTTGCCGGACATGGAAAAACAAGTCGGCTTGAGCAAAGGTGAAAATAAGATAGAACTGGTGCTCGACATGGGCAACCGGATGCAGACATGGAGCGAATTCCACCCCACACTTTATGCACTGAACGTGACCCTTGCCACAAACGAGGGTAAAGACAATATAATAACAGATTTCGGTATGCGCGACTTTGCCACCGAAGGTACTCAGTTCACCATAAACGGCTTCAAGACCTTCTTGCGCGGCAAACACGACGCTTGCGTATTCCCACTTACCGGATATGCGCCGATGGATGTAAAGTCCTGGCGAAAAGTTTTTCAAACAGCCAAGAGTTATGGCATCAACTACTACCGTTGCCATTCCTACACCCCGCCCCGCGCCGCTTTTGCCGCTGCCGACATCGAGGGTATCTATTTCCAGGCCGAGTTGCCTTTATGGGGAAGCATTTCACCGGACAACCATCGCCTGAATGACTTCTTGCTGAACGAAGCCTATATGACCCTCGGCTACATGGGCAATCACCCCTCATTCACCATGTTGGGACTGGGCAACGAGTTGGGTGGCGACGTTGACCTGATGCGCAATTGGCTGGACGGATTCAGAAAACATGACAACCGCCATCTCTATTCGTTCGGTTCCAACAACTTCCTGGGTTGGGGAGGTGCCATAGACGGTGAAGATTATCTGACAACCTGCCGGGTAGGAGGGGGCGAAGGCTATACAACGCACGTACGCAGTTCGTTTGCCTTTGTCGATGCCGAAAAGGGAGGTATCTTGAACAACACCCGTCCCAATACCCGTGCGGATTATACTGCTGCCATAGCGAAATCTCCCCGACCGGTCATCAGTCACGAAACCGGACAGTTCCAAATTTATCCCGACTACAAGGAGTTGGAGAAATACACCGGCGTATTGCATCCATATAACTTGGAGATATTCCGTGACCGGCTCAATGAAAATGGACTGCAGAACCAGATTGACGCATTCCATCAGGCCACCGGCCGGTTTGCCGTCGAATGCTACAAGGCTGATATTGAATACGGCCTGCGCACTGCCGGTTTAGGCGGATTCCAGATGCTCGACCTTCAAGACTTTCCCGGACAAGGCTCGGCACTGGTAGGCATTCTGGATGCTTTCATGGACAGCAAAGGCATTGTCACTCCCGAAACATTCCGCGGCTTTTGTGCTCCGGTGGTACCGCTGGCGCTTATGGACACCTACTGTTACAGCAACAAAGAAGAGCTGAACATAGGACTCGCCCTGACAAATTACGAAGAGCAACCATGGTCTGATGCATTATGCTGGCGTCTGGAAAGCCTGAGTGACAGCGTAACTTTTGTTCGCGAAGGCAAAGTCCCCGCCCATGTAGAGCAAGGAAAAGTAATGCAGGTGGGCGAGTTGAAAAGCACCCTTACCGAAATAGACAAGCCTGCCCAATTGCGACTGACACTGACCACCGGGAATTATCATAACTATTATAACTTATGGGTATACCCCGACCGGACACCGGAAAGCGAAGCGGACATCTTCATCTGTCAGTCCTTGGATGACGAGGCGCGAAAGAGACTGAGCCAAGGAGGGAAGATACTGCTTATACCCGACCACAAAGCCATTGAAGAACAGAGTGTAGGCGGACTTTTTACTCCTGACTACTGGAACTATGCCATGTTCAAAAGCATTTCGGAAAACGCCGGCCGCGAAGTTTCGCCGGGCACCCTCTCCTTGCTGATGGACGAGAAACATCCCTTGTTCCGGCAGTTCCCCACCGAGTGCCATAGCAACTGGCAATGGTGGAGCATCGTACGCCATGCCCGCCCCTTTATTCTGAACGCTACACGCCACGAATACAAGCCGCTTATCCAAGTAGTAGACAATGTGGAGCGGAACCACAAGTTAGGCTTGCTGTTCGAATTTGCCGTAGACAACGGTAAGGTATTGGTTTGTATGAGCAATCTCGAAGCAATTCGCCACACTCCGGAAGGAGGTCAGCTGCGCAATGCCATTTTAAGCTATATGAAGTCGGCTGAGTTCTCTCCCACCGAGACGCTGACCTCACAGCAGTTGCAGCACATATTAACAACCGAGGTGAGGAAGCAAGACATTGTCGGCGTGAAAAACCAGTCGGATTACGACGTACAGCCGGAATAAATATGAGAAGTTTCATCATAATTCCACTTTTCCTCGGCTGTCCCGTCATTTTTCAGTAGCTTTGCGGACTTTAATACAGCAAGCACCCCATGAAACTTACCCTTATACGCACCGCTCGTGAAACCGGCAAAGAGACATTCAGCACATGGCCCAGCGGCACCTTGATGGAGAAGATGAAAACCGAGAACAAAGCCGGACACATATCCGCCTTGCGCAGCCTCATTCCTCACATCACCGGAAGCAACGGACACTACCCCTGCATAGACAAACTGCCACGCATCTGCCCTGCCGCAGAATATGCCCGCAGCAAAGAGGGGGAAAGATACCTGAAAACCTACAACGGACTGGTACAGATTGAAGTCAACCACCTGGCCAATGCCGTGGAAGTGGAGCAAGTAAAGCGCCAGGCGGCCCTGCTGCCGCAAACTTTTGCCGCCTTTTGCGGAAGTAGCGGACGAAGCGTAAAAATATGGGTACTGTTTGCCACCCCCGACGGTTCGCGCCCCAGGCAGGAAGAAAAAATCAGGCTGTTTCATACCGCTGCCTACCGGCTCGCCGTAAACTGTTACCAGCCCCTGCTCCCCTACCCCGTCACACTGAAAGAACCTGCCGTGGAGCAAAGCTGCCGCATGACGCTCGATGACCGTCCCTATTACAATCCGTCTGCCGTCCCTTTCTGTCTGGAACAGCCTTTGTCCGTGCCCGACGAGCCCACCTTCGGCCAACGGAAACAGACCGAAGCAAACCCGCTGATGCGTATTGCCCCCGGCTATCCGGCCTCCCAAACCTTCTCCATCCTCTTCGAAGCCGCCCTGAACCGTACCTTCGAAGAGCTGGAAAACTGGAAACGGGGCGATGACCTTCGCCCCCTGCTCTACCTGCTTGCCGGGCATTGCTACAAAGCCGGCATTCCCGAAGAAGAGGCAGTACGTCAAGTCATGATGCACTACTACCGCGAAGCGGATGAACAACTGGTGCGCATGACCCTGCACAACCTCTACCGCGAATGCAAAGGCTTCGGCACCCGCAGCAGCATGACCCGCGACCAAATCACCGCCTTCCGCCTGGAAGAATTCATGAACAGACGCTATGAGTTCCGCTGGAACACCGTGCTGGGAGAATTGGAATTCCGCCAACGGGACTCCATACACTTCCATTTCCGCCCTGCCGACCAGCGGGTAAGAAGCAGTATCGGACAGAATGCCCTGAAAGAAGGAATCAGCGTATGGGACAGAGATGTGGCACGCTACCTCAACTCGGACGCCATTCCCTTGTACAACCCCATCGAAGAATATCTGAACAGCACCGGACATTGGGACGGCAAGGACCGTATCCGCGCATTGGCCGACCTCGTCCCCTGCAACAATCCGTACTGGCGGGAACTCTTCTACCGCTGGTTTCTCAGCATGACGGCGCACTGGCAAAACATCGACCGTCAGCATGGAAACAACACGTCTCCCCTACTGGTCGGAGCCCAAGGCTATCGTAAAAGTACCTTCTGCCGCATCCTGCTGCCACCCGAACTGCGCTTCGGATATACCGACAGTATCGACTTCAAAAGCAAGCAGGACGCAGAGCGGAGCCTCGGCCGCTTTTTCCTGATAAACATCGACGAATTCGACCAAATCAGCGTCAATCAGCAAGGTTTTCTAAAGCATCTGCTGCAGAAACCCGTGGTAAACCTGCGCAAGCCTTACGGCACCGCCATCCAGGAAATAAGACGCTACGCCTCCTTTATAGCCACCAGCAACCAGAAAGACCTGCTGACAGACCCCAGCGGCAGCCGCCGTTTCATCTGCATCGAAGTCACCGGCCCCATCCATACCAATGTCACCATCAACTACCGGCAACTCTACGCACAAGCCATGGATGCCATAGCCAAAGGTGAACGCTACTGGCTGGACGATTCCGACGAAGCCATCTTGAAACAGACCAACCGGGAGTTTGAACAGCCCACACCGTTGGAACAGCTCTTCCTCTGCCACTTCCATCCCGCCGAAAATGAAGAGGAAGGAGACTGGATGACCCCTATGGAGATTCTCTCCTTCTTGCAAACCAAGACCAAAGACCGGCTGTCCATCAATAAAGTGGCTCTGTTCGGACGTGCACTCCACAAACTGGGCATCAGCAGCCGCCGGAAGACAAGAGGAACAGAATATCATGTAGTGAAAAAAGAATAATCCTGCCAATTAATTTGCTTCTACTTTCGGTTTGCGCTATCTTTGCGTTTCAAATCAAGAAGATATGAAAAAAGAAAGTCAAGTGATATTCGACCGGAATGCCGTAGAGTTTGTGACCGTAGCCGCCGAGTTCTGCAAGTTTCTGGAACAAGCGGAAGGGGTGAAACGTTCCGCGTTCGTCGATACCTCCTTAAAAATACTTCCGCTGCTCTACCTGAAGGCCTCCATGCTGCCCGAGTGCGAAACCATAGGAGACGAGGCGCCGGAAACATTCGTCACCGAAGAGACCTATGAGGTACTCCGCATGAATCTCGCCAATATCCTGGCCGAGAAAGACGACTACCTGGACGTATTCGTATCTGACATGAAGTATAGCGACCAGCCCATCACCAGGAACATTTCCGAAGACTTGGCCGACATATACCAGGACATCAAGGACTTTATCTTCGTATTCCAGCTGGGTTTCAACGAGACGATGAACGATTCGCTTGCCATCTGCCAGGAAAACTTCCGCCTCCATTGGGGACAGAAGCTTGTCAACACCCTGCGTGCCCTGCACGAGGTGAAGTATGCGCAAGGCGAGGATGAAGAGGAGGAAACCGCAGACTTTGAATATTAAATTATGGTTATCAAAAGAACAATAGATAAAGAAACAGTGAAAGACCTGCCCAAAGCCGCCTTTCCGGGACAGATACATGTCGTACAGACACCGTGGGAAGCGGAAAAGGCAGTCGCCTATCTGAAGTCCTGCCCGTTGCTGGGCATAGACAGTGAAACCCGTCCATCGTTCACAAAAGGACAGATACACAAGGTGGCCCTGCTACAGATTTCCTCAGAGGAACATTGCTTTCTGTTCCGCCTCAACCTGACGGGACTGACTCTGCCGGTTATCACATTGCTGGAAAACCCAAGCGTAACGAAAGTAGGCCTTTCCTTGCGGGATGACTTCATGATGCTGCACAAACGCGCGCCCTTCGAACAGCATGCCTGCATCGAATTGCAGGAATATGTCCGCGCTTTCGGCATCCAGGACAAAAGCCTGCAGAAGATATACGCCATCCTCTTCGGGGAAAAGATTTCGAAAAGCCAGCGCCTTTCCAACTGGGAAGCCGAAACCTTGACCGAACCGCAGAAACTGTATGCCGCCACCGATGCCTGGGCATGCCTCAACATCTACAACAAGCTGCAAGAACTGAAACGGACAGGAGATTTTGAGATAGAAGCCAATAATAATGTGGTAATGTGATGCACATTATCACATTACCACATTAATCACATTATATATATGTACAAAGTATACCTTAAACCCAATAAAGAGGAGTCATTAAAGCGTTTTCACCCGTGGGTGTTTTCCGGCGCCATCGCACATTTCGACGGAGAGCCCGAAGAAGGGGAAGTTGTTGAAATCTACACGTCCAAAAAGGAATTCATAGCCAAAGGGCATTTTCAGATTGGCAGTATCGCCGTACGCGTACTGACCTTCCGTCAAGAAGAAGAAATCAATGCGGACTTCTGGAAACGCAAACTCAGCATAGCATACGACATGCGCCGCAGTATCGGCATAGCCGGAAACCCGACAAACAACACCTATCGCCTGGTGCACGGGGAGGGAGACAACCTGCCGGGGCTGGTTATCGACATTTATGCCCGTACCGCAGTGATGCAGGCACATTCTGCCGGCATGCACCTCGACCGCATGGCCATTGCCGATGCCCTTACCGAAGTGATGGGCAGCCAGATTGACAATATCTATTACAAATCGGAGACGACCCTTCCCTTCAAGGCCGACCTCTATCCGGAGAATGGTTTCTTGAAAGGCGGCAGCACGGACAATGTAGCCATGGAGTACGGCCTGAAGTTCCACATCGACTGGCTGAAAGGCCAAAAAACCGGTTTCTTCGTAGACCAACGCGAGAACCGTTCGCTACTAGAACGTTATGCCAAAGGCCGCAGCGTACTGAATATGTTCTGCTATACCGGCGGCTTCTCCGTATATGCTATGCGTGGAGACGCCAAACTGGTGCATTCCGTGGACAGCTCCGCCAAAGCCATCGACTTGACCAACAAGAACATTGAACTGAACTTCCCGGGTGACACCCGCCATGCCGCCTATGCAGAAGATGCCTTCAAATACCTTGACCGCATGGGCGACCAATACGACCTGATAGTTCTTGACCCTCCTGCTTTTGCCAAGCACCGCGATGCTCTGCGCAATGCCCTGCAAGGCTACCGCAAACTCAATGTCAAGGCTTTCGAAAAAATCAAGCCCGGAGGTATTCTTTTCACTTTCTCGTGCTCGCAAGCCGTCAGCAAAGAAAACTTCCGCACCGCCGTGTTCACAGCCGCTGCCATGTCCGGCCGCAGCGTACGCATCCTGCACCAACTGACGCAACCTGCCGACCACCCGGTCAGCATCTATCATCCGGAAGGGGAATACCTGAAAGGACTGGTTCTATATGTAGAATAAAGGAAAAAGCAGGCTTTGTTAGCCTGCTTTTCTTAAATAGAGTTAATAAAAAGCAGAAATACGCCAAAACAGCATGTTATATAACATAAACCGTGTATATTTGCACTGTGTTTTTCATGGTATTAGATTTAAGGTTAATAAAGATTGGGTGTCTGGGATAGATACCCTTCTTTTTTTATAATACATTCCTTCCCAAAACCCATCCCTCATTAATCTCTTTCGTTGAAGAAAAAGCCGTACAGAACTTGTTTTTCTCCTAGTCTCATTGTACATTTGCATCTATTACATAATTCAAAACATAAAAAGCTAATATTATGAGCATCAAATTCCGACTCACTGCCATGCAATTCCTGCAATTCTTCGTTTGGGGAGCATGGCTGATTTCATTAGGTGGTTACATGGGCGGTACGTTACATTTTGAAGGCGGACAAATCGGAGCAATCTTTGCAACCATGGGTATAGCCTCACTGATAATGCCCGGACTGACCGGTATCATCGCCGACAAATGGATAAACGCCGAACGCCTTTATGGCATACTCCACCTCATCGGTGCCGGTGCTCTGATTTATGCTTCAACTGCCACCACATACAACCACATGTACTGGGCCATGCTGCTCAACATGCTTGTTTACATGCCTACACTATCTCTGGCCAACACCGTATCCTACAATGCATTGGAAAAATATAAGATGGATTTGATAAAAGACTTCCCTCCCATCCGTGTATGGGGAACGGTAGGCTTTATCTGTGCCATGTGGGCTGTGGACCTCACCGGGTTCAAGGCAAGTTCGGCACAGCTCTATGTGGCAGCCATATCGGCAGCCATGCTGGGACTTTATGCTTTCACTTTGCCAGCCTGCCCCCCCATGCGCAGCGAAGGAAAAACGATGCTCTCCGCTTTCGGACTGGACGCACTGGTGCTGTTCAAGCGCAAGAAGATGGCTATCTTCTTCTTGTTCTCCATGCTGCTGGGAGCCGCCCTTCAAATAACAAACACATACGGCGACCTTTTCCTGGGTTCGTTTGCTTCCATACCCGAATATGCAGATTCGTTCGGTGTAAAACACTCCGTCATCCTGCTCTCCATCTCGCAAATGAGTGAGACGCTGTTTATCCTTGCCATCCCCTTCTTCCTGAAACATTTCGGAATCAAGCGTGTTATGTTAATAAGTATGTTTGCATGGGTATTCCGTTTCGGGCTCTTTGCCCTCGGAGACCCGGGAAGCGGACTCTGGATGCTCATTCTCTCGATGATTGTCTACGGCATGGCATTTGACTTTTTCAATGTATCGGGCTCGCTGTTTACAGAAATGGAGGCACATCCCAGTATCCGTGCCAGCGCACAAGGCTTGTTCTTCATGATGACGAACGGTGTGGGAGCCATCATCGGAGGTTATGCCAGCGGAGCCGTGGTGGATGCCTTCTCGGTATATGCCGAAGGCGGAGGACTGGTAAGCCGCGACTGGACACCGGTATGGCTTATCTTTGCAGGATATGCTTTAGTCATTGGTCTGCTATTTGGAATGGTGTTCCGCTATAAACATAATCCGGAAAAAATAGAGAAAAACTGATTGAGAGTCAGGTTGATTTAATAGGTATGAATAAGAAAAAGATAGAACTACAAGTACTAAACATTTCCAACAGCCAGGCGCAAGCGGGTGCCTATGCCCTGGTACTGGGTGAAGTGGGTGGCAAACGCCAGCTTCCGATTATTATAGGTGCCACCGAAGCACAAGCTATGGTCATCGAGATGAAAGGTATTGTACCGCCCCGTCCGCTGACCCATAACCTATTTGCTTCCGTTCTTGAGGTGCTGGGTGTAAAACTGATGCGTATTCTTATCTATAAAGTAGACAACGGAGTATTCTACTCCTACCTTTACATGAAAGCCGAAGAGACTATTCTCCGGATTGATGCCCGTACCAGCGATGCCGTCGCCCTGGCATTGCGCATGAATGCTCCTATCTTTGTCTACGAAGAGATTCTCGAAACAGAATGTCTGAAAACCGGCGAAAGCACCACCGACCCTATGGGAGGCAGCGAGCCGGACAAAGACGAACTGTTGCAGGAAGACACAATAGGCATATTGAAAACAGCCCTGCAGAAAGCAATCGAAGAAGAGGATTACGAACGAGCCGCACAGATAAGAGACCAAATCAACCAACTCAAAAACAATTTGTAACATGCACGTATTCTATACTCCCGACATACAGACCCACGCAGAACTGCCCGAAGAGGAAGCAGCACATGCCGTACGGGTCTTACGCCTGCAAGCAGGCGACGAGGTTATGCTGACAGACGGAAAGGGCTGCTTCTATCGCGCCGAAATCAGTACGGCTACCAACAAACGCTGCCTGGTGAATATTCTGGAAACCCTTCCGCAAGCCCCCTTGTGGAAAGGTCATCTGCACATTGCCATGGCACCTACCAAGAACATGGACCGTACAGAGTGGTTTGCCGAGAAAGCGACGGAAATAGGGTTTGATGAACTGACATTCCTGAACTGCCGTTTCTCGGAACGGAAAGTCATCAAGACGGAGCGCATCTCCAAAATTCTGGTTTCTGCCATCAAGCAGTCGCTCAAGGCACGCCTGCCCCAACTGAATGAAATGACAGACTTCAACAAGTTCATCACACAGCCTTTTCCGGGTCAGAAATTCATCGCCCACTGTTATGAAGGCGAAAAACCGTTTTTGAAGGATATGGTACATCCCGGAGAGGACGCTCTCGTACTAATCGGTCCTGAAGGAGACTTCAGCGAAGAGGAAGTCCGGAAGGCGACGGAAAACGGGTTTATCCCCATCAGCCTGGGAAAATCAAGGCTGCGCACAGAGACGGCGGCACTGGTTGCCTGCCACATCCTCAACTTACAGAATCAATGATACTCACTAAAACAAAAACTATATGAAAAAGAACCTATTCTTCCACTTCTCAGTACTGGCAATGCTCATCGTGCTGATAAGCGCTTGTTCGTCCAAAAAGTCGGAATATACCAATGTGATTCCCTCCGATGCCTCGCAAGTCATCGCTGTCAATTTAAAATCATTGGCAGACAAGGCCGGTACCAAAGATAAAGAGACTAAAGAAGCACTGCAAAAGCTGACAGATGCCTTGAAAAGCGATATGAATGCAGCCACTTTCCAACAAATGGAGGCTGTACTGAAAGACCCTGCCAAATCGGGAGTGGACGTTCATGCGCCCATCTATATCTTCAATGCTCCCTCGTTCCCCTACACAACAATGGTAGCCAAGGTTCAGAACGAGGATGACTTGCTGAAACTACTGGAAGTTACGGAGAAAGAACAGATAAGCAGCCACGTGGCAGAAGCGGACGGTTACAGCTTTGTACAAATCAACAAGCAGGCACTGCTCGCTTTCACTCCTACCACGCTTATGGTGGTGAACTACACCGGCACATCGCAACTGGAAAAAGTCAAGGAGGGAATTCCCGCCCTACTGAAACAGACGGAAGAAAACAGTATCAACAGCAATACTGCTTTCAAGAAGATGCAAAAGCAGAACGGAGACATTAACATGCTCATTACTCCCTCCAGTCTGCTGAGTGCCTATGCCAATCCGCTGAATTACGGAATATCCAAGAGTATTGATTTGAAAGACTTGAAGATGCTGGGAAGCCTCTCTTTCGAAAAAGGAAAAATTGAGCTGAAGATAGATAACTATACAGAGAATGCAGAACTGAAAGCCCTCTTCGAAAAGCAGGCCAAAAGCACTTGCCCCATCGAAAACACATTCCTGAAATATTTCCCCAAATCTACGCTGGCGCTGTTCAGCATAGGTATCAATGGAGAAAAGTTCTACAATGTGCTGCAAGAGAATGAGCAGTTCCGCAACGATTTCTCCATTACCAAAGCTGCCGAAGTGAAGGACTTGTTCAGTGCTTTCCAAAATGACCTGACCGTAGGACTTATCAATGTAACCATGAACAGCAACCCCTCTTTCCTGGCCTATGCCAGCGTAAAGAATGATGCTCCAATGAAAGCCCTTTATGAGAAAAAGTCCGAACTGGGACTGAAACGCGGCGAAGACATCGTGAAACTGAATGAGAATGAATATGTCTATAAATCACGCGCTATCAACATATTCTTCGGTATACGAGACAAACAGATGTACGCCACCAATGACGAACTGCTGTATAAAAACGTCTGCAAGGCTGTTGACCCGTCTGTTAAAGAAACGAACTTCGCTTCCGGTCTGAAAGGAAAGCGCACAGCCTTTGTCATCAATGCGGAAGCCGTACTCGACCTGCCCATTGTAAAAATGCTTGTTGGATTCGGCGGACAAGAGTATAGCACCTATTACTCGCTGCTCGGCAATATCTCGTATCTGGAAGCTGTCGGCACCGAGGACAAGGCAACCGTTACCCTGCAACTGAAAAATAAGGATGTAAATGCGTTGAAACAGATTGTGGACTTCATCAAACAGTTTGCAGGAATGTAATTTAAGGATTAAGGATTAGAGATTAAGGATTAATACCACTCATGAATAGGATTCACCTACGGCAAACACTACCTCAAGTGTTTGCCGACCGTGATGCCATTACCTCAGACGTATGGCATCGGGACATTACGTTCCACAAAGGGAAACGTTATCTCATAGAAGCCGCTTCGGGTACCGGAAAGTCATCGCTCTGCAGCTATATTTACGGCTATCGGCACGATTATCAGGGAATCATCAACTTTGATGAACGCAATATCCGTTCACTCTCCGTCAATGACTGGATAGATATACGCAAACACTCTCTCAGCATTCTTTTTCAGGAGTTGCGTATCTTTCCCGAACTTACCGCCATCGAGAACATACAACTGAAGAACCGGCTTACCAATTTCAAAAAAAGGAAAGAAGTCCTTACCCTCTTCGAAGCCATCGGCATTGCCGACAAGGTAAACGAAAAAGCCGGAAAGCTATCTTTCGGCCAGCAACAAAGAGTCGCCTTTATCCGCAGCCTCTGCCAGCCTTTCGACTTCATCTTCCTGGACGAACCCATCAGCCATCTGGATGACGAGAACGGAACAATCATGGGCAGACTGCTGACAGAAGAAGCCAGCCGCCAAGAAGCGGGAATCATAGTGACTTCCATAGGTAAGCATCTGGAACTAGAGTATGACGAAATTTATCAATTATAAATGTGTTAATGTGCTAATATGCCAATGTGCTAATAACCTGCGGCGTGACAGCACAATGTAAATACAGCGCAGCCCATTGGCATATTAGCACATTAACCACATTAGCACATTAAAATAATATGAACCGACTTGTTTGGAAACTTCTCCGCCAGCACATCAGTGTCGGACAGTTGGCAGGCTTTTTCCTCGCCAACCTCTTCGGCATGATGATTGTATTGCTGAGCGTGCAATTCTATCGTGACGTCCTTCCCGTTTTTACGGAAGGGGACAGTTTCATGAAGAAGGATTATATCATTGCTACCAAGAAAATCAGTACTCTGGGCAGCTTTGCCGGGAAAAGCAATACCTTTTCCAAAGATGAGATAAAAGATCTGAAAGCCCAACCTTTCACCAAAGCGGTAGGCGCGTTCACTCCTTCCTTGTTCAAAGTCTCTGCCGGACTCGGTATGCAGGAAGCCGGTATCCGCTTGTCGACAGAGATGTTTTTCGAGTCTGTACCCGACGAATATGTGGATGTCAGTCTGGACAAATGGCATTTTGAAGAAGATATCCGGGTAATTCCCATCATCGTTCCGCGCAATTATCTGAACCTCTATAACTTTGGCTTTGCACAAAGCCGGAGTCTGCCGAAACTCTCCGAAGGTTTGATGAGTCTGGTACAGATGGATATCATGATGCGGGGCAACGGACGTGTGGAACAATATAAAGGCAACATTGTAGGATTCTCCAACCGGCTGAATACCATTCTCGTTCCCCAATCCTTCATGGACTGGGCCAACAAGAATTTTGCACCGGAGAAAGAAGCTGAACCGTCCCGACTTATTGTGGAAGTGAAGAATCCTACCGACACAGCCATCACCGACTATTTCCAGCAAAAGAATTACGAAACCGAAGGCAACAATCTGGATGCCGGAAAGACAACTTATTTCCTGCGCCTCATTACGGCTATCGTCGTGGGCGTAGGATTGTTCATCAGCATTCTGTCATTCTACATCCTGATGCTGAGTATCTTCCTGCTTCTCCAGAAGAATACGGTAAAACTGGAAAACCTGCTGCTGATAGGATATAGCCCGACGCGGGTAGCCACGCCTTATTATATACTGACAGTAGGGCTGAATGTACTGGTACTGTTCCTCTCCATCGGTTGTGTGATATGGGTACGCAGTTACTATATAGAAGTAGTCCAAAACCTCTTCCCGCAACTGGAGAGCGGTTCACTGCTTCCATGTATATTGACCGGTTGCCTATTATTTTTTGCTGTATCACTGCTGAATATTTTGGCAATAGGCAAAAAAATTATCAGTATCTGGAAAGGGGGAAAATAAAGATGGGAAAAATCCATCCAACAGATATAAAGTTCATGGTATTGTTGGTATTATGCCTCAGCATGGCATTTCCCAGCTCTGCCAATAACTTTCTATTCACTACCATTGACACCTCGCACGGTCTGAGTGATAACCAGATACGCTATATCCTCCAACTTCCGGACGGAAGAATGGTATTTACCACCACCCGGAACGTCAATCTGTATGATGGAGCCAACTTCACCTCCCTGCAGCCCACCCCCGAAGATATATATCCGCTGAAACAATACAAGGGCTTCTACCATGTCTATCTGAGCGGTGATTCCCTCTTGTGGATAAAGGATTACCAACGGCTGATGTGCATCAATCTCCATAACGAGCGATACATTGCCAACCTGGACTCCGTCTTTCAACAGAAAGGTATGCAGCATCCCATAGAGGATTTGTTTGCGGACGAACGGGGGCTCGTCTGGGTAATCAGCCATGGCGAACTGTTACAGCCGGAACTTTCCTTCCGATTGAAACTGTCTGAAGACCGAGGAACAATACAAGACCTGACTGCAGACGAAGAATCTCTGTATCTGTTCCATGACACGGGAGAAATCGTGTGCTATGATGTAAAAAACGGAAAACAACAGTATGACATTGCCGCATATCCCCAAACGGAACAAGAAAAATTCCAAAACACCTCCCTCATACTCAGAGGAAAAAACGGATTCTATCAGCTGCGCAACGGCTCTAAAGGAGGATTTTTCCATTTCGACCTCCATAAGCGAGCATGGGAGAAGCTGATGGAAACAGAGTATACCCTCAATACACTGATGATCTCCGCAGATGAGAAAGCATACATCAGCTGCATCCGTGGCTTTTGGATTATTGACCCCGAAAAGAGGACACGCCACTACATGCCCACCTTGAGGACCCGAAAGGGCAACGTCCTTGCTACAGAAATCAGTACGATTTTCCAGGACCGGCAAGGAGCTTTATGGCTCGGAACATTCAACAGAGGATTGCTGTACTACCATCCGGCCTTATATAAGCACATCCACATAGACAAGAAGGATTTCCCCCTATCACTTGAAAGAAATACAGCCGTAGCAAACTTTACGGAAGACCGGGACGGCAACATATTCATAAAGGACCGGACAGCTATCTATAAGCTCGACCTGCAGGAAGACGGCAACCGGATACTCATACCGGTAGAAGCATCCACCCTGCCCAAAGAGCTACAAGGGGAGTACGGTTCGGAAGCGGCATTCGTGTCACATGACGGAACGCTCTATTTCGGAGACGCCGACGGATGCAACATCTTTTCCCCCAATCCGGAGCCCCCATCTTCCAGTCTGCCCTATCCACCGGTTTTCACGGCAATCCATGTGCATGGAGAATGCATCCTCCCAGGCAGAAGCTATGAAAACCGGACTATACTACCCGAAGCCTCTCCTTATGTGAAAGATATATCATTGAGCCACAACCAGAACTTCCTTACTCTCGAGTTCTCCGCATTGAATTACTTCAACCGCGAGCACACCCATTACCGCTATCAGCTGGAAGGTATCGACGCACAATGGGTAACCGCCGGCAACATGAAGCAGAGCAACGGCATTCTCCAAGCTCCCTATACCAACTTGCCACCGGGAAGCTACACCTTCAAGGTAATGGCCTCTAACGATGGAAAGCATTGGAATGAAGAGCAAACGACCCGGATAAGCCTGACAGTCCATGCCCCCTGGTGGAAAACCGGTGTTGCATACGTCATCTATATAGTCTTGTCAATCGCCATCATTGCGGCAAGCATCCACCTCTACATACACCGCACCCGGAAGGAGATGGAACGGAAACACAAAGAAGAAATCCTTTTGCTCCGCATCCGCAACTTGATAGAGCAGTGCAACCGTTATGAAGCGGAACAAAAGAAATCACCGGAAGGACAAAACATAACTTGTGTACATAGCCATACCGAACCTCCCCAAACAGAAAACAAGCAAGACGCATCCGAATCTGTTTTCCTGACAAAAGCTATCGAACTGGTGGAAAAAAACCTGCATGTACCCGGCTACTCCGTAGAGCAGCTAAGCCGCGACTTGTGTATGGAACGCACCGGACTTTACCGGAAACTGGTAGCCATGCTCGACCAGTCCCCCAGCCTCTTCATCCGCAACATCCGCTTGCAACGTGCGGCACAACTCATCCTGGAAGGCAGCCTCAGCATTACGGAAATCGCAGAGCGTACCGGCTTCAGCAGTTCCAGCTATCTCAGCAAATGTTTCCAGGAAATGTACGGCTGCCGTCCCTCGGAATATGCGGAGAAAATGCAGAAATCAACCTGAGTATTGTTCCGTTTCAACAAGATTGTTGCCACCTAAAGGGGATTCAAGGCTACTTTTGCAGCATAATTTTAAAAGAACCATGAAAATGAATTTTATGAAAAGAGCCGGCTTCGTGCTGACTTGTGCAACCATGCTTGCAAACTTGTGTGCCGCCCAGAACACAGAGCGCACACCTCAAGGAATGAAATGCACCACACAAGGAATGGACATCCGTGTGGAATTCTATTCGCCTTCCATTGTGCGGGTTTACAAAACTCCCGAAGGCAAACCCTACAACAAAGAAAGTCTGGTAGTGGTCAAATCACCCGAAACGGTCAAAGTGGACTTTTCGGAGGAAGCAGGACAAACCGTGCTGAAATCTTCCACATTGAAAATTCTTATCAATCCGGCAACCGGAGGCATCAGTTTCCATACCATCGCCGGCAATGAGCTGCTGAAAGACAAGGACTACGGCACCTCTTTTGCCGATAAGAATGATGCCGGCACTCCCTCCTATCAAGTAAGGGGCTCTTTCCTATTGGATAAAAACGAACCCATCTACGGAGTAGGACAAGTGATGGACGGCAAATTCAACCGCCGCAACTCCATGCACCACATGCAGAACGAGAACATGTTCACCTATTCTCCTTATTTCATGTCGCCTGTGAAAGGCTATGCCGTATATTGGGACAACTACTCCATTTCAGAATTCATGGATACTCCGCAGGAACTCGCTTTCCAGAGCCTGGGACACTGTGCGGACTATTATTTCATGTATGGCAGAAACGCCGACGGCATCATCGCCCAGGTGCGCGACTTGACGGGACACTCCCCCATGCTTCCGTTGTGGGCCTATGGTTTCTTCCAAAGCAAGGAGCGCTATCATACGCAGGAAGAAAGCCTGAATGTCTTGAAGAAGTATCGCGAGCTGCAAATTCCCATTGACTGTATGATTCAAGACTGGCGCTACTGGCCCGAATATCAGAAGACGGACAGTGCGTGGAACTCACACAGCTTTGACCCTGAGCGCTTTCCCAATCCCAAGAAGTGGGCCGACGAAATACACAAACTGAATGCCAAGCTGATGATTGTGGCATGGCCCGGCTTTGGTACCCACACAGAGCAGCGCAAGGAGCTGAATGCCAAAGGCATGATTATCAATTTTGATACCTGGCCTCCACAAAGTGGCGCACGCCCCTACGACGTCTACAATCCCGAAGCAAGGGACATTTATTGGAAATATCTGAATAAAGGCATTTTCAGTTACATCGGCAACGACGGCTGGTGGCTCGATTCTACAGAGCCCGACCATATCAACCGACAAGAATCGGACTATGACCTCCCCACTCACTTGGGATCTTACCGGAGTGTAAAAAATGCCTACTCACTGATGCACAACAACGGAATAGCCTCGCATCAAAAGGCTTTGAGCAAAGACAAACGCGTTGTCATCCTGACCCGTTCCGGATTTATCGGACAACAACGTTACGGCTGCAACACCTGGAGTGGTGACGTGACCTCCACTTGGGACATGCTGGAGAAACAGATTCCTGCCGCACTGAACTACACCTTAATGGGCATTCCGAACTGGAACAGTGACATAGGCGGCTTCTTTGCCGGACGCTGGAACAAGGAGGGAGGAGCCAAGAACCCCAAATACCAGGAACTGTATGTACGCTGGATGCAGTTCGGCACTTTCTGCCCGATGATGCGTTCACATGGTACGGAGTTGCCCCGTGAAATCTGGAACTTCGGCAAGCGTGGCGAGTGGTGTTTCGATGCCCAGGAGAAGATGATTAATCTGCGCTATCACCTTCTGCCCTACATTTACAGCACTTCCTGGGATGTGTCCCACAATGACGGTACATTCATGCGTCCTTTAGTGATGGATTTTGCAGCGGACTCTAAAACACATGAAGTTGGCGGCGAATTTCTTTTCGGACGCTCCCTACTGGTAGCACCGGTCACCCGACCGGAAGTGACGGAATGGCCGGTTTACCTCCCTCAAGGCGCAGACTGGTGGGACTTCTGGAGTAACGAAAAACAGCAGGGCGGACAGACCTTGAACCGCAGTGTATCGAAAGAGATTCTGCCCGTCTATGTAAAAGCCGGCAGTATCCTGCCGTTCGGTCCCAAAGTACAGTATTCCACCGAAAAGAATTGGGACAATCTGGAGATACGCATCTATCCGGGTGCCGACGGCACATTCACCCTCTACGAGGACGAAAATGACAACTACAACTACGAAAAGGGAGCTTATTCCATCATCCGCTTCCATTGGGACGACAAGGCCCGTCGTCTGACAATAGAAGAGCGAGAAGGTAGTTTTCCGGGTATGCTGAAAAGCCGCAAGTTCAAGGTTGTCCTGGTCGGTCAGGACTCCGGTACGGGAGACCGGCCGATGAAAGGTGGAAAAACAATAAGCTATGCAGGAAAGAAAAAGAGTATAAAGCTGTAACAGTAAAAAGGAGGAACGTGTCAAAACTACCTTACTATTTTTTAGGCGCGGATTACGCAAATTTCAAGAATTCAATTTGCATAGTCCGCGTTATTCCGCGTAATCCGCGCCCAATATTACAGCATAATGAAGTGGTCATATACTTTGCTAAAAAGGAAACAGCAACGGCAACACAAATACCATCACCACTCCCATAATAATCTGCAACGGGAGCCCCACTTTTATATAATCCATGAATGTATATTGTCCTGCCGGCATCACCAGTGCATTGGGCGGCGTAGAGAACGGAGAAGCGAAACACATGCTTGCCGCAACCGTCACGGCAAACAAGAACGGAACGGGACTTACTCCAATCTGAATCGCACTTTGAAGAGCAATAGGGGCCATCAGCACTGCCGTCACCGTATTGCTGATAAACATGGTCATCAATGAAGTGGTGAAATAGATACCTGCCATCAACACAATAGGACCATAACTGCCCAATCCACTTACAAGACTGTTGGATATATATTCCGAGGCACCGGTTTTTTCGAGTGCAAGAGACATGGGGAGCATGGCTGCAAAGAGTACAATCGTTTCCCAGTTTATCGTTTTATAGGCGGCTTCCACATTCCTGAAACATCCCGTCAGCACCATCAGCAAGCCGGCAATCATCACCGCTGTCACCGGGGCCACGGGAATAAAGTCGAAGACCATCATGGCAACCATCAGCACCATGATAGCGGCAGCTATGGGCGCTTTATAATCCAGCGTCACTTTGGCGGCTTCTGCCAAAGGCTGCCCCAATACCACCCAATCGGAATCTTCCCTGCTTATCCGTGCGATGTCCTGCCACGCACCCTGCACCAGCAAAACATCGCCACTATGCATACGCTCACGTCCCAATTCACGTAATATATATTCCTTCTTACGACGGATGCCCAATACATTTACATTAAATTTATCACGGAACCCCGCTTCCTTCACCGTCCGGTTCACGATATTGGAAGAGGGCATCAACACGATTTCGGCGATTCCGATGTCATAAAAGTCAAGGGACTTGTCGGCTTTGGAGGCTTCTTCAGTGGTATGCCCGTCGAGCATTTCCATTAAAAAGTCTTCAGCAAAACGATTTACGTTCGACACCTCTCCCGTAATGTAAAGCACGTCGCCCACCCAAATAGTCGTATCGGGTGATGCCAATTTCTGGGTAATAGTTTTCAGGAATCTATGTTGGGAAGAGTCTACACGCCGTACTTCAATGATATTCAGACCATACTTGCGGCGTACATCCAGGTCTATGATGGTTTTTCCTATCAGACGGGAGTCATTGACAGCCCTCAAACGGAACAGGTTGCTGGAAAGTCCGTACTCCTGTACCAGTTGGTCCAATGATTTACCCGACAATGTTCCGTCATTCTTTTTGCCTTTCTTGGAGAGAAACCATTTGGTCAGAGGCATTAAAACCAAAGTTCCCACTATCACGCACACAATGCCCACCGGCAAGAAGGAGAAGAAAGACAGCGGTTCAAAGCCCGCTCCCGTCAATGTATTCTGAATGACCAAGTTAGGAGGCGTACCGATAAGTGTCATCATACCGCCCATGCTGCTGGCAAAAGCCAAAGGCATCAATAGACGGCTAGGATTCATTCCGGCACTCAGTGCCAAGCTCACCACGATAGGCAGCATCAAAGCCACCGTTCCCGTATTGCTCACAAAAGCACCAATGGCAGAGGTAACCAGCATAACCAGCAAGAAGAGTTTCAGCTCGCTTTTGCCTGCCAGCTTTAAAATGCGCGAACTTATCATTTTAGCCAGCCCGGTCTGAAAAATGGCGCCGCCCACAACGAACAAGCCCACCATCATAATCACCACCGAGTTGGAGAAGCCGGAAAGGGCCTCTTCAGGAGTAAGAATCTGAAATATCAATAAACCAATCAGCGCACAAAGCGCCACAATGTCCGAACGGACTTTGCCTGCTACAAAAAAGGCAGCGGAGAGAACAAGGATAATAAGGGTAATCAGCATAAATATGTATATTAAGAATGCACAAATATACTTATTTACGCATGATCACACAACCCCTTACTACCTCAAATTACTGATTCAGAACTCGAATTTTTCCAACTTCATGGCAGCCAGCCCCTGGATTTTGGGCACCAGGGCCACAAAATGGTCCGCTTTTTCATGGGCAGACAATGACTCTGCATCTTTCCATGTTTCACAAATCATAAGAACATCGCTGCGAGTGGCGCTCTCAAACACATCATAAGCAATGCATCCATTGTCCTTCAAGGAATATGCGACCAGTTCTTTGGCAGATTCCAATACTACGGCACGGTTCTCCGCACTTACCTGAATAAAAACATTTAATCTAATCATACTTGTATAAATTTTAAGTGCATCGCAAATTTAAGCAGAATAAATATCTCCACCAACAAAAGTAAATTGTTATTAATTCCTTTCCCGCCGGATGAACCAATCTTTGGCAAGTATGTTGTCTCATCAGAATTGATTCTAACTTTAACTATTAAAAACTGACTTGATTATGAAATGTAAAGATTCTAATTTCTGGATCGGACTGGGAATAGGTTCGGTTGCCGGTGCATTGGCCTACCACTTCTCCCGTACGGAGAAAGCTAAAAAGCTGGAAGATGCCATATGCCGTGCCATCCACAAAGCAAATGGCGAAGCCAAGGAGTTCATCAACACTGCTGAAGAAGAAGCATTGCACGTTGGCACCAAAGTAGCAGACAAGATGGCCCATGAGGCCCATGAGGCCGCAGAGAAAGCTGACAATCTGAAAAACAAGGTTCACAATTTTGCCGATGCTAAGAAATAAAACAAGCACTTGGAAACTTCTGAAGGGGTGTGTCAAAATTCACCACAGATTACACGGATTAACACAGAATGAGCTTAATCTACTGATAATCAAAGATGCTTATCTGTGCAAATCTGTGTAATCTGTGGTGAATACCAGTTTCGACACACCCTCTTTGCATATCGACCCATCAGTTCTGCAGACTGCGCCGATTCAAAATATCATTCATATGCTCCAATGCCCATCCTACCAAAGATTCAATATGCGGCATCAGGCTACATCCGATTTCTGTAAGGTTATACTCCACACGGGGAGGAACTTCCGCATAGACTTTCCTAACAATCAGCCCGTCCGTCTCCAATGAGCGCAATGTAACCGTCAGCATCCGCTGGGAAATATCCCCTATGGTTTTCTGTATATCGCAAAAACGCATCGTTCCATTCGCTTTCAGTGTGACCAGCACAAGCATTGTCCATTTGTCTCCCAACCTGCTCAGTACATCCCGTACCGGACAAGCATCCATACGATGAAAATTTTCCATTCCTTTATTTTACCAATCAGTTTAACCTCAGCAATGGCGGCTCTATGCTTAGTGTCCGGCATTACACCACAAAAGTAATAAACTTACTCAAAATAACTATCGTTTCATACAATAATTAAAACATTCTTTATACTCGTAAATGCATCCGCCTCATCCGGATTATTTGTATTTTTGCAACATCGTTTCCTATTCATATGTAACTGCAAGACTCTTATGAACGTAAAAATAGAAGAAAGCTGGAGAAAACACCTGCAAGAGGAGTTTGACAAACCTTATTTTGAGAAGCTGGTAGCATTTGTAAAAAGTGAATACGGGCATGCCAACGTGCTGCCTCCCGGCCATCAGATTTTCCACGTCTTCAACTCTTGCCCGTTCGAGAAAGTGAAAGTCGTCATACTCGGACAAGACCCTTATCCTAATCCCGGTCAGTATTATGGAGTCTGTTTTTCCGTACCGAAAGGAATAGCCATTCCCGGTTCTCTGGCAAACATATTCAAGGAAATACATCAGGACCTGGGAAAGCCCATTCCGACTTCCGGAAATCTGGACCGTTGGGTAGCGCAAGGCGTGTTTCCTATGAATTCCGTCCTCACAGTACGTGCCCACGAAACTGGCTCGCACCGGAACATGGGATGGGAAATCTTCACAGACGCTGTTATCAAGAAACTGAGTGATGAACGGGAGAATCTTGTATTCATGCTTTGGGGAGCATACGCCAAAGAAAAAACCGCTTTAATCAATAGCAGCAGACACTTGATTCTGACTACCGTCCATCCGTCCCCACGTTCTGCCGAATACGGATTCTTCGGTTGCAGGCACTTCAGTAAAGCCAACGATTTCTTACGGAGCAGAGGGATACAAAAAATTGACTGGTAACACGCTACAATACTCCGCTGACTCCGCTTCCAAACAAAGCAAAGTCCCCCAGGCACGGGTCGTCCGGAAAGGCCTCTGCCAGAGCTTCAGTAATCCGGCGGGCATTCTTCAAAGAAAATGTTTCTGTCTCGGTGAGTCCCAAAGCATAAGCCACACGGCAGACATGCGTGTCCAAAGGCACAATCAGGTCCCTGCAATCAAATCTCTCCCAAATACCAAAATCCACTTCCGGACCTTTCCTTATCATCCAGCGCAAAAACATGTTCAGTTTCTTTTGGGGACTCTTCGCCGAGACTTCCAAAAATGCACATAACCTTTCCATCGGATTACCGGCATACGTACATAAGGCATCCTCCAGACTGTCAAAAGCAGAATAAGCTGCATGCAAACGTCTGAAATAGGAATGAAAGTCAGCATAAGAAAGCATCCGGTAAAAACTGCTTCTGTCCGCAGCAGGAAAGTCATTCTTCCATCGGCAGGACAACACGTATTGATGAGGTGATGCCCCCATCAACCTATGCAACTCTTCAGCCTTTTTCAATATCTGTTTACGGTTGCCGAAACTCATGATAGCAGTCAGCAGCCCACTGATTTCAATATCCTGCCTCCGTTCATAGCGATGTGGAAACTGTACGGGGTCGTTCTGAATGAAGCCGGCGCAATGATAGGCCGCCGCCCACTCCCAAAGTTGTCTTTTAATCTCCTCGGTCATCTGCAAGCATTTGTTTTTTCATCTGAAATGCAAAGATATTGCAAATCGAATGCAAAACTTTCATGCTTGCACGAAAAAGTTGTGCCGGGATATAGTTTATCTTATTTAAAGATATTGCATTTATAGCAACATCGGACAAGTAACCTATTTCTTTTCCTCCTATTTTTGCAACATGAAAAAGCCCAATAGAACCATGCAACAGAAAAAGACAACCCAGGAGGAATACCAAAAGTGCGTGAACGCAGTAGTGGATTATATAAATCTGCACCTCGGAGAAGAAATTGACCTGAAATCTTTGGCCAGGATTTCCCATTTCTCTCCCTTCTACTTCCACCGCATCATGAAAGCTTTCCTGGGTGAACCCGTCGGTACGTTCATTGTCCGGACGCGTACCGAAGCCGCTGCCCGGTTGCTTCGTTACTCGGACATGCCGATAGCGGACATAGCCTACCGTATAGGCTACTCTTCGCCCTCGTCACTGTCAAAAGTATTCAAGCAGTTCTATGGCATTTCACCATTAGAGTATCGTAACAATAAAAACTTTGTAATTATGAAACCAGCCATTATTCGTCCGGAACTGGAACTGAAACACGAAATCAAAGAAGTTCCTGCCCGAAATGTAATTTAATCCGCCTCTTTGGCGACTATAAACTGAACGACTATTGCAGCGCATGGATGCGCCTTTGCCAGTTCATCCAGGAAGAAAAACTGCCTATGGGAGAAGTGATGCCCTACTGTATCTATCACGATGACCCCAAAGTGACGCCCGCTGAAAAGCTGCGTACCGATGTATGTATAGTCCTACCCTCATCTGCAACGGCCAAAGGAGACATAGGATTTAAACAGCTCGCGGCAGGCCGCTATGCCATATTCCTATACAAAGGCCCATATGAACATCTGCAGGCCGTATACGATACCATCTACGGGAAGTATATCCCCGAAATGGAATGTAGCTTACGGGATGAGTCCAGTGCGGAACGTTACTTGAACAACCCCGCAGATACGGCGCCGGAGGAACTGTTGACAGAGATTTATATTCCGGTAGAGTAGGCAAACTGTTCTGCCGGAGCTATCAGACTTTCTCCCCGGAAGAGTTTAGGAGCCGGACAGCGAACAAGTATTCGTTCCTCCATGGAGTAAAAATCGTTCCACCATGGTGGAACGATTTTTACTCCGCGGTGGAATGATTTTTACCTCATGATGGAACGAATAAATATCAGGCAAGCTGGTCGATACTATATTAGATACCCATATCTATACTGTATTGTAAAAAAGGGACACTCCCTTGTCTGTATGCTTGTTTTTATTCATTAATTTTGCACGACGCAATGCGAATCAAGCAATTGACGCAAACAGATAATTTTAAAATCTCCATTAAAATCAAGATAAAAAATGCAAAATGTTTCCATAAAAGGGTTTATATATGCGGCTCTCTCCTCTGCCACCTTCGGGCTGGCTCCTTTCTTCACCATTTCATTACTCCTTGCGGGCTTCTCCTCTTTCGAAGTATTGGCCTACCGATGGGGAATAGCTTCACTTACCTTGGTCGTTTTCGGCATTATGCTGGGCGAGACATTCCGCATCAGCAGGAAAGACTGGGGAACGGTGTTCATCCTCAGCCTGCTCCGAGCAGCTACCTCCTTCAGTCTGGTCATCGCCTATCAGAACATATCCAGCGGAGTGGCATCCACCATTCATTTCATGTATCCGCTGGCCGTGGCACTGGCCATGATGGGCTTTTTCGGAGAAAAGAGGTCATTCGCCATTCTGTTTGCCGTGTTGGTGTCACTAAGCGGAGCTGGACTTTTGTCATCCGGCAAAATAGACTTTGAAGGAGGAAACACGACCATCGGGCTGATTGCTGCCGGTCTGTCCGTATTCTTTTATGGAGGATATATCGTAGGAGTAAGGAAGAGCCGTGCCGTGCAGATTCCCTCCACTGCATTGACATGCTACGTAATGGGGCTGGGAGCCTTGTTCTTTATTATAGGAGGATATCTGACCGGAGGCATCCGGCTGGCCAATGATACCTACACATGGCTGAATATTCTCGGACTGGCGCTGCCGGCAACAGCTATATCCAACATCACCCTGGTAAAAGCCATTAAATACATAGGGCCTACACTGACTTCCATTTTCGGGGCCTTGGAACCTCTGACAGCCGTAGTTATCGGTTGCCTGATATTCAATGAAAGCTTCACACCGGCCAGCGCCATCGGCATGGCGCTGATAATAACGGCCGTTACAGTCGTGGTGGTACACGAAAAGAAAAAGGAGAGTGAGAGTTGATTGTCCTTATTTCGCCTTTTTATAATCCGTGATGAAACCCTCCATCATCCACTTGGCCAAGGCCTGGCGGTTCGAACTGATTACAAAACGGCGCTGGTCAAAAGTGTTCTGGATATTTCCCAATTCCACGAATACGGAAGCGGGAGAAGTATTGGCTAACACATAAAGATTGCGTGCGCTGACAGTTCCGGTAAACCCACGGTTGGGCTGGTGCTTGTCATATTTCGATTCGAAAGTTTTCTTCATGGTCTTAGCCAGACGCTTGCTGTCGGGCTTGCTTTTAGAGTGGTAAAAGAACACATCGGTCTGATGGCTCTTACTGCGACTGTCCACATGAAGAAAAATGGCACGGCAATATTTATAGTTCTTGCGGTCCTTCTTGTAAAACTCATTGATTTTGGCGCAACGTTGCCGGAGACGTGCCACTTGGTTCAAGGGTATGGGAGCTCCCATGCACGTCTCACGTTTGCTGTTGGAAAGGTACTTGTCATCACGGATTCCGTCTTTAGCATCCTGGATAATGATACGGACTTCCGCCCCCTCTTGCATCAAGTTACGGGCAAGGCGCAAAGCCACATCATACGCATACTCATCTTCATGCAGTTCTATTTTGCCGATTCTGCCGATAGCTCCGGGGTCGGGGCCTCCATGTCCGCTCACTACATAAAAACAAGCGCCCTGCAAACGGTTGGATGTCACTTTTACACTGGCAAGCGCTTTCCCGAACAAAGGTTCATTGATTGTCTTCTTCCCATTGCCAACCGGCTTTGATAATGGGGGCAGTACATACTTCACTCCCAGCCGCAATTCCTCCTTCCCTTTAAGAAGTTTCTTGTTCAGCTCCAAAAACTCCTTATAATAGGCTCTCCCCGGGCGCTTGTTACGTTCCAGGAAAACAGAGATTCCTTCTCCACGTCTCGGACTATCCCGCTCTTCCTGAGCCGAAGCATTAAAAACAAACAAAGTACAAAAGAGGATGGTCAGTAAACAAAATATGCGTTTCATATTCCAATTATTCATCATTTATTCGGTTCGCTACAAATTTCCAGCCGCTAATTTATAGCATTTTACCATACTTAAGCACAAAATTATAATTTTTTCCCTACTTTTGCGACAACTTACGCGATAATAGATAAGAAACTTTTAAAACAGATAACATTATGGCAAAGCAATTCAAGCCGGAGACGCTGTGCGTACAAGCCGGATGGACTCCTAAAAAGGGCGAGCCCCGTGTACTCCCCATCTATCAAAGTACAACTTTCAAATATGATACCAGCGAACAGATGGCACGCTTGTTTGACCTTGAAGACAGCGGCTATTTCTATACCCGCCTGCAGAACCCTACGAACGATGCAGTAGCCGCCAAGATTGCCGCCCTCGAAGGTGGTGTGGCCGCTATGCTGACATCCAGCGGACAAGCAGCCAACTTCTATGCCATTTTCAATATCTGCCAGGCAGGAGACCATTTTGTTTGCTCCTCTACCATCTATGGCGGAACATTCAACCTCTTCGGAGTAACTTTGAAGAAATTGGGCATCGACGTCACTTTCGTCAACCCGGATGCCAGCGAGGAAGAAATTTCCGCTGCTTTCCGCCCCAATACCAAGGCCCTATTCGGCGAAACCATCTCCAACCCTACGCTCGAAGTGCTCGATATAGAGAAGTTTGCCCGCATTGCCCACAGCCACGGCGTGCCCTTGATTGTGGACAACACCTTCCCTACCCCCATCAACTGCCGTCCGTTTGAGTGGGGTGCCGACATCGTAGTACACTCTACCACCAAATACATGGACGGACATGCCACCAGCGTAGGTGGAGCCATTGTAGACAGCGGTAACTTCGATTGGGATGCACACGCCGACAAATTCCCCGGACTGTGCACCCCGGACGAGTCTTACCACGGACTGACTTATACGAAAGCCTTCGGCAAAATGGCTTACATCACCAAGGCTACAGCCCAACTGATGCGCGACCTGGGCAGCATCCAGTCTCCACAAAACGCATTCCTGCTGAACCTGGGTCTGGAAACACTGCACCTACGTATGCCCCAACATTGCAAGAATGCACAAGCGGTAGCCGAGTATCTTGCCCAGAACGACAAAGTGGCTTGGGTGAATTATTGTGGTCTGCCGGGCGACAAATACTACGAGCAGGCACAGAAGTACATGCCGAACGGCTCTTGCGGCGTTGTCACCTTCGGCTTGAAGGGCGGACGGGAAGAGTCTATCAAGTTTATGGATTCACTGAAACTGGCGGCCATTGTGACTCATGTGGCCGATGCACGTACTTGCGTGCTACACCCAGCCAGCCATACACACCGCCAGTTGACAGACGAGCAACTGATGGAGGCAGGTGTACGCCCCGACCTGATTCGCTTCTCGGTAGGTATAGAGAATGCAGAGGATATTATTGCCGACATCGAACAAGCGCTGAACGCCTAAAGGAATAAACAAAAGGGAGTGCATTTTCGGACAATGCACTCCCTTTTCATTTCAATATTCTCTATTACTCAACATTCAATATAATCGTCAAACTTTCCTTGCCTTGGTAGAAGGTCTTTGCTTTCACTACCAGGGAACCACACTTCACCGGTTCTTTCCATAAGGTTGACTGGGCAGTAGGTTCCGAACCATCAGTTGTGTAACGTACTTCAGCACCATCAATGGCCACATTAGCATACAGATTTCCATCTTTTACCAATAATCCCGGCTGAGGCAAGCGGAAGTTAATCCCATTCTTTGCCCAATAAGGCATTTCACTCTTGCTGATTTTCTCATAATAAAGTGCCAAAGCCTGATTGAAAGCCTGCTCCTCCCGTATATCGGATAAATTTTCCCATGCCGGATGGGCATTCCAGCCACGTTCTGCCAGCCCTAATATTTTTGGGAAAAGAAGATATTCCACGCCATCAAAACTACGGATAGTTTCGGCGAACAATTGCCCTTGTACACCCATAATATGCTTCTTGCCTATCTCTGTCAAAGCAGTCTTCCCCTTTTCCGCATTATTCAAATCAATGGGATTGCCTGCCATATCCACACGCAGCGAACGATAAATGCTGAAAGGAAGCATAGAGAAAGAGACAGACTCATCCACATAACCTCCCCAATCGAGTCCACGCTCGTCCGGATGACCATTGTAAGCCATATCCATATAGAAATTGCCCACGTTGCAAAGGATGACCGGGTAACCGTTATTGGCTGTCTGATAAACCACTTCATCAGAGCCCGGTACAGTATTCCAGCAATACACACCGGCAGCCTGGCTCCTCAACTGTTGATGAGCCTCTTCGGTATGCCCCAAAGCAACTTCCTGCCAACCACTGAATTTCAGTCCGTTCTTCTGCATCACATCCGCCATTTGCGTAATGAAATACTCTGACAAATCATGAGCTTTCGTCATGCCTTTTTCCTTCATCAGTTCCTGGCATTTCGGAGAGCCCATCCACACGCCGCGAGGCACTTCGTCACCACCCAAATGCACTGTGTACAGTGAAAGACCGGCTTCCTGATACATCGCATTAAGTTCCTGAATCACCTTCTCCATAAAACGGTAAGTAGAAGGCAAGGCGACATTCATCACATTGTCCGTATAATATTGTACAGAAACATAACGTGAAGTATCTTCCGGTTCACTCAACATATATTCTGTAGCTTTCCCCGGATCAGTTTCAAAATATTTGTTATAGCGTGCCTTCATGGAGACAATGGCAGCGCGGGCATGCCCCGGAGATTCTATTTCCGGAACAATGCGGACATGTCTTTCGGCAGCATACTTCAGCAAATCAATAAATTCCTCGCGGCTATAATATCCATTGCCTACAGTCTTTGCATCAGGGTCATAGCCACCGTCATAACATGGGTAGAGGCACTGGCTTTCGTCAGTGGTATGCCCGCGACGGCTACCCACAGCAGTCAGTTCCTCCAAACCGGGAATCTCCAAACGCCAGGCTTCATCATCACAAAAATGGAAATGCAGGACATTCAATTTATAAGATGCAAAAATATCCACCAGTTTCTTCAAGTTCTCCGGAGCGGTGAAATTACGGGCAATATCTATCATTTGTCCACGATATGCCAAGTCCGGATAATCCCGGATGGAGACTGCCTCCAGCAAATAAGGTGTCTGCTTGTCCTTCAACATTGACAAAAGTGTCTGTGTACCATTAAAAATGCCATGAGGAGTGGCAGCACTGATTTTTATCAGGTTGTCACCTATATTGATAGTATAATATTCATCATTTACGGCCTCCTTCCTATCAAGCAGTTCTTCCAGCACAATCTTCACGGAAGCATTTCCGACAACTTCCAAACCATACAAACCAGTCAGTTTCTCTTTCAGCAACTTGGCTTCACCGGCAAAGTTCTCCGGAAATGCCAAAGCTACCTTACCTTCCAATACGACATTATCGCCTTCAATGGCTACCGCTTTCTTTACAGACGGAAGAATGTCTGACTGCACCAAAGCAGGAGCACCAGCCAAGCGAAGATTGGATTCATAAATCTTAGTCGCATCCGGATAGCCGCTCATTGACTCGGGAGAAGGAAGCGGCAGCGCCTTCAAAGCCACGGGCAACGGACTGCCCTCTTTACCATCCACAGTCTCCACCCAATAAGTTCCTTCCGGTACATGGGAGTTCCGGTCCAGCTTGTAAGTGCAAAGGAAAGTAATCCGCATGGAATCACCGGGAGCCAGCGAAGCAAATTCGTCTGTCGGATACATTTTGAAAAAATTACCGTTCACTACCTCTACCTTCACTTCAGAGGCTCCTTCCTGCTTCACCCCTCGGGGAAACTGTGAATAGTAAATCGTCCAGTTCTTTTTTAGAGGTTTTTGAGAGATATTCTTGAGAATAAAGGTATTCTCATAATATCCGGGTTCGATGTCACTTGCACCCATTTCCCAGGTCAGAGCAACCGGTGCCTTAGGTTCATTACTCGTTTTACATCCAGCAAATAGTGCCATTACACAAAATAATAATCCTGCCAGAGGAAGTTTCAAAATTCTCATGCAACTCATGTGTTAAGTTAATAAATGGGGGTAATTTCTAAAATCTGATGCCAAAAATAAGCATTTTAAGCTAATTAACTGATAAAAGTAATAGATTTTATTGACAGCGAGCTACAATTTAGAACTTTTATACCTACATTTGCAGCCAAATTATAACCAATTTAACTATTCTACCATGGCTAAAATAACCAAAGAAGCAGCCTTGCTCTACCATTCGCAAGGCAAACCGGGTAAGATTGAAGTAGTACCCACCAAGCCTTACAGTACACAAACCGATCTTTCTCTCGCCTACTCTCCGGGCGTTGCAGAACCGTGCCTCGAAATTGAGAAAAACCCGCAAGATGCATATAAATATACAGCAAAAGGCAATCTGGTAGCTGTCATCTCCAACGGAACCGCCGTGCTCGGCCTGGGCGATATTGGCGCCCTCAGCGGCAAACCCGTCATGGAGGGTAAAGGTCTGTTGTTCAAAATTTATGCAGGTATCGACGTATTCGACATCGAAGTAAATGAAAAAGACCCCGACAAGTTCATCGAAGCTGTCAAGGCTATTGCCCCAACATTCGGAGGTATCAACTTGGAAGACATCAAAGCACCCGAATGTTTCGAAATAGAACGCCGCCTGAAAGAGGAATTGGACATCCCCGTGATGCACGACGACCAGCACGGCACCGCCATCATCTCCAGCGCAGGATTGCTGAACGCCCTGGAAGTGGCAGGCAAGAAGATAGAGGAAGTGAAAATCGTCGTAAACGGTGCCGGGGCTTCCGCCACCTCATGCACCAAACTGTATGAAGCGCTCGGCGCACGCCGTGAAAATATCCTAATGCTGGACAGTAAGGGAGTCATCACCAGCGACCGCGAGAATCTGACCGAGCAGAAACGTTACTTTGCCACCGACCGTCGCGATGTACATACTCTGGCAGAAGCCATCAAAGGCGCCGATGTATTCCTCGGACTGTCAAAAGGTAATGTGTTGACCCAGGACATGGTTCGCAGCATGGCAGACCATCCCATCGTGTTTGCCCTTGCCAACCCTACTCCGGAAATCTCTTACGAAGACGCCATGGCGGCACGTCCGGACGTACTGATGTCCACCGGTCGTTCCGACTATCCTAACCAGATTAATAATGTAATCGGTTTCCCCTACATCTTCCGCGGTGCCCTCGACACGCAGGCAAAAGCCATCAACGAAGCCATGAAAATTGCTGCCGTACACGCCATTGCCAACCTTGCCAAGCAGCCCGTGCCCGATGTTGTGAATGAAGCATACCATGTAAACAACTTCACCTTCGGTCCCGAATACTTCATCCCGAAACCGGTTGACCCGCGCCTCATCACCGAAGTGTCCTGCGCTGTGGCCAAAGCCGCCATGGAAAGCGGTGTAGCCCGCAAAGACATCGAAGACTGGGATGCCTACCGCCTGCAACTGCGCGAGCTGATGGGTTACGAAAGCAAACTGACCCGCCAACTCTACGACACCGCCCGCCGCAACCCGCAACGTGTGGTATTTGCCGAAGGCATCCACCCCAATATGCTGAAAGCTGCTGTGGAAGCCAAGGCTGAAGGTATCTGTCATCCTATTATATTGGGCAACGACGAAGCTATCGAGAAGCTGGCAAAAGAACTAGACCTTAGCCTTGAAGGTATTGAGATAGTAAATCTGCGTCATCCGGATGAAGCGCCGCGCCGTGAACGCTATGCCCGCATTCTATCCGAAAAACGTGCCCGCGAAGGCGTCACTTACGAAGAAGCCAATGACAAAATGTTCGAACGTAACTACTTTGGTATGATGATGGTGGAAACGGGTGAAGCAGACGCTTTCATCACAGGTCTTTACACCAAATACAGCAATACCATCAAGGTTGCCAAGGAAGTCATCGGCATCCGTCCGGAATACAAGCATTTCGGCACCATGCATATCCTGAACTCCAAAAAAGGTACATACTTCCTGGCCGATACGCTGATTAACCGTCATCCCAATGCCGAAACGCTAATCGATATTGCCAAGCTGTCGGAATATACCGTCCGCTTCTTCAATCATACACCGGTAATGGCCATGTTGAGTTACTCCAACTTCGGTGCGGATAAGGAAGGTAGCCCGGTAAGTGTACACGAAGCAGTGGATTATATGCAACAAAACTATCCTGACCTTGCCATTGACGGAGAAATGCAGGTGAATTTCGCCATGAACCGCGAAATGCGTGATGCCAAGTACCCGTTTACACGCCTGAAAGGAAAAGACGTAAACACACTGATTTTCCCGAACTTGAGTTCTGCAAACTCTGCTTACAAGCTGTTGCAGGCGATGGATACGGACTCCGAACTGATTGGTCCTATCCAAATGGGATTGAACAAGCCTATCCACTTTACCGATTTTGAGAGCTCCGTGCGCGATATCGTTAACATCACTGCAGTAGCAGTTATCGATGCTATCGTAGACAAAAAGAAGGCTGCCAAATGAGACGACCGTTATCAAAATTCCAAATAGTTTGCATTGTGCTGCTTTGGGCAGCACAATGCTACATTGTTTTGATATCTGTCGAACGAATTGACGGTCCAATTATCCTAACGCTTGCCATTTCGGCGGCTTTAGTATTTATTCCCGTCATAAAGTCTCTAAAAAGAGGATAAATAATATCTTTTTATTCCATTTTGCGGTATAAAACAATAAAATTGTTGTTTTATACCGCATTTTCTTTATAAAATGTTTGCTCGTTTCATTTTTATGTGTACTTTTGCAACCGCAATGAGAGGAAAAGGAAACAAACCGAAAATCGAATTGTTTTAGGTAACATATAGTAGCAACCAATAAAAGAAATAGATTATGAATGCAGCTAAGGTATTAGAAGACCTGAAAAGACGGTTCCCCAACGAACCGGAGTATCATCAAGCAGTAGAAGAAGTTCTTTCTACGATTGAAGAAGAGTATAACAAGCATCCGGAGTTTGACAAAGCCAATCTGATTGAACGTCTTTGCATCCCCGATCGCGTTTACCAATTCCGTGTTACTTGGGTAGACGATAAAGGTAACGTACAAACCAACATGGGCTATCGTGTGCAGCACAACAACGCTATCGGCCCATATAAAGGCGGTGTTCGTTTCCACTCTTCTGTAAACCTGAGCATCCTGAAATTCCTTGCTTTCGAGCAGACATTTAAAAACTCATTGACAACTCTGCCTATGGGTGGCGGTAAAGGCGGTTCGGACTTCTCTCCGCGCGGCAAGTCAAATGCTGAGGTCATGCGTTTTGTTCAGGCTTTCATGCTGGAGTTATGGCGTCATATCGGCCCTGAAACAGACGTACCTGCTGGTGATATCGGTGTAGGTGGTCGCGAAGTAGGTTTCATGTTCGGTATGTATAAGAAGCTGGCTCATGAATTTACGGGTACTTTCACCGGTAAGGGCCGTGAGTTCGGCGGTTCGCTGATTCGTCCGGAAGCTACCGGCTACGGTAACATCTACTTCCTGATGGAAATGTTAAAGACTAAGGGTACTGACTTGAAAGGCAAAACTTGTCTGATTTCCGGTTCCGGTAACGTAGCTCAATATACGGCCGAGAAAGTATTGGAATTGGGTGGTAAGGTATTGACCATGTCTGATTCTGACGGTTATGTATACGATCCGGACGGCATTGACCGCGAAAAGTTGGATTACATCATGGAGCTGAAAAACCTCTATCGTGGACGTATCCGCGAATATGCTGAACAATATCCGGGTGTCAAGTACGTAGAAGGTGCACGTCCTTGGGGTGAAAAGGCAGACATCGCCCTGCCTTCTGCAACTCAGAATGAAATAAATGGAGATGATGCCAAAAAACTAATTGCTAATGGTGTCATGGCTGTGTCCGAAGGTGCAAACATGCCTTCTACCCCTGAAGCAATCCGCGTATTCCAAGATGCAAAGATTCTGTATGCTCCGGGTAAGGCAGCCAATGCCGGCGGTGTATCAGTATCCGGTCTCGAAATGACTCAGAACTCCATCAAGTTGAGCTGGAGTGCAGAGGAAGTGGACGAGAAATTGAAGAGCATCATGAAGAACATTCACGAAGCTTGCGTGCAATATGGTACGGAAGCCGACGGTTATGTAAATTACGTGAAGGGTGCCAATGTGGCCGGATTTATGAAGGTGGCAAAGGCGATGATGGCGCAAGGGATTCTGTAAGAACTAAAGCCATAGTACAACTACAACAGAAGAAAGGTGAGGGGCTCAAAGCTTTTCACCTTTTTTCTGTTTAATAATATAGAAGAAACAAAATTTTGTTTTTTTCAATCCATTATCACATAAATCAGATAACTTTGCGGAAGTTAATAAGAGAAGACCATTATCATTGAAGCAAACCAAACGATTATGAATACAATAGAAATCCCCGTACTGCTGTTGACCGGTTATCTAGGCAGTGGCAAAACGACGTTGGTAAATCACATTCTTTCTAATAAACGTGGCATTAAGTTTGCCGTTATCGTCAATGACATAGGCGAAGTGAACATTGATGCAGACCTTATACAGAAAGGTGGCGTGGTGGGAAAGAAAGACGACAGCCTGGTAGCTCTGCAGAATGGCTGTATCTGCTGTACGCTGAAGACAGACTTGATAGAGCAGATGTTCGAAATCATGAAGATGCAACGCTTCGACTACATCGTGATTGAAGCGAGTGGCATCTGTGAACCGGAGCCTATTGCCCAAACACTCTGCTCCATTCCTCATATGGGAGGAGCGTATACTAAATACGGTATTTGCCGCTTAGACTGCATTACCACCGTGGTGGACGCCTTACGTCTGCAAAGTGAATTTTCTTGCGGAGATGATTTGACACGCAAAGGCATTGATGAGGAAGATATAGAAAACCTCATCATTCAGCAGATTGAGTTCTGCAATATTATCCTGCTGAACAAAGCAGCAGAAGTACAGCCCGAGGAATTAAAACGTATCAGGCAGATTATCCACACCTTGCAACCCGGTGCCCAAATTATAGAGTGCAACTATGCAGATGTAGACCTGGATAAGATTATCCATACCCACCTCTTTAACTTTGAACGTGCCGCAACTTCCGCCGGATGGATTCGTGGCATAGAGCAACAAGTAAGCGAAGAGGAGGAAAAAGAGGCGCATTACCATCATGAAGAGGGTCATCATCACCACCATCATGAAGGAGGTGAAGTAGAAGAATACGGTATTGGCACATTTGTCTACTACCGCCGTCCTGCATTCGACATTCATAAGTTCGACCACTATGTCGCTACCAAATGGCCCCGCAGCGTTATCCGCGCCAAGGGTGTCTGCTACTTCAGCCACAACCGCGACATGTCCTTCCTCTTTGAACAAGCAGGTATACAGAAGAAAATAACTGAAGCCGGACAATGGTATGCCACCGCTCCCGAAGAAGACATGATAGAACTGATGCGCCAAGAACCGGGATTGCTAAGAGACTGGGACGAACAATACGGCGACCGCATGCTGAAGATAGTATTCATCGGACAAAATATGGATAAAGAGCAAATCATCCGCGACTTGGACAAATGCCTTGAATAACTTCCTAAAAAAGTGCTCCCCGTCATTCCGATCTTAAGAACAACGGGGAGCATCGTCCCAGGCGCGTAACTCTATTTTAAGAATCAGGAACCATATCAATTCTCCGTAAAACGGAACATTTTGAAATACACCTTCTGCTCTGTGTCGGATACATTCACCAGCCTCATCTTCGCAACGCTCAAATCTTTGAGAGATGCCTTCACCTGCGTTCTGTATCCCGGCTTCAAATCCACCGCCTGCCAGTTTGTGCCATCCGAAGTTACTTCCAGTTTAAACTTCGAATCAGCAACCTCCGCATCTCCCAAATCGATAAGCACCGAACTCAACTGGCGGGCATAATCCATCGAAATGGTCAGCACACCGCCTGCCTGCCAGTTGATGACTTCATTGGACGGAATAATTGTATTCACCTTTCCCTTCTGCTGAATAGGAAGCGAAGCCAACTGATTCACGTCGCTCTTCAACGTGTAGGGAGAATAAACAGCCTTTGTATCAAGCCCGGCATGGAACGCTGCATTATAGCCCGTTGTCGCCGCTTCGAACAAAGCATTGAAAGTAGGCATCAGATGCAGGCTGCCGCTCTTTATGCCCGCTTTATATTGGGCATCCGTCTCACCCATCAGCACCAGCAGGGCGCGGGCGTGTTCGTAGCTACCTATAAATGCATCCTTCTGCTGGCGCAGGCGTATCATGTTCAGCACCTCCGCACCATACTCTCCCACTTGTTTGAACTGAATGAGCCAAGGCCTTATTTCAGTTATCAACGGACGATTCTCATTTCCCGACGCAAGCAATCCATCAGCGGCAACGATTATCTTCCGGCATTCCTCAGCTACCTGCCGATAGGCATCTTCATCTATCTCGTTTTTCTCTTGATAGGCTTTCAACAAGGCAGAGAGAGCAGGCTGAATGGCAACGGACTCTTCACGACGGAAGCGATGTCCATTCTGTCCCGGGTCGGAATTATGAGCAGCGAAGATTTCCAAATATTCGGCATGAAGTGGCATAAGGTCTCTGACTGCATGTTTCCAAGAAGTTTCACTATCATAATTCTCCATATTCCAAGTATAATCAGCTACACTGTACAGAGAGATTTTGGAAGCCTCGGCATGTTCCATCGGATTGGAAACAAAAGCAGACATATCATCTTTTATATCAAGCCCGTTTCCATAAACCGGCCCTAGCAGCAAATGGTCTTGTACATAATCCGAAACGGGGAAATTCCACCAAATGTACGCCTTACGTTTCAGCAGCGGATTGACGAAGTCCAGCGTAGACTTATCTATAGTAGCAACTACCATATCACCGGTCCACATCACCTTGATACCCTCGTTCAACTTATCACCAAGCGTAGTGAGATAGCCTCCCTCCACATCGGTCCATGACTTGTTGTACTCTGTGGGACACAATATCAATGGTGCAACATCCCGCTTGACTTTTACAAAATGGTCGTCAATATAGTTCAACAGTTCAGCCTGCTTGTCCGCCTTTGTCCCCTCACCCGAAATATCATCAAAGAAAACGGCAAAACCACGCACACCCAACTGGTACATGCTTTCGAACTTCTGCAACAATAACGAGCGGTCTTCTTCATTCCAGCGAATATCCTGGCCCGGATGAATGGCCCAATAGAAAATGACATTGTTCTCCTTCGCCCTATTCACCAATACTTTCAACTCTTCTCCTTCTCGAGCAGGATAAGGCTTGCGCCAGTTGGGAGTCCGGTGATAAGGATCGTCTTTCGGTCCATAGATATAGACATTCATTTTGTTCCGACCATAAAAATCAAGCTGGCGTATACGCGCCTCCTGACTCCAGGGAGCACCGTAAAACCCTTCTACCACACCCCGATAGGGAACATCAGGATAGTCCGTCACTTCAGCCAAAGGCAGCTTGTCTAAAGCAAGCAACTGCGCAAGAGTCTGTACACCATAGTACGCTCCCCGTTCGTCAGCACCGGCTATGACGATGCAGTCTTTTTCTATTTTCAGGAAATAACCTTCGGATTTGCGTGGAATCCGATGTTGGTATTTCTTAATAATCTTATCTCCTTTCACTCCTATATATACACGGAAAGAAGCGCCAAGCACCTCTTCCGGCATCAATGAACAGAGTAAAGGCAACGCAGGTCCGTCCTGCACGGAATTGCCGGAAAGGATCTGGTATTGTCGGGGAATATCAACAGAATCTTTTTGCGTAATATATTCTTGGGGAGTAGGTTGCAAATGAAACTCTTGCGCACAAAGCGTCGCTGTCGTCAGCATACCGAATGCTCCCAGTAACAGTAGTTCTTTTCTCATAAGCGGATTATTAAATTAAGGAATATCTATGTATTAAGAAAACTCTTCCATGCATTCAAGGTTGATACGTTCAAAAATAAGAAATAAATATGAAAACACGTACAAATACAGACATTTATTTCAGTTTAAAGATTCATTCTGCATCCGTTTGAGTTCATCGCACACTGCCGGATGCAGGAAGTAGCGTACGTCTTTTCCCTCCTCTATGGCCCGACGGATAAAAGTGGAGCTGATTTCGAATACCGGAGAAGAAACTGTCCGCACATTCTGCGGTAAAAAGGTGGCCTCTACCGGATAGCCGGGACGGGGATAAACCAGAAGATGATTTTCGGCAATAATGCGTTCCGACTCGTACCAACGGTGGAACAGCCTCCAGTTGTCCGAACCAATGACAAGATGGAAAGTGTGTTGGGGATAAGTCCGTTTCAGTGCGTCCAACGTATGAACAGTATAAGAAGGCCGAGGCAGATGGAATTCAAAATCGGAAGCGCGAAACTTGGGATAACCCTCAGTGGCTAGCTGCACCAGCTTCAAACGTAACTTGTCATCCATCAGTTCGTTTTCTTCCTTCAGCGGATTGTGGGGGGTGACCATAAACCACACTTCGTCCAGGTCCCCGTATTCGCAAAGATAGTTGGCGAGGGCCAAATGTCCGATGTGTATCGGGTTGAACGAGCCGCTGAAGATTCCTATATTCATTTATTCTTATTCATATACAACCTTACAAAGGACGTCTTTGCAACGCACGCCAGGCAGCCCAAGCATTGAAAATCGTCACTACAGAGATAAGAAACATTGAAATACTGGAACGAGGCTCGCCATGATGTATATACAATACACCCACAACAAGGGAGCAGACGAACAGAACGCTATTAATAATTAGCAATGCCTTGTTCAGCTTCGGGCTATTCTTCCTCCTCGGTGCCAACTGGTTGTACACTCCTCCACGTTGTTTCATTCGTTCAAGAATTGAGAGATTACTTTCAATGCTTCCGCTTTGGCTGTCTCCAGGTCATCGTTCACAATCACGGTATCGAACTTCGGTGCAAAGCCCAGTTCGTATTCGGCTTTCGCCACGCGGCTCTCTATCACTTCGGGAGCATCTGTTCCGCGCCCCACCAAGCGTTTGCGCAATTCCTCCACTGAAGGTGGCTGAATGAAAACAGACAAAGCACGCTCACCATAGAATTTCTTGATATTGCAACCACCCACTACATCCACATCGAACACTACATTCTGTCCGGCAGCCAATTGCTTTTCCACCTGCTCCTTCAGTGTTCCGTAAAAACGGTCCTGATATACCTCTTCATACTCCAGGAATTCATCATTGGCTATGCGACGACGGAACTCGTCAGGAGTCAGAAAGAAATACTCCACTCCATCTTTCTCCGTTCCGCGGGGCGGGCGGCTGGTCGCTGAGATGGAGAATGCCAAGTTCAGATTTTGAGTCAGCAGATAGTTGATAATCGTTGACTTGCCAGAGCCCGAAGGGGCTGAAAATATGATAAGTTTTGCCATCGAATTATTTACGATTTGACGATTTACTATTTGATACTACATGACGTTCAATACTTGTTCCTTGATTTGCTCCAATTCATCTTTCATCTGAACGACAATCTTCTGCATCTCCGCATGATTGGACTTACTGCCCAAGGTATTGATTTCACGTCCCATCTCCTGGGCGATGAACCCTAACTTCTTGCCTTGTCCGGTTCCGGTTTCCAGCGTATTGATAAAATATTTCAGATGATTGCCAAGACGCTGTTTCTCTTCGTTCACATCCAGTTTTTCGATGTAGTAGATGAGTTCCTGCTCCAGGCGGTTCTTGTCATAATCCACACTTAAGGTCTTTTCCAGTGCATCTGTAATACGTTCCTTCACTTTGGCTACACGCTCTTTCTCATAGGGAGCGATAGTCTCCAACAGATGGGAGATGTTGGAGATCTTCTCACGGAACTTCTTTTCAAGGGCAGCTCCTTCCTGCTTACGGAAGTCCACCAGCGCACCAACAGCCTTTTCCACAGCCGAATAAACCACAGCCCATTCCTCCTCACTCAGTTCCTGCGTATCATTCTTAGTCATCACATCCGGCATACGGAGTAACGTGGCAAACCAGTCCGTCGCATCCGGCACAGGTATTCCTAGATTTTCTGATATAGCACAAATCTGCTTGTAATATCCCTCCACCAATGTCTGGTTGATGGGAGTGACGCTTTCCGCACTCTCTTTCTTTTCTATCCAAAGGCTGAAATCCACCTTTCCGCGCTCCAGTTTCCGTGATATTTCATTACGGATTTCCATCTCCTTCTCACGATAAAGCGGAGCAATGCGGGCAGATAGGTCCATTGCCTTACTATTGAGCGACTTTATTTCAACGTTGATTTTCTTATCAGGCAGTTCGACGGTTGCTTTGCCGTAGCCTGTCATAGATTGTATCATAATGTTATAGTTTTGCGCAAAATTACACGATTATTTTAATTAGTGAAAATAATCACGTAAATTTGCCACAATAAAATCAAGAATAAAAGTTATGTCATGTATCTTGCATATTGAAACGTCCACTTCTGCCTGCTCCGTAGCCGTGAGCGAGGATGGACAGAACGTTTTCAAGAAAGAGGACCTGAATGGCCCTTCACACGCCGTTTCATTGGGAATCTTTGTGGACGAGGCGCTATCCTTTGCCGATAGCCATGCCATGCCGTTGGATGCAGTCGCCGTGAGCTGCGGCCCTGGTTCGTATACCGGGTTGCGTATCGGCGTGTCGATGGCAAAAGGTGTCTGCTATGGACGTAACCTGCCACTTATCGGGCTGGAAACCCTGAAAGTCCAGTGTGTACCGGTATTGCTCTACCACGATGAGTTACCCGACGACGCATTACTCTGCCCGATGATTGACGCCCGCCGTATGGAAGTCTATGCTGCCATCTACGACCGTGCCTTGAAATCGGTGCGCGACATTGCAGCCGATATTGTGGACGAAAACTCCTACCTGGAATTTTTAGAGCAACATCCCGTCTATTTCTTCGGTGACGGTGCAGCCAAATGCAAAGAGAAAATCACGCATCCCAATGCACACTTCATCGACGGCATCCGCCCGCTTGCCGGCATGATGTTCCCGTTGGCAGAAAAGGCAATAGCCGAACAAGATTTCAAGGATGTGGCCTATTTCGAACCCTTCTATTTGAAGGAATTCGTAGCCGGCACGCCAAAGAAACTTATTTAGGGTTTAGCGATTAGGGATGAATACCATGCGGTATCACTACGTAGCCCATTAATCACTAATCACTAACCACTAATCGTTGAACATTAATCACTAATTAAAGATGCAATATAACACTCAACAAAAACGGATGCCTCTGCCCGAATATGGTCGCAGCATCCAGAATATGGTAGACCACGCGCTGACAATCGAAGACCGTGCAGAACGCCAGCGTTGCGCAAACACAATCATCAACATCATGGGAAACATGTTTCCCCATCTGCGCGATGTGCCCGACTTCAAACATAAGCTATGGGACCACCTTGCCATCATGGCCAACTTCCAATTGGATATAGATTATCCGTACGAAATTATCCGCAAGGACAATCTGAATACCAAGCCGGAGAGCATCCCCTACCCCAGTACCAAAATCCGCTACCGCCACTATGGCCGTACACTGGAAGTACTGATAAAGAAAGCCATCGAATTTCCGGAAGGAGAAGAGAAGCAGAACTTGATAGCGCTCATTTGTAACCACATGAAGAAAGACTACATGGCATGGAACAAAGATACCGTCGATGACCGTAAGATTTCAGATGACCTCACCGAACTCTCTGACGGAAAACTGCAAATGACAGACAGTATCGTCCGTCTCATGGCCGAACGTATTGACCAGAACTACCGTCCGAAAGTGAACAACCAGAATAACCGGAACAACAACCGGAACAATAAACGGAAATACTAAAATTGAATGATTAGTGGTTAGTGATTAATGCCATGCGGCATCACCATGCAGACCACTAATCACTAATCACCAACCCCTAATCACTAATTTCATGGCATCATTTGTAATCGAAGGAGGACACAGACTTTCCGGTGACATTTACCCCCAAGGAGCAAAAAACGAGGTGTTGCAAATTATCTGCGCCACATTGCTCACTGCCGAAGAGGTGACTGTGCACAATATCCCGGACATACTGGACGTCAACAACCTTATCCAATTGATGCGGGATATGGGAGTCAGCGTATCTAAAAAAGGCATTGACACTTACAGCTTTCAAGCTGCCAACATTGATTTCGCCTATCTGGAAAGTGACGCGTTCCTGAAAAAATGTTCCAGCCTGCGCGGTTCCGTCATGCTGGTGGGGCCGATGGTGGCACGTTTCGGCAAGGCCATGATTTCCAAGCCGGGCGGAGACAAGATAGGACGCCGCCGTCTGGATACACACTTTATCGGTATCCAGAATTTAGGAGCCGACTTTGTCTATAATGAGGAGCGTGGCATCTACGAAATCTCAGCCAAACAACTGCATGGCAGTTATATGCTACTCGACGAGGCATCTGTTACGGGAACTGCCAATATCGTAATGGCAGCCGTCCTTGCCAAAGGCAAGACCACCATCTACAACGCCGCCTGCGAACCCTACGTGCAGCAACTTTGCAGAATGCTGAACCGGATGGGAGCTAAGATAGAAGGCATCGCCTCCAACCTCCTGACTATCGAAGGAGTAGACGAGCTGCACGGAACCGAGCATACCATCCTCCCCGACATGATTGAAGTGGGCAGTTTCATTGGCATGGCAGCCATGACCCGTAGCGAACTGACCATCAAGAATGTCTCCTACGAGAACTTGGGAATTATCCCCGACAGTTTCCGTCGACTCGGCATCAAGATGGAGCAGTGGGAAGACGACATTTACGTGCCCGCACAAGAGACGTACCAGATAGAGTCCTTTATCGACGGCTCCATCATGACCATTGCCGACGCACCCTGGCCCGGACTGACACCAGACTTGCTCAGTGTGCTGCTGGTGGTTGCCACCCAGGCAAAAGGCAGTGTACTCATTCATCAGAAAATGTTCGAAAGCCGTTTGTTCTTTGTGGACAAGCTGATAGATATGGGAGCGCAAATTATCCTCTGCGACCCGCACCGCGCCGTTGTCATCGGTCACGACCACGGCTTTAAACTACGTGGCGGCAACATGACCTCGCCCGATATCCGTGCGGGCATCGCCCTGCTGATAGCTGCCATGAGTGCGGACGGCATCAGCCGCATCCACAACATAGAGCAGATAGACCGTGGGTATCAGAACATCGAAGGGCGACTGAATGCGCTCGGAGCAAGAATAACAAGAATAGAATAAGATGATAAAGAGAGAAGAAGTATATAAGATAGGTATATTCAACAAGCCCCACGGCATTCACGGAGAACTATCGTTCACTTTTACGGATGACATCTTCGACCGGGTGGAAGCCGAATACCTAATCTGCCTGCTGGATGGTATACTGGTGCCTTTCTTCTTGGAAGAATACCGTTTCCGCTCCGACACCACCGCCCTTGTCAAACTGGAAGGCGTGGACACGGCAGAACGCGCCCGCATGTTCACTAATATTGAGGTCTACTTCCCCGTAAAGCATGCAGAAGAGGCAGGACCAGGTGAACTGAGTTGGGACTTCTTCGTCGGTTTTCGTATGGAGGAAGTACATCACGGCACGCTGGGAGAAGTGACGGACGTGGACACATCGACCATCAACACACTGTTTGTGGTAGATTATCAGGGAGAAGAACTGCTGGTGCCGGCACAAGAAGAGTTTATCATAGACATTGACCAGAAGCACAAGGTCATCACCGTAGACCTGCCGGAAGGTTTGATAGCTTTGGACAAAACAGAAGAGGTATGAAAAAGAAACGAAGAAAAGCATTTTGGAGTAACATCAAGTTCAAGTACAGACTGACGATTACGAACGAGAATACCCTTGAGGATATCATCACGTTGCGCGTATCCAAGCTGAACGGACTGTCCGTATTGCTCTCCGTGCTGTTCGTATTGTTTCTCATCGCCTCCCTGATCGTAGCCTTCACCCCGCTGCGCAACTACCTGCCGGGATATATGAACAGTGAAATCCGTGCCCAGGTAGTGGAGAATGCCTTGCGCGTAGATTCCCTCCAGCAACTGGTGAACAGACAGAACCTCTATATCATGAATATCCAGGACATCTTCCAGGGCAAGATAAAGGCAGATACCATACATTCCATCGACTCGTTGACCCACCTGCGCGAAGATTCGCTCATGGAACGTACACAACGGGAAGCCGAATTCCGCAAACAGTACGAGGAGACAGAAAAGTACAACCTGACGAGCATCACCGCTCGCCCCGAAATAGACGGACTGATTTTCTACCGCCCCACACGCGGCATGATTTCATCTCCCTTCAATGCCGAAACAAAACACTTCGGCACGGACATTGCCGCCAATCCGGGCGAAAGCGTATTGGCCACCTTAGACGGTACCGTCATACTGAGTACCTACACTGCCGAGACGGGTTATCTGATAGAAATACAGCACAACCAGGACTTCGTGTCAGTCTACAAGCATTGCGGCTCTCTGCTGAAACGGGAAGGCGATGCGGTGAAAGGGGGTGAAGCCATCGCACTGGTAGGAAACACCGGCGAGCTGTCCACCGGTCCCCACCTTCACTTCGAGCTGTGGCATAAGGGCAGGGCCGTAAATCCCGAGCTTTACATCGTATTTTAGTCTCCAAATAGTAAATTGTAAATAGCATAATAGTAAATGAAACAGATTGCCATACTCGGTTCTACCGGTTCCATCGGTACACAAGCGTTGCAGGTCATCGAAGAACATCCCGACCAGTACGAAGCATACGTATTGACCGCCAATAACCGCGTAGAGGAACTCATAGCCCAGGCACGCAGATTCAAGCCTGAGGCAGTGGTAATAGCCAACGAATCGAAATACACGCAACTGAAAGAAGCGCTTGCCGACCTACCTATCAAGGTATATGCCGGCGCAGATGCCCTCTGCCAGATTGTGACCGAAAATCCCATTGATATGGTATTGACCGCCATGGTGGGATATGCAGGGCTGAAGCCCACCATGAATGCCATCCGAGCCCGTAAGCCGATAGCCCTTGCCAACAAAGAGACGCTGGTGGTGGCGGGAGAGCTCATCAATGACCTGGCACGCTTCAGCGGTGTCCCCATCCTACCCGTCGACTCCGAGCACTCCGCCGTTTTCCAGTGCCTGGCCGGTGAGATAGGCAACCAAATAGAAAAAGTGATACTGACTGCCTCCGGAGGTCCGTTCCGCACCTGCACTATGGAGCAACTAACAACCGTCACCAAAGCGCAAGCACTGAAACACCCCAACTGGGACATGGGCGCCAAAATCACGATAGACTCTGCTTCCATGATGAACAAAGGGTTCGAGGTAATCGAAGCCAAATGGCTGTTCGGTGTACGTCCCGACCAGATAGAAGTCGTGGTACACCCGCAATCCGTCATCCACTCCATGGTACAGTTTGAGGACGGTGCCGTGAAAGCACAACTGGGAATGCCGGACATGCGCCTGCCCATCCAATATGCCTTCTCCTATCCCGACCGGTTGAAAGCCTCTTTCCCGCGCCTGGACTTCAAGCTGTGCACGGAACTGACGTTCGAGCAACCGGACACCACCCGTTTCCGTAACCTCGCCCTGGCCTACGAAGCGCTACATCGTGCAGGCAATATGCCTTGCATTGTCAATGCCGCCAATGAAGTGGTGGTAGCTGCCTTCCTGCAGGACAAAATTTCGTTCCTTGGCATGAGTGAAGTAATAGAAAAGACCATGTCGCGCGTATCCTACTTACAGAAGCCCACCTATGAAGACTATGTGGCTACGGATGCCGAAGCCCGACGGATAGCAGAAGAGCTGATTTGATAGATACACCGGAATGAAAAGAATTATAAAAAACATCTACTCATTTGATACGTTAAATAAGAAAACGTACCTTTGCGAAAATTATAAAAATCGTAAAACAGCAAATAATTAGATGGAAACATTCTTGATTCGTGCCCTGCAACTCATTATGAGCCTCTCGTTGCTCGTTATTGTTCATGAGGGGGGGCACTTCCTTTTTGCGCGTCTGTTCAAGACGCGGGTAGAAAAGTTCTGCTTATTCTTTGACCCTTGGTTCACATTATTCAAGTTCAAGCCCAAACACAGTGACACGGAATATGGTATCGGGTGGCTACCCTTAGGTGGTTATGTAAAAATAGCAGGTATGATAGACGAATCTATGGATACCGAACAGATGAAGCAACCCATGCAGCCATGGGAGTTCCGTGCCAAGCCGGCATGGCAGCGCCTGCTAATTATGGTAGGCGGTGTATTGTTCAACTTCCTGCTCGCATTGTTCATCTATTCCATGATACTTTTTACTTGGGGCGACGAATATATACCAGTACAAAAAGCCCCATTGGGTATGGATTTTAACGAAACAGCCAAAGCCATAGGCTTCCGCGACGGCGATATCCTAATATCTGCCGACGGGGTACCATTCGAACGCTATGACGGCGACCTGCTGACCAGTATTGTCGATGCCCGCCAGGTAAGCGTATTGCGTGACGGGGAAGCTGCTTCAGTCTACATCCCCGAAGACATGATGAACCGCTTGCTGGCAGACAGCGTGCGTTTCGCCAGTTTCCGTTTCCCTTATGTAGTCGACAGCCTGATTGTAGGATACCCTGCCGCTTCCGCCGGTCTGCAAGTAGGTGACAGCATCACCCACTTGGATGGAAAGTCAATAGCCTACTACGACTTCAAAGAAGAGATGCTGAAGCGCAAGAAAGCCAACGCATCCCATGAGGTAACCTTGACATACGTCCGTAACGGTGTGACAGACACCTTGAGCATGATGACCAATGCCGACTATGAAATAGGCGTAGCAGCACGTACGGCAACCGACAAACTGCTGCCCGTTGTCCGCAAGGAATACAGTTTCCTTTCCTCTTTCCCTGCCGGCGTATCTTTGGGGGTAAAGACTCTGAAAGGCTACGTAGGCCAGATGAAATATCTTTTCTCCAAGGAAGGAGCCAAGCAACTCGGAGGTTTCGGAACCATCGGCAGTATTTTCCCCGCCACGTGGGACTGGCACCAGTTCTGGTACATGACGGCATTCCTCTCCATCATCCTTGCCTTTATGAATATTCTGCCCATCCCTGCACTGGACGGTGGACACGTGTTATTCCTCATTTACGAAATCATTGCACGCCGCAAGCCCAGCGACAAGTTTATGGAACGTGCGCAGATGGTGGGCATGTTCCTCTTGTTCGGTTTGCTGATTTGGGCAAACTTCAATGATATACTGAGGTATTTCTTTTAAAGAACAAGACATAAAAAAACGCATCATCCATTCGCAGTAGAACGGATGATGCATTTACATCAAACAGATGATGTGTTCGGGGCAAGCAGACGATGCGTTTGAGCCAAACACATCATCTGTTTTTTCTGTGTCTTATACCAAATGGCCGATCCACTCTTCTCTATCGCCCGGAAGCAGGTCTATTACCGGAACTTCAACCATTGTATAGCAACCCGGCTGCTGACGCATAGCGGCACGCGCCACACATACCAGCACTTGTGCCGTGAGGGCAGGATTGTTGATACGCATGTTGAACTCAAATAGCTGGTTCTGCGTCTTGCCGGACACACCCTTACGGGTCAAGTTTACCCCATGCCCCATATCGAGCAGTGCATCCACACTCGGAACCAATTTTACATGTGTTTCGTCATTCACGAAGTACGGGTCGGCTTTGATGGCTGCAGCCACCTTATCAAATTCGTAACCATCCTTCAACTCAATGTACACCATACGACGGTGAATGCCGGTTCCTGTAGGAATAGTCATGGAAAGAGCGGCTTTCACACCTTCGATGGCCTTTACAGCCACGGTGTGTCCCATGCTCATACCCGGACCAAAATTAGTATAGGTAATGCCTTTCGGAGCAATGGCTTCCAGCATAGTGCGGACAATGGAGTCACTACCCGGATCCCAGCCGGCAGAAATGATGGATACCGTATTATGCTTTTTAGCCTCTGCATCCAGTGTGCGGCGCAAGGCAGTGATACCCGTATGGATATCGAAACTGTCCACAGTATGAATGCCTAAAGCAAGGATCTCCTTTGCATACTCTTCCACTTTGCGGGTAGGCGTACAAAGGATAGCAACATCCACGCCTTTCAGTTCCTTGATATTCTTCACAACGGGATATGCACTCAGTTCCGCAGGACAGTTTTCAGCTCCGGCACGGCGTACTACACCGGCAATTTCGAAATCGGGAGCTGCTTGCAGGGCTTCGAGCACATAATGCCCGATATTACCATAGCCAACGATGGCCGCTCTTACTTTTTTCATTCTTTTTATGAATTTATTTATCAGTTTTCTACTTTATCGGCGCAAAAGTAAGCATTTTAATTTATTATATCGGCAGAACTCCCTGCTGTTTCACACAGTTTTTCTTTTTTTAGTGAGTGAAAGTCCAATAATAATTCATACATTCGCAGATGATATGTACGCAAGGCACATTTGGGGCCAACAAGCAAAAGAATTATGATAGAATACATCAGAGGCGGAATTGCCGAACTAAGTCCGGCAACCGCAATAATAGACTGCAACGGACTGGGATACGGCGTCAATATTTCATTGAATACGTATGCCGCCATCCAGGGCAAGAAAGAATGCAAACTATATATATATGAAGCTATCCGTGAAGACGCCTATGTCCTCTACGGGTTCGCTGACAAGCAGGAACGCGAACTATTCCTGTTGCTCATCTCCGTTTCAGGCATCGGCGGAAATACAGCTCGCATGATTCTCTCGGCACTCTCGCCATCCGAACTGATAAATGTCATCAGCACGGAAAACGCCACTCTACTGAAAACAGTCAAGGGTATCGGGCTGAAAACAGCCCAACGGATAATTGTGGATTTAAAAGACAAAATCAAGACCGGCAGCGTTGTAGCCGGCAACGCAGGGACCATAGGTACACTGGTATCGGCAGCCAACGCACAAGTACAAGAAGAAGCCGTAGCCGCCCTTACCATGCTGGGCTTTGCACAAGCCCCCTCACAAAAAGTAGTGCTTGCCATTTTGAAGGAAGAACCAAGCGCACCGGTGGAACAAGTCATCAAATTGGCATTAAAAAGACTATAATATTTATCTAAAACAAACAAATCATGACAACAATCAACATGCAATATTGGTTGGGGGCCAATGAACGCACCCACGTACTGCCAACGGACAAATGGTACCTCGACTTTGCCACAAGCATCCTGCCCCTCGTCAAGACCTCTCCCTTGTTCAACAAGGAAGACCTGCGTACCCAAATTGACGCAGCCATCTCTCTCGGCATGTACTTTCAAGATACCATTGCCCAAAGCGGAGGCTGGAAACTTTTCTCCGAAGCCTTTCAGGGAGTATACGGAACTTACCTGCCGTTCTATCCACTGGGTGACGATTATACGCCCGATGAAATAAATCAGGAAGACATTGCATTCGTACTGTGGACATTGAAATCACAATTCAGTATTTTTGACAAGGAATACACCTTGTTCAGTCCTTATGACAAAGACCTGCTTGCATTAAGCCAAAGCGCCTATGAACTGATGGATGCACGTTTCGAAGAAGCTCCCATCAGCGAGGGAGAATCTTCCTTCCTTTGGGTAATGGGACTTGATTTACTGGATATGCCCATTACTCCGCTGCCGGAAGTCACTCCGGAAACCAAACTGAGCAAAGATGCCGCCCGCTGTCTGGAATACAGCCAGGGGAAACCGCTGCTATACTTCACCGATTACAAGGAGCTTTGCACTTTCTTTGTCGATGTCTTGGGATGGGAAAACAAACGGTCCGCATTATTGCCCGACCTGGAATACCAAAAAGAGTTCGTGATTTATGCCAACGCCAAAGGTATGCTCGTAGCCCACAACGTGGCCGCCTATTTCTGTGAAGAACATAACCCGATGTACGATGCCAAACGCGCTGCTGCAGAGGGTTACAAGATGTTCTGCCAACCCGGAGAGTGTCCGTTCGACCTGCTGAAATACGGAATGGCCAAAGGAATTCTACCCGATGTGGAACTTCCCTTCCTGAAAGGAAAAGAAACACTGCATCAATATTGGGACTTTATAGCCCGCTACTACTTATGTGAATATTATGAAGGCGAGTAACCATTCCGGCATAAAGCCCAAACGGAGCAACAAGGCCAAGCCAACCGGAAAACGGATTGGTAAATCCAAACCTTCGAAAGCGAATAATCAGCTTAACAGAAGGGTAAAATAATTGAAAATGGATAATGGAAAAATAAACAGTGCAGCGTATTTATTGAAACCGCATGGCAATTTTCCATTATCCATTATCAATTTTCAAAGTTCCACAATCTCTTCCTTACACAACGTCAGTTTCTCCACTCCTTCCGCTGTTACAACCCAAGAGTTTTCGATACCGACGGGACCAATGCCTGGCAAAACAATCTTCGGTTCCAAAGCAAAGACCATGCCCGGTTCCAGCTCCTGCTTCATGCGTGGAGCCAGCACCGGCATTTCATTGATTTCCAGTCCGATGCCATGACCGATAAACTTGGCTTTTTGAGTGGCTCCCATAAAGTTGTCGGCAAAGCCCGCTTTGGTGACAATATCGATAGCGAGATTGTAAAGGTCCTCACAAACAGCACCCGGTTTCGCTTTTTCTACAACAGCCTCTTGTATGTCCAGGCAAACTTGATGGGCAACATATGCCTTTTCCGGCAGCTTTCCGATAGAGAATACACGGCTCATGTCTCCCATATAGCCATAGAAGTTACCCCCCATATCAACCATAAAGCTCTGACCGGGCTGCAACAGTGCACCGTTCACACTGATAGGCAGTGACGGGTCAAGTCCCTCGCCTCCCAGAGCAAAATCATAGGGGGCAGGCGCAGTGGCATTGTCTCCTGCCAGCAGACTTCCCATAAAAATCTCCATACTTTGTCCGAAGGTACGAAAAATGCCCAGACAACCTTCCAGACGCATCAGGCGCTCTATTTCGATGGATAACTGGCGGTCTGTCATTCCTGGTCTATAAACCGAGGGTATTTGTTCGTAAGCTTTAGCATGTGCAATGCCTGAACGACGGAACATCTCAATCTCTATTTCAGTCTTGACACTTCGGGCCTTCCGGATAAGTGCCGTACCACAAGGAAGCACCTCCGTTTCAGGGAAACACGCAGCCAAACGGTTATATTCCGTAAAAGACAACTCATCCCCCTCCAGCATCAACCTCGCAGGTATGGGCAAACCACATTCCTTTAGTAAGTCAGGCAGTTGTTCCGGTTTACGGATAGGATGAATATGTTCCCCTTCAATATTGTTGGGACGTTTGATGAATAAACGAGCGGGAGCATGCAACGGCAGATACAAGTAACCGCTGACGACACGTCCGTACGTATAGATTAAATTTACATTGCAAGCGATAAGAGCGGCATCAATCTCTTGTTGAGCCATGAGAGAGCGTATTTTATCACGTCTCAGTTTCAATTCAGGTAGTAACATCTCTTTGTCATTTATGGTTTCTCGGATACAAAGATACAACTTTTTTAATTGAGAATAAAAAAGTACTGCCCCATACCTTCACAGGCGTAGGGCAGCACAAACCACAAATACAAATACAACTAAACAAAGTTTCTCTCTTAGATAATTCCCTGACCCATCATGGCATGAGCCACCTTCATGAAGCCGGCGATATTCGCTCCCTTCACGTAGTTGATGTAGCCATCAGGTTCTGTCCCATATTTTACGCATTGAGCATGAATTCCGTGCATGATGGCGTGGAGTTTTTCATCCACTTCGGCTGCACTCCAGCTGAGGTGCATGGCGTTCTGCGACATTTCCAGTCCGCTGGTAGCCACACCACCTGCATTGACAGCCTTACCCGGTGCATACATAATTTTGTTGTCAATGAAAAGGTCGATAGCTTCGGGCGTACATCCCATATTGGAGATTTCGCCTACACATGTCACCTTGTTGTCAATGAGGTGTTGTGCATCTTCGCCGTTCAGCTCGTTCTGGGTAGCGCAAGGCAGAGCGATGTCCGCTTTCACTTCCCACGGGCGTTTGCCTGCCACGAAAGTAGAGCCGGGGAATTCGTCGGCATACGGTGCCACAATATCGTTGCCCGATGACCGGAGTTCCAGCATATAATCTATCTTTTCGCCACTGATACCGTTCGGGTCGTAAATGTAACCGTCGGGACCGGAGATGGTAACCACCTTGGCACCCAATTCGGTAGCCTTGGTAGCAGCACCCCAAGCCACATTTCCAAAACCGGAGATAGCCACGGTCTTGCCCTTGATGTCAATGCCTTTTGTCTGTAACATTTGGTTTACGAAATACAAGCCACCAAATCCTGTTGCTTCAGGACGAATCAGCGAACCGCCAAATTCCAATCCTTTACCGGTAAATGTGCCCGTAAATTCGCGAGTCAACTTCTTATACATACCGAACATATAGCCCACTTCGCGACCGCCTACACCGATATCACCGGCAGGAACATCCATATCCGGACCGAGGTGACGCCACAATTCCAGCATGAAGGCCTGACAGAAACGCATGATTTCAGCATCGCTCTTTCCGCGCGGAGAGAAGTCGGAACCACCCTTACCACCGCCCATAGGCAATGTAGTCAAGGCATTCTTGAAAGTCTGCTCAAATCCCAGGAATTTGAGGATAGAAAGATTTACGGAAGCATGGAAACGAATACCGCCTTTGTACGGGCCAATGGCATTGTTGAACTGCACACGATAACCGAGGTTCGTCTGAACTTCACCTTTATCATCCACCCACGTTACGCGGAAAGTAAAGATACGGTCAGGTTCAACCAGACGTTCTATAATTTTCGCTTTCTCGAACTCGGGATGTTGGTTATAGATATCTTCGATGGAAAGAAGAACTTCCTTTACGGCTTGAAGATACTCAGACTCGCCGGGGTGCTTTGCCTCTAAAGAGGTCATGATACGTTCGATATTCATAATATTACGTTTTAAAGGTTATTACCTTGTTGACTTTACGCTATTCAAACAAAATGTCAATGAATAACACCGCAAATATAAGAAAACTTTTCAAAACAGCTAAATTTTACGGTTATATTTTGATTAAAGAATGATAAAATGTCAAATCCCCAGCATTCTCTATTCATACCTAAATGGTCTATTCTTTTCCTATTCTGTCAACAATTCGCCATAACGGCATAAATATAGAAAAATTATAATAAAGAAAATAAGAAATGACGAATAATTTACGAAAAAAGACACAATCCTCACGGACTATGCCTTTCCAATTGCTAACTTTAATTCTTAAATGCTTGTATTAAATCCGCAACATAATAATTACTATGTACGGACAAGCTTCATAATTTCTTCAATCCTTTTACCTCTTCTTTTGTTGCTTCTCGAACACTGATAGCCACCCCTCCACTACTTGCCAGAGGTTGACGCAGCACACTCTTTGACGTTACTATGCCACGACGGATGTCATAGCTCTGCGGATTATCTTTCCAGTCTGCATCCCGACCATCTGCATAAACGGTAACAATATATTTCCTTCCTTCGGGTAAGAAAGAGAAAGGAATAGTTGCCGTACGAGGATGTTCGTCGGTAATAGCACCTACATACCACTCTTGTTTTCCTTTGGCTTGACGAGCCACTGTGATATAATCACCCGGTTCGGCTTCCAAATACCAAGAATTGCTCCAATCCACCGCTACATCCTTAATAAATTGAAACGCATCGGGAAAACGGCGATAATTATCCGGCAGGTCTGCTGCCATCTGTAACGGAGAGGGCATCGTTACATATAGAGCCAATTGTTTTACCAATGTAGTACCCGCCTGACCTTTAGGTTTCGAACCATTATAATACGAAAGTTTTGTCTGGAAAATACCAGGAGTGTAATCCATCGGACCACCCTTCAACCGAGTAAACGGCAAGATACAAGTATGATCCGGATCATTGCCCCCCATAGATTCAAACTCACCACCACGGGCAGATTCTTGCGCTACCCAGTTGGGCCAGGTACGGCACAAGCCGGTGGGACGAACAGCCTCGTGACTATCTACCATAATCTTATAATCAGCAGCACGCTTCACCACATGTATATAATGATTGTTCATCCATTGTGAGGAATGATATTCACTACGGGGAATGATTGAGCCCACATATCCGGTCTTTACAGAATTATAGCCATTATCTACCATAAATTGAAAGGCTACATCCAGCTGCCGCTCATAGTCGGCAGCATTAGCAGCCGTCTCATGATGCATGATAATCTTTACTCCCTTTGATTTGGCATAGGCATGTAGTACCGCAACATCAAAGTCCGGATAAGGTTTGTCAAAAAGGAACTGACGATCCTTACGATAGGATGCCCAATCTTCCCAACCTTCATTCCAGCCCTCAACCAATACCGCATCAATACCATTCTCCGCCGCAAAGTCTATGTACTCTTTCACATGTTCAGTATTGGCCGGATGATGTCCATTAGGAGTTAACTTTGAATAGTCGGTTATGCCGGGTTTAGCCTTATAATAGTCGCTATATGCCCATGTACCTCCTCCACCAGTAAACATCTCCCACCAGACACCGATAAATTTCTGTGGCTTAATCCAAGAAGTATCTTCCAGCTTACAAGGTTCATTCAGATTAAGAATCAACTGAGAAGCAAGGATGCTACGTGCATCGTCACTAACCATAATTGTACGCCACGGGGTATGCAACGGTAATTGCAGATATCCTTTCTTTCCTAATTTATCGGGAGTAAGATGAGCAGAAAAGTTAAACTCTTTATCATCCACATTCAGCAACATGGCAGAATAATCTACCAAGGCAGCTTCATGAATATTGATATAAAGTCCTTCGGTAGTCTTTATCATAAGGGGTGTTTGTACTGTGAATGAAGTCGCTTTAGCTTCATATCCTTTTTTACGTAGATTACGTTCCATAGCTTCGCGCACTTCGGAAATGGCCGCAGTAGTATAGGCAAACTCATTCGTATCATAATCACCGGGAATGCAATAGAGTGTATGATTACCGGTCAGATTGAATTCCGTCAGTTCGTCTTTTACCGTCAGATAATTCATGGTTTTCTGCTCCGGCAACTCATAACGGAATCCGAGTCCATCGTCAAACAATCGAAAACGTACAATCATCGTACGGTCGTGCTTTGCCGGTTGTGAGAAAGTGACAGTAAGTTCATTGTAATGGTTACGGACTTTTTCATACTCTCCCCATACAGGCATCCAAGTTTCATCAAAAGTAGAATTTGTTGCATCAAGAATCCGGAAGCCATTTGACAAATCCGCTTCTTCCATAAGTATTCCCAAGGCAGAAGGTTCTACAACCGGCTCTCCTTTGTAATATAAGCTATAGACCGGCCCCCCCTCGGAATCAAGCACAACATTGAGTTTCAGATTCCCATTGGGAGATAACAATTCGTGTGCCATCGCCACACAAGCAATTCCCAGAAATACAACTGTTAATAATACATGTTTCATATACATCCGTTATTGTTGATATATAAAATATTGATAAGGTTCCATCGTCATTACTGTAGGCAACTCCACATCCACACCGGCAATCACATCGGTCATGGTCTTGCCAGCATGCTCCATAGGTACTTTCACTTGTACAGACTCATTGGCGGTATTCACCATGACCAACATGCCATGACTGCCTGCTGCCCGATAAAATGAAGCGGCATCTCCGGTAGTATAAACTTCCAGTTCACCACCACGTACACTGCTCGTAGCTTTATAGGCTCTGATGATTTCTGCCATCTCTTGCGCAAAGACTTCATTGGACTTCAAGTCTATAACTCCGTAATTGAAAAAGTTAAGTGACCGCGGATAGGCTACTTCCTGCGAACTATAAATAAGAGGTATCCCCTCGAGCATAGTCGTCAATACAAAAGCAGACATGGCACCACGCTCACCGCCATAACATTCTATCGGTGAAGCCTCACTTGCCTGGTCATGATTAGTAGAATAGCGTAACCGTAACGTACCCTTCGGCATTCCCTCCAATTCGGAAGTATTCATAGCATAAAGGTCAGTAAGTGAGCATTTACCGGCATAATAGTCTTTCAGTTTACTATGGAAGTTCCAGCCGTAGAGCAGATTGAAACCATTGTTCATTAAAGACGTTTTTCCGCCTTCGGCAAGCATCAGCAAATTATTGTCAAGTGTACGGAGCTCGGCGATTGCTTTCTTCCAGAAAGCATCTGGTACCCCCTCGGCATAATCACAACGGTATCCATCAATACCAATTTCTGTTACCCAATACTTCATGGCATCAATCATGGCTTGCTGCATGATTTCGTTGTCAAAATTCAAGTCAGCAACATCCGCCCAAGGCTGTTCTTGAGGTTGTACCACATTGCCATTTGCATCCTGTGTATACCAATCCGGATGCTCAGTCACCCAAGCATTGTCCCACGAAGTATGGTTGGCAACCCAGTCAAGAATCACTTTCATTCCTTTGGCATGGGCAGCATCTACCAGTTCTTTCAAGTCTTTTTTTGTTCCGTAACGTGTATTCAGCTTTTTATAATCCTTTATACAATAAGGTGAATTCACACTTTTCAGTACTCCCGGCTCATTTACAGGCATCAGCCAAAGCACGGTAGTCCCCAGGCTTTGAATACGGTCAAGCTCTGCTTTGATGGCAGAGAACGCATTTTCTTCGGCAAAAATGCGGGGATTTGCCTCATAAATCACCATATCCGAAGCCATGTATTCTTCCTGTGGGACGGGAATCGGTTCCATGTCACTCTGACTATCACTACACCCCATACAAGAATGTAGCATCGTAAAGAGCAGTGTCGCAATTATTACTTTTTTCATATTTCTACTTTTTATCTATACTTATACTCATTGGCGGAACTGATATCTGCAAAAGGAGCATCCAAACTCTCCAGTAATGGGCATTGGCAGAAAAGATACTAAGCCTTAATACTAAAAATCCCGGAAGCCAATACTAAAAAACAAAAGAGCTAAGAGATAACTTCTTCCCAAGGCTTGGTTTTTCTATCCCAAGACTTGGGATAGAAAAACCAAGCCTTGGGACATATATCCGCAAGATTGAAAAGAGATATCCTATCCCCAATCTCATTCCACCAATAGGTCATTTAACATCTTCATTACTATACAAAACTCATTTCAAGAAATTATTCTGATTAGAAACAAAAGCCGCTTCAGATTCCGGTTCAGAGTCTCCGTCCGGATTGTTAGGGTCAATCTCCTCACCAGCTATGTCCGTAATACGGAAATAATAATCTCGATCAAGCGTCACTGCTGCGAGGTCAAATTGTGAGCCTCCATTGTTATTATTCATTATCAGATTGTAAGTCAATCCCTTATTTGCTTCACCTGTATCGTAATAATTATACGTGACACCTTTTATCTCAACACTACCGGTTGGTAATATTCCTGGCCAACTGCCAAAGAGTTCCGGTATATCATTTCCCCACGCATATATGGTTGTTTCTGCCCATCCGGACTGGTCTTCAATAAAAATGGTATAACCATCATGGATGACCACTGCATCCGGATCTATTTCCGTCCAACCGCTTTCTGTGATTTCCAAATATATGTCACGGTCAAGAGTAAAGTTCTGTGGTCCATCAAATTGTGAACCTACTCCATTATCGTTAAATATCAAATTGTAAACCAATCCCTTATTTGCTTCACCTGTATCAAAGTATTTATAGGTAATTCCTTTTATCTCAACGCTACCAGTAGGTGAAATACCGGGCCAACCTCCAAAAAGTTCCGGCAAATCATTTCCCCACGCATAAAGTGTCAGTGCATCCCAACCTGTATTGTCCATCACGAACACAGCATAACCGTCGTGGGTCACTTCACTTGGGTCTTCCGGCTCCTCAAAATAAGCATTCCAGCGGGTTACCGTTATATCAGTGCGAGTACCTACCTTAGCCGAAATTTGATGTAAAGCATCCCCATTCTGCAAAGTACGCTCTATACCTTGTGTCTTAGAAACGAAATAAAAGCCATCGGCAAGTGTCTTTCCATTAACAAAATCTTCCGGATAGAGGTATATGCCCCATTTAACATCATTGTTTGCAGCTTTCTCCATCTGCCACTTAAGGTCTCCGGAAGCAGCATCCTGACCTCCATTGAAATCGCCTGCAATATAAATTATTTCATCGGCACCAGTTCCTTGGGGCATAATCACCTCCAGCAAGATAGCATCGCTACGAAGTTCAAATTGCGGCAACTCATGGTCAAACACAATTTCCTCCTTGTCACAACTACTGATGAAAGCTACAAAAAGCAACAAAAGCCATAGCGGATTACATATATATTTTTTCATTGTTACTATTATTATAGGATGATTAATAATTAGGATTCTGTACCAGTCCCGGATTTACCATAAGGGCAGACTGGGGCAAGGGATACCACTCGTATTTGCGGTCACGTTTAGCCGGATAGCTTAAACCGTCGTCCGTGGCACGGCCAAAGAACCACCATTGCCCTTGCGTAAACTTATCGAAACGACGCAAGTCTGTACGACGACGCCGCCCCTCTCCCAAGAATTCAAGTCCCCATTCACTCAACATCCAATCCATATCAAAGGATGTAAAACCAGGACCGGGCTGTTCGAGAGCCGATTTATCTGTAAAATAGCGTGTTTTAACTCTATATACCAGTTCTTTAGCACCTTCCGTATCACCTGCACGCATTTTACATTCAGCAAGAGTATAGACCACTTCACTCAAACGGAATTCCACCTCATCGATGTTTTGGAAATCAATGCCTGCACTCTCCGGATAAACCGGATATCTTACCAAACGGACACCTGAATTCGTTTCACCCCAGCGAGGTGACATGACAGTCTCCAGATTACGTCCTAAATTAAGGAATGTACCCACCTGATCCACATAAACCAAATCCTGACCGTCACGGTCGGCATCTGCTTTCAAAGCCGCACCCTTACCATAGTTGGCTTTAATAGCCCCTTTCAAAAAAATGCCTTGATAGTTTCCTGTTGTTTCATTATACACATAGTTCTGCTTACGGATATCTTTATCGTGGAAACGTTCATAAACTGCTCCTAACTTATCACCGTAGTCGGTAAGAAAGCTCTTAGGATTGTCAGTACCACCATACGGCTGTACATTTCCAGAATTATCCCATGAAGGTGCCAAGCATACACAATTCCATCCGCTCTGGCTGTATGTACCTCCAAAGTAATCCCAACAATTGTAAGGCATGAAAGGCATGTTACGCATCCAACCGGTATTGACCTGACCGACTTCCATCGCCAATGCCATTACAACTTCCGGACATTCTACATTGTTTATCGAATAAATATCGCGATAGTCATCGGTAATGCTGTAAGTACCATAATCGCCATTCAGAATTTTTTGGCAAAGAGTGGCACACTCATTATAACTGTTTTGTTTGATAAACACCTCAGAATTCAGCAACAAGCGCATCTTAATCATACGATTGGCAGCTTGGTTCATGCGGTTGCGAGTCTTTCCAGAACCATCTTCTTTCATAAGATCTGTAACTGACTCATCTAATTCCTGACTGATAAAATCGTAGATAATCTTGCACCCCTTATCAAAATCAGTATCTGCAGAACCAGGGATTTCCGCACCCGAAGAAATGTTCAAGGGAAGTGCTCCACCCCAAATCTCAAAGATATTGTAGTATGCCCAAGCACGCAGGGTACGTACTTCGGCAATATAACTATTCAAAGCATCCTCAGTCATGCGTATAGATGCGGGGCTGATTGCCTGCAAATCTGTAATAAGCGTATTGCAAAGCCCAATAGTGGTCCACGCATTCTCCCAAGTTTGGCGAATAATGGTTGATTCTGACGTCCAGGTATGTGAAGACAAAGCAAACTTCAATGCCTCATCCCATCCCCAAAGTCCACCGTTCCAACTGCGCCATGCCACCTGGTCGGCAGAAAACTCCTGCAAATACCAGAAGTATTCCAAATAACTATATGCAGCTTTCGAATAGATGGCTGCCACTGCCCCCTGAACACTCGTCTCATCTTGATAATAAATTCCGGCATCCACACGATCGAACACTTCCTCGTCCAAATTAGTACAAGAGAAAAGTGAACATGACATAATCATCGCCAATAACCAACGACATTTTATATATTTCATATCTTTCATATTTTTAATAATTTGTTTCTCATTTATTTGAAGCGAAGAGTCACACCTAAACTCAATTGAGTTGCTGTAGGATAAGCACTATTACTATCTACTCCCGGCTGGATACCATTCACGTCTATAATTGAAGGGTCATTACCAGAATATCCGGTCAAGGTAAACAGATTCTTGGCAGACAGATATATGCGCATATTATCCAGTAACTTACGGTTCTTAGGAGTAAAATTATATCCCAAGGTTACATTTTCCAGTTTTATGAAGCTACCATCCTCCAGGAAATAGGAAGATATTACTCCACCACCGGTACGGATATTCTTATCTTCCAGATACGCAGAGCGAAGAACATTATCTGTACCACATCCCTGAAGCCCCATACCATATTTACGCATATTGAATACATCAAAACCGAATGTACCGCGGAAGAATACACTCAAATCAAAATTTCTCCAAGTCAGGTTGTTACTCCAAGACAAGAAGTGCTTGGGAGCACCATTGCCAATATAACGTTTATACTTGGCATCAGCCTGAGAAATCGGTATTTGCTCATCTTTATCATTCAAAATAAGCATATTGCCATTTTCGTCAACACCTGCATATTCATAACCGTAGAACTGCCCTATCTCTCCCCCTTCCTGCACACGGAAGAAATATTCGCTGGAGCCAGTACCCGGTTTTAAGTAAAGGTCGAGATAAGATGCCTTGTAAATATCGTTAGAAAGTTTGGTCAACTTAGTCTTCCCATAAGAATAATTGATTCCGCTCGTCCACTTCACTGCTGTTTTAGTAAGGATGTCACCATCCAAAGATACTTCTATACCGGTATTTTTCGTTGTTCCAACGTTAACCAAAATAGTGGAATAGACAAAAGGCGGTTGAGGTGCCGTGTACGTATAAAGCAAGTCTTTAGAACTACGGTCAAAATACTCCACTGAACCACGTAAACGATTCCATAGAACAAAATCAACACCCAGATTAATCGCAACGCTCTTTTCCCAAGCCAAATCCGGATTAGCATTACTAGAGGGAGCATAGCCCGTTACCCAACGCCCGTCAAAGAGATAACTACCATTGGTATTGTAAGTAGAAAGTGATTTATAAGCATCAAAATCCGAACGACCGGTAATTCCGAAAGAAACACGCGGTTTCAAACTGGTCAACACTTTCCGGGTATTCTTCATAAAGCCCATCTCCATCATTTCCCAAGCCAAAGAAGCTGCTGGGAAGTACCCCCACTTTTGGTTAGCACCAAATTTGGAAGAGCCTTCATAGCGCAACGAAGCCGATGCAAAAAGCATATCCTTCCAATTATAGTTCAACCGACCAAAGAAGCCAATAAGTGTCGATTCAGAGCGACCGCTATATAAACTTGCCAAACCATCCTTCAGATAAGAGCCACTGCCCAAATCCCAATATTTCGTATTATCAAAAGAGAAGTCGTTGTTACTACCACCAATCTGTTCCCAGATAGACTTCTCATAAGTATAGCCCACTACAGCCTTAATATTGTGGTCGCCCAAGTTCAGTGCATAATTTCCCAACCACTCCAATCGATTGGTGTACCATTTCTGATACTTCATTTCCGCACGTCCTTTATAACCATTCCAATAGGACTCCGAACCGGCAGACGAAGCATAATATTGTTGCTTCATGTCATTGTAATGCAATGAGTAACTTAATGTTGTATTCAACAAATGCTTTTCTGTCTGCAAAATATTCAGTTTAGCCTCAGCCGTACCCAACAAATACATACGCTGGCCGTTGTTATCTCTCAAAGCAAGCTCCGCAACCGGATTGGTTGCACCCGTAGGAGAAGTAGGCTGATAATACGAACCGTCTGCATTATATACCGGCATTGTAGGATTCATTGTGAGTGCCCTATCGAAGAAACCATCATTTCCCCAGGTTTCATTTACACGACGTGCACTCAACGAACCGTTGAATTGTAAGCGATTCTCCAGTACACGCTGTTCCATAGAAAAACGACCTCCAAATTCTTCACGACCACTCACGATGTCAAGTCCATTGGCACTTTTGTAATTGAAGGAAGCACCATAGAAACCATTCTTTGTGCTACCATCAATAGATATATATTGGTTTGTGTCGTATGCTACATCACGAGTAATCAGTCCATACCAGTCAGTGTCGGCTCCATAGTCTGTACCTCGTCTCGAACGACGGAATTCATCAGCCGACAGAATATCCGGAGAGGGCTTGGCTACATTAAAAGCGATGTAACTGTCATATGTGACTACCGTTTTTCCAGCTTCACCCGAGCCACGTTTCGTTGTAACTAAAATCACACCATTAGCACCTCGCGTTCCGTAAATAGCAGCTGAACCCGCATCTTTCAATACCGTAATAGATTCAATATCCTGTGCAGCGATGTTACGGATATCGCCACCTGCCACACCATCTATGACAATCAAAGGACTATTACTTGCAGAAACAGATGTTGCACCACGTACTTGTAATGAAGAACTGGAGTTAGGATTGGCAGCTGCCTGCGTATTGACATTCAAGCCCGCGACTTTTCCCGATACCATTTCCATCGGGTTATTCATAGCCCCCAAATTAAAATTTTTCTTATCCACTTGTACAATGGAACTGGAAACTTCTTTTTTACTCAATGAACCGTAACCCACTACTACAACTTCTTCCAACACCTGCTGGTCATCATGCAAGACAACATCAATCTTGTTTCTACCGGATACGTTCAGTTCCTGCGTTTGGTAACCTACATAAGAAAAAATAAGTATTGCATCAGGATTGACATTCAATAACACATAGTTACCGTCAATGTCAGTTATCACCCCCGAAGTTGTACCCTTTACCAATACACTTGCACCGATAAGACCTTCACCCGTTGCATCGGTCACCTTTCCTTGTACCTGAAGTTGTTGCGCAACAGCAACACCAGTCATCATAAGAAAACCCAGTAAAAGGATCATGCGCTTTTTAAGGCATCTCTTTAGACTTTTCTTTTTCATCTTATTAGAAATTAGTTAAACAATAAATAGATTGATGCAAATGTATTATCAAAACAAACGCACGATTTGGGCTGAGATAAAAATCTAAAGTCCTGCAACAGGCAATCAACTATAATACAACGCATTACAAAAATGCTATTGCTACTAATTTCTAAATCATTTCTAAACTTTTTAAGGCAGAAGAAAGCCTCAAAAGGAGGATAAAATCAAAAAGAAGTTATTTTCATCACTCGTTCTTCAAAGTCCTCTTTACAAAGAGACTTGTTTTTTAGCTTGGAACGATAAGTATAGATGGTAGTTATGGAATAACGCAAAAATTCTGCAATACGCGCACTGTCTGTAATACCTAAACGAATCAGTGCAAATATGCGCAGTTCGGTAACAAGCAATTCTTCATTTTTAGGATGCAATTGTTCTTCAACTGGCAACAAACGATTAAATTCTTCTACAAAGTTAGGGAATATCTTAAGAAAAGATACATCGAAATTGTGATAGAACTCTTTCAACTCTTGATTTATGAAACGGTCGGACTTCAATGTACGATATAACTCCTCAAGTTTACCGGCAGCAGCCTGCTTGTTCAATATGCGGCGATATTCTTCCATCTTACTTATATAAGAGGAACTTAAACTGAGGAAACGTCCCAAATACTCTTCCTTAATATGATTGGCTTCCGTAAGAGTCTGATTAGTATGCAATAATCGTTCATTAGCCTCATGTTGAGACTTGTTCAGCTTCTTCAATTCACTATTCAATATACTCAATTGGGAATTGGCAGCAACAACTTTTTTACGGGCATAAGACAATTTTTTCATTTGCCATAGCACACACAGTACTGTCAATAGAAGGAAAACAGAAAGGATACATATGCCTGTAATAAACATTCTCTGCCGCTGTTGCTGTATTTCCTTTTCTTGCTGATAAGCACGATCTATGAGCGGAAGCATCTTGGAATTCTGCGAACTACGCAACCGAGTAGTATAATAATTAGCATCTTCCATACTAATCTTGATATAGTGATTAGCACGTTCCAAATCGCCCATTCCATAAAGTAATTCCGCTAATGCGCACAAAGAATAATTTTCTTTCACCACTGCCCTAATGTCAGCAATGGCACTGCTAATACGTGCTTCCATTTCTTTCTGCTTGTTCCCCACGACATGATAAGCAAAAGCCAGAATTGAAGTAGCTACTGCATACTCACGCGTATTGGATTTCAACCGAGGTAAAAAATTCTTCAATAAACATATAGCCTCCTGACTTTTTCCCTGGTCAATGAGCTGAGGTGCATGCACGACTACATATCTATAAGTATCTTCCGGTACTAGGCTGATTATAGAATCCCTATACAAATTTGCTATCCGAAGATAATTGTTCACGTAGTTCCGATCAGTGGCGTACTCTGCCTGATAGAGATATAGGTTTTCAAAACATACATAATAGTCCACTATATTTTCACCCTCCAACGTGTTACGAGGAAGCGATTTCAGCAATTCCATTGCTTCAACAAAAAGGCCCGAAGTATTTAGAATATGTACTTTATTTAATATAGAACTATTTATCCATTGCCTATTATTTAGCCGTGTGGCAATAAGAATATTTTCATTTATATAATGTAATGCAGAATCACTAATATAAGAATTATATTCGGCAAAAAGACGATTTTGTATCAGATAACGCTCCATGTCAGTAAGCCTCCCTTGCTTCAACTCATCCTTTATCAAAGAAATATACCGTTCTTTTTCTTCCTCGTATTGTCTACGCATCACGATAGTCTTATCCAGAACAGACAAAAGGCTATCTATTGCAGATGCATACATACCAAGCGAACATGGCAACAGCATTATTATTAAAATCAAGATACGCATCATAGGTTAACATTGTGACATAACTTCGCAAAGTTACAATTTTCTTCTGTTATGAAAATACGATTTTAGTATTTTCTTTGGCATTATAAGTCGTACATCATAGGGATTATACATCTACCGAAATTCATATTTCCTCTACTTCGGATAGCTTTTAAAGCTTTTATGGCAGTTTTCAAACCTCCTTCTGCCTAATAATGGCTAACATTGCAACCGAAACCAAAGGTTGACATCAACATGAGAAAGACATTATTATTTTTATACCTTTTATCTCTCGGCAGTATTGCCGCATACGGTCAGACACGTCTGACCCAAGACCCCAAACTGGAACGACAACTCCACGAAAGCGGACTGATACATCAACCCCTCCCCCTGGATATTGAAAACTCTTTCGAAACCAACGGATGGAAAAAGGAGGTCTTGCAAAGCGCTCCTCTCACCCGCTCGGCAGGTACAGAGGGATGGAGTCATTCCGGCGCAGGAAGCATGTCCTTCAGTACGGAAAAGACCGTTTCCGGCAAAGGCAGCATCAAACTGCAATTCCCCACATTCACCGGGAAAAGGGCGACCGGCTCTCCTTCCGACCCAGACTATGCCACCTACGGAAACAGCAGTGTTACCTATCATCTAGACGGCGCCAATCTGGAGAAGTACAACCGCATCGTATTCTCCATCTATCCCGATTGCGACGGCGCGCGCATCGTCAACATGAACCTCACGTTTCGCAATGCAGATACTCCTGCCAAGAAAGGATATAATCAGCCTTCGGGTTCACACCTCATTAACCTTATTAATAAGGAGTGGAACCAATGCTTCCTCGAAATAGACGAGTATCAGCGCGACAAGGTGATATCCATCACCTTCAGCACAGCCCTCAAAGGCAAAGACCGGACTACAGGAGATTCAGCTATCTACTACCTGGACAATCTACAACTGCAAACGGTGAAAGCCCCTGAGAAAGTCAGCGGATGGATACCTGCCGATGGAAAAATCTCCTACTCGACAACCGGCTATGCCGTCAACCACCCCAAAACCGCCCTCATCAACACAAACCTCACCATAGACGCCGGAAAGCGCTTCCAACTGCTTACCCCAACCGGAGAAATAGCTTACGAAGGAGACATCCGAAAAGAGAAAACCACTCTCGGAGAATTTGGCCTTATTGATTTCACCTCCTTCAATAATCCCGGAGAGTATCAGCTGAAGGTCGGAACATCGCTAACTCCCACCTTCCGGATTGGAGAAAGACTTTGGGAAGATTCACAATGGAAAGTGCTGAACTTCATCTTCTGCCAGCGCTGTGGACATCCGGTTCCCGGCAAGCATTCCACCTGCCACGTAGACCTCATGTCCCGACATGACGGACGCAGCATCTCCTACTCCGGCGGATGGCACGATGCAGGAGACTTGTCCCAGCAAACCTTGCAGACGGGAGACGTGACCTTTGCTCTGCTCGAAGCCTATAATAAACAAAGAAATATCAACCCAGCCCTCGCCGCCCGCCTGCGTGAAGAGGCGGAATGGGGAGTAGAGTTCATCCTAAAGAACCGCTACGGCGATGGTTACCGCGCCAGCAGCATGGGATTGCTTATCTGGCAAGACGGTGTGTTCAATACATTGGACGACATATCTTCCGTACGTGTACAGAACATGGCATTTGACAACTTTCTCTATGCCGGATACGAAGCTTACGCCTCCATGACGCTGGACAACGACCCGATGCTGCAGGAATACCTATTGCGCGTGGCCGAAGAAGACTTCGCTTTTGCTATGGAGAAGTTCAAAAAAGATGGCTTCGACCAGTTCGTCCAGCCTTACGAACACAGTTACAACACTTCGAAAAGTCAGTATATGGCTACCATCTCCTGGTCGGCAAGCCAATTATACAAGCTGACCGGAAAACCTTCTTATGCGGACATCGCCGCCGAATACATCCGCTACACCCTCGACTGCCAGCGCACGGAACCGCTGAAAGACAAAGACGGGACACGCGGATTCTTCTACCGGGACAAATCCCGCAAATCCATCGTACATTACATACACCAGTCGCGCGAGCAGGTCTATATGCAGGCCATGGTGATGCTTTGCGAAACCCAGAAGGAGCACCCCGATTATCCTAAATGGGTGAATTCCATACAACTATATGGAGAGTATCTGAAAGGAATGATGAAGTATACCCATCCCTACGGTATGATTCCAAGCGGTGTTTACCATGCAGAGGAATATAAGGATACCACCAACTTCTACGCCCTCCATCTGTTTCCCCCTGCCAATGCCAAGGAACTGTACACGGAACAGATTAAACGAGGAGTACAACTGGACAAAGAGCACTACATGAAACGTTTCCCCGTGTGGTTCAACATTTTCAACGGCAATACCGCCATCCATCTTTCCAACGGAAAGTCCGCCGCCATCTGCGGAAACTTCCTGAAGGACAAGGAACTGCTCAACATCGGTCTGGAACAGTTGTACTGGACCGTAGGCAAGAATCCTTTCGGACAATCCTTGATTTATGGAGAAGGACACAACTATCCGCAACTGAATACCTTCTCTTCGGGAGAAATGACAGGAGAGATGCCCGTTGGTATCCGTACCCTGGGTAACGACGATGTCCCCTATTGGCCGCAAACCAACAATGCCTGTTATAAAGAGGTATGGATTACCTCGGCAGGCAAATGGCTGTCTCTGACTGCGGAATATTAGATAATGGAGAATTAATAACTTATAAATTACAAATTATGAAACATCTGCTTATTTTATTGTTTACGGCTTGCACCTTGCTGACGTACGCACAAGTCCCCGAAGGTTATCCGGCAAACTATGCCAAAGCTCCTCGCTTCAAGGCCTTGATTTATTACACGCAACATGCGGAAGAAGCACACGTACAATTTGCAGAACAAGCAACCACTTTCTTCAAGAAGCTCAATTACGGTGACGGCTTTGTTCTGGATATTACTACCGATTTTTCAAAATACCCATACGAGAAACTGAAAGAATACAATGTCATTATCATGCTTAACACATCCCCCAACACCAAGGCCGAACGCGATGCTTTTGAGCAATACATGGAAAACGGAGGCGGTTGGGTAGGTTTCCACGCAGCAGCCTACAACGACAAAAACACGCATTGGCCCTGGTTCGTTAAGTTTCTTGGTGGTGGGGTGTTCTATTGCAACAACTGGCCTCCCCAGCCGGTATTGGTCGAAGTCGACAACGAAGAACATCCCGTTACCAAGAATCTGCCTGCATCATTCGTGGCTCCCGCCAGCGAATGGTACCAATGGACTCCCAGCCCCCGCCAGAACAAGGACGTAGAAGTACTCTTGTCCCTATCTCCCAAGAACTATCCACTGGGTATCAAGGATGTAGTGAATTTTGGCGACTTCCCCATCGTATGGTCCAACAAGAATTACAGAATGATTTACCTGAATATGGGACATGGTGACGAAGAGTTTATCGACGGTACACAGAACCTGCTATTGGTTAATGCTTTCCGCTGGGTAGTGAGCAAAGACAAGAACGGTGACCCGTTCCTCAAATGAAACAACTCCCATAACAGTAATCAAAAGAATAAAATAGGATAGTATTCTTCAAATCTTCTCCAAAATACAACACTTTTATGCCGAAACAGATACTTTTCGAAGGAAAAGGTATCTGTTTCGGTTGTTTCATATAGATACCCTTGCTGGTCCCGACAAGTTGGAATGATAGTTTCCTATAGTCGAAACCAAGAGTTTTAACCTTTGAAACGAATGGTTTTATCGAAAGAAACTTTTGGTTTTGCTTGTTGAAACCAATAGTCTTACTTGTCAAAACTTTTCGTATTTAGTCTTGAAACTAAAAGTTTCATGCTGAGAACTAAGATTATAACTATTTCAACGACCCACGAAACAAGTATGCATACCATCTTTTACAAAAATTGGAAAGCGTGATGGATGGTTGTAATGTTTTTTATCTATCACAGGTATCCATCACATTTTAATTAACTTATAATCAAAAGAATAATCTCTTCGCGTGACAGCATGACAGATGTTTTGCCGAAATAAACTTTAGTGAGAGATACCGCCACTGCCTACACATAAAAATCCCCAGTATTCCAAAAGGAAATACCGGGGACTCTTCAGAAAGAAAACCAATCTAAACTTATAACCAGCCAGGGTTCTGTGTCAAGCCACCTTTAGCCCTATCCATTTCCGACTGGTCAATCGGGAAGTACCTGAACTTCTCCGTCCAACCTTTGTTACCTAAAATCTCTGTTCCTTTATCGAAACGCAGAATGTCAAACCAACGCTGCATTTCATCCATAAACTCATACCCACGCTCTTCAAAAAGAATATCCAACAACTCCTGCTTGCTCTTTCCCGCCAAGTTGATACGATGCTCTTTGTCTTTGAAAGCGCGGTCTCTGACCTGGTCGAACCAGCCTTGCGCATCGGCACTGGCAGTTCCGTTGATGCGTACATCAAGCTCCACAGCCAGCAGCAAAACATCGGCATAACGGTAAATACGCCAAGAGTTATAATAGTTATCCGTAGGGTTCACCGTAGACGTCGTCTCCTTTCTCGGATGAATCTTATAGTGCCCCAGGCCTTCATAATTTTCCTGCTGGTCACTGACTTGGAAAGCACTTCCTGCCGGCAGTTCACCTTTGGCCACCATTTCTGCCACTTTCTTAGCCTCGTCCGCATAGACAATGACTGTTCCTTCTCGGCGCGTATCGCCTTCCTTAAACATGTTGTAAACGGAACTCGGCATGGTATTCTGCCCATAACCTTCGCCCAAGCCGCCCTGCTCGGCACTTCTCGGGTCAACAATGTTACGACCACCCAAAGAACGTGCAAGACCAAACCCTTCACCGGAGTTATTGCCGGCATAACATACCTCAAAGATAGATTCCGCACACCATTCTCCGTCTTTCACCCATAAGCTTTGATAATCAGGGTTCAACTGGTATCTTCCACTGGTGATTATTTCTTTCATGTCATTCAATGCCACCTGATATTTAGTCTCATCACGATGGAACAAAATAATTTTAGCACGAAGCAGCTTGGCAGCATCCCGGCAAACGCGTCCCTGCTGTGTAGCACTGCGCTGGGGCAGATACTTAGTCACTTCGTCATCCAAGTCACCCATCATAAACTCATAAATTTCTTCACGGGTTCCTTTGGCAACGCTATACATTTCACTGGCTGCCAGATAATGTTTGATAAGCGGGAATTGCTCATACCCCATAAACAGATGGTAATAGAAAATGGCACGGTAAAAGCGCGCTTCGGCAGAAATGGAATTGACAAAGTCTGCACTGAGGTTGCATCCAGCCAATTTGTCAATCAACAGATTGGCAGCAATGACTCCATTGAACAAGCCAAAATCCCACTCATTCCACCAAGAACCATATCCCCATGCACCGAAACAAGAAGTCGCGTCATAGGTAAAAGTATCCCATTTCGTCTTGTAAGACCCCTCACCGATACCACCGCCGGTTTCGGACTCATCACCCAGCAAAGAAGAGTAAGACCAAACCTCCGGCATGCGGGTCTGCATTTCATTCATCACGGCATACAAGCCCTTCATCATATCGTCTTCCGTCTTATAGAATTCGGTTTCCGACACCTGAGTTCTCGGATTCACTTCCAGAAAATCTGAACAAGCTGTGGTCGACAAAGCCATCGCACCCAAAGCCAATACCTTTAATATCTTATTCATTGTATCTAATTTTTAGGTTAATCAAAATGTAATATTCGCACCGATAGTATAAGTACGTGCTTGCGGATATGTTCCCCCGTCAAATCCATCACGTGTTCCCACTTCAGGATCATAACCGCTGTAGTTGGTAATTGTAAACAGATTTTCGCCCTGCACAAAGAAACGCAGTCCCTTGATGCCGACACGCTGCAACATCTGGCCGGGCAGACTGTAACCTATCTGCAACACTTTCAAACGCATATACGATCCATCTTCTACAAAGAAGTTTGAAACCTGATAGTTATTGTTGTCACCATCTATGATACGTGGTACCCAATTGGAAGTTCCTTCACCGTGCCAACGGTTCAACCAGGATTTGTCGTAGTTACCAAAAGTCACGTTGGAACGTCTGTACAGTTTATAAATATCGTTTCCGATACTTCCTTGAAAGAATGCACTGAAATCCAGCCCCTTCCAATCGGCAGAGAGCGTAAATCCATATGTCCAGTCGGGATTCGGCTTACCTATCATAGTACGGTCATCGCCATTAAGACCATTTTTACCGTCCAAATCTTTAAAACGGATATCTCCGGGCTTGGCATTCGGTTGTATCAACTGAGTCTTTCCGTTAGAATCTACGTAGGTATAGCCGTCTATCTCCTGCTGATTCTGGAAAATGCCATCATGCAAGTAACCGTAGAAGAAGCCGTACGGACGCCCGTTCTCTCTCCAACTGACCTGACCGCCCATACCACCGCCGATATTATTGAGACCGACGCGGTCGGGGCCTTGGTCTGTTACGGTATTCTTCACATAAGAAGCATTTCCATTGATACCCAGATTCACTTCACCCACCTTAAAGCGATAGGACGCTTCGAACTCGATACCTTCGTTCTTCACTGTACCCGAATTGACCGTCATACTGCCATAACTGGTATAAAGAGGAATCGGCATGGAAAGCAGCATGTCCTTCGTCTTCTTCACGAAATAGTCGGCAGAGAATGTCAATGCACTGTTGAAGAAACGCAAGTCAATACCCAAGTCGGTCTGTTCGGAGGTCTCCCATTTCAAGTCTGCATTGGCATAGCCACTGGGCAGCATACCTGTATATACCTTTCCATTTATGACTGCATTCTTACCCTGGCTCATCATACTTGTATAGGCAAAGGAGCCAATACGTTCGTTACCGTTCTGTCCCCAGCTCAGACGTATCTTGGCAAAATCCAACCAGGAAGGTCTGTTTTCCATGAACTTCTCACGAGTCAACACCCAACCCAAAGAAACCGAAGGGAATGTAGCATATTGGTGCTCGCGACTGAAGTTTGACGAACCGTCCCGTCTCACTACCGCTTCGAACAAATACTTTTCATCATAATTATAATTGATACGTCCGAATACGGATGCAATGCGGTGGTCTTCTGCCCCACCCCATACTTTGGACTGCTCTTCGGGCGCTGTGGCCGTGTCTATATATCCCTTGTCTATATCCACCACCAGCAGATTATAATCTTCCGCTTCCAAATTGGAGTAATGGTAGGAAGACATACTTGTACCGAACAGTGCACCTATATTATGACGGCCGAAAGACTTTGTATACGACAGTACATTTTCCCACTGCCAATAGGAAGACTCCCTTTTCTTATCCTCTACCTTGGAAGTGGCATTCTTACTGGTAGCATTCAGCTCGTAGACTGGAGTTACATTCTTAATGGAATTGAACACCCATTCCGCACCATAGGTAGTCTTGAACTTCAAACCCGGTAACAAGTCCACATCAAGGTTAAAGTTCGCACCGAAATTCTGAGGCATAGTCCTCTGGTTATGACTGACCTGCATGGCTGCCAGCGGATTGGTTATTTCACGCATCTCGATGATATTGTATGCCAGGCCGTTAGGAGCAATGACATGATTTGGATAAGTTACGGCATATTGCTCCAGTATAGCAGGGTCGGTCTGATAAACCGGCTCGGTAGGAGGCAACATATTCATGGAAGTAATCAAGCCTGCTGCTTCACTATTGCCAATAGTATTACCAGTCTGGATTGACTTGGAATAGCTTGCAATTGCACCAAAACTAATCTTATTCAACCAATTTCGTGATTTCGTGTCCAGTAATACATTATTGTAATTCAAGCGTACATTGTAGCGTTCATAATCAGCATGTCCTTTAGCATAAATACCTTCTTGCTTTACATAACCGAAAGAAGCATAATAGGTAGAGTTGTCCGTACCTCCACTCAACGAAACCTTGTGGTTCATAATAGGAGCATTCTTGTTCTGCAGTTCCTTTTGCCAGTCGGTATTGACGCTGGAAACAGTCGGGAAATAAGGGTCCTTACCTGCGTTGGCAGCCATTTCATTCATCAACATCTGATAATCCGCACTACCCAGCAAATCCACCTTCTTGGAAGGATTCTGAATACCGTACGTAAATTCATAGTTCAAAGTAGCCTTCCCTTTAGTACCCTTCTTCGTAGTTATTAGCACAACACCGTTAGCACCACGGGCTCCGTAAATAGCGGCGGAAGCTGCGTCTTTCAACACTTCAATAGACTCAATATCAGAAGGATTCAAATGACTGATACCACTTTCAGACGGCATGCCGTCTACTATATAAAGCGGATCGGAGTTGTTGACCGTACCGGTACCCCGAATACGAATCTTTGATTCCGCACCGGGCTGACCTGAATTAGAGATAATCTGTACACCGGAAACTTTACCTTTCAAAGCATTCTGAATATTTGTAGGATTACCTTTATCCAACTCTTCACTGGTAACACGGCTCACAGCAGACGAAAGTACACTCTTCTTTTGTACACCATAGCCTACTACAACTACCTCGTCCAGCAACTCAGAAGAATCAGTAAAACGGACTTTCAGATTTGTATCTGCAGCAGTCAGTTTATACTCAATAGGCTCATAACCGATAAAGGTGAAGACCAACACATCACCCACAGAAGCTTTCAGACTGAAATTCCCATCAATATCCGTCACAGTACCCACAGCCGGATTACTTTTCATACTGACATTAGCACCCGGAACCGTTTCTCCAGAAGGATCATAAACGATACCCTGCACATTAATTTGTTGTGCGAAGAGCTGCAAAGTGCAACTGAGAATGCAAAGCAGCAAAAGGACTCTTTTTCTTTTCATGATAATAGTATTAGTTTATAAAATAGGAAGTTATTCATATTGTATTGATACAAATTCCAATACTTCGATAAGCGAAATTACGTACTAAACAAGAAATGGAAGTTGAATATTTCTCATAAGGAGTTCATTTACTAACACATCCATAAAAAACGTTTTATTTTAAACTTAAAGTGATAAAGTTTAAACCCATAAAAAAACGGATACGTTTCTGTAACGTACCCGTTTTCTTCCAAATCCATTGATTATAAAAAGTATTACCTTTCTAAAGTCCAGTTAATGGCATTTCTGAACATGGTCGTAAACCCTTCCGTTTCGTACAACTTACTACTATGCCCTATCTGGAAATAAACATTGCGTGCCTTTTTGCTTTCATTGACCCAAACCACCGGATGATCGCCCATCTTGATGTCCGATGCAGGCGTGTAGCTCGATTCGTCTACATTGGCTAATACATGTACATTAGGGCGCGGACTCTTGTCATAAGTATACCACTCGTCATCGGGCACCACGAAAGAGGCCAGAACATCCTTCATTACCGGATGCTGTTTATCTTCCACAATCAGCGTACCGTCGGCCAGCGGAGCTATGTAGTTCTTGAAACGTACACCACCCATGAAATCAGAGAACCATTGCCACATGGGATAACCGTCAAACTCGCCCAGCAAAGTAGCATGATGGAAACCGATCCAGCCGCCACGGCCTTCTTCTATATACTTGACGAATGCATCTTCCGCTTCCTTCGGCCAAGTATAAGGCGGGAAATCCAATTGAATAACCAAGCTGAACTGCGACAAGTAAGCCTCCGTTATGTTCCTGGCATTGTTTATCTCGGTAATACTGAAATTCCCTTTTGCACCTTCGGCCGCCAACCACTTCAAGCCGGCATCTGTAAATCCTCCGTGCTGTCCACCACGTTCCGTCAACACCAGTACCTTCGCCTTGTGCGGCTTGCCCAATAGGTTTTCTGCTACCGTACGGCGCAAATCACCCTGCTCATTGTCTCCGCTATAATCCCAATACATGCCTCCCAGCAAATCTTTATCCAGAATATACTGACACTTGATGGCAAGTGAACGGGGATTCTCAAAACCAAATACCAACGTATCATTCTTATCGGCCAGATAAGGCACTTGAGCCACCTCATCCCACTTTTCAGTATATTGGGTATCCGTATTCCCTACCTTATTATAGTCTTGGAAGCTGGGATAACCGTCACCTCCACGACCATAGAAGGGCATACCCATCACCAGCTTGGAAGGCGGTACGCCCGCTTTCAAGTGTGCAGTAACGGCACCGTCCGAAGTAATGTCACCGCTATGTCCTGACGGATAAAGCGCCGAATGGTGCTTGGGAGCAGAAGCCATGTCATAAGCCATGATATTCACAAAATCGACGGAAGGCAAGATAGCCTTGAAGTCAATGTAACGGGCAGAAGCTACGGTGGCAAGTGTCAGTTCCTTTTCATTGCCGATGGCAGCTCTGATATCCTGCATCAGAAGTGTAAAATTCTCCGTATCGTCCGGTGACGAGGATATATTTGCCATAGAGCTGGTGGGATATTCCCAATCGATGTCAATGCCATCCAAAGCGAACTCCTTCACCACACGGTCACAGTCCGCGGCAAAAGCACGGCGATATTCATCATTGGCAGCCATCTCACTGAAACGTCCGCTTCCCCAGCCGCCGATGGAAAGCAGCACTTTCAGCTCCGGCTTCTGTTTCCTCAAATCAACAATCTGTCTCAAACGTTCCTCATTATCAATCTTGACACCGTTAAAGCTCTCGTTTACATGACCGAACGCATAGTTGATATGCGTCATGTACTGCGGGTCGGGCATCACCTCACTCCACGAAGTGACATAAGCAACCACAACCTTTGAATCGCGGGAAGCCGCAACGACCTCTTCTCCCGACTTAACGCTACCGCATGAAACCAATACGCCCAAAGCGGCAGCCATCATCATTCTAATTTTTTTCATAAGTACTATCTTTAATTACAAATTATCGCAGGTCTGACGGACCCGTGAACCTATCAATGCATAATACAGCATAAACGCTTCTCCAAAAAGAACGATGAGCCATGACCATCTCCAGCCTCCAAGAACATCGGCAAGCACTCCTTGCAACAAGGGCAATATGGCACCGCCTACCACTCCAATCATGAACACACCCGAAGCCACCGAAGTGTATTTTCCCAAATGGGCAACGGACAAAGTAAAGATAGCTCCCCACATGATGGAATGGAACAGACCTACTGCCGTGAGCAGCCACGGATTATTCAGAAGAATGGCCAGTAGGGCGAGTAGTCCTGCCGATACCGTAGTAACCGTCAACTGCACGCGGGGAGAAATCCTGCTCAGGCTGCTCCCCACCAGGCGGCCCACAAGCATACCACCCCAATAGAGCGTAGCCATCAGTGCCGGAGAAGCATAATCCATCTCGATGGCATACAGATTGATATTGGCCCCGATACAGACTTCCACTCCTACATAAAAGAAGATAGCCACCACGCCCAATGTCAGATGACGGAAGGACCATACACTTTTTTCCAGCTTTTCTCCCTTCTCTACCCTGGTTCCTTGGATATCGGGCAAAGACAATTTCATCAACAACAATACAATCAAAGAAATAACAGCCATCAATGCCAGGAACGGAACCATCAGCTGGTCAATCTGAATGTCCTCCATAGACAGACCGCCGAACACGACACCGGTCACGAAATAAGGAGCAAGCGTAGTTCCCACAGAATTGGCGGAACCACCTATAGCCAAACGCTGAATGGACTGGGTACCCTTGACATGGCAAGCCGTCAGATAAGGATTTATAACCACTTGCAGAATGGTGGCCGAAGCCCCTACCACGAAAGAACCCAGTAAGAAAATCAAGAACCCTCCAGGGATAACATTATTTCCTGCATGCCAATTCGCTTCAGGAAAGTGTACTGTGAAATAGGAAGAGGCAAAGAACAAACCAAGCCCCACAATCATCACCAGCAATCCACGCATCAATGTTCCTTTATATCCGTATTTGCTAATCCACGACGAGCCTACCCCTCCACAAACCGGATAAGCAAGGAACCAGGAGAAAGTAATCAAAGTAGCAAAAGTATTTTTTAACCCACCCACTTCCGAAAGAAAAGTTTCTTTCAGAGGACCCTGAAACTGAGTATTGGCAGTCGTAAGGAAACCTACAATAAAGAACAAGAACACCATCGTGATGAATGGCCCCATATAGTTTATTTGTTTTTCTTGTTGTGTCATAGTATTTTGATTATTAATTCAAATAATTAGTTATCAGCCGCCTGCAAGGCGACTTAGCAGTTAAGCATGCTTGCCGCCGCCTCATCCAGCAGAAATTCACAGTTGGGATGAAGCTGAAGGATGGAAGCAGGAACATCTGTTGTCACAGGCCCTTCAAGCATCCGCTTGACAATATTCGCTTTATTAGTCCCTTTGGCAACCAGTACAATCCGGCGTGCCTGCATAATGTTCTTTATTCCCAAAGTAGCCCCTCCCAACTCTTTATCGGGAGGAGTACCCGTTTCTCTACGGATGCGTTCTTCCAGTTCCACATTCATCCGGGTCACCCATGCTTCACCGCCAAAGGGAGATTCCGGCTGGTTGAATCCCAGATGTCCGTTCTCACCCAACCCTAAAATCAGCAAATCAATGCCGCCACGGTTCGCAATTTCCTGCTGGAAATCCCTGCATGACTGTTCAAAATCACCAGAAATGGTAGGCAGCATCAAAAAATTCTCTTCCTTGATGCCCAATGTATCCATCAACTCCGTTTTCAGCATCGTGTAGCATGCTCCGGCATATTCGCGCGGCACATTCATTACCTCATCCAATCCGAAGAAAGTAACGGTATCCACCTTAAACGGATATTTAGTATAGATTTCTCCCACCAACCGATGAAGATTGCCGGTAGTACGTCCCGTCGAAAGTCCTATCACACTCTCCGGTTCATTCAACATCTGCCCGATGATGCGCCATGCAGCCGTGCAGTCAAACTCCTTTTCATTCTTTGTTATTGTTATTTTCATATTCTTAATCATTAATTCCTAATCACATATTCATCGCCACCGCACCGGCCCCCAGAAGCCCGATAAATCCGGGATTCAGTTTCGTAATGACAACCCCGTTGCTGACAAAACGCATGGTCGTAGGATGAAGTTTCTCCAGAATCTTCTCGTGCATATATCCGTCGGCCACAATGCCTCCACCCAACACCACCGTGTCCGGGTCAATCACACGTACCAGATTCATGATAAGATTGGCAAGCGCCTCAGCTGCATTCTCCACCAGCACCGTACAGAGAGGGTCACCTTTCTGACTAAGTGCAAACACCTCACTCACAATCACCCGTTCCCCTTTTTCAGCCGGAATATGCAGGCCGGTCTCATACTGGTTGCGGAGCAGACGGGCACAATTGTCAAAACCTATGCCGGCAGCAATCGCCTCCACACAGTCCATCCGTCCACAACCGCATTTAATGCCTATGTTCACACCTACACGCACGTGTCCCACTTCGCCGGCATTGAAATGGCTGCCACGGATTTGTCTCCCATTTATCACCGTACCCACGGCAATGCCTGTACCTACATTTACGTATATAAAGTTTTTGGAAATTTGTCCGAATCCCCAGACACGTTCGGCTCTTGTAGCGCTCTTCACATCATTGTCTATATGGCAAGGCATGCCATATATATCCGACAGTTCCTTTGCCAACTCAATCCGCTGTGTCCTGCTCGGGTCAATCTGCAGCCAGACACCTTCGTTGGGATCTACACGCCCTATCAGCCCAACACCCATCGCTACCGGTTTCTGGTCATACCAGCCCACGGTACGGATATAATCATCGAGCGACGACTTGATGATTTCCAGCGCAGCCTGCTGATTAAAGTAACCGGAGTCATATTTCTTATACCTCAAAATGTTGCCACGGCTATCCATTTCGCCAATCAGCAACTTCGTGCCTCCTAAATCAAGACCTAAATACGTTTCCATTTTTTATATGCGTTTTTTAATATTGTTTACTGTCCACAATATTACGCACTATCAGGGAGACAAGGGTTTATTCTCTGACAAAAAAGGTTTAATACTTGTCAGCGGTGGTTCAAAAGCAGTCTTCATGGCTCTAAATTTTGCTGGGACTGGTGCCAAACTGCTTTTTGAAGCATGTACTAAAATATTTCGGGTCAGAAAATCCGACCATATTCGCCACTTCCCCTATCGAATATTTCCGGGAAACCAGCAGCTCTTTTGCCTTGTTCAAACGGACAATGCGGATGAAGTCATTCGGTCCCTGCCCGGTCAGCGTCTTTATTTTATTGTAGACAGAAGTGCGGCTCATGCCCAGCATCCGGCAGAAGTCATTGATGGAGAATTCCGAATCGGACAACTCCTCCTCAATCACTTTCATAACCTTGTCCAGGAACTCCTTGTCCAACTGGCTGGTATAGTCTGTCTCTTCGGGCTGCGCATCCATCGCCAACACGGTTTCGCGCAAATGCTGCCTATTCTGAAGAATATTCCTGATACGCACTTTCAGCACAGACAAGTCGAAAGGCTTGATGATGTAGTCATTGGCACCGGCCTCCAGTCCGAAGATGATATTTTCCCTCTCACTCAGTGCGGTCAGTAATATAATAGGTATATGGCTTGTATCTACCGATGACTTCAGAATCCGGCACAATTCATCACCTTCCAGTACCGGCATCACAATGTCCGAGATAATGATATCAGGATTGATTTCCCTTGCCGTCTCCAATGCCTTTCCGCCGTCGGGCACGGCAACTACCTTATATTCGGAAGACAAGCTGTCCACCAGATACTCCCTCATATCCGCATCGTCCTCCGCCAGAAGAAGGACATTCTTCCCGGCACGTTCCGTTTCTTCATGCACAGCCCCGGTAGCGGCCTGAGCTTCTTCCCGGCCGTCAGCCTTCGCTTCCACCGCCACGCTCGCCTTTATCCTCTGCGGGAAAGTTACCGTAAACGTAGTTCCCTGTCCCTCCACGCTACTGAAAGAGATGGTGCCGTGATGCTGTTTCACAATGCGGCGCGTAATCATCAGACCGATGCCCGAACCGGTTTCCTCAAAGTTCATGGCATTCTGGGCTCTATAATATTCGTGAAAAATATTGCCCTGCTCCTCTTTTGGAATGCCGATACCCGTATCCTTCACTTCAATAGTCCACTTCTTTCTTGCAGTCTTCACCAGTATGTGAATGACTCCCTTCTCTGTATACTTCAAGGCATTGGAGAGCAGATTGTCTATGATATGATCCATCTTCTCCCGGTCAATCCAAACCTTGGGCATATCCGGCTCCACCTCCAACTCTATCCCGACGCTCTTCTGCATGGCGGCTAAATGAAACTCCGCCATCTTTTCCTCCAGATAAGCCTTAATGTCGTATGGAGAAACCTTCAGACACTCCTCGGCATGCAGTTCCGTTTTCTGCAACTCAAGCAGTTGAGTAATCATTCCCATCAGTTTTTCCACATTCTTCATTGCCACCGCAACGGTTTTCTTACCCTGCTCCGGAAGTCCCTCCTGCGCTTCGAGCTCGCTCAGCGGAGCCTTTATTAAAGTAACCGGTGTACGGATATCATGGGCTATACTGATAAAGGAACGTATCTTGTCCCTTATACGCCCCTCGTTCACCTTATGCCTCCTATACTGCACAAACATGTAGACAAAGACAGACAACAAGATGAAATAGAGGAGCAGCGCCCACCACGAAACCCAGTAAGGGTTATGAATGACAATGTCCAGACTTCTTTCTCCCACCTGCTGCCCGGTGTACTTATCAAATGCCCGCAAGCGGAATACATACTTACCGGACGAGAGATTCATATAGCTCACGTTCCGCACTGAATTGGAGTGTTCCCACTCCTCATTGTGATTTTCGAGCCTATACTCATACCTGATACGATGCGGGACTGCAAAGTTGATGGCAGAGAAGGAAATAGAGAAGGAGTTTTGATTATACTTCAAATCTATTTTCCGGGTATCATTGATATTCGTTTGCAAAAGAGAGCCTTTCATTCCCGCTTTGACCGATTCGTAAAGCAGTTTAAAGTCTGTCAGAATCAGCTCAACAGACACATGGGGCCCTAAGTCCAAAGACGGGAGAAAGGAAAGAACCCCTTCTGCAGTGCCGAAAGCAAGACATCCATTCTTCAACTTAAGGGCAGCATTCGGGTTGTAATATCCCCAGCTGACATCCAAAAAATCATTGGCACTGATGATAATATCCCGGGAGCAGTCCAAGCAATACAATTCCTTCTCCGTACTGAACCAGATACGCCCTTCGTTATCCTCCAGCAGGCTGTTGATGGAATTGGAAACCAGATTGTCATCTACGGTATAGGCATGCGCCTCTTTCCCATCCGGCCCAACACGTATAAGGCCTTCCCCGTCTGTAGCCAGCCAGGTATTGCCGGATGAGGACTGCATCAGGCAACGGACAGGATAATGCAGAGAGATGTCTCCAAACGTCTGATGCCACTGCGTGTCTCCCGACTTCTTATCAAAGACGGCCAACCCGCTGCAACCGGCAATCAGTAATGAGCCCCCCTTACCCGGCTTTATGTCACCTATGCAATCAATCGGGTAATATGTATAAGTATCCGTCCGTATATCGTAACGGGTAAACTCTCCTTCAATACCACCGAACCAGACATAATCCCCTTCCGCATAAATGGCATAAACATAGTCGGTGGCCATTCCCTTCTCCGGATGTGCATTTCTTTTCTCTTTCTTCTGTACCCGTCCGGTCTGTTTATCAATACAATAGACACCGATACCATAGCCACCTACCCAGATGTTTCCCCCGGAGTCTTCGGCAAGCGCCAATACCACTTTGCCACTATATTCCGTACCGTCCAGATAGTGGGTCCATTTGCGTGACCGAGGTTGATAGAGGCTGACGCCGTTGTTTGTACCATACCAATAATCTCCCTCCGAGTCCTGAAACATCACATTTACATGGTCCGACTTCAGGGAATTATCATTATTGCGTTCGTGCCTGATTCTATAGACATCCGGCATCTCCGGATCCAGATAGCTGATGCCATTCGTAGAAGTGCCAATCCATACAACTCCGGATTCATCCACACAAATATCGGATACCGTATTACCACTCAAGCTTTTGTCATCATCCCCGTTATTCATGTAATGGTTCAAAAGTTCTCCGGTAGCGACATCCATGCAAAAAACACCTGCACCGTCGGCTCCCACCAGCAGCAAATTATCCTTTGTCCTTGCAAACGAACGGATAGGTACATGAGGAATCCGGTCATTCAAGGAATGTATTTGCCCTTCGGGACCGTCAAGCACAAATACGCCGTTTGAAAAGGTACCGATGAACAGCTTCGCTCCGAAGACATAGAGCGATTCCACATGCATCTCTGTATGCAGGTCAACCGGCCTCGTCTCAAAAGACGAAGAACCTGCCGCTCCTGCCTTCGTCAGCCGGAAGACACCCTTGTCGGTGCCTGCAAAAAACACTTCATCTTCCATTTGGACCATGCAACGGACAGATTGCCCCTTCAATCCGGCAAAAGACAGTCCTGCACTTTCTTCCCAAGAATAAAGCCCCTTCGACATACACAACCACAAACGGTTTTCGTCATCAAACAGCATATTATACAATACCGGAGAAGGCAGGTAATCGGCCAAGTCCACACGCAATTGGAAAGAGTCCGTCAGTTTGTTGTATGCATAGATTTTTCCATTCTTCAATGCAACCCAGACAATACCCTCCTTATCACACATCATGGTAGTGGAAGACTGGATATTGTCCCTGGAATCAACCATTCCGTCCAGCTTGTAATGCTTGATTTCATTCCCGTCATAACGATCTATCCCGACATGAGTATACACCCAGACAAATCCGGCTGAATCCTTGTTTATCTGGAATACTTGCCGACTGCCCAATCCCTCCTTGATACCCAAGGTGCGGAATGAACCGGCAAACAAGTCAGCGGACAAAAAAACGAACACCCATAACAGCAGAAATGTACATGCAACGGATTTATATGGAAACGGATATGGAGCAGACATAGGTCATATATTGTTTTTCGGATGCAATATTACGCATAAATATAAAAAAAACGGTCGAAAAACTATCCGAATAGGTTCGATTTCTATTACTTTTGCCTTCCGAAACCAACAAATCATGAGAAGCCATGCTCAGTAAGTTCAAATTAAACCAGCTCTATTTCAAGGACACACAGTTTGCCAACCTCATGACACGGCGCATTTTCAACGTCCTTCTGATAGCCAATCCTTACGATGCTTTCATGCTGGAAGATGACGGCCGCATCGACGAAAAGATATTCAATGAATACACTTCGCTCTCCTTGCGCTACCCTCCCCGTTTCACGCAGGTTTCCACTTGCGAGGAGGCGCTGACACAGCTGTCCTCCATCTCTTTCGACCTCATCATCTGCATGCCGGGCACGGGAGACAACGACAGCTTCGACGTGGCACGATACATCAAAAACCTGTATGAACAGATTCCGATGGTGATACTTACCCCTTTCAGCCACGGCATCACCAAGCGTATTGCCAATGAAGACCTCAGTCCCTTTGAGTATGTGTTCTGCTGGCTGGGAAACACCGACTTGCTGGTTTCCATCATCAAGCTGATAGAGGACAAGATGAACCTGGAGCACGACGTCAACGAAGTGGGTGTGCAGCTCATCCTGCTGGTGGAAGACGGCATCCGCTTTTACTCCTCCATCCTGCCCAATCTGTATAAATTCGTATTGAAGCAGAGCCAGGAATTCTCTACTGAAGCACTGAATGCCCACCAGCGCACACTGCGCATGAGGGGACGTCCCAAAATTGTACTGGCACGTACCTATGAAGAAGCCTTTGGCATCTACCAAAAATATAAGAATAATATATTAGGTGTCATCACCGACGTACGCTTCCCCCGCGTAGAACGGGGCGAGAAGGACGGACTGGCCGGTATCAAGCTCTGTGCCGCCATCCGCAAGGAAGACCCGTTTGTACCCCTTATCATACAGTCCAGCGAATCGGACAACGTAGCGTATGCAGCCAAATACGATGCCGCCTTCATCGACAAGAATTCCAAAAAGATGGATGTGGACCTGCGCCGTATTGTATCAGACAATTTCGGCTTCGGCGACTTTATCTTCCGCAACCCGGACACGCTGGAAGAGATTGCCCGCGTAAAGAATCTCAAAGAGCTGCAGAACATTCTTTTTGCTGTTCCGGCAGAATCATTCCTTTACCACATCAGCCGCAACCACGTCAGCCGCTGGCTCTACTCACGTGCCATGTTTCCCGTGGCAGAGTTCCTGCGGCCCATCACCTGGAATAGCTTGCAAGACGTGGATGCCCACCGTAAAATTATCTTCGAGGCTATCGTGAAATACCGCAAGATGAAAAACCAGGGAGTAGTGGCAGTCTTCAGGCGCGACCGCTTTGACCGATACTCCAACTTTGCCCGTATTGGCGACGGTTCGCTGGGAGGCAAGGGGCGCGGACTGGCTTTCATCGACAACCTGGTGAAGCATCACCCCGAGTTCGAAGAGTTTGAGAATGCCCGTGTCGCCATCCCCAAGACCATCGTGCTCTGTACCGATGTGTTCGACGAGTTTATGGATACCAACAATCTGTATCAGATAGCCTTGTCCGATGCCGACGATGACGTCATCCTGCGCTACTTCCTCAAAGCAAAGCTGCCCGACCGCCTGGTGGAGGACTTCTTCACCTTCTTCGACGTGGTGAAGTCGCCGCTTGCCATCCGTTCGTCCTCGTTGTTGGAAGACTCGCACTACCAACCCTTCGCCGGCATCTACAACACCTACATGATTCCCTATCTGGACGACAAGTACGAGATGCTGCGCATGCTGAGCGATGCCATCAAGGGAGTATATGCTTCGGTCTACTTCCGCGACTCGAAGGCATACATGCAGGCAACGAGCAACGTTATCGACCAGGAAAAGATGGCTGTCATCCTGCAAGAGGTAGTGGGCAACCAGTATGGTGACCGCTACTACCCCAGCATGTCCGGTGTGGCACGTTCGCTCAACTACTACCCCATCGGCGACGAGAAGGCAGAAGAAGGTATCGTCAATCTGGCGCTCGGTTTAGGTAAATACATCGTGGACGGTGGCATGACGCTCCGCTTCTCGCCCTATCACCCCAACCAGGTGCTGCAAACCAGCGAAATGGAGATTGCCCTCAAAGAGACTCAGACCCGCTTCTATGCCCTCGACCTGCGCAATGCCGGTCACGACTTCTCCATCGACGACGGCTTCAACCTGCTGAAACTGCACGTCAAAGAAGCGGAAAAGGACGGAGCACTGAACTACATAGCCTCCACCTACGACCCTTACGACCAGATTATCCGCGACGGGCTTTATCCCGGCGGACGCAAAGTCATCACCTTTGCCAACATCCTGCAACACGACGTATTCCCCCTGCCACGCATCCTGCAACTGGCTTTGAAATACGGAGAGCAGGAGATGCGCCGTCCCGTAGAGATAGAGTTTGCCGCCACCATGAGCCGCGAGAAGGACAAAACCGGCACCTTCTACCTGCTGCAAATCCGCCCGATAGTCGACACCAAGGAGATGCTGGATGAAGACCTTACCGCCATTCCGGACGACCAGGTACTGCTCCGTTCCAACAACTCATTGGGACATGGCATCATGAACGAGATACATGACATTATCTATGTGAAGGCAGACGACTATAGTGCCTCCCACAACCAGGAGATTGCCTGGGAGATAGAGAAGCTGAACCAGCAGTTCCTGGACGAAGGCCGCAACTATGTCCTTGTAGGTCCCGGACGCTGGGGTAGCAGTGACACCTGGCTCGGCATCCCCGTGAAGTGGCCGCACATCAGCGCTGCCCGCGTGATAGTGGAAGCCGGACTGACCAACTACCGGGTAGACCCCAGCCAGGGAACCCACTTCTTCCAGAACCTGACCTCCTTTGGAGTGGGATACTTTACCATCAACGCCTTTATGAATGACGGCGTATACAACCAGGAATTCCTGAATACACAGCCTGCCGTACACGAGACGAAGTACCTGCGGCATGTACATTTCCACCAGCCAATGGTGGTAAAGATGGATGGCAAGAAGAAACTGGGAGTGGTGCTGATGCCCGAAGAATAAATCAGTCCGTCAGCCGGTGCAGCACAATCATCACCACCTCTGCGGGAGCAAACATGCGGATGGCCTTCTGCGAAGTGCCGATGCCGTTGGTGACAATCATCGGGATGTTCTTTGAGTTGTACTTCAGCCCGGAGAGGAACCGCTGCCCGTAGTGCGAGGGGACTATCGGTGCATAAAGCCCGAACAGCGTCACCTGCCCGCCATGCGTGTGTCCGGCCAGGATGAGATCGGAGTTTGTCACCGGGACGTCCTCGGCATAGTCCGGCGTATGCGTCAGCAGGATTACGAAATCGTCGGGCGAAAGGCCGAGTGTGGGCGATGTGCCGTTCTTGCCCAAGTCGAAAGGATTGCGCACGCCCGCCACAAGAATCCGCTCACCGCCACGCCGCAGGGTGTCCACCTTATGCTCCAGCAGATGCATGCCATAATGCCTCATTTCGCGCACGATGTCGTCATAGCAAGCCTCGTAGTCATTGTTGCCAAGCACGGCATAGGTGCCCAACGGCGTCTTCACTTGCGCCAGGGCAGCCATGACGGGCGGCACGTACTGGCAGCCTTCGTGAAAGTCACCGCCAATCAGCAGCACGTCGGCCTTCTGGTCTATGAGCAGGCGGACCAGGTCCTTCAATCCCTCCTCCTTCAGCAGGCTTTTGTAGTGCAGGTCGGAGACAAAGGCGATGCGGAAGCCCTCGAAGGCGGCAGGCACGTCGCGATGCGTGAAGTCGTACGTCTTAATGCGGCTGACGCCCTTATAGGCCGAGCCTACGTGGGTGGTTTTCGATGTGATTCTTGTACCTCGCTGCACAATTACCTTTTGTACCGGTGCCGTTTTCTTTATCTGCTGTTTCTTTACCTCGCCCTTCGCCGGCTGGCGGCGGACATTACGCAAATCAGACTGGTCAAAGGTGAACATCGGCGAAAGGCGGGCAGGCAACCCGATAGTATCGCCAAGCTGCGTGCTGTCTGCCTGCATGACTGGCTGCGGCAACGACACGGTAATCATCCGCTTGGAACGGCAGGAAGACAAGAGCAGCAGAGAAAGAATGGATATGTAGACTAACTTCTTCATCATAAGTGGGTACAAATATAGGGATTTTCAGTATTTTTGCTGGCAGATGCCGAACTAAATTGGAACTACGATGAACGAGATTAAACAGAATTCACCCTACGCATGGTTTCTCGCCGCCCGCCCCAAGACGTTGACGGGAGCCATCATCCCGGTATTGCTGGGCAGTGCCCTTGCCTTCAGCGACGGACAGTTCAAGACCGCACCCGCCCTGCTGTGCGCCCTCTTTGCCTGCGGCATGCAGATTGCCGCCAACTTTATCAACGACCTCTTCGACTTCCAGAAAGGGACCGACCGTCGGGAAGACCGGCTGGGGCCGCAGCGCGCCTGCGCCGAAGGTTGGATTACGCCGGCAGCCATGAAAACCGGCATCGGCATCGCACTGACACTGTCGTGCCTGGCAGGGCTGGCAGTGCTGTTCACCGTCTGGGGGCAGCTGCCCCACGGAGGCTGGGAACTGGTGGTGCTGGGCGTGGTGTGCATACTGTTTGCTTTCCTCTATACCACGCTGCTCTCCTATCGGGGCTGGGGCGACGTACTGGTGCTGGTGTTCTTCGGCTTCGTGCCCGTATGCGGCACCTACTACGTGCAGGCCTATACGCTGAATATGGATGTGGTGGTGCTGTCGCTCGTCAGTGGCCTCGCCATAGACACCTTGCTGATGGTGAACAACTATCGCGACCGCGAGCAGGATGCCGTGAGCGGCAAGTGTACGCTGGTGGTACGCTACGGCAAGAAGTTCGGTGAGAATATGTATCTGGCACTGGGCATCGCCGCCGTGCTGCTCTGCTTCTGGTTTGTCTACACGGGCAAGCTGACTCCGCTGGAATTTATCTGGGCTCCCTGCGTCTATCTCTATATGCACGCACTGACGTGGCGCAAAATGATACAGATAGGTAGCGGTAAAAAGCTGAACAGCATACTGGGCGAGACGTCGCGCAATATGCTGTTCTTAGGATTACTGTTAGCGGTGGCGCTGAATTGAGGGGTCAGGGGTTAAGGATTAGCAGTTAGCTGCAACCCTAATCCTTAATCCCTAATCCTTAATCCCTAAACCTTAACCTCTACCTCCATACATCTGTTCGTAATACTTCTGATAATCACCGCTGGTCACTTCTTCCACCCACGGCTGGTTGTTCAGGTACCATTCAATGGTCTTGACGATGCCGACCTCGAACTTCGTCTCCGGATACCAGCCCAGGGCATTGGTAATCTTTGTGGGGTCGATGGCATAACGCTGGTCGTGACCTAGGCGGTCTTTGACGAAGGTGATAAGGTCTTCGTTTATCCAGCTGATGTCAATCGTGCCGTCGGCGGCTTTTACTTGTTTCTTCAGCACTGCACGGTAACGGGGTTCTTCCTCCATCAAGCGGCGGACGGTGGCAATAGTCAGCTTCACGATTTCAAGATTGGTCTTTTCGTTGTGACCGCCTACGTTGTAGACTTCGCCTTCCACACCCTCGCGGACAACCAGGTCGATAGCTTTGCAGTGGTCTTCCACGTAGAGCCAGTCACGCACGTTACTGCCGTCGCCATAGACGGGGAGGTTCTTGCCTTCGAGAATATTCTTGATGATAAGCGGAATCAGCTTTTCGGGGAAGTGATAAGGACCGTAGTTGTTGGAACAGCGGGTGATAGTGACGGGCATCTTATAGGTATCGTGATAGGCCATCACTACCATATCGGCACTCGTCTTGCTGGCGCTGTAAGGGCTGTGCGGGCAGAGCGGGGTTTGCTCTGTGAAGTAGCCTTCGGCACCAAGTGAGCCGTAAACTTCGTCGGTAGACACTTGATGGTAACGAACGCCTTTGCGCCAAGTGGGATAACCGGACTCGTCCTTACCCGTGACCCAGGCACGGCGGGCGGCGTCGAGCAGGTTCTGTGTACCCAGGATGTTGGTCATCAGGAAAAGCTGAGGATTCTCTATGCTACGGTCCACGTGACTCTCGGCGGCAAAGTTCACCACGTAATCGAATTTATACCTGGCAAACAGTTCGTCGGCAAGCACGCGGTCGCAGATGTCACCTTTTACAAAGAAGCAACGTTCGTCGTCAATGTCGTTGGCAATGGTACCCAGGTTGCCTGCGTAGGTCAAGGCATCCAGTATCACCACTTTAATATCATTATGTTTTGCCAGGATGTATTTAATATAGTTGGCGCCGATAAAGCCGGCAGCACCGGTTACGAGATAAGTCTTCATGAGAATTAAAAATTATAAATTAAAAAATTAAAGTCAGCGAACCTTTACAACAAAACAATTCTCCTTCCCTCTTAGGGGAACGAGAAGGTCATCGCTTCGATTCAGCCAGTTCCATCAAGTATTTACCATATTCGGTCTTGCCGAGTTGTTCGCCCAGGCGATACAGCTGGTCTACATCTATCCAGCCCTTGCGCCAGGCAATCTCTTCGATACAGCTCACGCGGAAGCCTTGGCGGTTCTGGATGGTAGCGACAAAGTTACTAGCTTCCAGCAGGCTGTCGCAGTTGCCGGTGTCGAGCCAGGCAAAACCGCGACCGAAAAGTTCCACTTTCAGCGTACCTTCATTCAGATAGAGACGGTTGAGGTCGGTTATTTCGTATTCGCCGCGGGCAGAGGGCTTCAAGGAGGCGGCTTTCTCTGTCACGGTGGAGTCGTAGAAGTACAGACCGGGGACGGCATAGTTGCTTTTAGGGTTGGCAGGCTTTTCTTCCAGCGAGACGGCTTTGCCGTTGGCATCAAACTCCACTACACCGTAGGCACGGGGGTCCTTGACGTAATAACCGAAGATGCAGGCACCCTTGTCTATGGAAGCGGCACGCTTCAGCATGGCGGAGAAGCCTTGACCGTAGAACATGTTGTCGCCCAGGATGAGGCAGCCCGGTCCGCCGTCCAAGAACTCTGCACCCAGCACAAAGGCTTGTGCCAATCCGTTGGGATTCTCTTGTATCTTATAGGAAAAGGACATGCCGAGTTCTTCGCCGGTTCCCAGCAGTTCGCGGAACATGGGTAAGTCACGTGGAGTAGAGATAATAAGCACTTCGCGAATTCCCGCCAACATCAGTGTAGAGAGCGGGTAGTATATCATCGGCTTGTCGTAGACGGGCATTATCTGCTTGGAGATAGCCTTGGACAACGGATAGAGACGAGTGGCACTGCCACCTGCAAGAATAATTCCTTTCATATTTCAGTTCTTTTTCGGTGATACTTCAAAATGGAGAATAAAATAAGAAGGAGGACGATGCCCCACGGCTCTACTTGCTATTCGGGCACAAAGATAATGGAAAAATTCGATTAAGTGAAGGCTTGGTTTCATCTTTTTACTTCATTGCTTTGCTTACTCCGGTACATTGTTTTGCTTACTTCAGTGCGTAACGGCCGTCACCCCTTGATGAAACGGTCTTTACCTCAGCGTGTAACGACCTTTACCAAATAGTGTAACGGCCTTTACCCAATAGCGTAACAACCTTTACATTAGCATGTAACGGCTTTTACACTATAGCGCAAGCAATCGGTAAATACAATCCATTGAAAATAAACAAACTACATCATCGGTCAGCAAGTTCTATCACCTCCAAATCTTTAAACGTTCCCCCATCAACCGCAAAGCGTACCATCGTACGCACCTTATGGAAACCTTGAATGCCCGCAGCGCCCGGATTGATGTGGAGTACATCCAACGTCTTGTCATACTTCACCTTCAGTATATGCGAGTGCCCGCTGATGAACAGCTTTGGGGGACGCACCAGAATGCTGCCCTTGATGGAAGGGTCGTAGTTGCCGGGATAACCGCCGATATGTTTCATCAGCACCTCTGCCCCATCCACCGTAAAACGGAGAATCTGCGGATAGAGCTGCCGTATCTCCTGCCCGTCAATATTGCCATACACGGCACGGAAGGGACGGAAAGCCGCCAGCTTCTGTGCCACTTCCAGCGAACCGATATCGCCGGCGTGCCATATCTCGTCACAGTCTTCAAAATATTGCAGGTACTTTTCATCCCAGTAGCCATGCGTATCCGATAATAAACCAACTTTTGTCATCTTTCCTTTGTTTATTAAGACAAAGGTAATTATATTTGGGAAAGAAATCAATATGCTAATGTGATAATGTGCCAATATGCTAATTGGCTGCGCACCATCCGCGAACTTCTCTTCATTAGCACATTGGCACATTAATCACTTTAGCACATTAAACTATGGAAAACAGATATTTCAAACGTGATATCAGCTGGCTGTCTTTCAACTACCGCGTGCTGCTGGAAGCCGAAGACGATACACTGCCGCTATACGAACGCATCAACTTCATTTCCATATACTCCTCCAATCTGGAAGAATTCTACAAGATACGCGTGGCCGACCATAAAGCCATAGCCACCGGAGCCTCGCAAAGCGATGAAGAGACTATGCAGTCTGCCGCCGAACTGGTAGATGAAATCAACCAAGAAGTCAACCGCCAACTGGAAGACCGTATCCGCATCTACGAACAGAAGATACTGCCCGCCCTACGGAAACACCACATCATATTCTATCAGAGCCGCAACGTGGAACCGTTTCATAACGACTTCGTGCGCAACTTCTTCCGCGAAGAGATATTCCCCTATCTGGCCCCGGTACCCGTAAGCAAGGACAAGGTGATTTCATTCCTGCGCGACAACCGTCTCTATCTGGCCGTACGGCTTCATCTGAAAGGAGCTCCCGTCGGTTCTCCAAACCGCATCCAATATTTCGTGATGAAACTGCCGTACAGCAAAGTGCCGCGCTTCATCCAGCTGCCTAAGGTGGGGAAAGACTATTATCTGATGTTCATTGAAGACATCATCAAGGCCAATCTGGATACCATCTTCCCCGGTTATGAAGTGGACAGCAGTTATTGCATCAAGATTTCACGCGATGCGGATATTCTGATAGACGATGCCGCCAATACCTCCGAAATCATCGAGCAGGTGAAGAAGAAGGTAAAGAAACGCAAGATAGGCGCCGTGTGCCGTTTTGTATACGACCGCGCCATGCCCCAGGACTTCCTCGACTTTCTGGTAGATGCCTACCGCATAGACCGCCGGGAGCTGGTGCCGGGAGACAAGCACCTCAACATGGAGGATTTGCGGCATCTGCCCAATCCCAACCAAAGCGTACGTCCCATCAAGAAACCCCAGCCCATGAAGCTGACCTGCCTGGACGAACGCGAATCCATCTTCCGCTATGTGGAGAAGAAGGACCTGCTGCTGCATTATCCCTACCACTCCTTCGACCACTTCATCCATTTCCTATATGAAGCCGTCCACGAACCCACCGTGCGTGAAATCATGGTGACTCAGTATCGCGTGGCAGAGAACTCCACCGTCATCAACACCCTAATAGCCGCCGCACAGAACGGAAAGAAAGTCACCGTCTTTGTGGAACTGAAAGCCCGCTTCGACGAAGAAAACAACCTCGCCACCGCCGAGATGATGAAAGCCGCCGGCATCAACATCATTTTCAGCATACCAGGACTAAAGGTACATGCCAAAGTAGCCCTCGTGCTACGCCGCGACAAGGAAGGGCGCAAACTGACAAGCTACGCCTACATCAGCACCGGCAACTTCAACGAAAAGACCGCCACCCTCTATGCGGACAGCGGACTATTCACCTGCAACCCGGTGATTGTAAACGACCTGCACAACTTGTTCCGTACTCTGCAGGGAAAGGAAAATCCAGTGTTCCACCGCCTGCTTGTGGCCCGCTTCAACCTGATTCCTGAACTGAACCGCCTCATCAATCACGAAATAGAACTGACCCGGCAAGGCAAGCAAGGACGGATTATCCTAAAAATGAATGCCCTGCAAGACCCTGCCATGATAGACCGCCTCTACGAAGCCTCGCAAGCCGGTGTAGAGATAGACCTCATTGTCCGCGGCATCTGCTGCCTCATCCCCGGGCAGGAGTACAGCCACAACATCCGCGTGACACGCATCGTGGATACCTTTCTGGAACATGCCCGTGTGTGGTACTTCGGCAACGGCGGCGCACCCAAGCTCTTCCTCGGCTCGCCGGACTGGATGCGGCGTAACTTGTACCGCCGTATCGAAGCCGTCACCCCCATTCTGGACCCGGACTTGAAGCAAGAGCTCATCGATATGCTATCCATACAACTGTCGGACAAACGGAAAGCCTGCTTTGTGGACGACCGGTTGCGAAACCGCTGGAAGTCGTCGCGACCGCAAAAGGAGAAGGTACGGTCGCAATATAGCTTTTACGAATACTTGAAACAAGGGATTAAGGATTAACGATAATTATCAATCGTCAATTATCAATCGTCAATCGCTTTGTAACATTTCTGTAACATGTATGACATTTCCCTGCAACACCAAACTCTTTCCTTTGCAGCCGGAAATAAAATACATGTCTATGGAAACAATTTATCTGGGTATCGTCATCTTTCTGTTCGTACTCGCGATTTTCGACCTCGTGGTAGGTGTCAGTAATGATGCGGTCAATTTTCTTCAGTCGGCTGTCGGAGCAAAGGCAGCATCTTTCAAAACCATACTGTTCATTGCAGGCATTGGCGTCTTCATCGGTGCGGCACTCAGCAATGGCATGATGGACATTGCACGACACGGCATCTATCAACCGGAGCACTTCTACTTTGCCGAAATCATGTGCATTCTGCTTGCCGTCATGTTGACGGACGTCGTGCTATTAGATGTCTTCAACACTATGGGAATGCCTACCTCCACCACTGTATCCATGGTGTTCGAGCTGCTGGGAGGTACGTTCGCACTGGCGCTCATCAAGGTCTATAACAGCGATACATTGGGACTGGGCGACCTCATCAATACAGACAAGGCGCTGTCTGTCATCATGGCCATTTTTGTATCCGTAGCCATTGCCTTCTTCTTCGGTATGCTGGTACAGTGGCTGGCACGTATCGTGTTCACCTTCAACTACAAGAAGAACATGAAATACAGCATCGCGCTGTTCGGTGGTATAGCTGCCACCAGCATCATCTACTTCATGCTGATAAAGGGGCTGAAAGACAGTTCATTCATGACTCCTGAAAATAAGCAATGGATACACGACAATACCGCATTGCTAATAACCGGTTTCTTTGTATTCTTCACCATACTGATGCAGATACTGCATTGGTGCAAGATAAATGTCTTCAAAGTAGTGGTTCTGATGGGTACTTTCGCCCTCGCTCTTGCCTTTGCCGGCAATGACTTGGTGAACTTTATCGGTGTCCCCCTCGCAGGATATTCCTCATTTATTGACTATACAGCCAATGGTACGGCCGCCGGCCCCGACGGATTCCTGATGTCCTCACTCCTCGGTGCAGCCAAAACCCCGTGGTATTTCCTTATCGGTGCAGGCGCCATTATGGTTTATGCACTCTGCACATCCAAGAAAGCCCACAACGTTATCAAGACTTCCGTGGACCTTGCCCGCCAGGATGACGGTGAAGAGAACTTCGGAAGTACCCCGATAGCCCGTACGCTGGTACGCTTCAGCATGACTCTGGCTAACGGAATATCCAAAACGATGCCTGAAAGCAGCAAGCGGTGGATGAACACACGCTTCCAGAAGGATGAAGCCATCATAGCCGACGGCGCCGCTTTTGACTTGGTTCGCGCCTCCGTCAATCTCGTATTGGCTGGTCTGCTCATCGCCTTGGGAACTTCCTTGAAACTTCCCCTTTCCACCACTTACGTCACCTTTATGGTAGCCATGGGTACATCGCTTGCCGACCGTGCCTGGGGACGTGATTCGGCGGTATTCCGCATTACGGGTGTGCTCAGCGTTATCGGCGGTTGGTTCATCACTGCCGGAGCAGCGTTCACCATCTGTTTCTTCGTAGCACTGATTATCCATTTCGGCGGTACGGTTGCCATCCTGGCACTGATTGGTCTGGCAGTCTTCATGCTGATTCGTAGCCAAGTGATGTACAAAAAGCGCAAGGAGAAAGAAAAAGGCAACGAGACCCTGAAACAGTTGATGAAGAGTACGGACAACAATGAAGTCATCGAATTGCTCCGCAAGCATACCCGTGAAGAACTGGTGAAGATTATGGAATTCACAGAAGAGAATTTTGAACGTACCGTCACTTCCTTCCTACACGAGAATCTACGCGGACTGCGTCGTGCCATGGGCTCAGTAAAATTCGAAAAACAACTCATCAAGCAGATGAAGCGTACCGGAACACTTGCCATGTGCCGTCTCGACAACAATACCGTACTGGAAAAAGGACTCTATTACTATCAAGGCAACGACTTTGCCAGCGAACTGGTGTACAGCGTAGGCCGTCTTTGCGAACCTTGCTTAGAGCACATAGACAATAACTTCAATCCGCTGGATGCCATTCAGAAAGGAGAATTTACAGACGTAGCCGAAGACATCTGCTATCTGTTACAAGTATGCCGCCACAAGCTGGAAACGAACAATTATGATGAACTGGAAACAGAGATTCGCAAAGCCAACGACCTCAACGGACAGTTGTCTCACCTGAAACGCGAAGAGCTGCAACGCATCCAAAGCCAGAGCGGCAGCATCAAAGTCAGCATGGTATACCTGACTATGATACAAGAAGCCCAGAACGTAGTGACCTACACCATCAACCTGATGAAAGTAAGCCGCAAGTTCCAAGTAGAAAAAGAAGAGTTATGAGTTATAACGCATGGTACATAACATGCAACTTATAACTCATAACTCCTTAAGCCCCATCTTCTCCGCCCGTTGCAACATAAATGCACGGGCGGCTTCGTATTCATTGGGAATGATGCCGTCCAAAATGGCATCCTTAATGGCACTCTTCAAGGCACCTACCTGCTGGCAAGGAGAAAGGCCGAAAGTCTTCATGATTTCTTCACCACTGACCGGAGGCTGGAAATTACGGATACGGTCGCGTTCCTCCAAATCCTTCAGCTTCTGGCGTACCAACTGAAAATTATTAAGGAAGCGTTTCTTACGCTCCATATTCTTGGAAGTAATGTCGGCTTCGCACAGTGTCATCAGGTCGTCTATATCATCACCTGCCTCAAACAAGAGACGACGCACTGCCGAGTCGGTCACTACATCATCCGCTATCACAATGGGACGCATGTGCAGGCTCACCATTTTCTGCACATATTTCATCTTCTCATTCATAGGGAGCTTCATCTTGCGGAAAATATCGGGTATCATCTTCTCGCCAATGAAATTATGGTTATGGAACGTCCAGCCCGCACGGGGTTCCCAACGCTTGGTGGCAGGCTTGGCTATATCATGCAGAAGAGCTGCCCAGCGTAGCCAAAGGTTGTCGGTCTTCTTGCTGATGTTGTCGAGTACTTCGAGCGTATGGTAGAAATTGTCCTTATGGGCGCGTCCATTGCGCGTCTCCACGCCTTGCAGCCTAACAAGTTCCGGGAATATCAGTTCCAGCAGACCACAGCGGTCCAGCTCAATGAATCCCTTAGACGGAATAGGTGACAAGATGATTTTGTTCAGTTCGTCTGCAATGCGTTCTTTGGAGATGATGGAGATGCGTTCGCGATTACGCTCCAGAGAATCGAATGTCTCATCGTCAATATAGAACCCCAGCTGGGTGGCAAAACGGACACAGCGCATCATGCGCAAAGGGTCATCACTGAAAGTTATATCAGGGTCGAGGGGAGTCCGGATGGTCTTTTCCTTCAAGTCTCCAATACCGCCAAAGGGGTCGACCAACTCGCCATAACGCACCCGGTTCAGGCAAACAGCCAGTGCATTGATGGTAAAATCACGGCGGTTCTGGTCATCCTCCAATGTACCGTCCTCTACAATAGGCTTGCGGGAATCGTGTGTATACGATTCTTTTCTTGCACCCACAAACTCAACTTCCGTACCATAGTACTTCAATTGTGCCGTACCGAAATTCTTGAAGACGGAAACATGCGCCCCACGCCCCAGACGCTTACCCAGCGCCTCGGCCATGGCAATGCCACTGCCTACCACCACCACATCAATATCCTTGGAAGGACGTTGCAGGAAAATATCACGTACATATCCACCGACTACGTAACATTCCAATCCCAATTCATCAGCCGTTTCGGATATCCGCTTGAATATATCATCACTAAAATATTGCTTCAGTTCTTCTGCCGTCAAATCTATCATAAATAATGCGCTAATGTAATGAATACGCAAATGTGTTAATGGTCTATTAGCACATTTGCACATTAAAATGCTGCAAAGATAAAGATATTATTTCTATTTTTGTGGACTCTAACTCCAAGAACAACAAATATGAAAAAAGTAATACTCCTTGCATGCCTATGCTGTACACTCTTCTCTTGCGAAGATGTGGAGAAGAAGGCTGGTGAAAAACTACAAGCTGCCCGCGAAGCGTTTGAACTCGGCAACTACAATGAAGCGAAGATTCTGATTGACAGCATCAAGATGCTCTATCCCAAAGCGTTTGAAACTCGCCGTGCAGGCATCGGCCTGATGCAGGAAGTGGAACTGAAAGAGCAGGAAAAGAGCCTGGTCTATCTGGACAGTATGCTTCAAGCCAAGCAAAAGGATTTCGATGCAATCAAAGGGAAATACACTTTTGAAAAAGATGCCGAATACCAGAATATCGGCAATTACCTTCATCCTTCCCAAGTGATAGAAAAAAATCTGCATCGCTCTTTCCTTCGCTTCCAGGTAGACGAAAACGGAGTCATGAGCATGACTTCCATTTATTGCGGAGCCCATAATATCCACCATGTGGCCGTCAAAGTCACTGCTCCCGATGGTAGCTTTGCCGAAACACCCGCCGCCAAAGACAGCTACGAAACCACTGACCTCGGTGAAAAGATTGAAAAGGCAGACTTCAAACTGGGAGAAGACGGAAACGTCATGGGGTTCCTTTATCTGAACAAGGACAAGAATATCAAAGTCAACTATCAAGGGGAACGTCCCTATTCCATCACCATGACTGCCGCCGACCGCCAGGCCCTTGCCAGCGTCTACGAACTGGCACAACTGCTGTCATCCATGACGGAAATAAAGAAGAATATGGAAGAAGCCAATCTCAAAATCGAATTTGTAAAAAAGAAGATGGAAGAGAGAAAAGACAATGCACAAGAATAAAAAGAAGGAAACCGGATGATATATTCATTACTTAGTCATCCGGTTCCCTTTTTATTATCAGTAAAGCCTTACCAAACTAATTTAGGTAAATAACGGCTCAGACATGTACGCAAAGCAGACAGAGTGATGGGTTTTACCAACACTTCCGAGGCTCCGCACTCCAAGGCTTTTTCGCGGTCGGCAGTAAAGGCGTAAGCGGTCTGCATGATGATGGGAAGTTCCTTATCCTTCTTGCGAATAATCACCGTAGCATCCAGCCCGTTCATAATAGGCATTTTTATATCCATCAGAATAGCTTCCGCCTTGTCGCGATTCTCTTCGAACAAATTTACAATATCCTCACCATTCTTTGCCCATAGTATCTCGCATTTCTTGCCGATAATAGCCTTTATCAGTTTAAAGTTACTATCATCATCTTCCGCAACCAGAATAAGCGGACGGTAATCTCCTGACACTTTTTCTATTTCCATGACCTATGCGTTTTGTTTATATAGGGGCAAAGATATAAAAAATAATAGATTTGCACTATCTTTGCAGCTCATTAAAAAAATATATAATGATTTCTATAGACGGACTGGCCGTAGAATTCGGCGGAACTACTTTATTCAGTGACATATCTTTCGTTATCAACGAAAAAGACCGTATCGCCCTGATGGGTAAAAATGGAGCGGGGAAAAGTACATTGTTGAAAATCCTGGCAGGTGTAAGACAACCTACCCGTGGAAAAATCTCAGCCCCCAAGGACAGTGTCATAGCTTACCTTCCACAGCACCTTATGACGGAAGACGGACGTACCGTATTCCAGGAAGCGGCGCAAGCCTTTGCCCACCTGCATGAAATGGAAGCTGAAATAGAGCGCCTCAACAAGGAACTGGAAACGCGTACCGACTACGAAAGCGACAGCTACATGGAACTTATCGAGAATGTCTCCGCCTTAAGCGAAAAGTTCTATGCCATCGACTCCACCAATTACGAGGAGGATGTGGAAAAAGCACTGCTCGGACTGGGCTTTGTACGCGAAGACTTCAACCGCCAGACCAGTGACTTCAGCGGCGGATGGCGCATGCGCATCGAGCTTGCCAAGCTGTTGCTGCAAAAGCCTGACGTGCTGTTGCTAGACGAGCCTACCAACCATCTGGACATAGAATCCATACAATGGCTGGAAGATTTCCTTATCAGCAATGGAAAGGCTGTCATCGTCATCAGCCACGACCGTAAATTCGTAGACAACATCACCACCCGTACCATTGAAGTGACCATGGGACGGATATACGATTACAAAGTAAACTACTCCAAATACCTGGAACTCCGCAAGGAACGCCGCGAACAGCAACAGAAAGCCTACGACGACCAGCAGAAGTTCATTGCCGAAACCAAGGAATTCATCGAACGGTTCAAAGGCACCTACTCCAAAACCCTGCAAGTGCAAAGCCGCGTAAAAATGCTGGAGAAGCTGGAACTGCTGGAAGTGGATGAAGAAGACACTTCAGCGTTACGCCTCAAATTCCCTCCTTCTCCCCGCTCAGGCAATTATCCCGTCATCATGGAGGGAGTAGGGAAAAGTTACGGTGACCATGTGGTCTTCAAGAATGCCAACCTCACCATAGAACGGGGAGACAAGGTTGCTTTCGTTGGTAAGAACGGTGAAGGAAAGTCAACGTTAGTGAAGTGCATCATGAAGGAAATAGAACATGAAGGCACCCTCACGATAGGACACAACGTGCAGATTGGATATTTCGCACAAAACCAGGCCTCATTGTTGGATGAGAACCTGACCGTATTCCAGACCATCGACGATGTGGCAAAAGGGGAAATCCGCAACAAGATACGCGACCTGCTGGGTGCCTTCATGTTCGGTGGCCCCGAAGAGTCCATGAAGAAGGTCAAGGTGCTTTCCGGTGGAGAGCGCACGCGCCTCGCCATGATAAAGCTTTTGCTCGAACCGGTGAATCTGCTGATACTGGACGAACCGACCAACCATCTGGACATGAAAACCAAAGATATCCTGAAGCAAGCGTTACTGGATTTTGACGGTACCCTTATCCTCGTCAGCCACGACCGTGACTTCCTGGACGGACTGGTAAGCAAGGTATATGAATTCGGCAACAAACAAGTGAAAGAGCACTTGAGCGGCATCTACGAATTCCTTGAAAAGAAGAAAATGGACTCCCTCCGCGAACTGGAACGATAAGCATCTGCTAAACCCGGCGTCCGAACAAATGGCCGATACATATTGTTTTCATTTTACTAAACACTTAACTAAGAGATATTAAAATGAAACAATATGATGCCATCATAATAGGATTCGGCAAGGGCGGCAAGTTATTGGCCGCCGAACTGGCCGAACGGAATTGGAAAGTAGCCATCGTGGAACGTTCCCCTCAGATGTACGGAGGAACATGTGTAAACGTAGGATGTATCCCTACCAAAGCTCTGATTCACGAATCGGAATATGCGGAAAAAAGATACTATGACGATTATAAGAACCAGTCCAAACTGTATGCACTTGCCGTGGCGCGGAAAGACAAGCTTGTATCCTTCCTGCGTGAGAAAAATTATGAAAATGTAAAAAACAAGCCTAATATAACCCTCTATGACGGAACTGCTTCTTTCTTGTCCGAAAATACAATCCGTATAGTCTCCGGCAAGGACGAAACGATTCTTGAGGGAAAAGAGATATTCATCAACACCGGGTCCACCCCTATCCTGCCTGCCATCGACGGACTCAAGGAGAGCAAGTACGTATATACCAGTGAGACCTTGCTGCAATCGAACAAACTGCCCGCACACCTGCTCGTCATCGGCGGCGGTGCTGTCGGATTGGAGTTTGCCACTATGTATGCAGGCTTTGGAAGCCATGTCACACTGCTGGAAGCGGGAAACCGCTTTCTGCCTAAAGTGGACCGCGACATTGCCGCCTCCATGCTGGAAGCATTGAACCGAAAGCGTATCAATGTCCGGTTGAACGCCCGTGTCCAATCCGTGTACGACACAGCCGAAGGAATAACTCTGACCTATACGGACAGTGCAAACGGCACTCCCTACTACCTGAAAGGAGATGCCTTGCTGGTAGCCATCGGCCGCAAGCCTATGACTGCAGAGCTGAATCTGGAAAAAGCGGGTATACAAACAGACAAGCGGGGAGCCATCGTTGTCGACAACCAATTACGGACTACAGCCCCACACGTATGGGCCCTGGGGGACGTAAAAGGAGACGAACAGTTCGACAACTTGTCCATCGATGATTTCCGTATCATCCGTAATCAACTCTTTGAAAACAAAAAAAGGAGTACAAAAGACCAGTATCCAATCCCCTTTGCCATTTTCACCGACCCACCGCTGGCACATATAGGACTGACGGAAGAGGAAGCGATGAAGAACGGTTATTCCATACATGTGGCACGTATCCCTGCTGCCATGATTCCACGTGCCCGTACGCTACACAGCATAGACGGTATGCTCAAAGCTATTGTAGACATCCATACCGGACGGATTCTGGGTTGTACCCTACTTTGTGCCGATGCACCAGAAGTAATCAATACCGTAGCATCAATCATGAAAACGGGACAGCGTTACCATTTCCTGCGGGACTTCATTTTCACCCACCCCAGCATGAATGAGGGATTGAATATGTTATTCAAACCTTTTTAGCATTTTCTATTTGGTAATTAAGTCCTTAACCTCTATCTTTGCATCCGTCCAAAGATAGAGGAATGAAAAAGAAACAGTACATAACCTATATTCTTTTTTTCATCAGCTTGATAATGCTGGTGATACCCGTCATTCCCCACCATCATCATGCCGACGGAATGATATGCATGAAGAATGATATCACCGCCGATTGCTGCGGACACCGTCATAGCCCGGGCAACGAGCACTGCTGTTGCGACACGGGATGCATGACAACCCACTTTGTACAACAGACGCCCAGCTCTTCCAATGATGTGTGTTCACATCCGGATGCCTTGTGGACAGTCACCCTACTCATTGAACCTTTTTCCAAGTTACTCATCCTACCCGAGTTTGATATAAGCAGGCAGGAGTGTATCTATTTGGAATCTCTTCATAGTACATTTATCATATGTGCTACGGGACTTCGTGCCCCTCCGTCTCTTCTTGCTTAACTGTTACCGGAACATCACCGGGACAGATTTCTATCCGGCATAAGGAACAATGCAATTTGGTTGCACGCCCTATGCCCTAACTTTGTATTCAAAATCAAAAAGTAAGAACAAATATCATCATGAAAAAAGTTATTTTCATGGGAGTCTTGGGATTATTCCTTTTAGGCTCCTGTAACAGCAAGTCCGGAGACAGCCACGAAGGACATAATCACGAAACAGAAGAGCACAATCATGACGGACATGACCACGAGGGACATGACCACGAACATGAGGGACACAACCATGAGCACGAAGAGCAGGAAAACCATGCCGGAGGAAGCGATGAAATCATCCTGCCACCAGCAAAGGCGCAAGCTGCCGGCGTAGCAGTCAGCACTGTTGAACCGGGTAGTTTCCATCAAGTCATCAAGACCAGCGGCCAGGTGATGGCAGCCCAGGGAGACGAGAGCGTAGCCGTAGCTACAGTAGCAGGCGTGGTTTCCTTCAAGGGAAAAGTTATCGAAGGAATGAGTGTCAGCAAAGGTACTCCTTTGGTGGTATTGTCATCCAAAAACATGGCCGACGGAGACCCGGTACAGAAAGCCCGGATAGCCTACGAGGTTTCCAAAAAAGAATACGAGCGTATGAAAGCGCTTGTAGGCAACAAAATCGTATCTGAAAAGGAATTCGCGCAAGCCGAACAGATTTACGAAAATGCCCGTATCAGTTACGAGGCAGTCGCAAAGAACCATTCGGCAAGCGGCCAGGCTGTTGTTTCTCCCATCAGCGGTTATGTGAAGAATCTGTTGGTGAAAGAAGGGGACTACGTCAGCGTCGGCCAGCCGTTGGTAAGCGTCACCCAGAACCGCAAGCTTTTCCTGCGTGCGGATGTATCCGAAAAGTACTATCCTTACCTAAACAGCATCGGTTCTGCCAACTTCTGTACTCCTTATAATAATAAGGTATATACATTGAAAGAACTGGGCGGGCGCATGCTTTCTTATGGAAAGGCTTCGGGTGAGAACGGATATTATGTACCCGTAACTTTTGAATTCGACAATAAGGGAGACGTTATTCCCGGCTCGTTTGTAGAAGTATTCCTATTATCCTCACCAATGGAGAACGTGTTGTCTCTTCCTCACAGTGCGCTGACCGAGGAACAAGGCAGCTTCTTTGTCTACCTGCAACTGGATGAAGAGGGCTACAAAAAACAGCTTGTCACCCTGGGTGCCGACAATGGCGAAAGTGTACAAATCCTTTCCGGCATAAAAGCAGGCGATCGCGTCGTAACCCAAGGAGCCTATCAAGTGAAGCTGGCATCGGCAACGAATGCTATTCCGGCACATAGCCATGAACACTAATCTCATGTACAATTTGACAATTTACAAAGTACCATTTCGCTATGCAGTATAAGGGTTACGTGACGAATGGGGAGTGTAAAGTCAGATAAACAAGAAATATTAGATAAAACAGCAAGTGCGGCTGACATTGCGCAGCCCAATTGTACATTGTAAATAGTAAATAAAAAGATGTTAAACAAAATAATTGGTTTTTCTCTTCAGAACCGCATCCTGGTGCTGGTAGCATCGGTGCTGTTGCTGATTGGCGGTACTTATACCGCCATGCATACGGAAGTGGATGTGTTCCCTGACCTCAATGCGCCGACCGTGGTCATCATGACCGAAGCAAATGGTATGGCAGCAGAGGAAGTGGAACAGCTGGTCACTTTTCCCGTAGAAACGGCTGTAAACGGTGCAACGGGTGTGCGCCGTGTACGCTCTTCCTCAACGAACGGTTTTTCTGTAGTCTGGGTAGAATTCGACTGGGATACAGATATCTATCTTGCCCGGCAGATTGTCAGTGAGAAACTGGCAGTCGTCAACGAATCCTTACCGGCCAACGTAGGCAAGCCGACACTAGGCCCACAATCGTCCATTTTGGGCGAGATGCTGATTGTAGGTCTGACAGCAGATTCGACCTCTATGCTGGATTTGCGTACCATTGCCGACTGGACCATACGTCCCCGCCTGCTCTCTACGGGCGGTGTGGCACAAGTAGCCGTACTGGGTGGCGACATCAAGGAATATCAAGTGCAGCTGGACCCGGAACGGATGCGCCATTACGGCGTAACATTGAGCGAAGTGATGAACATCACCCGCGAAATGAACCTGAATGCCAATGGTGGAGTGCTCTATGAATATGGCAATGAATATATCGTACGCGGCGTACTTTCTACCGACAAGGTAGACCAGATAGCCAAGGCCGTGGTGCGGAGCAACGGAGTCTCCGGCGCCCCTATCCTGCTGGAAGATATTGCCGACGTTCAAATCGGAGCCAAACTTCCTAAACTGGGTACCGCCTCGGAACGCGGTAAGCATGCCGTACTGCTGACAGTCACCAAGCAACCCGCCACAAGCACGCTGGAGCTTACAGACAAACTGGAAGCTTCCCTGCAAGACCTGCAGAAGAATCTACCGGCGGACGTAAAGGTTTCCACAGACATCTTCCGTCAAAGCCGTTTCATCGAAAGTTCCATCGGAAACGTTCAGAAGTCGTTGTTGGAGGGAGGTATTTTCGTTGTCATCGTGCTTTTCCTGTTCCTTGCCAACGTACGTACCACAGTCATCTCGCTGGTGACACTGCCGTTGTCACTGATTGCCTCCATCCTTGCCCTGCACTATATGGGCTTTACGATAAATACCATGAGCCTGGGAGGTATGGCTATCGCCATCGGTTCGCTGGTGGATGATGCCATCGTGGACGTGGAGAATGTCTACAAGCGTTTGCACGAAAACCGACTGAAACCTGCCGGCGAGCAACTTCCTATTCTGGAAGTGGTGTTCAATGCTTCGAAAGAAGTGCGTATGCCCATCCTCAATTCAACGCTGATCATCATTGTCAGCTTCGTACCACTATTCTTCCTTAGTGGTATGGAAGGTAGGATGTTGGTACCACTGGGCATTGCATTCATTGTGGCATTGGCGGCTTCAACCGTTGTGGCACTGACCGTAACGCCTGTACTTTGCTCCTATCTATTGGGAAAAGAGAAAATAAAGAAACAAAACAACGAAAACAGCGACTCTGCCGTAGCACGCAAGATGAAGCAATGGTATGGTTCTGCACTGACTTTTGTATTGGGGCATAAGAAAGGGGTACTGGGAGGTACTATCGGACTATTTGTAGTGGCACTCGGCTGTTTCTTCACCCTGGGCCGCTCGTTCCTGCCGCCTTTCAATGAAGGTTCGTTCACCATCAATATCTCCTCGCTTCCAGGCATCTCCCTGGAAGAAAGCGACAAGATGGGGCACCGTGCCGAGGAGCTGCTGCTCTCCATCCCCGAAATACAGACCGTGGCCCGTAAAACGGGACGTGCAGAGCTGGACGAACACGCTCTGGGAGTAAACGTCTCTGAGATCGAGGCACCGTTTGAGTTGAAAGACCGCTCGCGCAGCGAGCTCGTGGCAGAAGTCCGCGAAAAACTGGGTACCATTGTAGGGGCAAACGTGGAAATAGGCCAGCCTATCAGCCACCGTATAGACGCCATGCTATCCGGTACAAAGGCGAACATCGCCATCAAACTGTTCGGCGACGACCTGAACCGCATGTTCACTCTGGGCAATGAAATCAAGAGTGCCATCCAGGGGATTCCCGGTATTGCCGACCTGAACGTGGAACAGCAGATTGAGCGTCCGCAACTTGTCATTTCACCCAAACGGGAAATGCTTGCCAAATACGGCATTTCACTGCCCGAATTTTCGGAGTTTGTCAATGTCTGCCTGGCCGGTGAAGCCGTTTCCCAAGTTTACGAAAAGGGAAAGAGCTTCGACCTGACCGTACGCGTGAAAGACAACCTGCGCGACGAAATGGAAAAAATACGCAACTTGATGATTGATACGGGCGACGGACAGAAAATTCCACTGAACTATGTAGCGGAAATCCGCTCGGCCATGGGTCCGAACACCATCAGCCGCGAGAATGTAAAGCGTAAAATCGTCATCTCCGCCAACGTGGCCGACCGCGACCTGCGAAGTGTAGTCAACGATATACAAGCCCAGGTAGACGCACAAATCAAACTGCCGGAAGGATACCACATCGAATACGGCGGACAATTCGAAAGCGAGCAGGCAGCAAGCCGCACGCTGGCACTTACTTCGTTCATGTCCATCGTGGTGATATTCCTGCTCCTCTACCATGAATTCCGCAATGTGAAAGAGAGTGCCATCATCCTTATCAATCTGCCGCTGGCATTGATAGGCGGTGTATTCGCCCTGCTCATCACAACGGGAGAAGTGAGTATCCCCGCCATCATCGGTTTCATCTCACTGTTCGGTATCGCCACCCGAAACGGAATGCTGCTCATCAGCCATTACAACCACTTGCAGCAGGAAGAAGGCTATGGCGTCTACGACAGCGTTATCCGCGGTTCGCTCGACCGTCTGAATCCAATCCTGATGACCGCCCTATCCAGTGCACTGGCACTTATCCCGCTGGCTCTCAGTGGCGACCTGCCGGGCAACGAGATACAAAGCCCGATGGCAAAGGTTATCTTGGGCGGCCTTTTAACATCCACGTTCCTGAACGGTTTCATCATTCCGATTGTTTACCTAATGATGCACCGTAACCAACAACCTAAAACGTCAGACAATGAATAAAAGATTTTTCATATTCAGCGCCGCCATCCTCGCTTTTGCGGGGATGAGCGCACAAACGTCCGGCATTGATGCCGTGCTCCAGCAGATAGAGGCCAACAACAAGGAGTTGCAGGCTAACTCCCACCTCATTTCCTCACAAAAACTGGAGAACAAGACAAACAACAACCTCCCTGACCCTACACTGTCATACGCCCACCTTTGGGACTCCAAGAACAGTGACGAGACAGTCGGCGAAATGGTCATCTCGCAAAGCTTCGACTTCCCCACGCTTTACGCCACCCGAGGGAAGATGAACCGACTCAAGACAAATGCACTGGATGCACAAGCCACCGCCTTCCGCCAGCAGATATTGCTGCAAGCGAAGGAAGTATGCCTGGACATCATCATGCTGCAACGCCAGCAAGCCCTGCTCGACGAACGGTTAAAGAATGCGGAGGAGCTATCGGCCATGTACACCCGACGTTTGGAAACGGGAGATGCCAATGCACTGGAAACCAACAAGATTAATCTGGAGTTGCTGAATGTACGCACGGAAGCCCGCATGAACCAGACGGCACTTAACAACAAACTGAAAGAGCTGCTTGTCCTCAACGGAAACCAGCCGCTCACACCGGGACGTCCCAGACCCGGTACCACACCCGACGCCCAAACACTCGGATTGACAGAATACCCGGCAGTGCCGTTGCCGGCCGACTTCCACCCGCTGGCCGACGAACTGCTGGCTTCAGACCCCACCCTGCAATCCTTGCAGGGTGAAAGTTCTGCCGCCCGGAAACAGATTTCGGCAAGCAAGCAAGGCTGGCTGCCCAAACTGGAACTGGGTTACCGTAGAAATACCGAATCGGGGCATCCGCTGAACGGTGTAGTAGTAGGCTTCTCTTTCCCGCTTTTCGAAAACCGCAATAAGGTCAAGATAGCCAAGACACAAGCGCTCAACATTGACTACCAAAAGGAGAACGCCGCACTGCAAGCCAGCTCCGCCTTGTGGCAACTCTATGAAGAGGCCAAGAACCTGCACGCTTCCATGGAGGAATACGAGCGCACCTTCCATCAACAGCAAGACCTTTCTTTACTGAAACAAGCACTTATGGGAGGACAAATCAGTATGATTGAATACTTCGTTGAAATATCGGTTGTCTATCAAAGCAAGACAAACCTCCTGCAACTGGAAAACCAGTATCAGAAGGCAATGGCACAGATATACAAGAGCCGGTTATAAATAGAAAGAGCTGTCTGCGGTTGGCAGACAGCTCTTTCTATTTCAATATATTGTAGTTATAGTTTTGTGACTTTACCCATAAACAGAATAACTCCCGTACTCTTCTCCTTTATCAGGAAGATGAAAGGACGGTCCACATAGAACGGAATTACCGTACTTGGTCCGGGAGCGGCCACGTCCATTCCTCCGACAGTTACAGCCGCAGCTTCCGTCCCCTCTTCATTCACTTTCACATAAGTGAACTGTTGCAGCAAACTGATAAACAAATCCTCATCCGCCATTCCGGAAAAATCGGCCGATGGAGTAAAAGCCTCTTGCATTCCCATTGCCATCATATCGTCAATGAGTTCTTTATCATATTCCATTTCAAACCGGGGTAACTTAAGGTTCAAGGCAGAGCTTGATAAACTACTGTTCCATTCCCCCCAGCGCTCGTCATTCAGCTGCGGCAGGCACTCATCCAACGATTTTCCCTCTGCCGGCAAGAGCACCACCATACTGAAAGCCTCATTGCCGTAAGGCAACTCTGCCATTGAGAAATACTCATTCTCGGCATAGTTGAATCTCTCGTCACGAAGATTCATCATGTGTACAGTCGATTTGCTTCCGTCAGCATTCGTAAAAGCCTCTTCTGCCGTATCCGATTTTTTGAATTGATTCTTCCAAATCCCCTTGAAATAAAGCGCATTCAATAGATAAAGACGCGCCGTCTCCGGAATCTCATTCAAGACTTTGGGGATGCAATTATTCGTTTTCCCGGCACACCAGCCGTTTATAATGCCCGGAGCTTTGGGAGAGGCAAAATCCAGCTCCTGCACTTGCGCGTCATACATCTTTTTGTTCACGCTTACAAAGTCGTCATGAACACCGAACCCTTGCTTTATCCAGATGGAATTGGCAATTCCCAGCTGCGTGGTATTGTCCAAATCGAGCAACGCCTCCACCAGCTTCTTATTATAGTTGTTCATTTCCTCCAACGAATAGCCCGAAAAGCCCAGGACATCTGTCATCTCAGACAGTGTGTTTCCCGACGCTCCATTGGCAATCATAGACAGACAGAGCGAAGCGCTCAAAGGAGAAATGAACAGATTGGGCTTCTCCACCTCCGTTTTACAAACCTGATTAAAGAAACGGAAAGCAAAATCCGTTCCTAAATCCGTCATCTCCTGCTCGGCACGGGTCAAGGCAATGTCTTTGCGAGGCTTGGGTTGTGGTGAAGAGTTGTCGTCACTCTGGCAGGCTGCAAGGATACAAAGTAGGCTTAACGCAGCAATCGTTTTTTTAAGCATAAGCAAAATAGTATTAGTTTTAAAACAGTTATCTATATATAGAAAATGCTTGAACAAACAAAATACTGCATTGAAGAAACAATAAAAAATGATACACTCCTACTCAATTATTCCTCTACCAACATCAACCCCACCCCTCTGACTGTCTTTATGGACACCGTAGGATCGTCTTCCAAGCATTTGCGTAGTTTCACCAGATAGGTATCAAGGCTACGCGAGATAAAGTAGTCGTTTTCATCCTGAGTCTCCCAATTGTGGCTGACAATAGCACCCCGTTTCACTACTTGATTCTTGTTCTGTGCAAGAAGTCTGAGAATTCCGGCTTCGCGCCGACTTAACACTGTTTTCTCACCGTTTTTGTCATTCCTAAGGGTTGCGTGTGCGGCATCCAGTGTGTATTGCCCGAAGTGGTAGCAATCTGTTTCATTGCGCGAAGGCTGTCCTTTTCTCAATTTAAGCAAAGCATGTATATGTGCATCCAGTTCTTCAGCCACAAAAGGCTTCTTCACGTAATTATCGGCTCCTAACTTATATCCACTGGTCACATCTTTGGGCGAGCCCAACGCCGAAGCCAGTAGGATAGGTATATTTCCATCCACTTCACGGATGCGCTCCACCATCTGAAAACCATTCATCACCGGCATATCCACATCCGAGATAATAATATCCGGATGATACTCCTGATATGCTTTCAAGCCTTCTTGCCCATTAACAGCCGTAATAACCTCATATCCTCCAATCAGTCCTTCCAGACTGCTCTTTACGACATAGGTCAACATGGAATCATCTTCCACCAAAAGCAATTTAATTTTGTTTTCCATCTATCATTTTGTTTTCAGTATCCTCTTCCTCCGATGCCGGCATATACAATGTAAATTCACTGAATTTTCCAACCACGCTGCTTGCCGTCACTGTCCCTCCATGTGCCTCCATCACCCGATACACATAGTTCAGTCCCAATCCAAACCCTGCGACCTTGCCCAAACGGGAGCTTTTGATGGCAGAACCACGCTCAAATTTATCAAATATCTTACGTTTATCTTCTTCAGAAAAACCGATACCGTTGTCGCGCACCTTGATGCAGGAATAACCTCCGCTGCACTCCGAAGTTATTTCTATCTCTACCTCCCCCTCGTCTTTAGAATATTTCACGGCATTGTCCACCAAGTTATAGACAGCCTCTTCCAGATATTCCTTGTCAGCATTCACTTCCTTGGCTTGCAGGTTTAACGTGAAATGCAACGGCTTGGTAGATTTTGCCTTAAAGGTTTCCCTTATTCTTTCAAGCATCGGTTCTAGCTTCACTTTCTCTTTTACCATCGTTAGTTTATCATTTTCCAGCTTCGAGATAGTCAACAGTCTGTTTATCAACTTCAGCAAATGCACGGTTTCAGACTTCACCACTCCCAGAAAGCTTTTTTTCAATTCCGGCATACTTTCTATCTTCTCGTCATTCAACGCATCAGAGCACATCATGATAGAGCTAAGCGGTGTCTTCATGTCATGAATCATAGCATATGAGAAGTCTTCACGAAGCTTGGCCACTTTCTTCTGATAGATGATTACTTTAATCTGATAGATAATGCAACCGATTACCAAAACCAGCATGATAAAGGAGGCTATCATCAACAAGCCCATACGTTCAAAAAAAACTTTATAAGGATTAATAAGGAGAAGTTGTACCGCTTCAGTGGAATCTGATTTTATAAGAAATGGTTCAGATTTTATGACTCCCCAAAGAGATAAATTTTCTTTCTTGCTTACTTGCAAGATACTATCGTTCTGAGGATTCATGGTACAAACAACAAAATTACTTTCAATACTATATTCCTTCAATAAGGCAGATGCGATGGAATCAATTCTTACCATGGATATTTCTCGCCCCATATTAGATAAGTTTTCACAAAAATACGTCAGCGGCTTTATAGTATCATTCACTTCTCCTCCTATTACCTGTGAACCTTCAGGAAGATTATCCATCCTTATTACCATTTCATTTTCAAGAGTCTTTTCTACGACCTCACAACAATCTTTTTGGATATTGTTCCTTATAAGCATATAAGTATTGTATATCCATGCTGCTTGCAATGACAATACAGCCACCAAACCTAAAAAGGTAAACAAGCGAATATATCTATACTTTTGTTTCTTCACTAACTTCTTATTTTTCTGCAAATATACAATTCAAATTAAAGTTTTAACCTAAAACTAACATTTTTCTAACATATTATCAGCAAATAGCACTGTATATTTGCAACATCAAAAGGAAATACAATGTACAACTTTAATTATTTAAAACATGAAACAACTTACTATTGAATTAACGAAGGAAGAACAAAGAAACATTTTTGGTGGGAAAGCCACATACAAAATAGTTATAATTGACGGGAAAATAGTCTATGTTCTAGAAACCAATCAATAACCAAAGATATATAAACACAAGAAGCGATAGGTTTAACGTAAAACTAACATTGTCCTAACATTAATCCCGAAACAAAGCCCATAACTTTGCAACATCAAACAAAAAGAGCACTAACAATTAAAGACTAAAATCAATGAAAACGAAAAAGAAGTATTATAACCCGCAGCATCCGCAGAACACACTAAAGTTTCTGCCCCTGCTCTGTTGAGGAACAATGAAAGTTTAACGTAAAACTAACATTACTCTAACAAAAGATACAAAGTGAAGCGCTTAACTTTGCAACATCAAATTAAAACAAATACAACAACAGTAAAAAAACAAAGAACAATGAAAGACATCAAATTCACAAAAGCTCGCAGATGCAGCAGGCCCAATCTGTGGAAACCACCCCGATAGGGAGAAATAAAGGAGATTCTTGAAAAAGTCTATGCTTGACAGAAAGTTAAAGCAACACAAACACAGCATCAACACAAACACACTCTCTTAAAGACTGGGAAGGATTTCAAGACTGACTTTTTCAAGCAAATCTCTTGCTGTAAATATAACGTAAGGTTAACTTCTTGATAATATAGTATAAAATGGCAAACATTTAACTTTATAACAACAAATAAAATATTCATCAACTTTTAAATTAATTATTTATGACAACTAAAAGTTTTTTATTCTATACGTGCTTACTGTTGACAATAATGATTACAACAGCATGTTCAAACGAAGAAATTACATCAAAGGACTTCAACCATGACACTGATATCGAACAAAAAATGCTTCTCAATGAATTAGGTGACTTTACAACCTACTATATTAACAGCATATATCGTTTTTACGATCCACGGTTAGATTATATCGATTTAGATTCACTTAATTTATACATGCTACAATATAAATTTTCAGCTGCGAAAACACGCAGTAATCCAAACATATATGTTCCAATGGATTACAATGATTATTTCAGCAACATTTTATCAGAAGACGGTTATAAACTAGTGCTGAATCTCATCTCGCAAGAGAATATCTCTACGAAAGATTTTCAACAATTCAAAGAACAAGTTTCTCTTATGAAAGAAACAGATAGAGAGCAGTTAGATTTTATTATCAAAGCAACAGATATTATCTATGAAAATATCATGAGTAATATTACAAATAAAGGTGTGATAACACGAAGCCGTACCAGCTGTAATATAGCGACCACTGTCGCCAGTTTTGCAGCAGGTGCAATCTGGGGAGCTGCATTTGGAGGCCCTGTCGGTTTGGCAATCAACTTGGCTTGGAGTATAGCAGGTGCAATCGCAGCAGATTCAACATGTTAAAAATAACAGTATGAAGAAAGCTTCCATTTATTGCTATGCAGGATTAGGGGTATTAATTGCCTCATGTACCATATTTGCCGTTTTTGAGACAAGGTCGATTCTATATATCGGTTCAACCATTGCATCTCTCTGTTTTTTTTATGCAAATGAAGTATATAAGAAAGGGATAAAATAAAACAAGAAAGTATTTTACTTTAAAGTACTTTCCATAACATATTACCAACCGTCTTTAATTCATTTCAGATATGAGCAGTTTATTAAAACAAGGAGATTTTCATGTCTTTTCTTTCGACAAAAAGAAATATGTATTCCTATCCGGCAGCCAGCAGATTCTGGAAATAAGCAATCCCACGACGGATGCCTATTTCAAAAGATGCGCGGGAAGAGACGACGGCAATACCTTAGGAGACACCACCATTGACAAGGTGACGGAAACCCTTAAAAGTTTATGTACAGTACCTTCCGCCTGCTACGAAAAGCAAAAACAAGATATGCTGACACTGAACGTAACGCATGGCTGCAACATGTCCTGCAAATATTGTTTTGCTTCGACCCTGCAAGACAAAAAAAGCGTGATGCCCCTTTCGGTAGCCAGAAACGCAATTGCCAACATGCTTGAAGGTAATCCCGACAGCGAACGATACACCATTTACTTCTTCGGCGGCGAGCCGCTATTACACAAGCAGTTTGTCAGAGACGTAGTGGAAATAGCCAAAGAAGAAATCATATTCCGACGGAACAAAAACGTATGCTTCCTGCTGAATACCAATGGCACATTGATAGACGATGACATGATGAACTTCTTTGTACAAGAAAAGTTCACCGTTACAGTCAGCATTGACGGGCCGCAAAAGGTGAATGATGCAAACCGGGTATTCCTTAACGGTCGCGGCAGTTTCAGACGAATAGCCGAAAATATAGAAAGACTCAAAAAAGGTGGTGTAGACTTCAATCTAAGGGCTACCATCAGCCCAAAGAGCACAAGGTTACTCGAGACGTTCCATTTTTTCGAGAGCATGGAAGTCCCTTACTCTTATGCCTTTACTATTGATTCCGATATAAAGGACCGGAGCACGACCCACTTTGATGCCAACGGCATTAAGGCAATAGACAAGCAACTGGGCGAGGTCATGAACTTTTTTACCCGAAAGCTAATGAACAAAGAAACCATCTACTGCAACGACTTTCATAGGAATATCAACCGCCTAAGAACCAAGAGTGTAAGATACCAAGGATGTGCAGCGGGCAGAAGCAGTCTTATTGTAGACGAAGCAGGAGAGTATTATCCATGCCAGAACATGCTTTCCCATCAAGATATGTCCGTAGGAAATGTGTCCGAAGGTATTGATAACAGCAGATTACAGCTTTTCCGTTCAAAAGAAGTATCACAACTTGCAAGTTGCCGACAATGCTGGGCTAAATACTTATGTGGTGGCAGTTGCGAAGCAGAGCGACAGCTTCTGGGTCAAGAAAGTAAAGACTGGAAACAAAAATGCAAAATGATTCGGTTGGAATGGAAACATTTGATTCATTCCTATATCAAGCTAAACGATTTTATTAACAATATGTCTAACAAACACAAAATTATCGATTATGAAAAATTTAAAAGAGCTGGGGCTTAACCCCATTGACGAGAAGCAAGCAGAGAGTATTAACGGTGGATATATTGGAATACCTCCAATGATTATAAGACCGGAAGATTTAGTAGTATGTTGCCACAATATACCACCAATAAACATGCCAGGAGACATATGGAGCGACTTAATGTAATGTCTCCTTATTGGGGAAAAGAGTCAATCGAGCTATGAGAGCCCTCACATTGGAAGAATGTATCAACACGTATGGCGGTTGTTGCGTCTGCGATGCAGATACCGGTTTCAGCAATGTATTTGCAACACCGCTTACTATCAGAGACTCACTATTCAAACAGTAACTTTAAAAAAGAAAAAACAATGAACAAGTATTTTTATTTATTAGCATCATTATGTTTGGCTGCATTCTTCGGATGCCAAAACGACAATGACATGAATGCCTCCTTCAGCAAAGAAAAGGGAACAATTTCTGCTACTATAGATAGTGTCGGAAAAGTTCACAATTACCTATTGGAACAAATGAAAGATTCGGAAATCGGATTATGCATAAGCAATAAAACTAAAATGAAAGATTTAGTCAACTGTTTTCAGAGGCTGAATGACAATGGCAAATATTGCTATAATGAAATTATGACCAGAGCGGACAACGACAATGCCGACTTCAGCGAGTTTGAGAATATGGCAATCGAAGACTTTGACGTAAAAAGCATCCGCACACTCGTCTTAAAACGCATTAATGCAAATGACAATATCGACATTGACGTAAAAAAGGCTATTGAAATCATTTCCGACCCAGACGGAAATCCATTAAGCGAACAGAACCTTTCACTCATTGAGCAGAACAAGAACAAGAAAGGAGGGCATCTTCTAATCGTATTCAAAAATATAGCCGAAGGCTCGGATGAATATTGGCCACAAACAAGAGATTCCCAATCACGGGCCGTAATCGTTGCAGATGGGATAGGAGGAGTACTTGGCACAACCTGTAGCGAAGTGATGGGAATACTTTGGGGAGCAGGATTTTCATATGCCTGCGACATGTGTTTAAGCAACTAAATTGAGACTTATGTGTGCAAATACTACTGCAAAATACAATATGTCAATCATCGTGCTTTATATGATTTTCATTGTGTCATTTCTATATGACAAGCATTATGACATCATCGGAATATTGACATCAATCGCATTTGCCGTCCTATTTCCCCTTAGCATCCGAAAAGAACCAAAACAGACGGATGGCAAGCGTTTAAAGTCTCTGCTATTTGCTTGTACCTTTATGATAGGATTTCCTTGCGCTTTGAAAATAACTGAATTCCTAACAAACAAATCGTTTCAAGCAGACGGATGGCTGGTTGTATTAACTGGAATTGCCTTACAAAGCGCCCATTATATCATAAGTGTACGTAGAGAAAAATCAAAACCCTAAGATATGTTTTTAAGCGGTTGTTGCATCTGCGATGCAGATATCGGTTTCAGCAGCGCATTTACAACACCGCTTACTATCAGAGATTCATTATTCAAACATTAACTTTAAAAAGAAAAACAATGGAAAAGAACATCGAACACAAGGTAAAGCCTTTAACAAAAAAAGAGCAGAGAGTTGTATCGGGAGGATATGCCCCCACCGATTCTCCCATTAAGCCCATAGACGACAACAATGGTATGCCGGATTTTAAGACACCAAGCAAAGAGGATTTCAAATTCTATTAATCGCAATAGAAAAGCGCATTAACTAATAATAACCTAATAATATGAGAATTAGAGACACCCCGATTAAGAAAATAAACGAATAGAACGCAAATTAACAACATTAAAGAAGATGAAAACAATTAAATTGTGTGATGACAGAAGATTGGATGCAATACTTAAGACTATAATCGCATTTACATCATTAACATTAATGGCGCTTTGCGTTTTATATTTAAAAGATGAATGTTTTGATTTAAAAAAGGAAATAATGCATTCGATGAGAGTAGCTATTAGGATTTTAGTACTCTTTATAATGATAGATTATATTAAAATAAAAAAAAGAATGAACAATGAATAATACAGAAATACTTATCAGTTTGAGTAAGACTGAATTACAGAACATTAATGGTGGAGAGGTTCCTAGAGCATACTATATGGACCAAGATGTTATAAACCAAAATTGGGATAACCTTTGCACTTTGGGAGGTTTAATATGTGGCTTTTTTCAAGGATTAGTAGGTCTTTAATAAAATATGAAGTATGAAAAATTTAACACTTAATGAACAGCAGGAAATATATGGTGGCGGCTTTGAAGAAGGCCGAGAAATTGGGCATGCAATTGGCTCAACCCTTACTGGTGCCTTAGCTCTCTTCGGTGCATATGTATTTTTCAAAGGATTCATTCCTATTGTATAGAAAAAAATATTTGTGAAAGCCTGCTTTAATGCAGGCTTTTTCTTTTTCGCATCCCGAAGATGCCTTTCACCGTTAGCCCTCAAAAGAAAATCTGCAAATAAGATCTTTACAGACAAGCGGAGTCAGCGTGGAACTTTAACCTACGACTAACATTCCCCTAACATATCTTCTTCCTTTATCGCCCTACCTTTGCTCCATTAATTAAGAACAAAAGTATTAACCCTTAAAGCAAGAAGATATGTCACTTTTACCGAACGAATGGATAGAAAACAGCATTGAAGTCTACAACTATCAGCACACCACCAAATCACAAGCCATCTATTGGGTAGTATTGGCAGCCGTTACCGCCGCCCTCATCTCCCTCCCCTTTATCTATATAGACATCTCCGTACAAGGCAGCGGAGTGATACGCCCGGTAACGGAAAAGACGGAAATCAAGGCAGCCGTCACCGAACTGGTAGATTCCGTATACGTCCGCGAAGGGCAGCAAGTGAACAAAGGGGATATTCTGCTGCGATTCCGCACCAGCAATCCCGATTACAAGATTACTTATCAGACCAACTGCCTGAACGACTATGAAGCGCATCTGGCAGACCTCACCTATCTGTCACGCGGAGAGGTACCTGCAAATTTCCGTTCTCCGGTGCGCCGACAAGAGTACGCCTACTTCACCAAACGGAAAAACGAACTGGAAACATCCCTCACTAAAGCCAAGAAGGAATACGAACGCGAAAAGATTCTGTTCAACAAAAAGCTGATTTCGGAAGAAGAATATGACAGCTACTACTTTCAATATCAAAGCCAGCAGAATGAACTTGCCTCACTGATACAAAGCCAAATCAGTACTTGGCAAGCAGACCTGAACAGCTATCGCAACCAGTGCAACGAAATGAGCACCACACTGAAACAAGAGCAGAAGGACAAGGACATGTACATTGTACGCAGCCCGGTGGCAGGTACCGTAGACCAGTTCTCGGGCATCTACAAGGGCAGCAGCATTCAGGCAGGCCAGTCGCTTGCAGTAATCAGCCCCGACTCCACGCTGTGTACGGAAGTCTACGTAGCCCCACGAAACATAGGGTTCATGAGCATAGGCATGCCGGTGCATGTGCAAGTGGAATCCTTCAACTACAACGAGTGGGGAACTCTACCGGGAAAGGTGAAAGACATATCATCGGACTTCCTGACCGATGCCCAAGGCAACTCCTTCTACAAGGTGAAATGTGAAATGGAGCGCGATTACCTGAAACGGAAAAACGGACGGATAGGCCGGTTGAAGAAGGGAATGACAGTCAGCGCCCATTTCATGGTGACACGCCGTTCGCTCTTCGACCTGCTATACCAGAAGATGGACGACTGGGCAAACCCGCGACAATATGAAAGCGAAAACATGATGGCAAGAAACAATTAAAAAAGGAAACAATTATGAGACTCAGAAAAGGAATCAAAATCAAACAACACGACATTACGGACTGTGGGGCTGCCTGCCTCGCCTCGGTATGTGCCTACTACGGGCTGCAATTTCCCGTGGCACGCATCCGCCAATATGCCTTCACCGACCAGAAGGGAACCAATGTGCTGGGAATGATAGAAGCAGCCGCCAAGCTGGGGCTGTCTGCCAAAGGCGTGCGCGCCGAGTTCGATGCATTGAGGCTGGTGCCCAAGCCCGCCATTGCCCACATCGTAGTGAAAAGAGAGCTGCAACACTTCATCGTAATCTACAAAGTGGCGGACACGCACATAGTCTACATGGACCCCGGAGACGGACAGATGCACAAAATGGACCATGAGGACTTCCTGATAGAGTGGACGGGAGTGCTCATCTTGATGGAACCGGAAGCAACCTTCAAAACCGGAAATGAGAAAACCGGCATGACGAAGAAATTCCTTTCGCTGATGGCACCGCACAAAAGCGTAATGCTGCAAGCCGTCTTCGGAGCACTTATCTACAGTATTCTGGGACTATCCACTTCCATTTACGTCGGGAAAATCACCGACTATGTACTGGTGGACAGAAACCTGAACCTGCTCAACCTCATGGGGGTCATCATGCTCGTCCTGCTGTTGCTGCGCACGTTCATCGGCGCCATGAAAAGCATCCTTGCCCTGAAAACCGGACAAAGGATTGATGCGGCGCTGATACTGGGCTATTACAAGCACCTGCTGACACTGCCCCAGCAGTTCTTCGACACCATGCGGGTGGGCGAAATCATATCGCGCGTGAACGATGCCGTAAAAATCCGCAACTTCATCAACAACGTATCGCTCGACCTGCTGGTCAACGTCATGATACTGCTGTTTTCCGTATGCCTGATGTTCGTCTACTCGTGGAAGCTAGCACTGATTACCCTGCTGGCCGCGCCTCTGTTCCTGGTGATATTCTACAGCTTCAACAAGCTGAACCGCAAATACCAGCGCCACATCATGGAGAGCAGTGCCGACCTGGAGGCCCAACTGGTAGAATCTCTCAACTCCATCTCCACCATCAAGCGCTTCGGCATCGAGGAATATGCCAACCTGAAAACGGAAACGCGCTTCGTACATCTGCTGAAGAACACTTACCGCAGCATCTACGGTTCCATCATGGCGCAAGGAGGCATACAGTTCGTATCAACCGGAATCACAATCGCCATCCTGTGGCTGGGCAGTGTGCTGGTCATCGACCAGGAGCTTACGCCGGGCACGCTGATGGTATTCTACTCGCTGGTAGGATACGTCATATCGCCCATCGGTTCACTGATTTCTTCCAACCAGACCATACAAGACGCACTGATTGCCGCCGACCGCCTTTTCCAAATCATGGACCTGGAACGCGAACAGAACGAGGAGCAGAAGATAGAACTGACCGAGGAGATGGTAGGAGACATCAGCTTTGAAGACGTCTGCTTCAGGTATGGTTCGCGCAAGGAAATCTTCTCTGCGCTGAACCTGACGATAGAGAAGGGAAAGATGACAGCCATCGTGGGTGAAAGCGGTTCCGGAAAAACCACACTGATGTCACTGCTGCAACATATCTACCCCATTCAAGGAGGACATATCCGCATCGGCAAGCATGACATCGCCGAAATAGACAACCGGAGCCTGCGCCAACGCATCGGCACCGTGCCCCAGCACATCGAGCTTTTCTCCGGAACCATCGCCGAAAACATTGCCGTAGGCGAACTGCATCCCAAGATGATACGGATAAAGGCCTTGATGGAAATGCTCGGACTGGAAGAGTTCATCGAACGCCAGCCCAAAGGCTACCAGACCCAAATCGGTGAGCACGGCGTGAACCTCTCAGGCGGCGAACGGCAACGGATTGCCATAGCACGTGCCTTGTACAAGAATCCGGAGATTATTATTCTGGACGAAGCAACCTCTTCGCTGGACAACATTGCCGAAAATCAGGTAAAAATAGTAATGGAAGTGATGAAGGATGCGGGCAAGACAGTTATCATCATTGCCCATAGGCTGAGTACCGTGAAGCATGCCGACCGGATTATTGTGCTGCACAATGGTGAAGTAAAAGAGGAAGGGACACACGAGGAACTTTCGCAGAAAGACGGTTTATACCGCAAACTCTGGAAAGAACAGTTCGAGGTCCTTAAATGACAAGAACCCGAAAAGCTCCCGGACTGCAAATCCGGGAGGACGAAGCTCCTTGCCCGCTGTAGCCGAAAAGTATTTTCCTGCCTACGGAAAGTGAGCCTCGCCCCTACGGAAATATGGAATAGAGGTTTCATTTCTACAAACAAAGCCTTTATTCTTAAAAATAGAACTTCTATTCTTAGGAACAAAGGCTTTATTCTAAGATTTCTTAGGCACGAAAGGAACTTTGCATCACATGGAAAGGGAGTTTCTATAGAATCGCAGCCAATTCCAGTACCTCTTCCGGCAAATGCCCGCTGCGTATGCGCCATTCCTGGGGATAGAGGTTGTTGGCACGGTTACCTATATTCTTGACAAATCCCAAAGGAATCTGTTTGTAGGTGAGCAGAACAATGCCGCGCGGAGCAATCTCCGAAAGGACAACAGCCTCCTTGCGCAGATAGTTGATGGCTTGCTCGTAACTAATGTCTTCACGGGCAAAGGCATCCGGTTGCAATGCTATATTCATGGCAAGACCGTGAGCAGGCATCCAGTCTTTTCCTTTCAACTCGGCAACATCCACCCCGGCCTGCACGATACGGAGTGACGAACGCAAAGCCGACAACTCGGAGAGATATTCTTTAGGGAAAGCGCTGACGTTATTGTCATTGACGATAAATTCATAATTGTCCGGAGCCACAAGCCACTCACGCAGTGCCGAAAGCTGTTCTTTGGAAACACCCGGAATTTTCGCTCCTTTTCCTTGGGGTTTTCTTCCTTTTTCCCTGGATTTCACCTGCCCGGCCCAGATATTCCCGTCGCTCACGCCCGGTTTGCGGAGAACTGCCAAAAAGAATCCTTCCCCCTTCGTCCGATGGGGCAGGAAACGATAGGCGGGAAAGTCCTCTCCCGACAATAGATTACCCGTAATATTCCAGTCAGCAGAGATTTCCAACGGCAATACTTCCGCCCCGAATTCATCCCGTATCCAACGGATGTTCTCTTCGTTTTCCTTTGTATTATAGGTACAAGTACTGTAGATGAGAATGCCTCCGGGCTTCAAGCAAGGCCAGATATCCGTAACGATGCGACGCTGGCGCTGCCAGCAGATTTCCACATTCTCCCCACTCCACTCACTTACCGCAACGGGGTCTTTACGGAACATCCCCTCGCCAGAGCAGGGGACATCCGTCAATATGACGTCGAAGAAGTCCGTCAAGGAAGAAAAATCTGCCGGGTCATTATTAGTGACCACCACACCGGAATGCCCCCATTTCGTAAGATTCTCCGCCAATACCTGCGAGCGGTTGCGGATTACCTCATTGGCCACCAGCAAACTGCCTGCGGGCAACACGCTACGGGCATGCGTGGATTTCCCGCCGGGAGCCGCACAGAGGTCAAGCATCACCACCGGTCCTTCGCCCACATACCGCCTCAAAGCCTGCTCCACAAACATGGACGAAGCCTCCTGCACATAGTAGCAGCCTGCATGAAACAGCGGGTCGAAAGTGAATGTCAGCCGCTTGTCCAGATAGTATCCGGCAGCAGACCAGGGAACATGCTCCAAAGAGGAACGAAAAAGACTGAATGAAGATTCCGGTAATTTATCTTCATTCAGTCGGATACTGACCGGCTGCTCCCCTTCCAGGGCAGCAGCCAGCTTTTCATATTCTTCCACACCCAAGAGGGCGCGTGTATAATCGGTGAAAGATGAGGGTAACTCCATGCTTTGAACTGTTTTATGGCAGCAAAGATAGTGCAAAATACGTTTCACCAATCTACGGGGCTAAACAAAAAGCACGGTTCAATACTCTTTTTAAAAACTGAGTTTCACCCCTGCAAAATAGGAACGCGGTGCACCCGGTCCGTAGATATAACCGGAGTCACGGCTTGCCCCCTTGTCAAAATCTTTTTGATAAGAATTGAATATATTCTGTACACCGGCATTGAGCTGTAAACAGAACCCTTGAAAATCAAAGTCGTAAGCTATCTTTGTTCCAAGCTCAAAGAAGTCCGGACTCTTTACCAATACGTCTGCCTCACCGTTCACCTCCGAAAGCAGATGGGGAACGTACATCCGCCCGGTATAATTGCCATTCAAAGCTATTGAGAAGGCTTTAACCGGCATATAGGTAGCTGTAAAGTAGCCGTAAACGTCGGGAGTACGCAGTATCTTGTCGCTGTAACGTTCTTTCTCCGACAAGTGCTCCTCATCCGCACTCCATTCTTCGAGAGAGTCATAGATACTTCGTTGAAGCGTCAGCCCTGCCTGCAACTGAACCTTATCCTTATAGGCAACCTTTCCTTCCAATGTGCCGCCATACACTTTAGCTCCCGAACCATTGATGCGGGTCTGTATCAGATAAGCGCTACCATCCGGGTCTTTCACCGGAGGCGTCAGGACAAACGGGTCGGAAAGTTTCGTGTAGAAGCCTTCCACCAGTAGGTTTGCCTGGAAATCTCCGAAATAGTGGTACCAATCTACCGAAGCATTGAAGCTGCGCGAACGCTCTTCCTTCAATCCTTTGGCGCGGACAATGGAAACCAACTCTCCACCCACATTACTGATATGCAGATCTTCATCAAACGCTTGTGGAGCACGGAATCCCTCAGCATAACTGAAACGGATATTCACATCCTGAGTAGGATTATAACGGATATTGGCACGGGGACTGAAAACAGCCTTGTCCATGATGCTGTTTTTATCCACGCGCCCGCCAATCAGGAAACTCCACTGTTCGTTCTTCCACTCATTCTGGGCATAGGCGCTTGCTATATTCACCATTTGGTTCAACGGGACGGGGGTATATTTCTCAATCAGTTGTTGCAAGCGGTCACCCGTTGCCGTAGGATCTTCGGCCAAAGCAGCATCACGATACTTCTGTACGTCCGTTGCCTTGTCATGCAGATTGTCGTGATTGAACTCAATGCCTCCGGTCAAATCGGCAGGCATGAACAAGCACTTGTCAAAATGATAAATATACTGGGCACCCAGCACACCGGTAAAGTCCGTAGTCATCCCATAAGCGCTGTAATAACTATCGCGCACGATATGCTGAGCCGAAGCATAGGTGCTGAACGTATGTTTCTGGTCCTTAGAGAAAGCTGTGAACTTGAGCCCACCCGTATTGATAGAGTGCTTCAGCTGCTCCACAAGTCCGGGTGCTCCGGTACCATTCAAGTCGGCATCCTCGGCTATATGGGGCGGCAAGCTGAAACCACTTCCACCACGGCGGAATTCCTCCATATGATGGTATTCAAGGCTTAGCTTGGAATAGGCACTTGTCCGGTAGTAAGCATTCAGACCGATAGTCTGGTTCTTCAGTTTCGGCAATTCGGAGAAACCGTCTCCATTGGAATCCCAGGCCGAACGGTGCCTATTTTGTCCATACACATAAGCCCCCATCTTATTGTCCGAAGAGACAAGGGAGAGGTTCAAGGCCGTATTGTTATCGAACGAACCGGAACTGTCGAAATTGGAAATGGTATGCGAGAAAGAACCTGAATTACGGACCGGTTCCTTCGTAATGATGTTCACTGTTCCGGCAATGGCCGAAGAGCCGAACAAGGCGGAACCGCCTCCACGCACCACTTCCACACGCTCTATCATATTGGCCGGAATCTGCTCCAGCCCATACACACCTGCCAAAGAGGAGAAAATGGGACGCGAATCTATCAATATCTGGGTATATTTTCCATCCAGGCCGTTGATGCGTACTTGTGAGTAGCCGCAATTCTGGCAATCGGTCTCTACCCGCACACCGGGCTGAAAGACCAGTCCTTGCGACAAAGTATGCGAGTTTGTCTGTTCAAACAGTTTAGGAGTGACCACTTTGACCAAGGTAGGTGCCAAGCGCCGGGCAGTCTCGCTACGATTGGCAGTAACTACCACTCCATCCAGTGCCACCATATCTTCTTCCAATTCAAAGTTCTCCTCCAAGGTCTTGCCACGTTTCAGAACGACTTTGCGCTCCTGCGACTTATACCCTACAGCACTGACGGACAAGGTAAACTCACCTTCAGGCAGATTCTTTAGAAAATAGTGACCTGTGGCATCGGTCATGGTCCCGATGGTGGTGCCTTTCAGCGAAACTGTCATATAAGGCAAATGTTCCCTTGTACTTTTTTCTATTACATGACCGACAATATTGGCATCGGTACTCTTCAAATCTTCGGCATAAACGGTTGATGAGAGTAACAGACATACTGCTCCCACCACAAAAAATATATATTTTTTCATGTACTTCTAAAATAATATGTTAATCAATGAGGTTGACGCAATCCCACAACGGAATCGCCATAATCTATCGGATTCAAAGAAAGGAAGGGGGAGCGCGCAAACAGATGCCGCCACGAGGCTTTACACACTTAATGCATTCCGTGGCAGGCATGCTCAGTACACGCAACAAAACAAGTAAAACCGTCGCGGCAACCGGAAACGGTGGAAGGGAAGAGGAAACGAAAGAGGCAAGATAGAAAATGGTTTCCAACTGCACCTCTGTATGCTCATGCTGGCCCTTGAATGGATGGGAATGCACAATGATGACACCATTCACCACATGCGAGTGGGTAAACAGCGTAATCCCTCCCAGATAGGCAATGAACAGCAGAGGGAGGATATACTTCATTATATTCTTCAACTTCGTCAAGACTTCCCAATAAAACAGATGTGCGAAGATAACAGTATTTACAATAAGAGACAACCCGGTTTATATATTTACCTCTATTTACAGTCACAAATACCTACTTCTTGTTATTCCAGGAAAAAGACAATAGAGCATTTCCATTAAAAATATCGTCTTATTTCCGGTTTTCTAAAAAAAATATCTTCTCTTTGCAACTTTATAAAGGTGACGATACGTCTAACCAACAAAGAAACAAATTAAAAGACCATAGATTATGAAACGTATCATTTTTGGATTAATGCTTGCCATGATGTTCTGCACACTGATGCAAGGCGCAAACAGAACCGTAACAGAGAACGACGGTCAGGGGAACAAGAAAAGAGTCATCGAATTGAGGGACACTGTCATCAATGGAGAAACCGTAACAGACACACTCAGTGTCATGACTTATGAAAACGGTGCCGGCAGTAGCAATGCTCCGGAAAAATGGAGAACCCACCATAGCAGCGGTATGGACTGGAACGGGTTCGACCTCGGGAGCAAGACCTCGGAAACCGTGATTGCCGTAACAGCCATCGTCTTTGTATTCGGACTGCCGCTACTCATCATATTCGTAGTATTCTTCTTCCGCTATAAAAACCGGAAAGCCAAGTACCGCCTGGCGGAACAGGCCCTGGCCAGCGGACAGCAACTGCCTGAAAACTTCTTCAAAGAAGCCGCAGCAACGGATATCCGCAGCAAAGGCATCAACAACATATTCGTCGGCATCGGCCTGTTCATCTTCCTTTGGGCCATTACCGGAGAATTCGGTCTCGGATGTATCGGCTTGCTCGTCATGTTCACCGGCTTCGGACAATTGGTGATTTTCTACAGCCAACAGAAGAAGAACGAAGAAAAATGAGTCAGATGGGTGACATATCGTTAGTCGCACAGGTCGTGGTGTTTCACAACACCAGGGCCTTCGACCAGTTGGTAAAGAAGTACCAGTCGCCCGTGCGGCGGTTCTTCCTGCACCAGACCTGCGGCGACAGCGAGTTGAGTGACGACCTGGCACAAGATACGTTTATCAAGGCCTATACAAACATCGCTTCGTTCAAGAATTTGTCCAGCTTCTCAACCTGGCTCTACCGTATTGCCTATAACGTTTTTTATGATTATATTCGCAGCCGGAAGGAAACGGACGATTTGGATACGTACCGAGTGGACGCTCAATGCAGCACACTGCAGCAGGACGTGGGACAGCACATGGACATTTACCGTGCCCTGGCCACACTGAAGGAAATGGAACGCACCTGCATCACGCTCTTCTACATGGAAGACCAAAGCATCGAAAAGATTGCAGGTATCACCGGATGTCCGGCGGGAACGGTAAAAAGCCACCTCTCGCGGGCGAAAGACAAAATGGCTTCCTACTTAAAACAAAATGGTTATGATGGAAAATGATGATAAACTCCTGACTTCATTCTTTGCCGAACACCGGCAGGAAATAGCCGATAACGGGTTCAGCCGCCGCGTACTGCGACATCTGCCCGACCGTAGCCGCCACTTGGCGCAGATATGGACAGCATTCTGCTTTACTCTGGCCCTCGTACTGTTCGTCTCCCTCGACGGAGTGCAGCTGATACTGGACACCTTGCGCGAAACCTTCGATACTGCCATCCGGAGCGGAGCTTCGGAGCTTGACCCCAAGTCGTTAATCATTGCCGGAGTGGTATTGCTCTATTTCGGTTACCGCAAGATTTCATCTATGGCATAGTTGTTTTTCAATGATAAATCGTATCTTTGTCCCCTCATAAAACTAACTAAGAGGAGAAAGTTTTGAGAAAGATTCTATTCATCATATTATTCGTTTTTTCTATTGGGAATGCCGGGGCGCAAGCAACAAGCGATTCCATCGTCATGAATTATTTGAAGGAAATGGGCGCCCCCGTCACTTATAACAATGAAGTGAAATTGCTGATGACCGGCCATGACAAGTTCGTCGATCTCTTCGAGAATATCCGCCATGCCCGGCATCATATCCATTTGGAATATTTCAATTTCCGCAACGACTCCATAGCCAATGCCTTGTTCAGCCTTCTGGCAGAGAAGGTCAAGGAAGGGGTTGAAGTCCGCGCCATGTTCGATGCCTTCGGCAACTGGTCCAACAACCAACCATTGAAGGAACACCATCTGAAATCCATCCATGCCCAAGGCATCGAAATCGTCAAGTTCGACCCTATCACTTTTCCCTGGGTAAACCATGCCATACACCGCGACCATCGGAAAATAGTAGTGATTGACGGAAAGATAGGTTATACCGGTGGCATGAACATCGCCGACTACTACATCAACGGATTGCCTAAAATCGGTAAATGGCACGATATGCACATACATCTTGAAGGAGATGCTGTGCGCTATCTGCAAGGCATCTTCCTGACCATGTGGAACCGGGAGACGGGACAACACGTTGGAGGTCCAGCCTATTTTCCGGACACTCCGCAACTGCCCGACAGTATTGCCGAAGAAATAGCCATCGTGGACCGCACGCCACGCGAAACACCACGCTCCATCAGCCATGCCTATGCAGCTTCCATACAAGCCGCACAGAAGAATATCCGAATCGTGAATCCCTATTTCGTTCCGACCAAATCAATCCGCAAGGCAATCAAGAACGCACTGAAAAAAGGTACTGAAGTGGAAATCATGATACCTGCCGTGTCAGACATAGCCTTTACACCGGATGCCTCATTCTATATAGCACATAAGCTGATGAAGAAAGGAGCCAAGATATATCTCTTCAACGGCGGCTTCCACCATTCCAAGATAATGATGGTAGACAGCACTTTCTGCACAGTAGGTACCGCCAATCTCAACAGCCGCAGCCTGCGCTACGACTACGAGACAAACGCTTTCATCTTCGACCCCAAGACCACCAATGAACTGAATGCCATGTTCGAACGAGACATGCAAAACAGTACGCTGCTCACTCCTGAAGTCTGGAAAAAGCGTTCCGGATGGAAGAAATTCGTAGGCTGGGTGGGAAACTTGATGACCCCCTTCCTCTAAGTTTTTAATTTTTAATTATTAATCTTTAATTAATTCCCCTACCTTTGCGTTCGGATAAAAACAGAGCATTACATCATGAAACAATATTTAGACCTGCTGAACCGCGTACTGACCGAAGGCGTAGAGAAAAGCGACCGTACGGGTACCGGCACCATCAGCGTATTCGGCCACCAAATGCGTTTCAACATGGATGAAGGCTTCCCCTGCCTTACTACCAAGAAGCTGCATCTTAAATCAATCATATACGAACTGCTATGGTTCCTCCAGGGAGACACCAATGTGAAATATCTCCAGGACAACGGTGTACGTATCTGGAACGAATGGGCAGACGAAAACGGCAACCTAGGACATATCTACGGATATCAATGGCGCTCCTGGCCGAACTATAAAGGCGGATCCATCGACCAGATCAGCGAAGCTGTAGAAACCATCAAGCACAATCCCGACTCACGCCGGATTATAGTCAGCGCATGGAATGTAGGCGATTTGGACAACATGAACCTCCCTCCCTGCCACGCTTTCTTCCAGTTCTATGTCGCCAACGGACGGCTGAGCCTGCAACTGTACCAGCGTAGTGCGGACATTTTTTTAGGAGTGCCCTTCAACATCGCTTCCTATGCCCTGCTCCTGCAGATGATGGCGCAAGTCACCGGACTGAAAGCCGGGGATTTCATCCATACCTTAGGAGACGCTCACATCTATCTGAACCATTTGGAGCAGGTAAAACTCCAACTATCTCGTGAACCGCGGGATTTGCCGCAGATGAGAATCAATCCGGATGTGAAAAACATCTTCGACTTCAAGTTCGAGGATTTCGAGCTGGTCAACTATAACCCGCATCCGCATATTGCAGGGAAAGTGTCAGTATAAATCCTACAATAAAAAGATAGAAAGAGAAAAGAATTTTACACACATATGATTAGTATTATCGCCGCAGTAGATAGAAAGAGAGGTATCGGTTATCAAAACCGGTTGTTATTCTGGCTTCCCAATGATTTGAAGCGTTTCAAAGCCCTCACCACGGGAAATACCATCATCATGGGCCGAAAGACCTTTGAATCTCTCCCCAAAGGCGCGCTTCCCAACCGCCGCAACGTTGTTCTGTCCACTCAAAAAGATTTGATTTGTCCCGATGCAGAAGTTTTTTCCTCACTGGAAGAAGCACTGAACAGTTGCCAGCCCGACGAACACGTCTACATCATCGGCGGTGCAAGCGTTTATCGCCAGGCACTCCCCTTTGCAGGTGCCCTCTGCCTGACCGAGGTGGATGCAGAAGCCCCTCAGGTGGATGCCTACTTTCCCGAAGTCGCTCCGACTGTATGGCAAGAAAAAAGCAGGGAGTCCCATCCCGCAGATGAGAAGCATCCCTGCCCTTATGCATTCGTCGATTATATCCGCCGGTAGAATTAATCTTCCTCTTCTTCTACCGTTATAGGCATCTGCCGCTTGATGGCTTCATGGAAAGATATCAAGGTTTCCGTACGCGCCAGTCCCAGCGGTTGCAACTTATCATGTATGATGCTCAGCAAATGATGGTTGTTGCGGGCATAAAGCTTTATGAACATATCATACTTGCCTGTCGTAAAATGGCATTCCACAATCTCGGGAATGGCTTCCAATGCTCTCGTCACAGCATCGAAGGAAGCGGGATCCTTTAGATAGATACCGATATAGGCGCATGTTTCGTATCCTATCTTCTCCGGATCAATCACATATTCAGAACCTTTCAATATACCTAAGTTTGTCAGCTTTTGAATGCGCTGATGAATGGCTGCTCCCGATACATTACAAGCTCTGGCCACTTCAAGGAAAGGAATGCGTGCATTATCGGCTATAAGTTTTAAAATCTGTTCGTCTAAAGTATCCAATTGATGATGTCCCATTTCAAATTCTAATGATTAATAAATTACTATATCTCCCGCATATCTATACGGCAACATGCAAAGTTAGCTATTTTTTCGCCAATAAAAATACGGTTTATAACTTTTCTTGCAAAAAAAAGAATAATACCGCATATCAGGCATTTCAAAGTGCATATGCAAAATTCCATCTCGCACGACCGGAAAATTGCAGATGAGCTTTAAAGATATTATCTTTGTAGTAGCAATAATAATGAACTGTTATGAAAAAGTATTCCTTATTCCTATTATGCCTGATGGCGGCAATATCCTTGCATGCCCAACGCTTTGCCGATTATTTTGCAGATAAGACCCTGCGTGTCGACTATATCTTTACCGGAAATGCAGCCAGACAAGAAATATGCCTGGACGGATTGTCTTGTCTCCCCTCTTGGGCAGGAAGGAAGCATCATTTGTCTGAGTTGCCCTTGCAAGGAAACGGACAAATCATTATGCGGGATGCAGCCAATGGCAGCGTAATCTACAAAACATCCTTTTCTTCGCTCTTCCAGGAGTGGCTGGAAACGGATGAAGCCAAAGCAGTGACCAAAGGATTCGAAAACACCTTTCTCCTTCCCTATCCCCTTCGTCCTGCAGAAATAGAAATAACACTTCTCGACCCGCGTAGAAATGTACGGGCAAGCATGAAACATACGGTCAGTCCCGACGACATCCTGATACATCAGAAAGGTACTGCCCACATCACACCACATAAATATCTGCTGCAAAGCGGCAATACGGCCAAATGCATCGACGTAGCCATCCTTGCAGAAGGATATACTCCCGAAGAGATGCCGGTATTCTACGAAGACGCAGCCATTGCCTGCGAAAGTCTGTTTGCCCACGAACCCTTCCGGTCCATGAAAAAGCACTTCAACATTGTAGCAGTGGCCAGCCCCTCCGAAGACAGCGGAGTAAGCGTACCACGCCTCGGAGAATGGAAACGGACAGCATTCAGCTCTCATTTCAGCACATTCTATTCAGACCGGTATCTGACAACCTCCCGTGTCAAATCCATACACGATGCGCTGGCGGGAATACCGTATGAACACATCATCATCCTTGCCAATACGGAAGAATACGGAGGCGGTGGAATCTATAATTCCTATACCCTTACTACCGCCCACCATCCCATGTTCCGCCCCGTTGTGGTACATGAGTTCGGGCATAGCTTTGGCGGACTGGCCGATGAATACTTCTACGACAATGACGTGATGACAGATACCTATCCACTAGATGTGGAACCCTGGGAACAGAACATCAGCACAAGAATCGATTTCACTTCCAAATGGAAAGATATGCTTGCTCAAGGAACTCCCGTTCCTACTCCCTCTTCTGAAAGTGGAACATATCCCGTAGGCGTATATGAAGGAGCTGGCTATTCTGCCAAAGGCATCTACCGTCCGGCAGACAATTGCCGCATGCGCACCAATGAATACCCTACTTTCTGCCCGGTCTGCCAACGGGCCATCTGCCGCGTCATTGAATTTTATACTGAATAAAAACAAACTAAACTAAAAGAACTTATGATCAGACTTCAACGTATTACAACAGCTGACACAGACTTGTACAGCTACATGGAGAAATTAATGACTCAATCGTTCCCTTCAGAGGAGTACCGGGAACTAGAGGAATTGCGCAAGTATACAGATACCAAAACGCACTTCTATAACAATATCATCTTCCATAACAACACCCCGGTAGGTCTCATCACTTACTGGGATTTCGGACATTTTTACTATATAGAGCATTTTGCCATTGACCCCGCACAGCGTAACGGCGGATATGGAAAGAGCGTACTGAACCATTTATGCCAACTCTTAAAACATCCCATCGTCTTGGAAGTGGAAATACCCGAAGAAGAAATGGCTAAACGCCGCATTAACTTCTATCAACGGCAAGGATTCTCCTTATGGGAAAAGCCCTACCAACAACCACCCTATAAAACAGGCGACAACTACCTGCCTATGCTCATCATGGCCTATGGAGATATAGAATGTGGAAAGGATTTTGACTCTGTAAAGGAACACATCTACCGCGAAGTATATAATGTGAAATCTTAAAAACCCAATATACTTAAAACAATAAAGGTCGTTTCAACAAATGAAACGACCTTTATTATATCATTAAACTAACTTTTACTGACGCGGTTGCGCAGAATAGTTAATCTTCAAAGCATAAGCCTTACGAAGCGCTTCTTTGATATCTGTTACGATACCCATTTTCGTATCTTGGTCAACTTTCAAAGACACTGTCATCTGCGGCTGATCTTCTTCCTTCATACTGGCACGTTCACCAATAATGTAATCTTGAATTTCAGCAACTTCAGCATAGCTGTCGTTCAACTGGATACGGCTCTCATTACCTAACTTCTTACGAAATTCGGCAGTAGGTTTTCCTACATAGATAAACGTAACCAAAGACTTCTTTTCAAGTTTCTCCAATTCTGTAGCTTGCGGAACCTTAAACTCAACCTTCAATGTTACCTCACGCATCGTTGTTACAATCATGAAGAAGAACAACAAGGTGAAGATAAGGTCAGGCAGAGAAGAAGTGTTCAACGCCGGCATTCCACGTTTACCAGTCTTATTAAATTTTCCCATTACTTCTTTTCTCCGTACTTTTTAGGTTCTGCCTCAGAAATCTTCTGAGAATAAATTTCACGAATTGCATCTTGTTGTTCTTGATCCAACTCCATATAATTCTTCTGCCACTTTTCCTGAGCCAATTCATCACGCAACTCGTTATAAGCTGCTACCAACTCATTCTGTACAGACATATATGCTTTGTATGAAGAACCACGGTCACAACGCAAAGAAATCACATGGCCTTCCGTCACTTGTACTGTACCGAAGAAAGGAACATTCTTAGAAATCTTTTCCGGTTTTGTATCTTCGTTATACGGATTGGCAATAAATTCTTTTGCTTTTGCACGCAATTGGTCAACAGTAATATAATCATTCCCGCACATTAACTGGTCCTGCATGTTCAAGAAGACTTGCAATACGTTGCGTTCCTTCTTCTTTGCATCGTCCAACTTCTGGTCCTTTTCCGGTGGAGGCGGCAAACGTCTTGCCAAACCACGGTCGGTATCCATAGATGTTGTAATCAAGAAGAAAATCAGCAACAAGAAAGCGATGTCCGCAGTAGAACTTGAGTTAATTTCAGGAACTTCTCTTTTCTTTTTAGCCATTGTAATTATATCTTTAAATTGAGTTACCTCAATTGATTATGATAATTTTTTCTTAATGCTACTAAAAATGATTGCCAAGACTGTACCAGCAAACAAGATATAGATAGAATAAAGGAACATGTCAGTAAGCTTCAACCAGAAAGGTACGTTCTCAGTTCCGCTATAACCCGGAATAACAAGTGGTTCTTCACTACCCATAGTCCAAGAAATAACAACAACTGCAACCAATATAACCAAACCAATCAAAGATTTCAACGCTGCTCCCGGATTGTCTTTCAGTGCAGCTCCAAATTGGAACAAAACACCAACCACGGTAGCAATAATAGCTACAAAGAACAGAATGTACATCAAATAAATCAATGCGTCTGTATGAGCCGGTTGCCACATTTCTGCGTCAACGCTTGCCAACACTGCATCGCCCTGAGCATCTCCACCGAAGAAGAACATGCCCAACACTACCAAGATGATAGCGAACATGACATACAGTGCATAGTATGATACTTTATATGATAACTTAGCCATCTTAATTATTTTTTGTATTTCAAGTCATATTTGATAACCATATCCAACAGAGAGATAGAAGAATCTTCCATTTCGCTGGTCAAAGCTTCAATCTTAGCCAGGATGTAGTTATAGAATACCTGCAGAATCAAGGCAACGATCAAACCGAAGATAGTTGTAATCAAGGCAACCTTCATACCACCTGCTACAACCGTCGGAGAGATATCACCTACCTGCTGGATCTTATCAAATGCCTGCACCATACCGATTACAGTACCCAAGAATCCCAAAGACGGAGCCATAGCGATGAACAGTGTAATCCAAGAGCAACCTTTTTCCAGGTAACCAGCTTGTACACCACCGTAAGAAACTACTGACTTTTCTACTACGTCGATACCTTGGTCAATTCTCATCAGACCTTGATAGTAGATAGAAGCGATAGGACCTCTAGTGTTACGTGCGATGTCTTTAGCAGCTTCAACGTCACCTTTTTCCAAAGCAGCTTCAATAGCAGCCAAGAACTTCTTTGTGTTGATTTCAGCCAAGCTCAAATAAATGATACGTTCAATACAGAATGCAAGACCGATAACCAATGCGATAGCTACCAAACTCATGAAAGATGCAGTACCTTCAATAAACTTAGTTTTGAGTTCTTTGTGGATACCACCTTCTGCAGCTTCCATTGCGGCAGGAGCAGCAGCGTCAGCAGCAGGTGCTACAGCTGCTTGTTCAGTTTGTTCAGCTGCAGGAGCATCTTGAGCCTGAGCAAGTTGAGTTGAGCCAAATGTTAAGACTCCCATCACAGCAACAATTGCAAATAACTTTTTCATTGTGTGTCTAATTTTTAAGATTAATTAATTAATTTATTTATTATAATTTGTTGTTTTATCTCCATTTTATCACACTGCGGAGAGACGGGGATTCGAACCCCGGATACCCTTTAGGGGTATACACGCTTTCCAGGCGTGCCTCTTCAACCACTCGAGCATCTCTCCAATAGACGCCTTTTCTGAAATCGGGTGCAAATTACAAAAAAAATGCGAACCACCAGCGTTTTCAGCTACAAATGTATTCTTTTTTTTGTTGTTCTGCCTCATTCTCCCCGTTTTATATTAAATAAAATCTCAAAATTAATAAACTTTAAAATCTTAAAGAGCTTATTTGAGCATTCCGAACACTTTTAAAGCGTTATCAGAAGTAACCTGGGCCACCTTTTCAGGAGAGTTCCCATAGATTCCGGCCACCTTTACCAAAGTATCCTTAACATATGCGCTTTCGTTCCTCTTGCCTCGATTGGGAACCGGAGTCAGATAAGGGGAATCGGTTTCCAGCACGATGCGTTCCAAAGGAATATTCTTCAAGACTTCGGGCAAAGTTGATTTCTTGAAAGTCACCACACCATTTATTCCTATCATGAAATCCGCAAATTCCATAATCCTGCAGGCCTCTTCCGAGGTTCCCGTAAAACTATGGAAAATTCCTTTCAAAGGAGTCTGCTGATAGGGTTTCAACACATTATATATATGGTCAAACGCTTCCCTACAATGCAGCACTACCGGCAAACCGTATTCCAAAGCCCACTCAATCTGCTTGTCCAACACCCTTTGCTGCTCTCTAAGAAAAGTCTTATCCCAATACAAGTCCATACCAATCTCGCCAACCGCAACAAATTCATTCGGTGAAGCCAGCTCCCGGGCCACTATTTCCAACTCCTTTTCATAATCCGCACCCACAGAGGTAGGGTGCAATCCAATCATCGGATAGCAATACCCTTTATATTCACGGCACACCCGAAGCATAGGTCCTATGGTGGTACTATCGATATTGGGCATAAAAATATGCGTGACTCCTGCCTCACGGGCACGAGCCATCACTTGAGGCAAATCCTCTGCAAACTCTTCTAAAAAAAGATGGGAATGTGAATCAATCAATCTCATTCTTCAACTTACTCTTTGCGTTTCTCACCGGTACGGTAATAATAGATTATTCCATAATCACGGCATAAATCCAAACGTTTCTCATTGGGAGTGACCTCCTCGAATTTCTTTTCAACCTGGTTCCATATATCCAAAATCAAACCATCCGCCTCTGCACGCATCGAAGCCAAGGTGTCCAAACTGCGGGCTGTCAAAGATTGAAGATTCTTTTGCTTCTCATAACTATCCATGAAAATATCATAATGCACCCTCACTTTTGCAATCGTAGGGTTATAAATGGGAATTCCTCCCTGGGATATACGTTTGTTTTCCCCATCCACGATTTTACGCCCCCACTCTGCCAAGGCAGGCTCTGTCGATAAATCAGGCACATTATTGTTGCTTGTGTCCAAACCGTAATATTCCTTATGAGCAATACGCACTTCAGAACGGATGACAGCTAAATTCAACACCTGGATAAAATGAGAAATATACAGACGGGCAGTCTTTACATTAGCCTGATGCTTACGTCCCGCCCGAGCCTGCCGCTCAAAACAGTCGGCATAATAAGCTTGCGCAGCTTCAAACTTTGTAAGAAAATTCCGCGCATCAGTCAACGCCTTCAAAGATACGGCCAAATCATACACATTACATATATCACCCTTGACGACCACTGCTTTCAGCGCCCGTATTCTCGCTTGATCTGTATTAGGCAATCTTCTATAAGGCATTTTCTCCCGGATTTAAAGTTATACTTCCCGATGCATCAGGTTAGCCATCAGGTTCTTCAATTCCTCTTTCTTTTCATCTGCCACCTTCACCGCCAACAGACTTTCCATTGCGCGTTCACAATACTCTTCCATCTTTTTCTCACACAGTTCCTTGACGCCAATCCGGTTATACAGTTCCGTCACCGCAGCAACTTTCTCCTCCGGGTTGAATGCAACAGCATCCACCCAAGCATTCAAGCGGGTCAACTGCTCCTCATCCGCATGTTCAAAAGCCTTTATCAGCATGTAGGTCTTTTTATTGCACAGAATATCACCTCCAATATTCTTTCCAAAGACGGCAGCATCGCCATAAACATCCAGGAAATCATCTTTCAACTGAAAAGCGACACCCAAGTTCATGCCAAAATCATACAACTGCTCCGCATCTTCAGAAGAAGCCCCTCCCAAAAGAGCGCCAATCTTCAAGCTTGCAGCCAACAATACCGAAGTTTTCAGACGAATCATTTCCAGATACTCCTCTGCCTTCACATCCTTCCGATGTTCAAACTCCATATCCAGCTGCTGTCCTTCACAGATTTCCAGTGCAGTCAGGCTAAATATATCCATCACCTCTTTCAGGTGTTCAACCGGGCATTGAGCCATAAACTGATAAGCTAATACAAGCATTGCATCCCCCGAAAGGATGGCAGCATTGTCATCCCAAACTTTATGTACCGTCTCCTTACCACGGCGACGGTCTGCACGGTCCATCAAGTCGTCATGCAAAAGAGTATAATTATGATACACTTCAATCCCCGTTGCAGGGTTAAAAATACGGGTAATATCCTCCTGATACAGATTGTAGGCCATCAACATCAATACCGGACGGATTCTTTTTCCGCCCATGGACAACACATAGGTAACGGGAGCATATAAACCTTGAGGAGTACGGGTAAACTGCAATTCTGCAATATGAGAATTTATTCTTTCTAAAAGCTCGGAAGCTGTAAACATGGCATTTTCAGAATTTAGGGAATAGCGGATAATGAAAAGAGGCTGCATTCCGGCAGCCTCTCCCACTTATAGATATTTTATTACTGCAATCTAAACATTACAGGCACGGTATACTTAACACGAACGGGTTTACCACGCTGCATACCGGGTTTCCACTTCGGCATGCCCATAATCACGCGGACAGCTTCTTTGTCCAAATACGGGTCAACGCCTCTCAGAACTTTAGCATCTACGATACTACCGTCCTTATTAACCACGAACTGTACAGTTACACGGCCTTGAGTTCCGTTTTCCTGTGCAATAGTAGGATATTTAATATTCTTGCTCAAATACTGCATCAAACCAGCCATACCACCATTCGGGAACTCAGGCATCTGTTCTACCACCTCGAAAATAGTCTGTTCTTCCGGTTCTTCCTCTTCCACTGCTACGGGAACATATTTGATTTCCACTGCCTGGTTCAATTCTTCAGAAGATACAATGGCCGTTTCTTCCACGTCAGCATCGTCTTCAACGATAGTCAACGTCTCTGCAATTGAAGGGGCTTCGGGAGGCGGAGGAGTAACCTGCTCCGGCTGTTCTGTAATAGGGATGATTTCCTCTTCAAAAAATACGTCGGTAATAGCCTGGCTCGTGTCAATCTTGATGTCACGCTTTGTCCACTCGAACGCAACAAACATGAAAGCGAGCACGATTACATAACCGACAAGCAGCCAAGTCGACTTCTTACTCTCCAGGTCTGCCTTAGGTGATTTCTTAATTTCCATAATTTATAATATAATTTTAGTGTTTCTCATTTGGGGCAAATATAGCACTTTTCCCAAGAATGTTCACGCTCTGCTGTTTTTTTTTACACAATAGGCGCTCCATTTTCATTTTTTTAATCCTTCAAAAACCTCCATGTGCTTTTGTGCCACAAATGTAACGAGATATTTTAAAAATACCGTATCTTTGGCAAGAATTTTAAATGAAATATTGAAATTTTCTGTTTTGCAGGTGTTATACCTATATAACTATAGCATAAAAGTCATGAAAAAGATAACAATAGCAATCGACGGTTTTTCCTCTTGCGGGAAAAGCACTATGGCCAAAGACCTCGCCCGCGAAATCGGTTACATATATATAGATAGTGGTGCCATGTATCGGGCAGTAACATTATATAGTATAGAGAATGGTATTTTCCAGGGTGACCGCATAGATGCCGAAAAACTGAAAAGTCTAATAAAGGATATACATATTTCTTTCCGCCTGAACCCCGAAACCGGACGCCCAGATACCTACCTGAACGGAGTAAATGTAGAAAACAAAATCCGTACCATGGAAGTATCTTCACGTGTCAGCCCCATTGCAACATTGGATTTCGTACGCGAAGCTATGGTAGCACAGCAACAAGAGATGGGCAAGGCCAAGGGTATCGTTATGGATGGGCGCGACATCGGCACTACCGTTTTTCCGGATGCCGAGCTGAAAATTTTTGTAACCGCCACCCCCGAGATACGGGCACAACGCCGCTATGACGAACTAAAGGCCAAAGGGGAAGAAGCCAGCTTTGACGAAATTCTGGAAAATGTGAAACAACGGGACTATATTGACCAAAACCGGGATGTAAGTCCGCTGCGCAAAGCTTCTGACGCTTTATTGTTGGACAACAGCCACCTGAGCATTTCCCAACAAAAGGAATGGCTGGCGGAACAATTCGAACGGGTTATAAAGGAGAAGAACTGAACCGGATATGGCAAAAGTAGAAATAGACGAAGGCTCCGGCTTCTGTTTCGGAGTTGTCACCGCAATAAACAAGGCAGAAGAGGAACTGGCGAAAGGAGGAACCCTCTATTGTCTGGGAGACATCGTGCACAACAGCCGTGAAGTGGAACGCCTGAAGGCAATGGGGCTGATTACCATCAACCATGAGGAATTCAACCACCTCCACAACGCCAAAGTGCTGCTGCGTGCTCATGGAGAGCCCCCTGAAACTTATGACATTGCCCGCCGCAACAATATAGAAATCATTGACGCAACCTGCCCGGTCGTACTCCGCCTGCAAAAGAAGATTAAGCAAGAGTACGTCCAGGAAGACAACCGCGACAAGCAAATTGTCATCTATGGCAAAAATGGACACGCCGAAGTACTGGGTCTGGTAGGACAAACCACCGGAAAGGCCATCGTCATCGAAAAGCAGGAAGAGGCAAGGAAACTGGATTTCAGCAAAGACATCCGTCTCTACTCCCAGACCACAAAGTCTCTGGACGGATTTCAAAACATTGTGAAATACATAGAGGGACATATCTCACCGAAAGTCACTTTCGAGTCCTATGACACTATCTGCCGACAAGTAGCAAACCGGATACCTAATATCCGGAAATTTGCAGCTTCCCATGATTTAATATTCTTTGTCAGCGGCAAAAAAAGCTCTAACGGCAAGATGCTGTTCAGTGAGTGTAAAAAAGTCAATGCCAATTCACATTTGATAGACAGTGCCGAAGAAATAGATAGTTCTCTGTTAGCCGGTGCCAATTCCATCGGTGTCTGCGGAGCCACTTCCACCCCCAAATGGCTGATGGAAGAAATTTCAGAAGCCATAAAGTCAAAACTTAAATAACAGTTTGTCATCCTTTTGGAACAGCAAATTAACGTAATTTATTAGTCACCGCCTCAGCTTTTTCCTATATTTGTTGTAATCAGGTAGGTTTTATTTGACTATCAACAGATTGGATAAAACTCGCACGAGAACGGGCAATGGATAAGAAAAAGCCGGACTGTTCCGAACCGCCATATTTCTCATGCTTTCAAATAACTCTTTATCTCACCTGCAAAGATAACATTTCTTTCTGAAAAGGCCATATAAACGGCTGCAATCTTACGGAATAAAAACATATCGGGAAAAACGAGCATACCGTAGCCGAGTCCCCATAACCACAGGCAAAGGTAATTCGTGTTCTTCCCGTACAAGCAAGGCCAAGCCCTTCGGGTTCGTGGAAAAAATCATCCTCGCCCCGGAGGGCTTGCGGTATTTTTTCCCGAAGCCTTGCATGTACGGAACACGACCTTTTTAGGCCTGTAGTTATGGGAACTCCGGCCCCAGAAGCCGGACTAACAAAAAATCAAATGTTATGTTACAGGCAACAAAGAACAAGTACACGGTGGAAACACTCAAGCCACTGAACATTCTGTACGATCATGAACACTGGCTGACACAGCAGGACGTGGATATGGCCAACGGCTATGTGGAACTGATAGAAAGGACACGCTCGGAAAAGACTCCACAGATAGGTGACAGACTCATCTATGTGGACAGATACGGGAAATATTACAGCAATGCCCTTATTGAAAACAATGATGAAGAGAACGGTCGGATTTCCATCTGTGAAGAACCTTATATTCCCTTTGTATGGGAGCAGGACGCCAATATCCGGCTGAGCGTCAGCGGAGGGGCCTTCCACCATATTGACCCCAAGCAATTGAAATTCGTCAGATGGACGGAAGGTGCATTCAAGGACTGGGGAAACTGCGGAGCGTGTGCCAACGGTGCCGTCACATTCACGGCAAAAGTACCGTTATGGTCCTATTCCGAACCTGATCCGTTCTACGGTGATTTCACCACGGAAACATGGAGACAATATTATTTGACCAAGGACACGGGTCCGGACGCACGCAACCTGTACCAGGGCTACGACATAGCTTTCAGGACCGAAGAGAACTTTCGGCAGTTCCTGAAGGACTATGAAGGGACTGTGTTCAAGGGCAACTGGGAAAACCAGATCGTACTCTGGTGTTTCCGACATGAAAACCGGTTCCTGCCGCAGCACGAATGGGACAAGATAGATGCCCCGGCCATGGAACGGCGTCTCAACTTCCATCCCGAACAGGTCAAGCTGGTCAAGGACATGGACAGCCACATCACCTACTGTTACCGTATCAAACCCGAAATTGACAATCTCTAAAACAATACAGTTATGCAGACAACAGCAACAAGAACAGCAGGCAGCCACACTGACCTGCTTACAGGTATCCTGAACGTGCAAGTAAGGAACGAGGACAAGATTACAGAACAGGACCGGCAGTATTGCCAGCTACAGCAGGACCAGCTCTACAAGACACTTGACCGTATCGACCGATGGTATGACATCTTCAAGGAAGAAGCGGAACGGTATCGGGAAATCAAGAGCTTCAAGTATGAGGATAACGGTAAGGTCTCCATACGGAATTTCTATTTCAACAACAGCGGGGAGGATGACTATACCCACAACGAATTCAAACCGTTTGACCTCATCAACGAGCTTGCGGACAACAACTGCAATGCCAACGCGAATTTCGCGAGTCGCATCATTTCCTATTTCAACAGGACCTACAATGTAGATGTCCCCATTCCTGTAATCGACGAGAAGGCCATGCGCATGGGATTCCGTCCGGTCTACCAGACTTACGTGGACATGGTCATCGAACACCTCGGCGGAAAAAGTTTCCGTGAGACCGCAGAGGAAGAACTGCTGGCCCGTTTCCTAAAAACGGTACAGCCTTCCCGCTGGAGCAAGGTGAAGCCCGAACTGAAAAAGGACAAGATAACTTTCCCTGACATCGTATCCTGGGACAGCATCCATCTGGAATACCACCGGGAATATGAGTTCTCGTATGACTGCGGAAGGAAAGTGGACATTTTCTGCGAAGGTATCGCATACGGAGCAGATGACGTGATAAACGGTTCAAGCGGTATGGTCATCGGCCTTGACAGACGCGATGTGGATATAACCGAATGGTACAACCTCACCCTGAGCAACGCAGAACAGATCAAGTTCTACAAGAACGGACGCATCGACGTACGCTTCAAGGACAGCCAGGCCGCAGAGAACTGCTACAGAAGGCTGCGGCTGGATGAAATCACACTCAGAGAAGAGTGATTCATGAAATACTTATTCAGACACCCCGTAAGACATCCTTGCGGGGTGTCTTCGTTTCCAACCATTAAAAAAGAAAAGACATGTATGCCATCATACCCCAACAGATTCCTCAGGACAGGCGTGCCGAGATCAACGAGAAAATCCTTTTCGCCATAGACTCCGGCAAGGACCTCGTTCCGAAGGAAAGCATCTACAACTGCTACACGGGAATCGGAGGACTGCACAACCTCAGGCAGGCGGATTTCACCAGCTACCATGAATACGCCGAGGCCAAGAAGGAATTCGAGATGGGACAGTTCTTCACCCCGCACGACATATGCCGAAGCATGGTGGAGACCCTTTCTCCGACATCGGCGGAAATGGTACTTGACATGTGCTGCGGCATGGGCAACTTCTTCAACCATCTGCCCAACCTGCACAATGCCTACGGATTCGACATTGACGGCAAGGCGGTGGCCGTTGCCAGATACCTCTACCCGGAAGCTCATATCGAGAAATGCGACATACAGCTGTACAATCCCGAACAGCGTTTCGACATCATTGTCGGAAATCCGCCCTTCAACCTGAAATTTGATTACAGGCTGTCGCAGGAATTCTACATGGACAAGGCCTATGACGTGCTCAACCCTGCCGGAATCCTGATGGTCATCGTCCCTCTCTCCTTCATGCAGAACGAGTTCTGGGAAAAGACACGCGTGGCGAAAATCAACTCGAATTTCTCCTTCATCGGCCAGACCAGGCTGGAACATTCAGCCTTCTCTACGGTGGGCGTGCAGAATTTCGCAACAAAAATCATGGTATTCCTCCGCCGTTCCCTCCATATTGAAATGCAGCCGTACAACGCGGAAGAGTTTGTCAGCATGGATGAGCTGAAGAAACGCATAGCCGAAGTGCGGAAAATGAAACACCGGCTGCGCCTCCAGCTGATGCGGGAGTGCAACCATATAGACAAAGAAGAGCTGGAACAGTTCGAGTACAGGCTTGCCAAATACATGTACGAGCTGAAAGCCCATGCCGTGCTGAACAGGCATGTCGAAAAGGCGGAGGCGCTGGTGTCCAAATTCCGCAACCAGAAACCGCCGGAAAATGCCACCCGGGAACAGATAAAGGAATGGGAACGTAAGAAGCTGACCACCGGCAAGGTTCTCGGCATCATCCGCAGGTACATCACCTCGCAGAACGTGGTGCAGCGCAAGGAAGTGGCATTGGTGAAGACATCCTACGGCTTCAAGCTGAAGCAATATGCCCCGCGTCTGCTTGACAAGGTCACGCACAAGGCCGCAGGCATCAACGACCTCATACTCGGAAGGGCCGAACTCCCGATGCCGGAAAACGTCACAGAAAAGAACATGCGGCAGATCCGTGCCGCCAGTAAACTGATACGGCGCAAACAGAGGCAATACGAGACCCAGAATCTCCAGTTTGCGGATATGCGGGAAGATGCCGGCCTGAAGGAATACCTGGACCGCACCACATTCATCAACAAGGACGGTGAAGTCTGCGAATTCACGGACTTGCAGAAACACGACCTGAACCTCGTGTTGCAGAAACGCTACGCCCTGCTGAACTGGCAGCAGGGTTCAGGCAAGACTGCCGCCGTCTATCACAGGGCGAAATACCTGCTCAAGTTCAGAAAGGCAAAGAACGTCATCATACTTGCCCCGGCCATCGCCACCAACATGACCTGGATACCGTTCCTTACCATAAACAAGGAACGCTTCCGTACAATACAGACCGCCGGCGACCTCAACAACATACCGGAAGGGACATTCCTTGTCGTCTCCACCTCCATGCTCCGGAAACTGAAAAGAGGACTGATGCGTTTTGTGAAACGCACTTCCGGCAAGCTGTGCCTTGTCTTCGACGAGTCGGACGAAATCACCAATCCCACATCGCAGCGTACAAGAAACATCCTGTGCATATTCAGGAGGCTCAGGTACAAGATCCTCGACACGGGAACAACCACCCGCAACAACATCGCGGAACTGTACAGCCAGTTCGAACTACTCTACAACAACTCCGTAAACATGATATGCTGGAGCCCGCAGGTCTACCACGAAAACAGGGACCACGAGATAGAGGAAGAGAACAACCCGGATTACGGAACACCGTTCCCCGCCTTCAGGGGGCATGTCCTTTTCCGTGCCTGCCACTGTCCGGGGAAAGCCACTGTATTCGGCATCGAGAAACAGAACCAGGACGTGTACAACAAGGACGAACTCTCCGAACTTATCGGCAAGACGGTCATCACCCGTAAATTCAGGGACTTCGCAGGAGAGAAATACCGGATACGGACACATACCGTCCGTCCCTCGGAAGGAGAACACGAGGTATACCGTGTCATCATCGAGGAATTCTGCCGCATCTGTGAGCTGTACTACAACAGCACGGGAGACACGAAAAAGGATGCAGGACTGAGACTCATGAGGCAGATCAAGCTGCTTATCAAAGCCTGTTCGGTACCTCACCTGATAGAGGGATACTACGGTGACAGTTATCCTTCCAAGACCCGCTATATTGAAAGGCTCATAAGGACAATACCGGGTAAGGTTGCCATCGGATGTACCACATTGGCGGCCTTCGACCTCTACGAGAGCTATATCCGGGAATATTTTCCCGACAGACCTGTATTTGTGGTCAAGGGAGATGTAGCCTTCAAGAAACGACAGAGCATCGTGACCGAATTCGACTCCACCATCAACGGCATCCTGATATGCACACAGCAGAGCCTGAGCAGCTCCGTGAACATACCTACCTGCAACGACGTGATACTGGAATCCCTGCAGTGGAACATCCCCCGTATGGAACAGTTCTACTTCCGTTTCATCCGTCTCGATTCCAAAGAAATGAAGGATGTCCACTACGTCACCTACGAAGATTCGGTCGAACAGAACCTGATGGCACTGGTACTGACCAAGGAGCGTCTGAACGAATTCATCAAGACCGGTGAGGTCAAAGAACAGTCAGAAATCTTCGAGGAGTTCGACATCACGATGTCTGTCATCGACAGCCTGCTCATCCGCACGCAGGACAGTGAAGGCAAAATACACATCAGCTGGGGAAGCCAGCGCATAACAGAATAAATATGAACCGTATGAAGAAGACCGGGAGTTCCATTCCCACCGACAAAGGTAAGCCGCGTCCCCATCGGCTGAGCAAGGTCAGGCCGCAGGCGGTTTTCAGGAAAATCATCCTCGCGGAGCTGCGGTATTTTCCCGAAAAACCCTGCACAGCCGGGACACGGCACCTTGTCGAGGTCGGTGGAATGGAATCCCCGGCATCCACATACATAAAAGACAAGTAATATGGATCTGAACAATGCAGAGATTGCCGTGACCACACAGCATCTCATTGACATAAAGGATTACAGGGACTACTGGCTGCACCTGTCCGACTACAGCGACATGGGCGAGTTCCTGAGTGCCTGTTCCGACCTGTTTCCCGGGGAAAAGGAACCGGAATACCGGTATCCGAAATGGGAAAACATTCCGGACACACTGGTCAGCCGTGAATGGCTCTGTCCCAACTTCTTCGAGATCAGGGATGCCCTTGAAAGGCTCGAAGAGGAAGAAACGGAGTTTTTCATAAGCTGGAGCAGAAGTTACGGATATGACATCACCACGGATGACCCGCACATGATGGTATCACACTACCATGACCTGTACGGGGATACCGTCACGGAAACGGAAGAAGACGCGGACACGGGAGAAGATGCCCTGATATACACGGGCGTATCAAGCTACTACTGCGACATGCTTCCATTCCGTTACGAAATATTTGATGACAATTATGACTAAAAGACAAAAGATATGGAAATCAACTTCAAAGGACCTGTAATGCCTATCGACCCATACTCGCAGCTGGCATTCGTGGAAATACTGAACATACTACTGACGGCGGGACACATCGTGGACGTGAACCGCTTCCTCATAAGCAGGAATGTCAATCCGCAGTTCGGCTCACTGTCAGGCTATTTCAGATGGTCGTTCGCCGGAGACCATTTTACCCTCTGGCAACGCACGGACTACAATTCAACGCTATGTTTTAACCACAGGATACTCGATCTGCCTTTCGGTGTCCTGGCAGCAAAAGACAGCGGGAAAGACAAGGAAACGGCAAACTGAAAATGAAACGATATGGAAACTACGATAAAAATACCCAACCGGGAAATCGCGCTCGCGGCATTTGACAGGCTCCGCCGGGAAAAAAGGAAGGATGCCGCACTGAGGCTGGCCGGGTGTATGCTCAGAGGGACATACATATCCCTCGGCATCGGTGATACCGACTGGGAAATAGACACCGCACTGCACAAATGCGGCGGTGAGCCTAAAACCGGATACGGTCATATGGCACATTTCCACTTCGACGGCGAGACGGAAATGGAAACAGAGAAATATGAAAGGCTCAAGGAAGAGTACGAATGACAAGGGAGCGGCCGAAAGGTCGCTCTTCTCATTTATAAACGACATGTACGGGAAACAGAATCCTGCCGTACACAGGTAACAGAAATGGAAGAACAGGAAAGACTGACAATGGAACTCGTGAAATCGCTCATGGACAAGTCCTACACGCTGGTATGGGTGGACTACAACGACAATCTCGACAACTGCCGTGACACCATCCAGAAGTGTCTGGAAGAAAGGAGCTGTGAAAGTCTGTGGGAGAAAGTGGACGAATGGTACGGTGACGCCGAATGGGAAGCTGTCCGTGAAATCGTCTCAAAGCTGAAGGATGAATGTATCCGTTTCCATGATTTCGGGGAAGAGGAAGTGGACAAGTTCTTTCAAGAACACGAAGACGAAATCAGGGAAGAAATCTATGACAGAAACGACTCTGACACGCTGAAAGAACTTCTCAAAAACACGGATGACATCCCCGTGCGTGTCGAGATGCTGTCCAACTACGACTGCATCAATTCCAACTGGCTGGAATCGCAGGAAGGATACCGGTACAAGGAATCCTATTTCGGGGATATGATAGACGCGCTGAACCTCAATCCAGCCAAAGTGAAGAAAATGCTGGTGGAGAAAGGCTACACGGTATATGGCCGGTTCCCCGACAAAAAATACAGGGACGGCAAGGAACAGGTATCCTATGAACAGTTCTACCATGAACTTATCAACTCCTGCTGCGGTGCCAACCTGCTGACCTATATCGGCAAGGTAAGCCTGCAGGAACTTTATGATGCCGGATTCTCGCTTGGGGAAGTCATTATTCCCAAAGGCAACTGCTGCGGCATCTTCAGCTCCATGTACGGCGGTGGAAGCCTCCTGGAAATGGAACTCCTGAAAGATGTCAGACTGAAACTGGAAGTCAGGGACTATCACGGATTCCGCTTCCGTCTTGACAGCGAGAACTCAAAATATGAATGCTCCATCAAGCATGTGTACGGGGTATGCGATTCCTTCTTCGGAGAAAAGATAGGTCTTGTCGCTTCATAAATCAAGTATGGTCACTTAAAGATATCAAATCATGGAAAAGAAATATGCAATCATCCTATTCAAGGGAAAAGAATACCTGTGCGGACACGAAGACGGCTGCCATTACGATGTGTCCTGCCCGGTGAGGACATTCACTGAAGGAGAAGACGACTTCAAAATTCAGGAATCCGGGAAAAACCGGTCTGAAAGGACATTCCGGTACCATGGAAAGGAATTCAGGCTTGTCACCGGCTTCTACCCGAACGGATGGCCGGTTCTGAGTCTGGAATCACCGGACAACGGGGAACTATACACGGTACTTACCGTCAATCTGGAAGACTCTCCGGCATTCGGGATTCCCGACCAGGCATTCATTGACATAAACAACAATCCGGAAGCGATGGAATTCCTCATAAGGAACAGCCTTGCCGAAGATACGGGATACAGACGCAAAAGCGGATGGGTAGAATACCCGATGGCCAAACTGAACCTGGCTGAACTGTACCGGTTGTCACCGGAATCGTTCGAGAACCAAGAATAAGAATCAACAATAGAAATCATTAACCAAATCATAGGAATTATGGCAAAGTACGATGTAAGAGTAAGGTACACCTTCGAGGGTACCTACAAGGTCGTGGCGGAAGACCGCGACGAGGCGGAAAGAATTGTAACGGAAGACTGCGGTCTGGTATTGGGCGGAAACATCCACACTACCCGCGATGATGACGAGGTGACAGACTGGAGATTCGGCTCTCACCCAGACATGCAGATCCTTTCTTTCAGGGAACGGGTTGACAAAGGCAAGGTCAGATACACGTCCATGTGTTTCAACGACAGGATTGAAGAACTGCGTAAGGACATAATCGGAGCCATCAGGGAGCTGCTTGATACGCACGGACTGAAAGAAATCTCATTCTGTGACAGCAATGACGATCCGGTATGGGTCATCTGGTTCGGGAAAAACGGCGATCCATATGAATGCCGGGTAACGAAGCTTAAAGTTACGGAGGATAGTATGACAGTAATCGCATTGGAGAAGGAAAGCGGGGACGAAGTGGCCTGCTACACTCCCTACGACCTTGGAGCCAGCAACATTGATTGGCTTAATCAAATGTACGAAGCAGTAAGGCTTCAACTTGAAAATACAAAAGGAAACTCTTGAAACAAAAGACAATATGGCAACAAAAATCAATATGGACAGATACGTCTGGGAAGGATGGACTGTCGGAGCGTTCATCAGGGAACTGGCCCCGCAGGTGGAAATGATCATGAGCGGGCAAAGCTGGAGGGAACCTTTCAGGAACAAACAGGAACTGGCGGACTGGTGCAGGGACAACCAGCCCTATTACAAGAAAAGGATCCCTGAAGTGAACAGCTATTTTGCAAGGATGTATAACCTTAAATAAAAACAACATTATGAAATATCAAGCGGAAAATGCAGTCTCCAGCTTCTTCTATTACATGTGGAATGCCTGGTGCGAGGAAGAGTGCAGGACAGTATTCAAGGAAATGCACCCACACTTTTGGGAAAAATGGTCTCTGATGACGGACAAGGGAATATTCGGAGCAGCTGAACGGTTCTATGCGGAACTGACGGACCGTTACAGGGAAAAGCTGGTGGAACGGGCCGTCAGCCTGTATGACGGCAAAGCCAGGCGCAAACATCCGGACGATTCCGAAATCAAGGTGTGCAGTGATTGCGGTTCAACAGAGATTGAAATCCAGGCATGGGTGGATGTAAACACGAATGAATACCATAGTGACGTGGACGATGACATCTGGTGTTCCCGGTGCGAGGACAATGTGGAGACCTGCTCCAAACAATCCTTTCTGGAAAAGATGCAGGAATGGTGGAAATCCAACAGCACCGATAACCTTGAATACCTGACCGGATTCAAGACATCCGATTTCCCTTCAGCCAATTCCGGACAGACATTCGCCGAGGCCGCCGACGAATGGTGGAACGGCAAAAACTATGACGAGAAGAGGAACATATACCTGACAAACAATTAAAGACAACGGCTATGGCACGGAACATCATTGACCTGATCTGCAACTCATGCAGTTGCGGCAAGGAAGAGGCACAGGAATACCAGGACGACGAGATAAGAAACCTGCAGGAACTTCAGGAAGACAACGACCTGAGATGCGAAGACTTCGAAATCGCGTGCAGCAACCTCGGACTCGACCAGGACTGGCAGATATATTTCATCAACCGTCTTGCGGGACTTTAATATCTACACTATGACTTATTTTCAGAACATACACTCACTGGCGGAGCTGAAAAAAGAATACCGCCGTCTGGCAATGCTTCACCACCCGGACAAGGGTGGTGACACTGCCCTCATGCAGCAGGTGAATACCGAATTCGGAAAGCTGTTCGAAGTCTGGAAAGACAAGCCTTGCGTTTCCACAACCCCGACAGGCTACGAACACGACTTTCAGGATGCCACCGCAAAGGAATACACCGAATACGTGTACAATGAATACCGCTGGAAAGGGCGCAACTACAACGGGCAGTCCGCGCCGGAAATCACGGAACTGGTCAGGGCATGGCTCAAGGAGACCTATCCGAGATACACCTTCTCGGTCCGCAGGGACGGATACAACTCAATCCTTATCCGGCTGATGAAAGCGGATTTCGAGGCTTTCACCAGAAAATCCGGCAAGGTACAGGGAGACATCAACCACTACAACATCCAGGCATCGGACAGTCTGACCGACCGGGCCAAGAGGGTGATGACAAACGTCAGGGATTTTGTGATGTCATACAATTTCGATGAAAGCGACCCCATGACCGACTATTTCCACACCAACTTCTACCTCACGCTCGGAATCGGCAGCTACAGACAGCCGTACCGGATGGAACTGCCGAAGATTACGGGAAAAGACACTCCTGAAGTGTTCAGGTATCCTGAAGGACCTGCACACAAGGCTATGCGACAGGCACTGGGCAAGGCGCGTTTCGGCTTCATCGAGAGCCGGAAGCATATCGGGGAAATGATACTCGGAGAAGACTTTTACGGCTCACAGGGAGAACATTATTTCTGGCCCAAGGAGTATTCAAGCGCGAAGACGGCACAGAAACGCATCGGAAAACTGGAGGCAGCCGGAATGCACTGCGAACTGACAGGCTGCAATGGCGGATACATACGCCTGCTCGGATATACTCCGGAGACGGAAAGCAGTCTGGAACGAGAAAGGCAGGAATATGCCACGGCATACCGGAAGTGGGTGTCAGAACACGGCATATCCCCAAATACGGGAACAGTACACCAGAACATTTCAAATCCAATCAGACAGATACAATTATGACAAACAGGGAAATCATCAGAGAACTGAAACGCTGCGGCTACAGCCGGGTGGACATTGATACGGACAGTAGAGCCGCAAAGACTTTCTACACCTACCGTGGCGGGCTTCATATCAACGGTACGGAAGATCTGTCATTCCATATCGTACCGCCACAGGACAGTCTCGGACTGGGACGGTTTGCAATATGCGCCACCCGTAACGGGGAAAGCTCACAGCTGGGGACAGACCAAGCCCCGTTCTTTTTCCGGTGGCTGTTCGCCTTCCTCAAAGGTGAGAGAAAAGAGAATGAGATAATAGATGGAATATGTACCGACAGAAAAACAGAATAGAAATATGAAAGCAAAAGTATTGAAATACAAGTTTGACGGCAACACCATCGTTGCCCCATACATGGAACTTGAACCGTATGCGGAGAATGTATTCATCTCGCTGGCAAGAAAAAACGAATATGGAAACGAAAGTGAAGACAGTTTCCATGTAATCTGCAAGATAGGTGATATCCATTTTTCCTGTGGACAATATTCACGCAGAATCCTTGACAAGGAGGGTCACCGGGAAGAAGCAGCGACCTATTGCAGAAACTGGATTGAAAACACCCTGAAGGATGCAGAGGATGGAAAAATCATCCCACTCTTGTCTGTCCATGTATTCAAAGAACTCGGTCTTGACCCGACACCTTTGGTACAGGCCCGTGAGACGTATGCAAAAAGGCAAAAAGAAAAGCGACTGGAACGGAAAAGAAAAGAAGAACTGGAAAGAAAGGAGAAAGAAACCCGATGGTAACAGTTGCTTGACGAGAACAAACAGAAATTCCTGAGCGGTGAGAAAATAACGGCAGAAATGTTTCTTGAAATCACCGGAAGGGACGGATTTGACATCCATATCAGAACCAAAGGGACATTCAACCGACATGTGGCAGCAATCGACCGGAACGGAACCGTCAGTTTCCGGAAATACAAAGGCCGCCGTACTCCCGACTTCAGCGGATGCCATAAGGCTGTAGCCGACTATCTTGCATTTTTTGCCGGAAATGAAATCAGAAAATAAAATCCAAAGCGGTAACAGCCATCCTATGCAATTGTTACCGCTATTATCTGAATTTTACAGCTTCCTGTTCAGTACCATCGCCAAGGGATATATAAACTGGTTATAAACCTTGAGCTTCTTCAGATCCAGCACATACCCTGCATAGGGATTGGTACAGTCCGAATAGAAAAACACATCGGTAAAACCCGCATGTTCCTTTATGATTTCACCTTCCAGGGGAATCTCGTCCACATCAAAATCCTCCAGAGGCAGTTCCTCCAGACGGGCATGTTCCCCATTGCCCAACACATTGAGATTACGGTTGAACAGCACGTATCCCCGCTTACTGTAATCCACGCGCATACCATACGGACGCTCCACAAGGAAAGCATCCGCAGCTTTCTTTATATAATCTTCCATGATTTTTCAAATTAGGATTTGCAAAAGTACACCATTCCTTTGTCAAAGACGAACAAATCAATGGGTTTCTCACCGACATACCTGCAAGAAAATACAACGACACACAACCTGTATATTTTATTTTCCTCCCTGCAAAGGTAGTCCCGTGTCCAACGTATCCGGACAAGGTCAGGCCCCTATGGGGTTGGCTGAAAGAAAATCATCCTCGCCGATGGCTGCGGTATTTTCTTTCGCCAAACCTTGCGGGTACGGTCACGGGACAGTCAGGCAGGTGAAAAATAAAAAATACCGGCTCTCGGAGCCGGACGTGTTTAACAGATAAAATACAATGAGTCATGAAAATCCTGAATGAAGAACATTTCCAGAATGTAAAGCGTTACGCCGAATCCATCGGTGACACATCACTCCAGAATTGTCTGGACAGACTGAAAAAATGGGAGGAGAATCCAGACCATCCAAGCGAAATCTCGCTCTATTATGACCATGCTCCGTACTCGTTCGGCTTCACGCAACGCTATCCCGACGGAAGCATCGGCATCGTGGGCGGTCTGCTCTATCACGGAATACCCGACCAATCCTTTGCCGTGACACTTGAACCGTTCCACGGATGGCAGATACATACCTAAAAACAGACAATCATAGTATTAACTTTATAAAATTCAAGATTATGGAAGCAATGGCAGTATTGGAAAAACAACAGCAGTTTGATTTTCAGAACAACGGAATCGAAGTAATGAACTTCGAGACTCTCCAACGTACCTACAAGGAGAATGACATCTACGGCAAGCCTGTCCAGGGCATCTATCACTACCAGGTCCTGCAGCGTATGATGGACATTTGCGAGAAGTACAACCTCGATTACGAGGTGGAAGAAATCTTCGCGGCACAGAACAGGAACAAGACACAGCCGGGAGTAAGCATTCTCCCGCAGGTGGAACAGACACTTGGTGAAAAAGCAGTGGAAGCCCACATACTCCGACGCATCTTCGCTACCATCCGGATCAAGGACTGGGAAACGGACGAGCTGACAACAACGCTGGTCGTCGCCTATCATCAGGACGGCATACAGGCTGCCATAGGCCCGTGCGTGAAAGTATGCCATAACCAGTGTATCCTCTCGCCGGAAAGGAGCATCTGCAATTACGGGAAGAACAAGGTGACAACGGAAGGGGTATTCGAGACGGTGGACGGATGGCTGGCAAACTTCGAGGTGAACATGAACGAGGACATCGCAAGGATTCAGCGACTGAAACGCAGAATCGTCTCACTGGAGGAAGTATATATGTATATCGGACTGCTGACAGCGTTGCGTGTCTCCCATGACAGTTCGGACAGGAACCTGTCATCCTCCGTGGAAACCTACCCGCTTAACCAGAGCCAGATTTCCATCTTCACGGAAGAGGTGCTGAAACTGGTCCGCGAAAAGGGACAGGTTACCGCTTGGGACTTGTATAATGTAGCGACTGAGATATATAAGCCGGGCAGAACGGATTTCCCGGCACTGATTCCGCAGAACGGAGCAATGGCGGAACTCCTGCTTTCCCGTCTGCCCTCAGAGGTGGAGATACAGGATGCCGTTCTGGTAGGCTGAACAGCTACAGAATGAAATATTCATATTATTTTTGCATAGAAACAAACCAATGACATATCAACAACCCGGACAGGCGTTCATAACCGACGCCTGTCTTTATAATCTTAACAATATGACTTGGAAAAAAGCAAATATCATCATAGACGGTCAAAAAATGGAAGTTCCGGCTCCCGACATCATATCGGCAAGCCGCAGCACGGACATCCCGGCATTCTATGCGGACTGGTTCTTCCATCGGCTCGAAACCGGCTATTCCGTGTGGAACAACCCGTTCAACGGAAAAAAGAGCTATATCTCTTACCAAAATACAAGATTCATAGTGTTTTGGTCGAAAAATCCCAAACCTCTTCTTCCTTATCTGCCGATCCTGAAAGAAAGAGGTATCGGTTGCTATATCCAGTTCACTTTGAATGATTATGAGGAAGACGGACTGGAAACCGGTGTCCCTCCGCTGACAGAACGTATTGAAACATTCAGGACTCTTTCCGATATATTGGGTAAAGAAGCCGTAATATGGCGATTCGATCCGCTGATACTCACAGACAACATATCCGTGGATACTCTGATTGAAAAGATCGAACGTGTGGGAACGGAGATACACAATTGTACGGAAAAGCTGGTTTTCAGTTTTGCAGACATAGACTCGTACAGAAAGGTCAAGGCCAACATGACAGACAGCGGAATCCCGTATCATGAATGGAATAAAGAAAAAATGAAGGAACTTGCCGGAAAACTGACGGTACTGAACCGTAACAGAGGATGGAATCTGGAGCTGGCTACCTGCGGCGAAAATCTGGATTTTGGTAAATACAGGATATCCCGTAACCGCTGCATCGACGGTGACCTGATAGCACGTCTGGCATGGAAAGACAAGGAACTGATGTCTGCATTGGGAGTCACCATACAGGAAATGCCGTCTCCAGCCTTTTTCGACATGAATGACCTTCCTTACGGTGCTGTGCTTCTACCTGGGAACAAATACTTCGTCAGCAATCACAAAAAGGATCCGGGGCAACGTGCCTCATGCGGATGTATGGCAGCCAAGGATATCGGGGAATACAATACCTGCCCCCATCTCTGCGAATACTGCTATGCAAATTCAAGCAAAAAATCGGCAATCATGAACTGGGAAATGCACCGGCAGAACCCTATGACGGAAACGATAACCGGAAAGTAGAACAACAGACGAGGAAGAAACTGACAGTCAAAAGACTGAAAGATTCTTCCTCGTTTTTTTATTCCTCGAAGAGCAGCATATATTCCACCTTCCTTCTCCGTTCAATGCTCGGCACTACCTTGCCTTTGTAACACCGGAAGGAAACATACTCCTTATAGATATTCCTGTCACCTGCCTCCAGCTTCTTCAACAATTTGCTTTTGGGCATTTTGCCGTAACCTTTCAGACGGTATGCCCCCACATTGTAGCTCAAAACAGCGGCAATCAGCGAATCACGTCCCAGATAACTGAACATACGGCACAGCTTGCGTAAATCCGCTCTCAGGATTGAATCACCCTGTTCTTTTGTAATGTCATTGGTCAGCCTTTCCCCGGGAAGGACCTTATGCCCGTACCCGACATAAGGCCAGTGTCTTTTTTCTCCATGCCAGCCCTCGAACCGCTTAATGCACTCAACCGCAAGGCTGAACCTATCCTGTTTCTCCCTTACCGGATTCTCCGCCCGCAACGGTATGCTCCCGAAGCAGGCTATGGCGAAAAATGCCGCAAACAATTTTGCTCTTATTCCCATAGGCAGGTCAGGTTCATTGTGATACGATGACGACAGGCTGTTCCTTGCCGCCGGAAGTAACCACAGTATCCTCGTCCTCCGTCTCATTGTTGAAATCGAAGGTCAGCTGAAAAAGCTGTGCCGGCTCGCTGTTGTCCTCAAAATAGATGTCGATACTCTGCTGGTCCTCACACTCCGAGGTGTAATAAAGGCGGAACACCTCCCTGTCCAGGGGATAACGGTCGTTGGGCAGCAACACCATCCCGTCGTCCATGCGCAGCTTGCCTTCACCGTCCGGCTGGAAATAACGGATGGTATATCGGGCATCAGAGAACCGTCCTTCACGTTTCAGTTCACAGCGGATTTCAACGGTTTCACCCTTCACAATACGTGTGGGAACCGGCATCGTCTCCACCGTAAAGGGATAGGACTGCTGCACGTCAAGGTCATCGCTGCACGAGGTCAGCATACCGAAGGTCAGGCCCATCAGGGCGCATACAAGGACATACAGCCCTTTTCTGTTCATATTAGGTTTCATATTCATTTCTTGTTTTAACGGTTTATAAAAAAATTACTGTTCAGGCGGAAAATTACTTTCCAGGTATTCGTTCAGGTCCTTGCATCCGGCATACAGGTCGGAACAGTCGTCAATCCTGTCACCGTAGCGTTTCCGGAGAACGGCCAGCGTCCTTCTTCCGGCATCGTCATTGTCCAGGTAGCACCGGATCTTCCCGTAATTGTCCAGATAAGGGAACGAGCGTTCAAGCAGGGAGACCGAATTGAAGACCAGATAATCCTCACCGCGGCTGATACCGAGTACCTTCCATGAAAGAAAGTCGATAAAGCCCTCAAAAAGGTTACAGGTAAGCGAGCCGTTACGGATGAGGGAAATGTCCTTGGGCGGCAGACACCATTTCATGAATCTGGTCCGCAGCTCATAGCCTCCGCCCATATTCCTGAAACCGACAGCGAAATACCGCTTGCCGTACAGACGGAACCGTATTTCCTCGCACTCCGCACGGGCGATTTCCTCTGGAATACCGCGTCCCTTCAGATAGCCAAGCAGTGCATTACACCGCAAGGGACCGCAAACCACCTCCTCGAAGCGGGAAGGCTCCTTGCGCATTTCTGTCCTGACACTTTCCTTTTCTCTTTTCTGTCCGACATATTCAGGTATAGTTCCTCCATATACTCCGGCGATGAACCTCGCCTGTGCCATGAAGCCGTCACTTCCTGAAAGCTCCCCCGCAAGGGTGAAGATGTCGCCTCCATGTCCGGTACCGAAGTCATGCCATACACCCTTACGGGTATTCACATGGAACGAAGGTGTCCTTTCCTCACGGCACGGGGAGAGATACCAGCATTCGTCGCCGTGCCTTCTGACGGGCTCATGTCCCAGACGGGACAGGAATTCCTCAATGGGAATGCCTCTTATCATCTCTATATCCATAGGCGTCTAATTGATGATGAAACGGACTCCAAGCCCGAACTGTGTCGTGAACTTTCCCAGAGAACTGCCCCATAGCGCACGTTCGTGCACATGGGCAAGCAGCACGATACGGTCAGTCACATAGCTTTCCAGCTCCAGCGTCAGGGCTCCGCCATAGACAAATGCATCACGGTAGGAAAGCATGGAACCGTCATACAGAACCTTTTCTCCCCAGTTCAACGTTTCATATCCCACCAGGGCAGAACCGCCTACAGAAAGGAAGAATATCTTCGCCGGGTCGGACAGGAACTTCAAATAATAGCCGCCCTCGGCAGTAAACTGGGCCCGTGGGACGGAAGTCCCGCGATAGCCGTAGTTCTTCAGCAGGTATTCCACGCCAGCCACCCAATGGTTGGCCTTTTTCGTATATCCCGAAACGGCAAAGCCCGTGTACCAGTCAACCGGTGATTTCAGGTTTCCGGCAAAGCCTCCCCTGAGTTCCACGCCCTTCATTCCCGGAAGGTAACGCTGGGCGTATGCCTGCCCCGATGACAGGGCAAGCGATACGCATACAGCAAAAAGAAACAAATACTTCTTCATGGTCATTTCACTTTAAGTTCATTGATCACCCTCGCTCTCACGATGTCCTCACTCTCCACGGTGAAGGTCTGGTGACGGCCTCCGCTCTTCTCGTGCATCTCCACCACCAGCATCTTGTCGGCGGGAATAGTGAACTTGTCAAAGACAAAGACAGTACGCTCATCCTTCTTTCCGGCGACAGCCGTGGCATAGTTGTAGGCACGCAGTGGAAATATCACCTGCTCCTGGATAGCCGTACGCTTGAGTACCTTCTTGTCCACAATCTTGAACGTCACGAAATCCACCTCATAAGGCACATTCGACGTGTTCTTCACCTGAGTGTGGAAATAGAGCAGCCCGTTATGGGTATAGAGCCCGCGCAGCAGGTACTGGATGCCGAACGCCTTGCTCCCGATATGCTTGATATGACGTCTGTTATCCTTGTGGATGGCCTTGGATATAAGGTGTACCAGCTTGGGCGACTCGCTGCCGAGTTCCTTCAGGTAGATGTCAAGGGCATTGTTCGGGCGGTTCACCTCGCTGCCGTCATGAACAAAATCGGCCATCTCGATGTTGAGCAGCAGAGGCTCATCGGCATACTTCACATTGAAGGTGTAGAAACTTCCGCTTTCGGTAATCACCGACATGTTGGTCTCCTCACGGAAGTTCTTTCTGGTAGCCTTTACCCTGATTACATTCTCAGAACCGTCCGCCTTGCCCGCAATCAGATTCGGAGAACCGAGATCCACGTAACGGACAGCCGAGGGAAAGATGATATGGGTCGTCTTGTCATACGTCACTTCCAGACCGTAAGGCGGAATCATCCGGTCAAAGGTGAGCTTTCTGGACAGCCCGTGATAGAGGTCGCCGTCCTCCTGCTGCGGATAGATATCCGCCTTCAGGGTCAAATCATTTACGGCCGTGGTATCAGCCGACTGTGCATGTGCACTTGCAATGCCGCCTGCGAGGGCAAGCATCAAAAGAATCTTTTTCATGTCTTTACTGTTTTAATGGGTTATTGATTGTTGTTCTGATAAAGCATCAGTCCGTAGCCTGATTTGAGGTGTACCTTCTCCTCGCGCATCTTTTTGGAGATGTACTGCGACACGCCCTGTATGGCCCCTCGTCCAAGCTCGGAGAGAAGCTGGTCGCCTGCCGACTGGTTGGTGATGGAGATGGTCGTGCCGAGATTCTGTCCCATGTTGGCGGCCACTTCCCTTACCGCATTCGCTTCCGTCGAACCGGGAATGAATATCCCGGCCTGTCCGTCACTGTCCAGCACGGTCAGTTCCACGGGAATGACATTGCCGTCATATTCGACCTGCAGGATTTCAATGCCAAGCCGCTCGCCCTGGATACGTCCCTCACCGGTCAGCAAGGTATTGCGGGGAAGCACATATCTTCCCACACGCATGGCCTCCAGCAGCCTGAGACGCACGCTTTGTCCGCTGATAACGGTCTGGTCGCCATGCACGCAGGCCCGTATGGTATTCCTCGCCATCTGTGTCCCGGCACTGCCCACAGCCGTATGGAAGCCGATATCCGCACCGGAAAGCAGTCTCGCGAACTGCACCGAATCGGCAAGAGGATGAGGAAGGGACGACACGACCGGAGAGGAAACCAGCCCGACGGGAACGGCTTTCGCCTTCCTCTCCCTTGAGGGGCTTTCCGTCTCCTGACTCTCCGCTGTTCCCGTGCTGCCGCCCGAAGGCATATATTTGGCGGCAAGCTCATAGGACTTCTCCAGCAGGGCCACCTGCTCCTCGTAGCTCGGTCCGGCCGTCTGCGTTGCGGCAGCCTGGCGGAGCTGTTCCACCTCTGCTTTCAGCGCCTCTTTCTCCGGGTCTTCCTCCGGACTCTCGTAAAAGCTGCCGAGCGTGGCGTTGATGTCGTTGTAGGCCGAGGCGGAAGAGGCGAAGGCTCCCGTCCTGCCGTTTCCTACGGAACGGTACACACGGCTTTCATTTTCACTTCCAATCTCCTGAGCCGGTTCTGTTTCCGGGACATTCTCCTGTCTGTGTCCATCGGCCAGGGCGGAGAAGTCGGCCAGCGTACGCTTCTTCTCCTCCTGTCGGCGAATCAGGTCCGCCTGCTCATAGGCAGCCATCTTGTCCGCCTCGATACCCGTACCCCTCGGGTCGGGAAGTTCGGCATTGAAGCCCGTCTTCCTTTCCGCCTCCTGCCTCTCTTTCTCAGACGGGGCGAAAATCAGCCACATGCACCCGAGGAACAGGAGGAACATGCCGATGAAAACCAGATATTTCCTGATTTTCTGCTTCTGTTTTAATTTTTCTGCATCCGTACTCATAACCTTACCTGTTGAACTGGTTAAAAAACTCTTCCATCTCACGGATTTTCATGTCGGAAAGGGTATCCGCCGGCACAAAGTCGGGAACCTCAAGCGGGGTTATCCTGATGATTTCCTGCCGGGCATCCTCCCGTCCGATGTCATAAATCGCACGGAAAATCATGTAGAAATTCACCAGTGCGAAAAGGGAAGCCATCACGATGACGACAATAGCCCTCTGACGGGGTGTAAGCCTGTCACACAGGCCGCGCAGCCTGCCCCCGATACATTCCTTGAACTTTACATACATTTTTCTCATACATACATTGTTTTATCTGTCATACATTCTGATATCCCTGTTCTCCAGCACATGGAACCCTTCCAGGATGAACCCGTGCGGATTGTTGTCACTGCGGGTGGAATTCCGCAACCTGCCATGCGTGACAAGGCTGCGTTCCGTCACGCTCTTCTCACGGATGATGAAAAGGCGTGCGTATGTCATGACATCATACGGATAGGTGTTGAAGTCGCATTTCACGCTGTCTATCTCGATACGCTGGCTGACATTGCCCGAAATTATTCTATTGTAATAACCCTGTTCGGCCAGATCCCCGTAATGGGAATAGGCGGAACGGTCACTCAGGAACATGGCACGCTGTACGTTCCCCTCGATGGCACTCTTATCAGGGGCCAGCGTGAAGAACAGCTCATGGAAACGTCTGACATGTTCCCTTGCCTCTACGGGACGGTTCTGCTCCAGGTTCTGCGAGAGGGCGAGCATGAGCGACTTCCCCTCATCCAGCACATAGATCTTCTGGCGCTGGGCTTCGGCAAAACTGTATGCCTTCCACACGGAATAGCCCACAAGCAGGGTGCAGACACCCAGATAGACTATTCCGAACAGGCGCAGATGCCGGAAGCTGGTCTCGATATTTTTCAATGATTTGAATTCCATTCTTATTCGTTTTATGATTGTTACTTGATTAGTCTTCCGGCCACATTTCCTACAGTAGCTCCTGCGGCACCGCCCACAATGGAGCCCGTCTTGGAAGCAGCCTGATTCACGTTCTTGCCGTAATTTCCCGCACCTCCACCGGCCTGAACAATCCAGTTGGCTACGGTCGGAATCGTGAAATACCCGATGATGCCGATAATCAGGAACGTGATGTACACGGCATTGGAACTGTCCGGAATGAAGTTGGGGTCGGACAGCTGCTCGATGTCCCTCTGAAGCATCAGGGTCTGTATGCGTGCCAGCACGCTGCTGAAAAGATCAGAGACGGGCAGCCACAGATAGATGCTGATATAGCGGACAAACCATTGGCTCAGCGAGGCCTGAAAGCCGTCCCAGCACGAAATGGCAAAGGAAATCGGTCCGAGAATGGAAAGGACAATCAGGAAGAATGTCCTTAGCGTGTCCACCACAAGCGCTGCCGCATTGAACATCAGTTCCAGCAGCTCACGGAAAAAATTCTGCACGGACTTCTTCATGTTGTACATGGCACGGTCCACATACATACCGCAAGCCTCGATAGCGTCCAGAGCTCCCAGTTCATCCAGTTTGTTGTCAAAAGCCTCCTTGTCCACCAGGTAGGCCGTCTCGGGATTCCTCCGCATCGCCTCAATCTCCAGCTTGTCCTTCTGCTGCCGATACTCATTCATGTCAAAGGTTTGCGTCTCCAGAATCCTGTGCGTTCCGGTCACGACGGGTGACAAAATGCTGTTGAGCGTACCCAGCACGATGGTCGGAAAAAACATGATGCAGATACCCAGAGCAAACGGACGCAGCAAAGGGAACACGTCAATAGGTTCGGCCCTGGCCAGTGACTGCCAGACACGATACGCCACATAAAAGAGGGCTCCCAATCCGGCAAGGCCCTTGGCCACGCCGGTCATCTGCGAACAGAGCGGCATCATGTCCGTGTACAGACTTTGCAGGATCTGGTGCAGATTGTCAAAATTCACAGCCAACAATACCATAAGCAATCCTCCCTGAAATTACCAGTAGCGTTCGTTGGGTGAACCGTACAGAGCCATCACACGGTCAAGATCATTCTGTTTCTTGGCACGCAGGTACGACACGCCGATGTTCTTGTTGGTATAGTACTGCACCAGACTGCGGTATTGCAGCATGTCGGTATAACAGCGGTCGATGATGTCCATACGTTCCTTGTCGTTCATCGAAAGGCCGTTCTCGTTGACCACCGTCTTCAGGTCCGTCAGCAGATTGGCACTCTCCTCCAGCAGCTTCGTGTAGCCGAGGGCGATGGCACTCAGTTCCTCAGGGGTGAAATAAGGGTCACTGAGCATACGCTCATAACTGGTCACATAGATTTCCGTGATGTCGCCGACCATCAGGATGGTCTGCTGCACCTTGCGGGCATCGCGTACCAGATTCTTCACCTTCCTAAGGCCGTCATAATACTCCTTGCCCTGCTTGTAAATCTTGACCGTCTCCTGAAAATTGTTGAGCATGTTGCCAGCCGTCGAAGACGTGTGGACGATGTTCTTGGCGGCATTGATGATGCCCTGGGCAAGATTCCCGGGATCGGTCACTACCCATTGGGCGTGTGCCCTGCCTGCCGAAAGGAGGCAGATACAGCATAAGGCTGTCAGAATTCTTTTCTTCATGTCGTTAATCTTTAATGGTTAATAAATCTTTTCCGTTAGTTCAGAGTCCCATCTTGCGGCCTTTCGGCTTAGGACGGACGTTGATGTGCGGTTTTCTCCGCAGTGTTGTTTTCGAAGAGACCGTGCGGGCAGGCCTGATATTCCTGAAGAACTCGTCCGCATAGGGACGTCTGCCGGTCATCCTGACAAATCGGGCATCCAGTTCCCGGTAAGCCTTCTCCGCCTGTTTCCGTATCACATCCTCCGGACTGCTCCTGTCAATGCCGTATTTCACAAGAAAATCCGGGCGGATATGTATCGGGTCATGTACGGAACCCGGCGAGGCGGCAATACTGCCCAGCCTCTCCAGTTCCCCGTTCAGCTTGTCAAGGTATTCAGCCGGAGGACGGGGACACACACTTTCAAAAATCTTCTCCACCGCGTGTGTCAGTCTTGCATCCACCTCCAGAATGTCGGGTACTTCCCCCGTCTGCCTCTTCCGCAGGTATTCGTCAGGAGCCATCCCTTCAAGCTGATGGAACAGACGGTAATCCTCCGTGAGTCCGTAATACTCCTGTATGGAAAGAGGAATATTCCAGCCCTGCATCAGGGACCAGTAGAGGGATGACACGACCTCACGGCGTTTGCTTTCATTAGATTCCAGATCGCTATACATAGATTCAGAAGTTTAATGGGTTGATAAATGATTTCACTTTTTCCTCTTGCTCTCGGCCAGCTGCTTGATTGCCAGCTCGATATTGCCACCCAGCTTCCGGGTAAGCCGCATCAGTTCCAGCTTTTCCGTCTCCTCGGTCGTGTAGGTGCAGTACTCTTCCGGCGAGACCTCTGTGGCATAGACCGCCGACTGTGTTCCGCCAAGACCTATCCACACTTCCTTGTACTTGCGGGACGGGCTGTTGGCCATGTTGATGGAGAGAATCTGGGCACGTTCCTTGTCGGTCAGCCCCAGCAGGGACTGGATTTCATCGAACTTGTTGACATACTTCCTCTGGTCCAACAGAATCTTGCAGTCGCTGTTGTTGATGATGGTTCCCTTGACGATGGGTGAAGAGATGATGTCTTCCACCTCCTGGGTAACGACAACAGCCTCTCCGAAAAACTTTCGGACGGTCTTGAAAAGGTAGCGGATATAGTTGCTCATATTGGCGGATGCCAATGCCTTCCAACATTCCTCAATGAGTATCATCTTTCGGATACCTTTCAGCTTTCGCATCTTGCTGATGAAGGTTTCCATGATGATGATGGTGACAATCGGAAGCAGCACCTTGTTGTCACGGATATTGTCCAGCTCGAAGACAATAAACCGTTTGCCAAGCAAATCAAGCTGTCTGTCGGAATTCAACAGGAAGTCATACTCGCCACCCTTGTAATAAGGTTCCAGCACATTCAGGAATCCCCACACGTCAAAATCCTTCTCCCGTGTACGCTTGGTCTTCAGGATTTCCTGAAATTCGTCTCGGATGAACTCATAGAAGGTGTTGAAGGACGGAACCACGGTACTGTCCGTGCGGATCTTCTCCAGAAAGAGATTGACCGCGTTGGAGAGCGCCACCTCTTCGGCACGTGTCGGCGGCTCGTCGTCACGTTTCCACAGGGTAAGGATAAGCGTCTTGATGGACTCCTTCTTCTCGATATCAAAAGTACCGTCCTCCACGTAGAAAGGATTGAAGGCTATCGGATCGCTCTCCTCATAAGTGAAATAGATGCCGTCCTCGCCATGCGTTCGGGCATGGATAAGGCTGCACAGTCCCTGATAGGAATTTCCCGTGTCCACCAGCAGCACATGCGCTCCCTGTTCGTAATACTGGCGCACCATGTGGTTGGTGAAAAATGACTTTCCGCTGCCCGAAGGTCCGAGGATGAACTTGTTGCGGTTGGTAATCGTACCGTTCTTCATCGGCAGGTCGGAAATGTCCAGATGGACAGGCTTTCCGGTCAGACGGTCCACCATGCGGATGCCAAACGGAGAAAGCGAATCCTTGTAGGACGTTTCCCCGATAAACAGGCACAGGGCCTGCTCGATGAAGGTGTAGAAACTTTCCTCAGACGGAAAATCGCCGGCATTGCCGGGAATGGCCGCCCAGAAGAGTGTCGGCACATCGACCGTGTTGTGGCGGGGCTTGGCCTCCATCAGGGCAATCTGGCTGCCCACATCATTCTTGATACGCTTCAACTTCTCCCGGTCGTCACTCCATGCAAAGACATTGCAATGCGCACGGATGGAAGTGAGCCCCTTGCTGTGCGCCTCGTTCAGATACTCCTCAATCCATTCACGGTTGATCTGGTTGGAACGGCTGTAACGGGACAGCGAATGCATATTGCGGGTGGTCTGCTCGAACTTCCTCAGGTTCTCCGCCGAATCGTCTATGAAGAGATACTGGTTCACGATATGGTTGCACGTGAGCAGTATCCCTATCGGTGCGGCAAAGGAGAGGCGGCAGTCGCTGCGGTCCGTGGACAGCCGTTCATAACGGCTGTCCGTACCCACGGATGACGGCAAATCCTCAGTTTCAGAAAGGGTATGCAGGCAGAGAACATTGTCGCCGACCTTCATTTCCCCGGCTCCGAGAGTGATGTCCTGCAGGCTGGTCGTATTTTCCTGCGAAAGCGAAAAATACTTTTCGATAATGCCCGCGGAGGTTTCCGTACCGGTAATCTCTTCGTCCGTCAGCCTGACCATGCGAACCAGGCCGCTGTCGTTCACGATACGCTCGAACTGCCCGCAGCATTCCAGGAAGCGTGCGACGGTATCCTTGTCCTGCATCTCCTTGGGGATGATAAACCCGCGCGTGAGGGCATTGAAGCTGCTGGTCGTGCGGCTGTGTTCCTTCGTGGTCTTGGTCAGGAACAGATAGCAGGTATGGTTCAGGTACGGCCGTTCGTTGAAATGCCTTTCAAAACTGCGGCTGAGGAAACTCAGGTCGTCACGGCAGATATCAGGTCTGTAGCTCTCCTCGATGAAGATGTCCTGCTTGTGGACGATGCTGTAGTTAGGCAGAACCCGCACTGCCTTCGCCCATGTGGAATGGAGGGCCTCGTACTCGGCGCGTGTCAGCGTGAACACTTCCGGAAGCTCCACCCTGTAGGCCACGGTAATGTCGGCATCCTTGCTGATGATACACCCGTGCTCGACGGCCATCAGCGGAAACCGGCTTTCCAGTGTGGCGGCTTTCATTACATTTCTCATACATTTCGTTTTTTCGGGGTTGGACAAATCAACCGGAGAAAACCCTTCCGGCTGATGATGTAGCGGGGATGGCGGCGCAGCGCCTGCAATTTCATCAGTCCCCATTCACCGTATTTCGTGTTCAGGCGGAAAGTCACCCAGACAAGCACCGAGGCGCAGATGACACCGAAACCGATACATACCCACTGGTCGATGCCTGCCATGTACATGATGACAAACAGGACGAACAGGGCGAGCAGTCCGCCGGCGAAGATGAACAGGTACTGGCTTTTCAGCCCCTTGAACTCAGGGCTGCGGCCGATTCCCTTGTTGATAGGATACTCCGCCATAATCAGAGGAAGAATGAGCGTAAGATTGTGGCGGCTACGATTAAAAAGATACAGGCGCCGAACCAGCTGGCTGCCGTCTTGGAGGTGTCGGGATCTCCCGAGGAAAACTTGGAATAGACCTTCACGCCTCCGATAAGGCCGACCACGGCTCCGATGGCATAAATCAGTTTGGTTCCCGGATCGAAATAGGAAGTGACCATGTTGGTGGCTTCAGTGATACCGCTGATACCATTACCCTGGGCGAAAGCCCCTGTCGTTGCAAGCAGCATCATGGCTGCAAAAAAGAATCTTTTTTTCATGTGTCGAAACTTTTAATTGGTGAGACAAAAAATGATTTCGACCACGAATATATAATGCTTAACTCATTGATTTACAACATTGACGATGCGTGACATCGGGTGTCATTACGTTACATCGGAAAGGGATTTCCAAGCGATATGAAAAAGATTTTTTGGCAGCCGATTGAAAAAAGGAGAATATAAAAACGGGCACTCTCCATGAAAAAATGAGAACGCTGCAACTTGTCAGAATCAAAAAAGCGAAGTCTGAAAACCGGGCGGCTTTCAGACTTCGCTTCATGTCATGTGAACGCAGTTTACTCTGCTGCTGAATCGGAAGAGAAGACACGCTGTTTCCTCTGTTCCTCCTTTTTCTCTTTTTGCAGCTTCTTTTTGAATTCCATTTCCTTCAGAATCTGTTTCAGCGGCCTGACAGTTTCAGGCTGATCGCGCTTGAACCTCTTGAAGTAGATATTCTCTATGAACTGTGGAAGCGGAGCTTTCCACAGCTCCTGTCTGTGGTTGTCAATCTTCCCGAGTTTGTCAGGATTCAGACCAAGTTCACGTGCCATCTGCACATGCCTGTCCGACAGACGGTGACGCTTCTGGGCAGCCATCCATTTTTCCAATATTGCTTTTGTTACTGCCATAATCATTCATTTTTTGCAAAGGTACGAATCTTGCCATTATGATAAGGATATGACTATTTGTATTTTATCCGACGTTGTTTTCTGAAAATGAAGAAGGCACGCCGATATCACATCGACATGCCCCCAAAAATATGGCAACAAAAGAAACAATTAAACGAATTTACCTATATCGAAAACTTCTTTTTTCTTCGGAGTACCCCTTCGTCTTAAAAGCGGTTTTCCGGCTTCATCCAGATATTCGTTGAGCAGATGCCCGATTTTATGCTGGCATCCGATTTCGTTTTCAAGAAGATTCAATATTTCCGTACCGGATAACTTGTGATAAATTGTCATGCTCGCACGAAAAGCCTTCTGTTCATCACGGGTAGCGGAAGTCAACACTTCCACCACATTATTCATTTCCTCGAATGTCATTGCCGTGTTGAAATCAGGATCAGGTTCCGCACCCACCGGAGCCATAAGTTCTTCCTTTTCCTCCTTGGTCAACCCTTTGTTTTCCTGTACCACATCCTCGGGATTGATTTCTTCATCTTCTTCTATAGGTTCCCTAACCAATGGTTCGGAATGTGTTGGCTTTTTTCTTGCCACATCAGGGTCTTCCAGATAGACGATTCTGGTCTTGCCAATCACGTCATTACCGTCAACCTGAGAAGGCCGTTCTACAGTTATAGGCTTCTCCTGTACCACTTTTGTTTCCGGCACATTTTTCTTACGCCTTGCCTTTTTCCTGGCTTTTTCAGCTTTCTTTTCCCTGTATATCCGATATTCTTTACGATATTTCCATAACTTGATACGGGCTATACGCATCATACGGTACACTTTCTCCCAAGTGTCATACATTTGCTGACTGAAGATGAATATCCACAATCTGTATAATATGAAGATGGCGCACAATACTTTGACTATAAAAAATATATCAATTTCCATAATCTAAAAATTTAGAGGTGTTCTCGTTATACATTTCCATGATTTCCTTTTCGTACTTCTGCAAATGGTCTGCGATTATATTGCTTATAAAGCCTGAGACAGTTGCTTTAGGGGCAATGACAGGGAGTATCCGTTTTATCCATTCGATGTCACTTCTGTTTGCATATACCTGAATACGATTCGATGCAGGATGGCAAATCAGGAACTTTTCAATATAATCGGCTTTAGTCTGTTCCGATATCTTTTCATACACTTCTTCAAATGTCATGGAATCTATTGGTGAATATTCAATAGGACTTTCCTTTTGTTCAAGCTGTTCTTTTTTCATGTCATTGTCAATGTTATTATTGGGTGAAACTTTCTTGTTCTTTCTACCGCTTATAAAATTAGCGATTAGCCATGTGAGATTAAACACAAGCAATACTGCATTAATAATCAGCATATAAATGATAATTGCGTCCATAATTATTTCTTATATAAAGGTTCGTTATTGATTTGATTGTAATAGAGGCCGTCTATTTCCTCCTTATATTGCTCGAAATGAGCGGTCAGTACATTGTCAATGAATTTCGACATACTGATTTTGGGGGCTACAACCGATAAAAACTTCTGTATAAGCCGATAATTGTCGATACCGATATAAGCCTGCTGCCTTTGCAGGACATTTCCTCCCGAAAGGAACTCTTTGCGGTACGAATCCGTGACGTCCTTTCGTTTTTTTGGTTTGCCTGTACTTTTCTCAACAGTTACAGGTCCCGGATTGTCCGCTTCGCACTCATTCCCATCGGATTCATCAGTGGTTATTACATCATCCACGGATATGTCTTTCCCATAATTGGGTATATCCCCGGCCATAATGCCTCTGATCATCTCTTCGTTCACGGTTACTTGTTTTTTTGCCATAGTATTTATTTTTTGAATTTGATCAATAGTTCTTCCGCCAATTCTGTCAGCCCGCTACCCTTCAACGATTTGGCCGGAGGAGGAAACAAGGTACAACGAAAGAAGTTTCGGGTTGTCAAGGATAGTTCCTTGTTGTAGCGGTTGGTTTCCGGGATGATGGTATCCAATACCGTAAATTCCAATTTTTGCATGATGATGTTGTAAGCGTCGAAAACTTCCGTGGAAGCGCGGGCATCTTTACGGGTCCAGAAAAAGAGGAATTCTCGCAAAGGAGCTTCCTTGCTTGTCTTGGCATAGTCCCATACGATAGTTGAGAACGAAAGACTGCTTTGCATTACAATACGGTCAGGAATAATCGGGGTTATCACATAGTCCATGTTCACGATGGTGTTGATTACGCCGGAAGAATTCACTGTTCCGGGCAAGTCCACGATAATCAAATCGTAATTCCCATTATTCATAAGTTTCTCCGCTGCATCACGGGCATTTTCCGCTTTTGAGCCGACAATCGTATAGGCTTTCTTCCGGATACGTTCGTACTGGGATTTCAGCAGTTGTTTGAAATAATCACTGTTTTCGACTATGCGCATGTCCCTTTCCTTCATACGTACCAGGCTGTACTGCGGATAATCACAGTCGATGACAGCTACATTCAGTCCTTTCAGGTAATGATAATACCCGGCAAGCATAATCGTCATGGTTGATTTTCCCACTCCGCCTTTCTGGTTGCAAACGGCAACTAAAACTGTGTCTTTTTTCATTTTTCTTTCTTTTTTATAGTTAAACATTAATCGGATTCAGTATTCCGGTAAGTAAGGAATGACTGGATATATGCCGTAATACGGTATCTGATCCATTCAGTCCGACGGTCATTACTGCACATCACAAGTCTGTCTGTCAGACATTCCTTACTGCCTGTGTGCAGTACTCCATTCGTGCATCATTCCAGTCATACATTCTCTCATTCAGACAGTCAGTCAGCAGGTCCTTCACATACTCTTTACTGCACATATTCTGTCGTTCATGCCGCAAATAAAAAGGAAAATTTTCATACCGGCACTATGTTTCGGGTGAGGTGACGACCCTTGTCACCGTATGACATCTTGTTACATATAATCAACTGTTTTACAGATAGATATACCGCCGTAACTTTGCCACCGACAACGGAATGGATGCCGGATGGAGTTATCCCGAAGCCGAAGAATGAGGCTGAAGGTCAAAACTCAATTTGACTTCAGGCAAATTCATGTTCAAGCGAACATAGCAAGTTGTGTTTTGAGGCACCCGAAATAAATTCGGGCACTCAAAACAAACTTGCCGTTCGCCTGAAGGCTCGGGAGGGATTTCCTCCAAAGTCGGAAATCCATGACGGAAGAAACAGAACAGAAAATCTCAATGCGTATGGAAGAAAACAGTAAAAGAAAGACAAGAAAAGGTGCGGGACGGAAGCCGAAAACAGACCCGGCGGTACACCGCTATGTAGTACGGCTGAACTCGGAAGAGAACGGGCACTTTGAAATCCGGTTCCAGAAATCGGGATTGAAACAGCATTCCAAGTTCATCAAGGCAATGATTTTCGGACACGAAATGAAGGTGGTCAGAATCGACAAGGCGGCGATGGACTACTACATCAGACTGACCAATTTCTACCACCAGTTCCAGGCCATCGGCAACAACTACAACCAGACTGTGAAAGCCGTCAAGTCCAATTTCGGCGAGAAACGGGCGTTCGCCCTGCTCCGCAATCTGGAAAAGGCCACCATCGATCTGGTGGTGCTGAGCAAGCGGGTTATCATGCTTACCCGGGAGTTCGAGGAAGAATACCTTATAAAGAGAAAGAAGGAGGAACAGCAGAATGGTGGCTAAGATCAACAGGGGTGTATCGCTCTACGGGGCGGTCATCTACAACCAGCGTAAAGTGGACGAGGCAACCGCCCGTATCATCGCGGGCAACCGCATGATTACCGACCTCACCGGAAATCCTCACAACGTCATGCAGCAGACACTGTGGGCTTTCGAGAGCTACCTCGCCGCCAACAGGAACACGGAGAAGCCGGTACTGCATATCTCTCTGAACCCATCGGTGGACGACCGCCTCACGGACGGGCAGTTCGCGGAACTGGCACGCGAGTACATGCAGAAGATGGGCTACGGCGACCAGCCCTACATCGTCTATCTGCACGAGGACATCGACCGCAGGCATGTCCATATTGTCTCCACCTGCGTGAAGGAGAACGGCGAGAAAATCAGTGACGCATACGAATGGAACCGTTCGATGAAAGCCTGCCGGGAACTGGAAAACAGATTCGGACTCAAGCCTGTGGCTGACAAGCGGAACGAACTGCTGGAACCGTATCTCAAGAAGGCGGACTACCGGGACGGGGACGTAAAGCGTCAGGTCGGCAATATCCTCAAAAGCGTGTTCACCGCCTACCGCTTCCAGACATTCGGGGAGTTCAGTGCCATGCTCTCATGTTTCAACATCGAGGCCAAACAGGTTCGGGGAGAATTTGAAGGTTCACCCTACAACGGCATCGTATATACCCTGACGGACGATGCAGGCAGGCCGGTATGCACGCCCATAAAGTCTTCGCTCATCGGCAAGCGCTTCGGTTACGAAGGGATAGAAAAAAGGATTGCCGTCAATGTCCGAGATTTCAGAAACCGGAAGTGGCAGCCGAAAATCCATGATGCCGTCACGCTGGCCATGCACGGCTGCCGAGGAAACCGGGAAGATTTCATCCGGCTGCTCGGGGAAAAGGGCATTGACGTGGTGTTCAGGGAAAACGAGGAAGGCCGTATCTACGGCGTGACCTTCATAGGCCACAGGAACCGTGAGGTATATAACGGTTCCCGTCTGGGCAAGGAGTTTTCCGCCAACGCCTTCGAACAGCTTTTTAACAGGCCGCAGGAATTTCCGGAGCCGGAATCCACCGGACAATATGCCTCCACACGGGAGAGCCTTTCCGACAACATGGAAAGCGCCATCGAGCAGGCTTTCGGAATATTCAGTCCCGACATCAACGGACCGGACCCGCAGGAGGAGGCACTCGCCCGCAGACTGCAACGCAAGAAAAAGAAGAAACGCCGTTCACGCGGCATATCCTGATTGTCAATTACCAACCATCAAAATTTTTACAGTTATGCAACAAGAAGATGATTTAAGAGGACTGGCCAAGGTCATGGAGTTCATGCGTGCCATTTCCATCGTGTTTATTGTGATCCATGTCTACTGGTTCTGCTACAGCGCATTCGTGGATATGGGCATCAACATCGGAGTCGTGGACAGGATTCTGCTGAACTTCCAGAGGACGGCAGGATTGTTCAGCAACCTGCTCGTGACGAAAGTGTTCGCCTTCATATTTCTGGGACTTTCGTGTCTGGGTACGAAAGGTGTCAAGAACCAGAAGATGACGTGGCGGAAAATATACGCCGCCTTCCTCGGCGGCATCGTCCTGTTCTTCATGAACTGGTGGATGCTTGACCTGCCGTTCAGTACGACATTGAATGCTACCGTATATACGCTGACGCTTACCATGGGCTACATTCTCCTGCTTATGTCGGGAATATGGATCAGCCGTATGCTGAAACACAACCTCATGGAAGACGTATTCAACACCGCCAACGAAAGTTTCATGCAGGAAACAAGGCTTATGGAAAACGAGTATTCCGTCAACCTGCCCACGAAATTTGTCTATCAGGGCAAGGAATGGGACGGCTGGATCAACATCGTGAACCCGTTCAGAGCCTCTATCGTACTGGGAACACCGGGCTCCGGAAAGAGCTATGCCGTGGTGAACAACTACATCAAACAGCAGATTGAGAAATCATTTGCCATGTATATCTATGACTACAAGTTTCCGGACCTCTCGGAGATAGCCTACAACCATCTGCTCAAGCACAGACAACATTACAAGGTCAAGCCGGAATTCTATGTCATCAATTTCGACGACCCCAGACGCAGCCACCGGTGCAATCCCATCAACCCCAAATTCATGGCGGATATATCGGATGCCTACGAAAGTGCCTACACGATAATGCTCAATTTGAACAAGACCTGGGTGTGACCTGGAAAGTCACGTAATTGATTGTTAAACAACAATGTATATTGTAAGATTTAACCCGCTGTTCCGTCAGCGGTAGCCTACTATAAGGTGCATCTCCAGTGATGGGTTGTGCCAAGCTTATAGGACAAAGTACACTTTCCGAAAGGACAAGACTGAACCGTGAGGGAAAGTCAAGGGTGGTTAGTATCATACTGCCAAGTGGCGAGGCTGGATAGCATGGTTAACGTAAGTGAACTGACTTTAGCCGTCGTAAGGTTTGAAGGAGCGCAAGATACTTTAGCTCTCACCAAAAGGTAAGCAGTCGGATAACCCTTGCCCATGTTAGGGTTACACGGACACAGAACTGCCGGCGGACTTGGCAGAACCTAAACTATCCGTTTGTCAATTACGTGGAACAGGGCAAGCCTGTATCTCTCTCGTAAGAAAACGAGTAAGCAAACCGCAAGGCAAGCCGAATGGGGTGCAGGTATGAGATAACGGAAAAAGCGAACGCCATCCTGTAATGGGGTGGATACGGATTGAATCGACATCACGGGTTGCTGTTGGTGACATCATCCGACACGAAAGTGGGCAGACTTCCGTATATGGTAACTCTTTACAAGATAACTTATAGAACTTTCAAAAGGAGGAAAGCAAATGAACGAAATTAAAACATCGTGTGCGCCTGCTGACAACAGGAATCAGACTTGGGACGGTATGGACTGGTCCAAGTGTGAAACCTATGTCCGAAAGCTACAAGCGCGTATTGTAAAGGCTCAGAAAGAAGGCAGACATAATAAGGTAAAAGCCTTACAATGGATGCTTACTCACTCTTTTTACGCCAAGGCATTGGCGGTAAAGAGGGTTACTTCCAACAAAGGGAAGAATACGTCTGGAGTAGATAAACAGCTTTGGGATTCTCCCAAGCGCAAGTACAAAGCAATTGATGAACTCAAACGCCGTGGTTATAAACCTCAACCGCTCCGTAGGGTTCATATCAAGAAAAAGAACGGCAAACTTCGACCGTTGGGAATACCGACAATGAAAGACAGAGCGATGCAAGCATTATACCTAATGGCTTTGGAACCGATAGCCGAAACGACAGGCGACCGTTTTTCCTATGGTTTCCGCAAGAAACGCAGGACAATGGACGCTATCCGTCAGATTGACACGGTTCTAAACCGCCAACATTCCCCCGAATGGATTTTGGAGGGAGATATTAAAGGCTGCTTCGACCACATCAGCCACGACTGGCTTCTTAATCATATTCCTATGGATAAGACGATACTCAGAAAATGGCTGAAATGTGGAGCTGTATTCAATGGCAAACTGTTCCCGACAGAAGAAGGTACACCACAAGGAGGTATCATATCACCGACACTTGCAAATATGGCACTTGACGGACTTCAACCACTCTTGGCCGAAAGATTCAAAAGACGTTTCATCAACTATAAGACATTCCACTACAAAGTGAATCTTATCAGATATGCGGACGATTTTATAATCACTGGTCGGGATAAGGAGCTTTTGGAAAACGAGGTCAAACCTATAGTAATAGAATTTCTCAAAGAAAGAGGTCTTACTTTATCCGAAGAGAAAACTACCATTACAAACATATACAACGGTTTTGATTTCTTAGGTTTCAATATAAGGAAGTTTGGCAAAAAGCTATACACGTCACCGTCAAAAGAGGCACAGAAACGCTTTAGAGCTAAAATTAGTGACATCGTTAAAGGACATAAAACGTGTAAGCAGGAATCGCTGATACGAATGCTCAATCCTGTAATTACAGGCTGGGGAAATTACTACCGATATGGTGCATCAACCGCTGCTTTTCATGATTGCGACTACCACATTTATAACCTCACGAAACAATGGGCTTTACGCCGTCATCCGAAGAAACGCATAACCTGGGTGGCAGACAAGTATTGGCAGGAAATTCGGGGGCGTAAATGGACATTTGCATGGAAATATGAATCAAAGAACAAGAAAGTAAATTACTTGACTCTTAAAAGGTTGTCGGATATACATTATACTCCGTATAAACAAATCAAGGGTGAAGCAAATCCTTTCGACCCTGACTATGATGATTATTTCTCTCAGCGAAAGGAACAACAAATGCTGGAATCTCTCAAAGGACGTAAGTCTCTCTTATATTTATGGAACAAGCAGAATCGGACATGTCCGTTATGTGGAAAAGTTATAGATTGTACAAAAGCATGGAACGTCAACGAAATACATGTTAACGGTTCGATTGTACGACAACTTGTCCACAACAACTGCTACAAGCAAAATAAACGAAAATGTTGAAAGTATGAGCCGATTTCTAATAACAAATAGGAATATTGAGTTGCTTGAGCCGTATGAGGGGAAACTCTCACGTACGGTTCTTAGGGGAGGAAGAGGCAGCAATGCCTCTGACTTACCCGATATACAGAAACAGGGTGATTTCTTCGTGGAGTCACCGATTATCCTGCTTGCCGCCATCATCTGGTATTTGCGGATTTACAAGGACGGCAAGTACTGCACGTTCCCTCACGCGATAGAGTTTTTGAACAAGCCGTATGCCGACATTTTCACGATTCTGACCTCGTATCCTTCGCTGGAAAACTACCTTTCTCCTTTCATGGATGCCTGGCAAGGGGGCGCACAAGACCAGCTCCAAGGCCAGATAGCTTCGGCGAAAATCCCGCTTTCAAGAATGATTTCACCGCAGCTTTACTGGGTCATGACAGGCGATGATTTTACGCTTGATTTGAACAATCCCGAGCACCCGAAAATCCTTTGTGTGGGCAACAATCCCGACCGCCAGAACATCTATTCGGCTGCATTGGGACTGTACAATTCCCGTATCGTGAAATTGGTGAACAAGAAGGGACAGCTGAAGAGTTCCATTATCATAGACGAGCTTCCGACCATTTATTTTCGCGGCATCGACAATCTGATAGCCACCGCCCGAAGCAACAAGGTGGCGGTCTGTCTCGGCTTTCAGGACTTCTCGCAGTTGGCCCGTGACTACGGTGATAAGGAGGCGAAGGTTATCCAAAATACGGTAGGAAACATCTTCAGCGGCCAGGTGGTCGGCGAAACCGCCAAGAACCTTTCGGAACGCTTCGGAAAGATACTCCAGCAGCGGCAGTCCATTTCCATCAACCGGCAGGATACATCCACCTCCATCAATACGCAGTTGGATTCCCTGATTCCCGCTTCCAAGATCGCCAACCTCTCGCAGGGCACATTCGTGGGCAGTGTGGCGGACAACTTCGGGGAGGAGATAGACCAGAAGATTTTCCATTCACGTATTATTGTCGACAGCGAAAAGGTGGCGGCGGAAACGAAAGCCTACAAGAAAATCCCGGTCATCAACGAGTTCAAGGATGCGGACGGCAACGACATCATGCAGCAACAGATAGACCGGAACTATTCGCGCATCAAGGCGGATGTGATGCAGATAATAGAAGATGAAATGGAACGTATCAAAAATGACCCTGATTTGCAGCACCTGATTCCGCAGGAGGATGACGACGAGGAATAATATCAGACAGACCGCTCTTTTATTTCAGCCTGCAAAGTTCGCCCCGTGCCTGTTTGGATTGAGCAAGGCCGTGCCCTTACGGGTTTCCGCAAAAATCATCCTCGCTCCGCTTGCGGTATTTTTCCGTAAAGCCTTGCACAATCCGGCACGGAACGGTATGGCAGGCAAGAAATAAAATATCGGCTCACGAGCCGGTAAGTGTTTAACTGAAAAACGAATGGTCATGTGTACAACAAATGTGAACAATGCTACAAAAGGACTGTTAAGTTAAATTTCCGGAAATATGAAAAATATAGTCATCGGACAGATTCATTGGAAAGGATGTGCCTATCCCGTCAGGAAAATAGATACCGAAAGACAGACATTCAGGGTATCCGTGGAGAGTCTTATGGATGAACTGATAAACGATATGCGTAACGGCATATATGAGGCAATGGAAGCGTGTGAAGAGATTGACGGCTTTTGTACCGAAGAAGAACTGAGAACACTGTCTGATAGCGAATTGTACAGAATGTATTGTTAAACTATAAATATAAAAAGGCATGAAAAAGAGAAGCAACTTCACACCGATGGAAAGATTCCATGAGATTCTCATCGGTCATGGTCTGAGCGCAATGAATGTGGGAATTAACCATATTCGTATTTTCTTCAACGGCAAGAAGCTATTTGACTACTATCCGCTGAGGATGAAACTCTTTGACTACCACAACTGGCATCAGCTGACTTATCCCTCTTTCGGGAACGGTGACGGGAAATGGGAAACCGAACTTGAAGGCATTATCAGTAGACTTATCGCATTACCCCAATAAATAAAGAAACCATGGATGACAATAAAAAGGAAACGCTCGTTTGGGACAACATTCCCGAATGGGCGATTTTTTCATTGGAATACGGAATTGAGGAAGAACTGTTCCTGACCGATGAAGACAAGGATTTGATAACCCGGTTTATCACTGAAAACTTCCCGAACGGGTACACGATGAGCGTGGACTGGGAATCATACAAGGAGTTCGACTGTTATCCTGCTTTCGGGAAACCGTGCAAGACTTATACGGTCAAGTTTTGTAATTTATAAATCAGATGAATATGAGAAAGATAACATTAAGTGAATACAACGCCATTCCGGAAGACTACCGTGGAATCTGGACTGTGGAGCGTTGGGACTTGCCGGATTGGGCTGAAAAACGTGAAAGGCATATCGGTAAACGCACCATGATGGTCAATGACAACGGCACGTGCCTGTTGGTTGAAGGAATGGGCTTTGAAATCGTGGATGACAGTACATGGAAAAAGCCCGGTGAAGTCAGACGGGAAATTGGCGGCCTTTATCTGAAATTCTACAGCGGACAGGGACGTGAACCTCATTATGCGGATTGTGTCATCCGCTGGCGTGACACTCTGGAAACGGTAGAGGCAAGGATTGCCTTGTCTATGGACTCCGATACAAAAATGGATGACGAGATATTCTATTACTGCAACGGGGTAGATGACCTGAAATCATTGGCGGATAAAAGCATGGAGGACTTTACCATAGCAGAGTGCCTCGGTTTCGGCATATATGAAGAACTGTTACAAACAACTTAAAATTATCGGATATGAAAATCAAATGTCAGGAACACTACGACAAGGTGCTGGAGTATGCCAAGAGCATTGGCGACACAACTTTTGAGAAATGTATCGAACGCCTCAAACAGTGGGAGAAGAACTCCAACGGCAGGTATGAAATTGAACTCTATTGGGATTTCGCGCCGTATTCATTCGGTTTTGCTGAGGTGGCTGCGGACGGAAGCAGGGGTGTTGTCGGTGGATTGCTATACCATGGCAAACCGGATGAATCTTTTGCCGTAATCATGGAACCGTTCCACGGCTGGAGCATTCACACGTAATACAAATCTCTAAAAGCCCATTCATATAGATTCTTTAGCTTGAATGGGCTTTTGATTTTTTATGGAACAGGAAATATTATTCTCCAATTTTCATCTGGATTATAAATATCATTTTCGTTAGTATCAATGCACCATGCTCCAAAAAAGTCCTCTACCATACCTTCAGTCATAGTATTAATAATTGAAAGAGGACGAGCAACTTTTCTTTGAATATAATTCAATCGATAACCGTCTTCAGAATCTATAAATTGAAAGTTTTTCTCACCATATACATAGGTTCGAATAATTTCCATTTCATCTATTGGATAGTGTTGCGTAACATGTTTTGCAATGGCAGCTTCTAAAATGGCACTTTGCAACTGTGCAATTTCACATAAAAGGCGACAAACAATGACCACATCTTCAAAATTTATTAGATGGCCAGTCAATCCATTTGCAGGGAATTTATAAGAAAAAATCTCCCTATATTCTCGCGCCCAATCTATAAGTTTCTTTATTTCATCTCCTTTTTTCTTATTATATTTTGCAACAATATCACCAATAAGATTTATTGTTTTAGAATGAGTCATTGTTACCAAATCATCACTCCACCCTATATGTGGATTCGTAAAAATAACAGATCTTGCACAGCTAAGAAGAGGGTAATATAATAAATAAGGTTCTACGATTCTTAAATTTTTAGATTTAGCATATTGTGCGGATGTTAGCAACACGGAAGAAGCTAAAATCATTTTTGATGCTAAATAAGTTCGTATAATCCACTGTGTATTAGATTTGATATCAAATACTTTTGCTATTTCAGTAAAAGGTGGGCGTAAATCGTTTATTCTTGTTTCAATTATTTTTTCACCAAAGTTTGAATACAATTCTTTATATTCAAAATAATCGTTTTTTATTCCAGACAAATAATCCATAAATTATAATTTTCAATAGTTCGTTAAAAATTAGCCCAGCCTAAACGGCTCTGGCAGTAAATAAAATGAGTTCTTTGAAAAGTTTGTCAATTAATTGCGTGTTTGGTTCAATCCCAGACACGCAAATAAATCGTTCAAGCATGTAAGCATTGTGTATGACTGACTTGCATGATGATATGGAATATTTTATTCCCATCTTCTTACAGGCAGCTTTGGCAAGGTTTATCGCAGCAAGTGATGCATTAAAGTGAAAAGCCAGTTTCCTGAAGTCTGTAGACTGACAGTTTGTTATTCCGGCATGTTGCTTTGCATCGCGAAAGCAGAATTCCAGTTGGAAACGTGTCCTGTAAAAGTCCAGAACATCCTGTGCGTTCTGTATTTCGTTTGTAGAGAAATACAGTTGCCATTTGTCCGTTCTTCCATCCATAGGATACCATACAGCCAGGCTCACAAAACGTTTGAGTGCTTTTGAGTATGCTTTCAGTCCGTAAAGTTTACCTTTGTTCACTTTGTAGTCGGTACATCTTGTGATGTCCAGATTTTCAAAGTCAATCTTTCCGTCATACAATTTTGGACGTCCGCGTTTTCCTGTCCTATTTTCTAAGGTGGGATAAAACAACACTGCATCATTTCTGAAACGGCTTATAACGTGGAATCCGTTCTCGCACAATGGTTTGATGAAAGTTGCCTTTGAAAAGAACGCATCACATACGACAGTGCCAGAAATACGTTTCAGATGTTCCTGTATGCTGATAAGGTAAGAACTGTACCAGTCTACAAGATTCTTCCCGCAGCTTTCCAACGTTGCGTTGTCAGGTGTCTGTACAGAGCCCAAAGTCATACATTCATGGTTGTCAACGTCAATAACTCCGATACCCGTTATTTCCAGTCCACGCCTGTATTCGCCGGCACAACCGGACCAGAAATAGCCAATCCACGGTGTTTTGCTGCCTGATTTTGGAATGAAAGACGGATCAACGGCTATCGCCTTGCGACCACCTTTAAGGTGTTCCCTTATGATGGCTTCATTGAAGGAAAACCGGTCAAAGTCATCATTTTCAAAATTGTTCCGGTATGTCTGTTCCGAGAAACATCCATATCGTCCCATTTGAAGGAAATTGATGCGGTCAGGTATGGCCATGAACAATTTCATTGCATCCATGAATACTTTCTGAAAAGATTTGCTTATATTTACAGCTGATTCGAGAGCGTTTCTGCACTCGGATTGGTATTGCATAAGGAGTGATTCTTTAGTCATAATTAAAAGTGGTAGAATACTTCTAATTTACTAATAATCAACGAATTATGCAATACTTTTCCTGCTAATTTTCAGCTGTTTAGCATATCTTTTTCATCCCTTTTCTTACTCCTTGACGATTCATTCTTGACAGTATTTCAATGATCTCTTGAATATATTTTTGAACCGGATTATGCCGATTCTATGTTTAATTTTAATTTATCGGTAAAAATTTACCGAAGTATTGTAATTTTAATAACTATATTAAATTAATTTCTAATAAAGAGCTGTCATCGAACATGTTCTTCGCGGAAATAATGAAATTCTGTCCAGCCAATTCTGCGAAATCCACATATTGATAACAACCATCGGAACAGATGTATATTCTGTCGGTTTGTTCCAACTTTTCTTGCTTAATTGGAACTTTGTCCCGGTATCCTTTACCATTGACGCATCGTGTCAAAAACGGGCCTTCTACATCGGTTACAATATGGTCTGTGCTCAACAGTATCAGTTCTCCGTTACAGACCTTATACAACCTCACATTGCCTTGCCAAGCGTAATACAAAAAATCATCAATTATCAAAGCCACGGTTACAGCGGCTCCCATCCTACATTTCAATTCCTTGCATTTTTTAGATATAGCAGTATCGGCTGCGTCGAATGCCATACACAAAACATCTTCCGGTGAACTATCCTGAACATGATCAAGAATTGTTGTCATTATGGATTCAGATACAATTTTTGCGGCCTCTGCACCATAAGACAAGCCTCCCATGCCATCCGCAAGAATGGCAATAAGACTATTGTCGGACAGCTTATGGCATAAGATATAATCCTCGTTGATTTTATCTTTTCCGGAGTAACTGATAGTTTTGAACTCAATCGTTTTCATCCTCTATTGCTTTTTGAAAAACATCTGCAATGATTTGCCATGTCTCCTTTACTGTTTCATAGGTCAAGTCATAACTGTGTTCTATAATTTGATTGAATAGTCTGCTCTCATCATCTTTCTCAAGCTCCTTTTCAATGCAGCCCTTATAATAGGCTATCTGTTCCTTGGTCAAAAGAAGAAGCAAATCTCGGGCAAGCCAATACCCGCCGACAATATATTCATCGAATTTTTCCCAATCATAAACTTCGGGATAAGCATTACGGTCGAGGTTAGCCATGAAATAATTGGATAGAATAAACGACATATCTTCCGCATCTTTACTTGTTTCGATGTTCCTATCCAACCACGCATTGAATTTCAAAAGGAACAGACCGTGAAGAGAGGCTATCTTGATATCAAATTCATTATCTATGTTGACAGTAATTGCTTCCGATAACACTTCATCAAAACCCTTCACCGACATCGCAATCTCTTCTTCGGGCGGCCAATATATGTTATCGTCTTCTTTAGCAACGCCATACGGAACAACATCCAGTTCATATTCACCATAGTAGAACCGTTGGTGCATGTGCTGTGATTTCTGAAAACCATCGGCAACCAATCTTTCTTTGATTTCATCGAAGACACTCCAGTCAGGTATTGCAATCGCAATATCCAAATCCTTTGTCTTCCTTCCGGAAGTGGTACCGATAAGCTGACGGATAATTATATCACGGGCTGTTGCTCCGATGACATAAAACTCCCGCCCCATACGATTGAAACTATCCGTCAGTTTCTCCAGCAATTCCACTAATAACGGATTGGCTATTTTCTCACTTGTAATCTTTAAGTCCATAATCCAAAAGTCTTTCTGCCATTTCCAGACAACGGCTGTTACCACTACCTATCAAATCCGCATAGATAAGCATCAAAGGAACGAGTTGATTGTCCGTTTCCCATTTCCAGAATTTTTGATAGATTCTTATCTCTCCATTCTCATTTTGCATTACCATCCCTGTCTTCAGGAGGTTTGCAGCAGGAATATCTGTATATATGTCAAATACCCCCGGTTCCAAATAACCATCTATCTTATTTGCTCCGCCTTCTCCTCCCCAATACATGCCTTCTGGCAACTTCAATGCAGTCCAATTCATCCGCTGGTCATTCGTTCGGAAACTCATTTTCCCAAGCAACAATTTGGGTTTCAACACTTGATTGTAATTTTCCGCCCAAAGATTGAAAAGAGCGTTTACGTTTTTGAGAACTCGTCTTCTATTGGTTTGCAAGATGAAATTTCTCTCCGTCAAGGCATCGAATACATTCTTAATGGCTCCCAAAGAAATCCCGGTTGCGCCTTGTATTTCTCTGTAAGGCTTGTTTACATTAGCAATATCCTGTAATAGATAAAAAATTACTTTCAATCCAGCTTCCTGAAATGCCGGATAAGGCTTCTCTGCTATTAAAGTGTTTTTTTCTCCTTTATTTGTCAGGTGAAATATCACCTTATTTTCTTTTTCATATCTGATATAGCAATTACCGGCACAATCAAGCGTGTTGATACCATTGTTTGCCAAATCGTCCATAACGGTTGGCGTGATATATTTGGCAATCAACAATACGGGTTGCTTTTCCGCTGTTGCTAATGCCTTTAGGCGGCTTGCAACATTCCCGACAGTTGCAGTTGTCACCGTGTTTTTGACTTCACATAGAAAATCCACATTCATAATTCGGATGACAGCATCAAAATTCCGGTATGGATTGTTCTCCATTTGAATGACTGCTGTTTCAGGTAATGTCAATTTTTCCCGTAATGCCTTCAATGCTAAATTCAATGTCTCATGTTCTGTCAACACCATATCTTGTTCATTTTATTGTTGTGTTCATTTATAATGAACACTGCAAAGGTAGTGAACAAACTCCAAATCACCAACAGTTTTGTTCATTATTTCTATTTGTTCATTAAAAATGAACAAATATTTAAGAGTGAACAAAAACTGCTTTACAAAAATAATCAAAAAGAGATTACCTATGGTACTATTCAATAGAGTCATAGTATCTTATTCCATATTCCTCCATAAAATTCCATCCTAAGTGCGCTTCCCTTGTCAAGTCCCATTAAGAAGTTAACTCGGAGGGACGATACCTTCCACGTTCAAGCCTCCGGTTTTCGCGCAAAAAATTCCTTTCAGTAATTTTTCACCCGAAAAAACGCTCCGGTATCGCCGTCCGAGTTGAGGAATGGGTCGGGACTTAGCAAGCGAAGCGACCTACGACGCATAGGACAATTCTAAAAAACAACATGACGGCTATATTTTATCGGTTAATGTTGTCCCAATGCTCTATGCCATCTTATCATTTCCCAACCTTACACTGCCTTCTGTCTTATAGAGTGCCACAAGAAAGCGGGGACTAAAGACAGCTCGCTCCCAACTCTGCATAAGACAGGTTTTCTTTCTTTTTGTCGCTCGTTTTTCCACTTTTCGGTCTGTTTCGCGCTTTTTCTTTCCCAGCGTTCCCTTTTTATGCTTTTCCCTTTTGCGGTTGTGTGCCATTTTCAGGGCGTTTTCATGCTTTCTCCCTCCGTTTTCTCTCTTTTCTCTCTTTTCTCTTCCTCTGTTTTCCATCCTGCGGTGAAACGTGATGACAAGCGATGAAACTTATAGTCTAACACATTGTAAATTAATTATTTATCAAAATTCATCCTATATATTTGCACTGACATTTTTAAGTATCAACTCTAAAAACCAAAGTTATGGCAAAGAAAAATGGAAGGGACGATCCCCCTAAACCGCAAGTCACCGAGAACGAACAGATGAGCGACATTGTGTTCATCCTCGACAAGATGGAACTGATTTTACAAGCGGTGTCTGAAATCAATAAGGACGGCCGGTTCAAGACGGTTCCGGCAGACAAGGAGCACCAAAACTCCTTTCTGAAAATCGACCGCTACGCCAACCTGTTCGAGAATTTCCTGAAGAACTTCTGGAGCCAGCTCAAAGACCCGACACGGTTCGGCATCCTCACCGTCAAGGAGGACACGCTGGATAACCCGGAAGTAAGGCAGGCAGTAGAGGACATGGCGACAGGAAAGCAGACGAAAGCCGTGGAGGAATTTCTAAAGAAGTACGAGATTGTTCCACGCGACAAGGAAAACCAAAGTATCAACCAAAAAAATCAAGAAGAAATGGCAAAGAAAAATGAAACCACGCAGCAGGCAGTCCAGGAGGGCGGCCAGCAGCAACCCAAGCACCGCTACAACGAATCCATGATCAACTGGGAGGAGCTGAAGAATTTCGGGCTGTCCCGAGAGTACCTTCAGGAACGCGGACTCCTCGACCAGATGCTCAGGGGCTACAAGACCAATCAGGTCGTGCCCATCAGCATGAACTTCGGTTCCGCCGTATTGCGCACCGACGCACGCCTGTCGTTCCAGCAGACCGCCGGCGGCCAGATAGCCCTCGGCATCCACGGCATCCGCCAGAAACCCGAACTTGACCGCCCGTATTTCGGGCACATCTTCTCCGAGGAGGACAAGAAGAACCTGCTTGAGACAGGCAACATGGGGCGTGTCGTGGAACTGAAGGGGAGAAACGGCGAATACATCCCCTCTTTCGTCAGCATAGACAAGCTGACCAACGAGGTGGTCGCCATGCGTGCGGAGAACGCTTTCATCCCGAGGGAAATAAAAGGCGTGCAGCTCACCGAACAGGAGCAGAACGACCTGCGTGAAGGCAAGAAGGTGTTCATCGAGGGGATGATTTCCAACAGCGGCAAGGAGTTCGATGCCCACATCCAGATAAATGCCGAGCGCAGGGGCGTCGAATTTATCTTCGAGAACGACAAACTCTTCAACCGTCAGTCATTAGGCGGGGTGGAGCTGACCAAGCAGCAGATTGAAGACCTCAATATGGGCAAGGCCATTTTCGTGGAGGGAATGGAACGCAAGGACGGTGAGATTTTCTCCTCGTATGTAAAGTTGGACGAAGCGACCGGCAGACCCGCCTATACCCGCTACAACCCGGATTCGCCGGAAGGAGCACGCGAAATCTATATCCCGAAGGAAATCAACGGCGTGAAAATCACCGCCGAGGAACAGCAGCAGCTCCGCGAGGGCAAGACCATCTTCCTCAATGACATGGTGAACCGCAAGGGCGAAGAGTTCTCGTCGTTCATCAAGGCAGACCTTGAAACCGGCAGGTTGAGTTACTCCCGCACCCCAGACGGCTTCGAGCAGCGTGCCGAGTTCAAGATACCGGCAAAGGTATGGGACGTGGAACTTACCCGCAAGCAGCGTGCCAACCTTCAAGACGGAAAGGCGGTCCTGGTCGAAGGAATCAAGGGTTATGATGGCAAGACCATTTCGCAGTATGTGAAGGCGAATTTCAACCAGGGCAGGCTGGACTTCTACAACGAGAACCCGGACCGGAAACGCGATGCGTCACAGCGTAATGTGGTGGCCAACGCACAGAAGCAGGGACAGGAACAGAACAACCGGAAATCCAAAGGTGTGGGTATAGCCTAAACTAAAGTCAAATGAATGTAAAATCTCAAAATTCAGCAATATGAACAAGAATAATGGCAACAACACGCCTTTCAAGGCGGAAGACGTGAACTGGGACGAACTGGCAGGCATCGGTATCCTGAAGGACGAGCTTGAAATGTCGGGAGAACTTGATACCCTGCTTAAAGGGGAAAAGACGAAGGTCCTGTCTCTAAGCCTGGTGCTTCTCGGTGTGGACGTGGTGATGGACGCCACCCTTCAACTGGTACGCAAGGACGGCGAGCCGCTGATTGAAATCCTCGGTGTAAAGCCTTCGGCATAGCCATCGGAAACAGTCGAATCAACAAATAAACAAGTAAAAATGTCAAACCGCCGTTTCCTGTTTTCCAGTTCCGGTAATGGGGAACGGCTTAAATTTTATCCGAACATGAAAGCAATCATAGCAGAAAAACCGAGTGTAGGAATGGATATAGCCCGCGTAATCGGGGCTACAGAAAAAAAGGACGGCTACTGTATCGGCAACGGGTATATGGTCACATGGGCGTTGGGGCACCTCGTGTCGCTGGCATTGCCCGGCACATACGGCTACACGAAAACTGCCGCCGATGATCTCCCGATGATTCCCGAACCTTTCCGGCTGGTCGCCAGGCAAATAAAGACGGCCAAAGGTCTGGTGACAGACATAACCGCCAACAAACAGCTCAAGACCATTGATGAGGTTTTCTCCAAGTGCGACAGCATTATCGTGGCAACGGATGCGGGTCGGGAAGGAGAACTCATCTTCCGTTGGATATATGACTATTTGGGCTACACAAAGCCGTTCCAACGCCTGTGGATTTCCTCGCTGACAGACGAAGCCATCCGCGAAGGGATGGAAAACCTCAGGGACGGCAGCGACTATGACAGCCTCTATGCCGCCGCGGACAGCAGGGCGAAGGCGGACTGGCTGGTGGGCATGAACGCCAGCCGTGCGTTGGCGATAGCTTCCGGCTCGGCAAACAGTTCCATCGGCCGTGTGCAGACCCCGACTCTCGCCATGATATGCGCACGCTTCAAGGAGAACCGCAACTTCGTTTCCACCTCATACTGGCAGCTGCATATCACACTGAAGCAGGGAGAGGTGCACCGCCAGTTTGTCCACCCGGAAGAGTTCAAGGACAAGGAAACGGCCGGGACGGCATACGGGAAAATCACTTCCGGTTCCGTCGCGATTGTCACTAAGGTGGAACGAAAGAGGACATCCCAGCAGGCTCCGCTATTGTACGACCTGACAACCCTTCAGAAAGACTGTAACATCCATTATGATCTGACGGCGGACAAGACCCTTTCCATCGCCCAGGCGTTGTACGAGAAGAAGTTGATATCGTATCCGAGGACCGGAAGTCGGTATATACCGGAAGATGTCATGGCGCATATCCCATCCCTGCTGGAAAAAGTCGTGGCTATGCCCGATTTCAAGGAATATGGGGACACTCTCGATTTTTCCGGTCTGAATACGCGGAGCGTGGACAATGCGAAAGTGACCGACCACCACGCCATGGTCATCACGGGTATCGCGCCACAGGAACTGTCCGAGGCGGAATCGGCCGTCTATACCCTGATAGCCGGCAGGATGTTGGAATCCTTCTCCCCACCCTGCGAGAATGAGTCGCTGGTCATGGAATGTACCTGCGAGGGGATGGATTTCCGTTCCCGATCTTCCGTCATTATCAGTCCAGGATGGCGCGGCGTGTTCCGCAGGAAAGAGGACCGGGACAAGGACGAGCCGGAGGGCAACGGGGGAAGTGCAGAATTTGCCGAAGGAGAGAAAATCATGGTCATGGGACACGGGCTGGCGCAGAAGAAGACCATGCCCAAACCGCTTTACACGGAGGCCACCTTGCTGGCAGCCATGGAGACGTGCGGCAAGCACATCACGGACGAACAGGCAAGGGAGGCTATAAAGGATTCCGGTATCGGTACGCCAGCCACACGTGCCGCCATCATCACCACGCTGGTGGGACGTGACTACATCGCACGATCAGGCAAAAGTGTCGTACCGACCGAAAAAGGAATGCTTGTCTACGAGGCGGTGAAGGATATGCGCGTGGCGGATGTGGAGCTGACCGGCAGTTGGGAAAAAGCCCTGTTGCAGATAGAGGGGCATACCCTTGATACGGAGACATTCATGCGCTCCATCCGGGACTACACCGGCAAGGCGACCGGCGAGATACTGCGACTCAGTTTGCAGGCAATGCCGGGCAAGGTCTTCACCTGTCCCAAATGCAAGACGGGGAAAATCATCATCCGTTCCAAAGTGGCCAAGTGCGACCATGACGGGTGCGGGCTGCTGGTGTTCCGCAAATTTCTGAACAAGGAACTGACCGACCAACATCTGGAGCAGTTGCTTTCGTCAGGCTCTACCAAGCTGATAAAGGGTTTCAAGGGCAAGAAGGGAGTTTCTTTCGACGCGGTGGTCGCCTTTGACGAGGGCTTCAACCTCAAGCTCTTATTTCCAAAGCCTAAAGGCGGGAAAGGCAAATAGCACGGTCATTCCAATTCACGGGCAAAGGTAGCGCACCGCCTTGTTCCGCCTGCAAGGTCAGGCCTTTCAGGTTTCGGGGAAAATCATCCTCACCGTTCCGGCTCCGGTATTTTCCCCGAAAACCTTGCCTGTGGAGGCGGTACGCTTTCCGGCCCCGGAAATTGGAAATGACATGTTTCACCTCATAATAATGTAAGGTCATGAAGGCAAGGGAATGTATCGAAAAAGCAAGGACAAGCAGATGGATACGGATAGTATCATTGGCTGTTGTCGCATTCATCGTGTTCAGTTACCTGTACACGAGAGGCATATCTCCGGTATGGGCGGCGGTCGCCATCGTCTGTTTCAGGGGATTCTTCAGGTTCATCTACCGGATTGCCTGTTTCCTGTTGGCGGCAGCGATACTGTTCTGCATCCTCAGCTATCTGGTTTTCTGACAAGATGAAAATATGAAACGGATATATCATACGGATTTCTGTAAAACCTTACAGAACGGAGCTGTCCTGCCGGGCGGCTCTTTTTGTATCCTGAACTTAGTGAAACTGATAACAGCACGGATAGAGAAGAAAAAGAAGTCAATACAGCCATTGACAGACCGAAGAACTACCGGGCAAAGTTGGCAAACGCTTCTTTCGGACGGCAAGGTCGGGCCTTGCGGTTTCGGGAAAAATCATCCTCACCGTTCCGGCTCCGGTATTTTTCCCGAAAACCTTGCCTTACCGGAAGCGTCCGCCGTAAAGCCCTTGTAGTTCAACGGGCTGCCAAAGCCCGAGTATTCACAAATAAAATAAATAAAATCATGAACCAGGCAATCATCACAAGACCGCCGATGGCACCGTTGCAGATACGTACACCGATGCCCGCAACAAGAAGGAAAAGGACAGTGGAACCGAAACCGGCAGTAAAGTTCCCGCCGCGTGGAACGACAGGGCCGGTGCATATTTCCACTCTATTGAATCCGATTTTGGAAATATGCCGCCATCCCGACAGGGACAGGCTGCTGGCAGAGCTTTTCAACGAAATGTAAATCAATTTTTCAATAACATCAAAAAATCAAGATTATGTTTTTCTCGACAATCCACCAGATGATGACCGATGGCGTGGACCTCACGCTCGTCATCCGCAAAGCGAACGGACAACTGACAGTATCCACACTGCCGAAGTCAAACGGGTTGAAGGACGAAGCCCAAAACCACATCGTACCGCTGACGGTCAGCGGACAGCCGCAGGAACTGGATGCAGGATTCCTGCAAGCCATCGCACGGCCGATACAGAAAGCGGCAGGTCTGCTCACCAACATGGCGCAGTTCGAGGCGCAGGCGGAGAAAGCCGCGTCCGAAAGCAAGGCTGCCAAAGAAGTAAAGGCTAAGGAAACGAAAGAGGAGAAGGAGAAACGCGAGAAGTACGAGAAGCACTTCAAGAAAGCGGAGGAACTGATCACCGCCAAAAAGCACAGCGAGGCTGTCACCGCCCTCGGTCAGGCACGCCTTTATGCCAAACCACAGGACCAGAAGAAGATTGACGAGATGGTTGCTGAACAGAAAAAGGCGATGAATGCGGGCAGTCTCTTCGAGCTAATGGAAGAATCTGCGCCTCAATCACAGGCACAACCTCAGCAGCCTCAAGTGCAACAAGCACCTCAGTATCCGCCGCAACCGCAAATGCAGAGACCGGTGTCCGCACAGCCGCAAAACGGGCAGCGGAATCCGCAACAGCAACAGCAGACCATGTGGCCGCCACAACAACCTGCTCAAAGGCCGGTGCAACGTCAGGTTCCTACACAACCGCAGTATGGCGCACAGCCGCAGATGCCACCCCAACAGCCGCAACCGGTGTATGGGGAGCAATATGGCGCGCACTGGCAGGAACAGGCTTGCCGTCAGGAGGATATGTATCCGCCTTACGGACAGAATGAACCCGCCTATCGCCCGGAGGATTACGAGGAATATCCAGATTTTCCCCAGTCCATGTTAGAACATCATACTTCACATTACGCTCAAACAGTTTAAGATTATGGCACTCGAAATTACAGGAATGACACGTTCATTCACATTCAAGAAAGGTAACGGGATGGTCACGCTTGATGACCCGAACCCGTCGGACAGCCCGGAAATGGTCATGAGTTATTACTCCAACTTCTACCCGGAACTGACAACAGCAACGGTACACGGACCGGTCATCAAGGATGACAAAGCCGTGTACGAGTTCAAGACCACTATCGGAACCAAAGGATAGGATATATGAAGAAGAACAGCAAAAAAGAGAAATCATGTGTACCATTGGACGAACAACGGCTGGGACAACTGGCAAGGCTCATCATCGGGCAGACCAAACGGGAAACCCGGTACGGGGTGGACAGGAAAGAACGGATTGCGGCTCCAAGCGGGGCTGTAATTCTTTTCTGAGCACGGCACTTGCTCCGATAGCACAGAAGAACCTTGTCGTGGATACATACGACGGCAACAGCATCAACGTGGTCACGCGGGAAAACTACGAGTTCCTGCGTGACTCGTTTTTCAATTATGCCCTTCTGTTGAAAAAAGAAGCTGTGCATACTCCGGGCAACAGTATCGGTGAAAGCATCGCCAGGCTGTATGACGAAATGGACAATCTTATTGGAGACAATCTGAATGTGAATATCGAGCAGGAAGAAGGCAGGCTCTTCTTCCGCTTATGGAAGGACCACAAATGGGGAAGCTATACCTTGTATTATTTCCCGGTGAAATTCGTGGAATTGCTCACTCCGGCTTTAAGGAAGATTGCCATTACATTTATCCATAAGTTGATGAGAGCGAACGGCATTTGGACATTTTTAGATTACGAAGAGTCGGACTTCATGTTTGAAATGCTGGCGGAAGATGACGATTCCGATTCATCGGACAGTAAGGAAAGAATGAAATTGTTGGATTCCTATCAAAATGGAAAAATCAAAAAACTGCTCAAAAGGGTGGAATCGAAGTCCTATTATAAGAACTTGCAGAAATCACTTGAATCGTACACTCCGCAAAACGGTTTTGAAATGCAGTTGATTGAAGTGATGAAGAAAGGACTTCCGTTCCTTATACCGGGACAGGGCATAATGCAGTACGCCTACGATGCCTATTATGAGGAAAATCCTGATTTTCATCCTATGTACCTGCAACAGCAGATAAGGGTGGTGTATGATACCAATGATATAGTCACGGATTATCTTGTCGACTATTACAATTCCTATAGTCGTGAAACATACGATATTGTGCCGATAACGACCTTTGACCTGTCACCAAACACAAAAGAATTGTTCCGAATGGACGATTATCCGGAACGATTCTTCAAGTGGGCGGATGAATTTATCAATGTAATATGTTAAGTCATGCTTGAAACTAACGAACTTACAAGAAAATTGAGGACGCTGCTTCACCCGCAAGCGGCGTTGATTGTCTATGCTGAAGAAAAAGACAACCACAACACTTATAGCAATAATTATTTTGTCGAAGTCAGGGATATAGAAGAAAGCGGAAGAATGGGCGAAGGCCGTCCGGTGACAGTAGAGTTCATGAACGAGCTGGTACGGGGATATTCAGAAAGTCATAGCACTACACCATACGGCAGGATTCCGTCCAACCTGTTGTGGTGCGAACCAAGCAAGGGCAGCGAGAAATACATCTGGTACAACCCGCCCCAAAAGCGCATGATGTTCTTCCGTGATGTCCTCAAGATTGAAAGCGCGGAATACAACCTGCCGGGTGTAATCTATGAGGCGGGAGAAAGCTGGCTGAATGTCTATGCCTACAAGGACAAAATACTGACGGACAAGACGGATCTTTTTGCAGCACCGTTCTTCAACGTGACTGGAGCAAGTGTCTGTTTAGGTTCCGCAAAAATAGAAAAGCCGAAAGACCTGACCTACGCAAACCTGCTGGAGTATTGGGAAAAGAAGTTCTGGCTGACAGAATTTTCTCATCTCGGCGGCGGTGGAAATCCCACGAAATCCAATCTGGTACTGGTGACGAAAGCGGCAAAGGACAAGCCTTTCAATCTTGAAGAACTGAAACCATTGAATAAACTGAAACTAAAAGACATATTACGATGAAAAGAGTACATTATACAGACAGTTACCTGATGAACCCGCAACATCCGGTGACGGTGAATATCATTGGTGCAGGCGGCACAGGCTCGCAAGTGCTGACCTGTATGGCAAGGCTGGACGTCACTCTCCGTGCGCTTGGGCATCCGGGATTGTTCGTGACACTTTACGACCCTGACATCGTGACGGAGGCGAATATCGGACGGCAGCTTTTCGGACCGATGGACTTGGGGCTGAACAAGGCACAATGCCTGGTAACGAGGATAAACAACTTTTTCGGCAACGACTGGAAAGCGGAGGCAAGGCTCTATCCATCGGTATTGAAAGAAGTAAAACGGAGTGAAATCGCAAATATCACCATTACCTGCACGGACAATATCAAGTCCAGGCTCGACTTGTGGAATGTGTTGGGGAAAATGCCGTTATCCACCTATACGGACAACAACACTCCTCTCTACTGGATGGATTTCGGGAACACACAAACAACCGGGCAGGTTGTGCTTGGAACCGTGCCGAAGAAAATAAAGCAGCCGGCTTCCACGATGTATGAAACGGTCGGCTCCCTGAAAGTTATCACCCGGTTTGTGAAATACGCGAGAGTGAAGGAGGCTGATTCCGGACCGAGTTGCTCGCTGGCGGAAGCATTGGAAAAACAGGATCTGTTCATCAATTCCACGCTGGCGCAACTCGGTTGCAATATCCTCTGGAAAATGTTTCGGAACGGCATGATCGAGCATCACGGGCTGTTTCTAAATCTGGGAACAATGAAAGTGAATCCTATAAGTTTATAGAGATTGCTATTACATGCGAATGACATACTAAGAGCCATATTGCACACTCATACAGTAAACTATTACCTTAAATCAATTCCAAATCTTTTGCGACACGGCAGGCTTCGATAGAATTCTTTACTTGAAGTTTTTCCAAAATTTCCTGACGATGCCTACTGACAGTATGTACGCTAATGGAAAGCATCTGTGCAATTCCCTTGCTCGACAATCCTTTGGATATCAGAGCTAAAATTTGCTTCTCTCTGGAAGATAGAATTTTAGCATTGTTTTGTTTTTCCTGTTTGATGATTTCGCCGTTGGTAGAATTGACAAATATACATTGCGATGGAATATTGAATACCAACGGGCTGTAAAGGCAGATGGCAAGCCACAATGTACCATCAGACGGAGTTGTTACATAAAATATTCTGTGCAACACTTGGATATAGGAATCTGTTCCCGTCTTCATCCGCAACTTTGCCATCATATAATAGTCAGAACGGTTCCTTTTGGGCTGTTTCTTTATAAAATGGTAAAAACAGAGTTCCTGCAGATGCTTGGCCGCCAAATCATCAGGATGAATCAGCCTGAAAATCTCATCTTCCCAAATGGAAGCCACTTCGGTATTCTCCTGCACGACACCCGTATCCAACATTCTGGCAAAACCGCCATAATAGATATAACTAACCTTAGACTTCAGGTCGCTCAAAACAGCAATAGCATTTTCCATCTTGGAATAATTACATGCCACGGTTTTGTACGTGTTCAGCATATCGGCATATTGTTGTGTTTCCGAAAAATCCTGCGTGGAAAATTCCTTGTTCAATTTGTCTATCGTATCCATATTAGAAAATGGTTAGTTGAAATCATTTTTTTGCAAAGAATTGCATTTTAACCATGCAAATATACGCAAATTATATGGTTATCTCCTGGATACGCTGTCTTTTCCTGAAAAAATTATTTTCGTGATTTAATACAGAATGAGAACACCGACACAGCAAGCCCAAGCAAGGAAGCCAATCCGAGAGCAACGCGGAGATTTGTCATGTCCGAAATAAGTCCGATAACAGGAGGACCAATCATAAACCCGATGAAACTCACTGACGATACGACTGTGATGGCAATACCGGTAGGTATCTTATTCTGATGCCCTGCAAGACTGTAGCAGATGGGAATAATGGAAGATATTCCTGTACCGATAAACATAAATCCTATTGTTGCCGGAACAAGATATGGAAATGATACGGCTGTCAGCAAACCAATGGTTATAAGACTGCCGCTGACTTTCAGTACGGCACTTTCGTTGAAATGCTTCAGGAATCGCCCTGCAGTAAACCTCCCTATAGTCATCATTGCAAATCCAGCAATATATCCCAAACGGACAAGACTTGCAGCAGGCTTCACAACAGTGGCGAAATATACATTGCTCCAGTCATATAGAGTACCCTCGCAGCACATTCCGCAGAATGCAATCACCCCAAGCAGCATAATCGATTTATCAATATCAGACAAAGAAAAGCGGGGTTTTGTCTTGGCAGTCTCTTCCGAAGAGTCTTCTTTCAAAAGATGTGTGTCGGCATAAGCTATCACAATCAACGACATTGCCATAACCGCAAGGAAATGCGCCGCAATCGGCATATTTGTCTGGGCAAAAACTGCTCCCAAAATACCACCGGAAAGCCCGCCCAAACTCCAGACTCCATGAAAGGACGGCATTATTGTACGTCCGTATATATTTTCAAGAAAGCATGCTTGAGTATTGGCAGCTATATTTTGCAGATTGGCACTTATCCCGAAAACGACCAGAACGGCAAACAATCCTGCAAAACTTTCGGTAAAAGGAATCAAATTAAGTACCATAACATATGCAATAGTTGAAATAATAAGAGTTATCCTGCTGCCGTAACGATTCACGAGAAAACCGGACACAGCCATCATCAATAACTGACCGAGTGGAATGGCAAACAGAACGAGACCGAGATCACCATCGCTCAAACCGAGGTTCTGCCTGATATCCGGTATCCGGCTTGCCCAGCTTGCGAATGTCAGACCTGTAACAAAGTAAAAAAGGCATATTGATATGCGTGTAATCCGTAAATTCCTATCAATTGTCATATATCTGTATATTAAAACCGCAAAATTACTCGTTTTGGAATTTATGCACAATGGTGAATATTAACCATTATTTACCCACTGTTTTCCTATCCCACTATTTATCGTCAAAAAATGGTTATTTTTGACTATTGTGTAATGATACATAATGCAATACCTTTGTATCGACATTACATAATATGGTTGTTTCAAATTAAAAAAAATACTAAATATGAGTAAGTATTTATTTCAGGTATTAGCCTGTACTCTTATTCTGCATGCTTGCAACAATAATAGCGAAAGTCTAAACTTATCGACAATTATGGATAAAAACATTATTGAATGTGGGGACTACCAATTTACCCATTCACTTAACCTAAAAAAAGAAGCTGTAAGAGCCGAAAGAGACACGTTGTCTCTGACAGCCGGTGAACAGACGGATCTATTCTGCGACCCCAAAGGAGTGGCGACAAACACTTCCGCTCCGCTGCTGTTTTCCACTGTGGACAACACCAAACCATTTACGTTTACTGTGAAGGTTAAACCTCTATTCACCAATACCGGCACATACTCAGCCGGAGCTATCCTTGCATTCGTTGACAAAAGCCATTGGCAGAAGCTATGCTTTGAACAAGACGAGGAAGGTAATCATCGCATTGTAACAGTGCGTACCGTTGAAACTTCTGATGATAATAACCACGAGAGTGTGGATTCTGCTTCCGTGTATCTCCGTATGTCATCAGACACCAAGGTTATTGGAAATTATTATTCTGAAGACGGTAAGAATTGGCATTTGGTCAGAATATATAAGAACGAGTATCCTGCTGAATTTTATCTGAGCATAAGCAGCCAGAGTCCGAAGGACAAGGCTCATACATGCCTTTTCTCAGATATAATATTGGAATACCGTCCGGTAATTGATTTTAGAAAAGGTAATATGTAAGGAAATATGTCAAGCGAAAAAGAAAAATGTCTCCGTGGAGAGTTGTATGATGCCAATTACGACCCGGAACTGATTCAGGAAAGGCAGAAAAGCAAGGAACTGCTGTATGATTATAATCGTCTGCGACCATCGGAAACTGAACGCAGGACGGAAATCATTAGGCTGCTCTTCGGAAAAACCAGAAAGAAGTTCATAATAGAACAGCCGTTCCACTGTGATTACGGTTACAATATAGAAATAGGGGAAAACTTCTATACAAATGTCAACTGCGTGATTTTGGATGAGGCAAAAGTTGAATTCGGGGATAATGTCTTCATTGCACCGAACTGCGGTTTCTACACGGCGGGTCACCCTTTTGATGTGGAACAGAGGAACAGAGGTCTGGAATATGCCAAGCCGATAGTGATAGGCAACAATGTTTGGATTGGCGCTCAGGTTTGTGTGTTGCCGGGCGTGACAATCGGTGACAATAGCGTCATCGGTGCCGGAAGTGTCGTAAACAAAGACATTCCGGCAAACACACTGGCGGCAGGTAATCCGTGCCGAGTTATCCGAAAATTATAACAATATGAAGTGAACAAAATATGAAAAAATTAGTATTATTAAGTGGATTGATGATTGCGGCATCTATTTCGGGTTTTGCGCAGTCATTGGACAAAATGCAATGGTTCAACGAACCGGAACAATGGGAAATCAGAAATAATACACTATCTATGGACGTTACCTCGCACAGCGATTACTGGCGTATCTCCCATTATGGATTTACAGTGGATGACGCACCGTTCCTCTACACAGTGCGCGGTGGCGAATTTGAAGTGAAAGTCAAGATTTCGGGAGACTACAAGACTCGTTTTGACCAGTCAGGACTCATGCTGAGAATCGACCATGAAAATTATATTAAGGCTGGAATCGAATTTGTTGACGGAAAATACAATCTGAGTACTGTCGTCACCCACAAGACAAGCGACTGGAGCATCATCCCGCTTGAAAAACCTGTACCTTATGTATGGATAAAAGCAGTCAGGAGACTGGATGCTGTGGAAGTGTTCTATTCATTTGACGACAAAGAATATACAATGATGCGCAATGCCTGGCTTCAGGACAACCATCCCGTAATGGTGGGAGTTATGAGCGCTTGTCCCGACGGCAACGGCTTCAAAGCAAAATTCGAGTATTTCACCATCAAACACCTGCCTGACATCCGCAGGACTGAATGGTTGAAGAAAAACAACTCTGAAACCGAACCCGGCAAAAAATGACAATGAAATGATAAAGAAAATAAAATCCTTTAAGGCTGCCGGAGTGCTTCTGGTAGCTTTGTCGCTGTTCTCCTGTGGTACAGAACATGAACAGGTATCCCTGGTAGATTATGTTGAACCCAGAATCGGAACCGCACATTGCAGATGGTTCCATTTCGCTCCCGGAGCCATGCCTTTCGGACTGGCAAAACCTGGCCCAGCCACAAATGCAAGTCTCGGAAACCGCTCGGGTTGGGAAGCGACAGGTTATGATTACAGGGACAGTTCAATCGAAGGTTTTCCCTGTCTTCACGAATTCCAGGTCGGAGGAATCGTGCTGATGCCGTCGGTCGGAGAATTGAAAACTGTTCCCGGAAAGCCCGGAACGACTGGGGAAGGCTACCGTTCCGCATTCAGCCATGACAATGAAGAGGCAACAGCAGGATATTATTCAGTTCTTCTCGATGACTACAATGTCAAAGCGGAGGTAACTGCAACAGAAAGAGTTGCCTATCAGCGTTTCACTTTCCCAGCTTCTGATTCATCGCATATTATTTTTGACATCGGAAACCGTCAGGGAGAAAGCGGTGCAGCCAAAGATGCAAGAGTTGAAATTAAGGATGACGGTACCATCGAAGGATGGGTGACTACATTGCCGGAATATGTCAACAAATATCAGAAGGGTTCCACTTTGACCATGTATTTCTCCGCAGCATTGGACACGAAGCCTACCTCATACGGAACTTTTGTCGGAAAGGATGTCCATGCCGGTTCCAATCTGTCTGAAGGAGTGGGCGCAGGTGCTTATCTTACGTTTGAAACTTCTGAAAATCAGTCGGTCACAGTGCAGGTAGGCCTTTCTTACACTTCTGTTGAAAATGCCAGACTCAACAGAACCGTCGAGACTGACGGCGGCAGACTCACTTTCGATGTGGCAAGGGATAATTCCAAAAAGACATGGGAAAGTTATCTCGGCAGAATCAGGGCCGAGGGAGGAACTCATGATGATCTGGTCAAATTCTACACAGGACTCTATCATGGTTTGCTCGGCAGAGGACTCGCCGGCGACGTTAACGGTGCATATCCCAAAAATGACGGTACCATCGGTATGATTCCGTTGGAAAACGGCAGACCTGCTTTCAGATTCGTGAATACCGACGCTATTTGGGGCGGCCAGTGGAATCTGGTCCAGCTGTGGGCTCTGGCATATCCCGAATATCTTTCAGATTATGTCAGGACACATCTCCAGGTCTATAAGGACACAGGTTGGATTGGCGACGGACTTGCCTGCAGCCGCTATGTTTCAGGTGTTGGCACCAACCAGTTGAGTCTTGCGTTTGCCGCCGCATATCTCAACGGTATCAGGGACTATGATGTGGAACTTGCGTACGAGGCTATCAGAAAGAATGAACTTGACGGAGTGGACAGACCTCGCGGAGCCGGATGTCTGGACAAAGACAAGTTCGTGGAATACGGCTATGTTCCTCACCTTGATGAAGGGCCGGCAGGAATTGACGAGGCGTGGAAGTTCTCCGCTTCCCACACGTTGGAATATGCTTTCAGTTGTCATGCCGTTGCGGAAATGGCCAAGGAAATGGGCAGGACGGAAGATTACGAAAAATTGAACTACCTGTCAAAAGCATGGGACAGAATCTATGACAACGCCCTGAACCTCGTGCATCCGAAAACCGCCGACGGCAGATTCATTGACAATTTCAATCCGATGGAAGTATGGAGAGGATTTCAGGAAGGAAATGCATGGCACTACACTTTCTATGTGCCACATGATGTAAAGGCACTTATTGCCAAAGTGGGTGAGGAAGAGTTTGTCAGACGTCTGAACGACATCTTCGAGAAATCCCGGAGCAAGATTTTCAGCGGTGGTACCACAATTGACGCATTCGCCGGTCTTGAAACCTATTATAACCAGGGCAATCAGCCTTGCCAGCACATTTCATGGCTGTTCAATGATGCCGGAGCTCCGCATCTCACACAGAAATGGACCAATGCAATTCTTGATGAATTCTACGGCACTGACGGCATCCACGGATATGGATATGGTCAGGATGAAGACCAGGGGCAGCTGGGATCATGGTATGTCATCACGGCACTCGGTCTTTTCGATATCTCCGGACTGGCTGAGAACGATGCTAACATGGCTGTAGGATCTCCGAAGTTCGACAAGGTGACAATCACTCTGAACAGGAAATATTATAAAGGAGACAAGTTTGTTATCGAGACCCGCAATAATGCTCCGGAGAACGTTTATGCAAGTGAAATGCTGCTGAACGGCAAGGCGATAACCAAGCCTTTCGTCAAATTTTCCGACATAACAGCAGGTGGGAAACTTACAGTCGTGAAGTCTGCGGAAAGCGGAAAATAATTCGGCTGGTCAGGATAATTGTGATAGTATGATAATTAAACATTAAAAACATGAAAATAGATCATCTTGCAATCTGGGCGGAAGATCTTGAACTACTCAAAGATTTTTACACCAAGTATTTCGATATGGACTGTGGGAAAATGTACCACAATCCCAAAAAGAATTTTAGTTCCTATTTTCTGCGCTCCGCAGAAGGAGGCGCAGCCATTGAACTGATGAACATTCCCGGAAAAGACGCTCCTGCAAGCAGAGGCGACCTGAAAGGACTGGCGCATTTCGCAATATCTGTCGGAAGCAAAGAAAAAGTGGACTCATACGCAGAACGTTTCCGTGCAGACAGTTACACCATTCTCAGTGCACCGAGAATCACCGGAGACGGTTACTATGAATGTGCCATCGCCGACCCCGAAGGCAATTATGTGGAGGTTGTGGCATGACATCAACTTATCTTGCATCAAAACAACGCTACGAAATTTTGGACGGACTTCGTGGTGTTGCTGCCATGATTGTAGTGGCTACTCATTTGTTCGAGTTCTATTCACCCACTACTTTTGAGAGGCTGTTCAACCACGGCTATCTGGCAGTAGATTTTTTCTTTGTACTTTCCGGCTTTGTCATCGGTTATGCTTATGACGACCGCTGGGACAGAATGACGACATGGGACTTTTTCAAACGCCGTCTCGTCAGACTTCATCCTATGCTTGTTTTAGGAACTCTGATAGGAGCCGCACTGTTCTACTTCGGTGCCGGTGCAGCTTTTCCCGAACTGATAGATGTTCCATGGTGGAAAATGCTGCTGATGACCCTGTTGGGCTGTCTGATGATTCCGGCTCTCACATCTTGGGACATAAGAGGATGGTCGGAAATGAACTCATTGAACGGTGCTACGTGGTCACTTACATGGGAGTACCTCGCAAATATACTTTATGCACTTGCAATCCGCAGATTCAACAAGGTTCTGCTGATGATATTCGTATTCATATCAGCCTTTTTCACTCTTGACGTAGCTTTGAATATCAACATCTTCGGTCTGCTTTCAGACCGAAAGGACGCTGCATTCACACTCATCGGCGGTTGGTGCATCACTCCGGAACAACTTTATATCGGAGCGACAAGACTGCTGTATCCATTTTTTGCAGGACTCCTGATTTCAAGGATGCACAAACTCATAAAAATCAAAGGCGGATTCTATTGGTGCTCACTGCTGATATTCGTAATTCTTACAATGCCGCGTATCGGAGGCGAGACCCACATGTGGATGAACGGAGCCTACGAAGCATTTTGCGTACTGATTCTTTTCCCTCTGATTGTATCAATCGGAGCCGGCAGCGAGATTGCTGGGAAACGTTCAGTCGCAGTGTGTAAGTTTTTAGGAGAAATTTCCTACCCACTCTATGTAACTCACTTCCCACTGATTTATATGCAGATAGCATGGGCGAAAAGATTCCCTGACGCACCGTTAGGCACCCATATAACTGTTTGCGTATTTGTATTCATCCTCGCTGTAGCAATAGCATATGCTTGTCTGAAACTCTATGACGAGCCTGTTCGCGAATGGCTCAAACAGCGAGTTCTGCACAAGAAAAGCAAAACTATAAAACAATCAATTGTTTAACGATAATACATACAACATGAGTAAAACATCCTTTCCTCTTTATGACCTGCACTTGCACAGATTAGCTAAACAAAGTGTGCAAGATATGGTTGACAAGGCTGGTAAAAATGGCTTTGAATGCTTCGGTATCGTGCATAATGTGGCACCGTGGGGCATCAAGACAAACGATGACCTGCAAAAATACATCAATGAAGTAAAAGACTACCCTTGTCTCATGGGGTTACAACCTGCAGCTCCGGGTTGGAGCAAGAATCTGTCAAGAGACTTGATTGACCAAGTTGATTATATCTTAATGGATCCACAATATATGCCGGACGGCAACAAATATGGTGACCAGATGGAAGTGTAGGATCACAACTGCTACATTGATGATCCGGAAGATTTCATGGAGCGTAATATGAAATGGTACATGACCATTCTGAACGGTAATGAGCCGCTTGACATCTTTGGCTGGCCGCTGTACCTCCCGTTGAGCATCCAGAGAGAATATAACAACCTATGGACACAGGAGCGTATGGAGCAAGTTATCGAAGCTGTACGCAAACGTAATGTGGCATTGGAAATTAACGATTTGGCTCATACCCCTCATGCGGAATTCATTCTTATGGCCAAAAAAGCGGGTATAAAATTTACTTTCGGTTCAGATACACGTGACGAACGTTCTTTCCGACTGGACTATTGCAAGGCAATCGCTAATCTGTGTAACCTGACGGAAGACGATTTTTTCATTCCTAAACGTAAACCAAGAAAATAGTCATTATGAATTCCAACCTACATTCAGCGATGGATATAGTGAGAAATTTAATTTCTCTGGTAATCAGATTACCGAATCATCCGCAGTGGAAATAGAATTGGAGCCATCATACAGCATCGGGAAATGGAAAATATGGGCGAGTGCACGGTACTATAGCCGTCAGTATGTGAATATCACTAATTCGTTATATTTCAAGCCGCGATGGGAAACGTTCGCCGGACTGCAATTTAATCTGAATGACAAGGTCGGTTTCGGAGTCGATGTGGTGAATTTCCTTAATCAGACCGGCGCCAGTGCAGGCATTCAAGCAGCGTCTCTCGCGACCGATGCTTCCGCTTTCCGGAATTATCTCACATCCGGTACTTATATACGTCCTTTCACCCTTGAATTCAGCACTTCACTTCGCTTCTGATGTAACAACAAAGCATAATCAAAATAGATGACAACAATTAAGAATATTATTTTTGATTTCGGAGGAGTTTTAGTCGACTGGAACCCACGCTACTTCTACCGCTCCTACTTCAATGATGACGAGGAAATGGAATATTTTCTGTCAAACATCTGTACTACTGAGTGGAATGCCGAACATGACAGAGGGGTCAGTTTTGCGGAAAACATCTCGCAACTGCAGGCAAAGCATCCGGAATGGAGCGAAGCAATAGGCATGTTCAGAACCGGCTGGGAATCGATGATGCGCTCCTATATCCCCGAAAGTGTGGAGTTATTGAAAAAACTGAAAGCTCAAGGATTTCATCTGTACGGTCTTACCAACTGGTCAGCAGAAACCATTCCCGTAGCATACAAACGCTTCGGCTTTTTCAGTTTCTTTGAAGGCATTGTTGTATCCGGAGAAGAAGGTTTTATCAAACCGGATTTGCGTCTTTACAACATCCTTCTTGAACGCTACCAACTGGTCCCAACAGAATGCATATTCATTGACGACAACGAACTCAATGTCACCGCAGCCAACACACTCGGCATACACGGCATATATTTCACCGGAGCGTTATCTGTCAAAGCCAGTATTTGTGCAATAACGAAGTAATAACAATTATACAAGCCTTGTCACAAAACAAGTTGCGACAAATACGGAATCCGATCCGCAACGCATGCAGCAATTGAGGACAAAGGGAATAAACAAAAAAGGTTGTTTAACTCAAATTCACCATTTAATTACTTTTGAAGTAATAACCATTAAGCAGAATAAAATACAATCATTGAATGAAACTGTTATTGAAACACAAAATAGTTGCGGGCTATTTACTATTGATGGCGGTCATCGGTTGTATGGTCGCCATAGTTCTACATGAGCGTAAACGTGTAGCGGAGATAGAGCAAGAGTCTATAGGCATATTCCAAACTCAAAATAACATCAACACCGCCCACCGTTACATCACCGTGCTGGCTACTTTCGGTGAGTCCGTTATGATATGGAACGACAAGGACAGCGAAACATATCATGACCGTCGCCTGAAAGCAGATTCTTTGCTGCAAGTTTTAAGCTGGCAATGTAAAGAATTTATTCGCCCGGAACAGGTGGATTCACTTCGTACCCTCTTGCTTAACAAAGAAGAGTACTTGTTCCGGATGAAAGAGATTTTCCAGGAACAAAAGCAGATTGACAGCCTGCTGGCCAATCATTATTCACTTGCAGCATCTCAAACAAGCGCACCCCGCACCATAACCCGAAAGAAAAAGGGAATCGCCGGATTCTTCGGCGGTAAGGAAACCGTGCCGGTGCCATCCGTCAATTCAAAAACCAAATCCCGTAATAGCGAATTGATTTCCTTGCAGGAAGAACGGCAACGTGATATAGAAATCCTCACGGACAGTTTGCGTTTACACAATCGTGAACTCAACCGCAAACTGCGCAGCCTGATAACCAATTTGGACGAACAAAGTTTACTTGCTTTTCAAACTAAAGAAGCACGCCTGAAGAAATCATACGAGTATTCCACTTCCATCATAACCGGGTTGATAATCTTCTCCATACTTCTGTTGGTCGTTTCGTACCTAATTATCCAGCGCGACATACGAGAAAAAGCTAACGGCAGGATGCGACTGGAAGAAACCATAAGGCAGAATTCCGCGTTACTGGAAATGCGGAAGAATATTATCCTGACCATCTCCCATGACATCCGCGCCCCGTTGAACATTATCAGCGGCAGTGCCGAACTGGCCATGGATACCCGTGAGAAGAAACGCAGGAACTCCCACCTGAATAACATCAGAATTGTTTGCAAGCACGTGGTGCACCTGCTCAACAACCTGTTGGACGTGTACCGTCTGAACGAGGCAAAAGAAACCCGGAATGATGTCCCGTTCAGCCTTAATGACTTGCTCGAACGTGTCGCATCGGGCTTTTCCCATGTAGTCACTAACAAGGGAATCCTGTTCAGGCCGGATTTCAAAGATACCGATGTCAATCTGTATGGAGATGTGGACCGCATCGAACAAATAATGGATAACCTGCTGACCAATGCAGTCAAGTTTACTGAATCCGGAGCCATCGAACTGAATGCCCGCTACCATGACGATGTATTGTTATTAGAGGTAAAGGATTCAGGCATCGGTATGAGCCCGGAAACGCTTTCACGCATATTCCGACCGTTTGAACGCCTGACTTCCGCAACGAACGTGGATGGTGTCGGGCTTGGATTGCCTATCACGAAAGGGATTGTCAGACTGCTCGGCGGCGAAATAAAAGTAACGAGTGATATAGGACAAGGTACAACTTTCCGTGTGACACTTCCTCTCAATATAACAGATGAACCGGTGGAGAGCGAGAACAGGATACTTCCGCACCCGGAACATCTGCCCCAGAATGTGCTTGTAATCGACGATGACACGATGTTTCTTGACGTGATAAAGGAAATGCTGGAGCGTAACGGCATAACCTGTACTTTATGCCGGACAGCCAAAGAGGTAGTCAAAGCAATACGAAGCAAAGATTATGACCTATTGTTGTCTGATATACTGATGCCAGGAACCAGCGGCTTCGATTTGCTGGACCTGCTCCGTAACTCGAATGTCGGGAACTCCCGTGAGATACCGGTCATAGCCATGACCGCACGGGGCGACAAGGAAAAAGATGCGTTCCTTAATGCTGGTTTTACAGAGTGCATCTACAAGCCGTTCTCTTCAACGGAACTGCTCAGCCTGCTTTCTACAATAAAGACAGGTCGAACGGAGGAAAAACAGAAAGCGGACTTCAGTATGATACTCGCGGAGGTCAGTGACAAACCTAAGACACTCAGGTCTTTCATTGCCCAATTGAAAAATGACCGCAAGGAACTTGAGGCTGCCATGAGACATGGTGACAGACAGAGCCTGCGTGAGCTTACACACCGGATGCAGCCGATGTGGGAGTTATTGCAAACCGAAGATGTATTGCTTGGTTTACGTTCCTTATTGAAAAAAGACGATTATAATGACAGCGAGTTGAACAGTCATATCCAAAAAGTAATAGACACCGTCTCCGTCCTTATCACTGAGGCGGAGGACGAGATAAAAAAGTTGGCGAATGAAACGGAAAATATTAATAGTTGAAGACAACATAGGCCTGTCGCAGATGCAGAAAGACTGGTTCGGACAGGCAGGATATGATGCCATAACGGCGATGAATGAACCCATCGCCAGGTCGCTTATACGCAAAAACAATTTTGACCTTATCATATCGGATGTGAGATTGCCCGAAGGGGACGGAATTTCCCTTCTGAAATGGCTGAAAAAGGAAAAGATGGATATACCGTTCATCATCACGACGGAATATGTCTCTGTGCCCGATGTGGTACGCACCATCAAGCTGGGTGCAAGGGATTATCTGCCTAAGCCTGTACACAGGGAACACCTGCTGGAACTGGCTGAGGATATATTCCGTCCGATCGCGACCAGATGGGAGCAGAAAAGGGAATTGCTCAAACGTACATGTCCCAAGATGCTCGAAGTGGAACGGTGCGCAAAACTGGTTGCCCCATCCGATATGTCTGTACTGATACTCGGTGCAAACGGGACGGGAAAGGAATCCGTGGCACAGAGCATTCACGAGGGCAGCGAACGTGTAGGGATGCCTTTTGTGGCTGTCAACTGCGGTGTATTGCCTCGCGAACTTGCATCCGCCATGCTGTTCGGGCACGCAAAAGGGGCTTTTACCGGTGCGGACACGGCAAAAGAAGGCTTTTTCGACATGGCCAAAGGTGGCACTTTGTTTCTGGATGAAATCGGGACGATGCCTTTCGAGATACAATCCATGCTGCTTAGGGTATTACAGGAAAATACTTATATTCCTATTGGCAGTAACAAGGAGCGCGTTGCGGATGTGCGCATTGTGGCCGCGACGAATGAAAATATTGAAAAAGCGATTTTGGAAGGCCGGTTCAGGGAAGACCTTTATCACCGTTTGAACGAGTTTGAAATCCGACAGCCATCCTTGGCGGAATGCCCGGAAGACATCATTCCTTTGGCCGAGTTTTTTCGTAAACGCTTCTCGAAAGAGCTGAAACGGGATACTACCGGTTTCTCTGATGCGGGTATGTGCAGGTTGCGTTCTTATTCCTGGCCGGGCAATGTCAGGGAGTTGCAGAACAGAGTAAAAAGAGCCGTGCTGCTTGCCGAAGGACCGCTACTGGATTTTGCGGATTTGGAAATGAAGAAACAGCCGGACAAGGTGGCCTTGGTTCCTGCTCTTGTCATATCCCCATTGAAAGATGAAGAGAACGAAAAAGAGACTATCATCAACGCGCTGAAAGCCTGCAACGGACATCGTGAGCAAGCAGCTCGGCTGTTGAAAATCAATCCGTCAACACTGTATCGGAAAATGAATAAATATAGATTAAAATGAACAAGTGTTTATGATTGTGACATTTGATAGGATGAATAAAATGCAATAACGATTGAAACTGTTTTCTATATGGATGAAAATTCGTAATTTTGCAAAAGATTGAACGGGTCATGGGTCCGTGAAAATCTGAACATAAAAAAATAACAGCGGAGTCTAATCGCCCTGCTGATTATATACATAAGTCGTAAAACGTCTCGGACGGGAATCTGACAAATTCAAAAATACAGAGGCTTTTGCGTGTAGCTTATGCTATGCTTTATGGCGTGAGCTCATGCAAGTTTCTGTATTGGGCTTTGTCAGAGCCTCCGTCCGAAACCGCGTGAGTTTCACGCTTTTTCTTTATAACAGGATAGAGGTATGGCAAAAGTGCAAATCATAACGGCTATGACATTGGACGGTTTTCTTCCCGGTGAGAACGAGGAACTGTTCAAATGGGTAAAGACGGACAAACGGGGGTTCCCGTTCTGGCACGGGAGAAGTACCTTTATGCTGTCCATCGGCTATCCTATGCTGGATCTGATTTGTGAAAAGGACGAAAAGAATGTCTCCTGTATCTATACGGCGGAAATCTCAAACAAGGAAAGTCTTGAATTGCTGCATAGTCTTTCCATCTATCATCTCATTGACGAAATTGTAGTCTATATCCTTCCTCTGACATACGGGAAAGGGAGTGCTGTCCTCCGGCAGTTGCCCGCCACCCGTTGGCGGCTGCATGAATCCACCATCACCCGTAACGGCATCTGCCGTTTGGTTTACCGTAAGTTCTCGCGATAGTCCATTGCATCCTGCAAGGAAATCTTGCATTTTGCAAGATTTTCCAAATCACCTATTTTACACCATAAAAATTTTATTCCGCTGATATACAATGTTGTATCGGCGCTTTTTGGTGTCTATCGGTGTCATTGGTATGCTGTTAGCCCTTTAATATGATATAACCTGTTGCGCGACAAGGTGTAAGCAAACGATTATTTACACTCAAAACAGATTAGTCATGTTACAAATAAACAATGAGACCGCCCACAAGATGTTCTTCCAGATCATGGAACGGTTCGACAAGATAGACCGGGCATTGGAACGCATGAACAAGCTGAAGGATTGTCTGGACGGTGACACGCTTTTAGACAACTACGACCTGTGCCAGTTGCTCGGCATCACCAAACGCACGCTGGCGCGTTACCGCCAGAAGAAACTCGTCACCTATTACATGATTGACGGGAGAACCTACTACAAGGCGTCAGAAGTGGAGGCTTTTCTCAATCAAAAAGGGAAGTCATTGCCGGCAAGATTCAGGCAACAGGCGAATGTCTAACTACAAACAGAGCAAGAATTATGGAAATCATATGTATTGACAAACAGACTTTTGAAGAACTCCGTGTCCGCTTTTGCGAGTTCGAGGAACGGTTGACACGTGTATGCCGTCCGGCTGAAGACCTCGGTCTGAAAAACTGGCTGGATAATCAGGATGTATGCGAAGTGCTGCGCATCTCCAAGAAGACCCTTCAGGTATATCGTACCAAAGGCATCCTGCCTTTCAGCCGCATCAAGAACAAGCTCTTCTACAAGCCGGAAGATATACAGAGATTATTGGAATTGAATTATCACCCTTTAATAAAGAACAAATCATGAGTTATCATTTTATAGACAAGAAAGACCCGCGTATCGACGTGATGTTCCAGGGGATGGAAAAGATGGAGAAGATGCTCGCCAGAATAGAAGATGTCCCCAAATCCCTCTTCAACGGGGAACGGTTTCTCACGGACGAGGAACTTTCCAAAATACTGCGGATAAGCAGGCGCACTTTGCAAGAATACCGTACTTTCGGGGTGATTCCTTATTATATGGTACAAGGGAAGGCACTTTATAAAGAATCCGACATAATGAAGATTCTGGACGATGCCTACAAACGCTGCCGGGAGGAGCAACGCTGGGTATAGCCACGCACATTCAGACAGAGACGGAGAAACGACTGCCCGAACTGCAAGTCGTTTCTCCGTTTTTTCATTTCATACGGTCTGTGGTTTTCTTTTTCGTTTCTTTTTTGCGGTGAAATCCTCTTCGCAAAGGTCAATCCGACTTGCGAAGCCTGTGGATCTCAATTTCTTCATGTCCTCATCCACTTTATTATCCGTTACCTGCGCATAAAGTTGGGTGGTGGAAATGGAGGTGTGCCCCATCATGCGGCTGACCGTCTCTATCGGCACACCGAGCGAGAGGGTGATATGGGTTCCGAAATTATGCCTGGCCTGATGAAAGGTCAAATCAAAACCATAAACCTTTCCCAACTCCCTCGTGAGTACAATGAAATAACCACGCTCATAAACATTGAATACCTTATCTCCGGTCCTTTGACTGCGGTATTTTTCGATGATTTGAAGGGGAATATCCAACAGGCGCACAGACGAAAGCGTATCCGTCTTTTGCCTGTGGATGTGAATCCACCATGTGCCGTCCTCAGCTTGCGTAATATCATTTGTTGACAGTTTCTTCAAATCCGCGTACGCCAGTCCGGTGAAAGTTGAGAATATGAACATATCCCTCACGAATTGCAGTTGTGGTTTCTCCACCGGTGTGGTCATCAATGTCTTGAGGTCCTCCAGTTTCATGTGGCGGCTCTTCCTTTTGGGCAACTCGGGATGCAGGCGACAATATGGGTCACGGCGCAATGTCCCCTGGCTGACCGCCCGCATCGTGAGTTTCTTCAGACGGTACAGGTGCTCATGCACGCTCTTGGGTTTCAGGTTGCGGTCCGTGCGCAGGAACAGCTCGAAATCATCATAAAACACACAGTCAAGGCTTCGCAAAGTCACATCCTCCACGCCTTTCTTTTTCTGAATAAAAGCGGAAAGATGCTTGTATGACCGCTGGTAGGAATCGAATGTCTCCTGTATGCGGTCTATCCCGACACGCTTCTTGAACTCCTCGTTATGTTCCCTGAACAAGGCAAGCAGGGTGAGCGGTTTCTGACCGATACCCTTGACCGCGTTCTTGACCAGCTCAGCCGTGATAAAGCCCAGGCTGTTCTTTATCCGAAGATAATGTCCGGTTATCTCGTTTGTCAGATCATCTATGGCGCGGTTCACGGTGACGGCATTCTCGCTGCGTCCGTCAGCCCGTCCTTTTTCAGGATTCCAAATGTTTGGATTGACGGACACTTTAGTCCCTATCTGTACCCATTCCGCATCAATGCTCACCTTGCACAGGAGCTGACACATCCCGTCCTTGCGTACTTTCGTGCGGTTGATATAAAACAATACGGCAAAAGTGCTGCGACGTTTGGTGTTCTGGTTTTCTGCATTTTTTCCCATGTTCTTGTTTTTTAAGAGATAATCAAATTACTACGGTGAAATGTTCCGATATTTTCCTGTTCAAAGTCTTTGTATCGGAATCAATCTTGTTGTCTGTCACTTTCGCGTAAATACGTGTGGTTTCAATCTGTCTGTGTCCAAGCATCTTACTTACGGTTTCAAGAGGAACTCCGTGGGAGAGCGTGATTTCTGTCGCGTAGGTATGCCGGGCCGCGTGAAAGACCAACGGACGGTTGATGTTGCAGATCCGGGCAATCTCTTTCAGGTAAAGATTCATGTTGGAATTACAATACATCGGTAGCAGCCTGCTATCAGAGGTGGTATCGCTATACTTTTTAATAATCTGCAAAGGCAAGTCCAATAAGGGTATCTCAAATTCTATTTTGGTTTTCTGTCGGGCACTTTTAATCCACCATGTACCGTCTTCCGCAAGCGACAGGTTTTCTTTTGTCAGCGAGCGCATATCCCTGTATGAAATACCGGTGAAGCAAGAAAACAGGAACATGTCACGGACAAGGTAAAGGGTCTGCTTGTGAAGCGGAGTGGTCATGAGCCGTTGCAGTTCCACATCGGTAAGGTATTTTTGCACCGCTTTCGGACGAATCGGTTCGTAACCCATGAACGGATAAGCGGTAATGATGCCGTCCGCGATGGCTTCACCGACAATGGTCTTCAACTGGACAGTCAGGTTGATAATGGTTCCGGGAGCGAGATTGCGTTCTGTCCGCAGGTACAGGTCATATTTGTCTATGAAGGAACGGTCCAATGCCGAAAAAGGAATATCCGTCAGCCTGTATTTTTCTTGCAGGAAGTTCTCTATATGCCTGTATGCATTGCGGTATGCTTGCAGACTTTTTGCTGTGCGGTTGACCCCGACTCGCTTTTCAAAGTTGTTGATGAATTGCTTGAAATAGCTCAAAAGCGTTTCCTGTTCGCTTGCCATTCCAAGCAAAATGCTTTTTACTTCCTCGGCGGTCACACCGTCACGGACGGCAGACTGTTCGCTATAGATACTCAATGCCATCGCACGGATTTCATCCAACCGGTTATTGATTTCCTTCGCCGCCACACTCTTGCCGGAGGCACGCCCCGAAGTCCACCGGGATTGCGGCACTTTCATCTTCACACTGAATGCCGCTTCGGAATATTTTCCGATGTTCAACTTAGCCATTACGGGACAATTCCCGTCGACATCCGCCTCGCTCTTTTTCAGGTAGAACGACACCTTTACATTTGCCTGATTCATAATCAATTCCTTTGTTTGCAAAATTATTATATAGCGAGCAAATGAAAGGCATGAAAAATATAGCGGAACATAGAAAAAAGCCCCTCGATTCTCAGACAAAGCCTGTATTTTTTCCAGTACGGAAAATTTTGACTAACTTTGCATTAGCAAAAGATAGACAGAAACAGCGTTCCTTGCGGAGGCGAACAGGAGAATAAAACAGTTTTGGAAGTAAAATCCATACCGATTTTCAATCCCGAAAAGGCAACGGATAAGTAGCGATTTGTTCTCCTAACTCCATCAAAAACGGCTAAAAACCGCTAAAGGAAGAATATGGTACAACGCTACATATCCCATTCGATTTCAAACACTTTGCATTATTCCTCCGAAATCCATCCGTATGTGGGCGAGTTTTACTATCTTTGCGGCATGAAAAAATAGTCCAAATCTATTTTTCATCATGATTATTAATACTAAACAAAAAGATTGTTATGGGAACAGTTAAGTGCATTGGTATCTTGACATCAGGAGGTGATGCTCCGGGAATGAACGCAGCCATACGTGCCGTGACACGTTCGGCTATTTACAACGGACTTTCAGTTAAAGGTATATATAGAGGTTACAAAGGTCTGGTAACCGGCGAAATCAAAGAATTCAAAAGCCAGAATGTCAGCAACATCATCCAGCTGGGTGGTACAATCCTGAAGACAGCCCGCTGCAAAGAGTTCACGACTCCCGAGGGCCGCCAGATTGCTTACGACAACATGAAGAAAGAAGGCATTGACGCCTTAGTGATTATCGGAGGCGACGGTTCGCTGACCGGTGCTCGTATCTTTGCACAAGAGTTTGACGTGCCTTGTATCGGGCTGCCGGGAACTATCGACAATGACCTTTATGGAACAGATACCACTATCGGCTACGACACCGCGCTGAACACGATCCTGGATGCTGTGGACAAAATCCGTGATACAGCCACTTCCCATGAGCGCTTGTTTTTCGTAGAAGTCATGGGACGCGATGCCGGTTTCCTCGCTCTGAACGGCGCCATCGCCTCCGGAGCAGAAGCAGCCATTATCCCGGAATTCAGTACGGAAGTGGACCAACTGGAAGAATTCATCAAGAACGGTTTCCGGAAATCCAAGAACAGCAGTATCGTACTGGTAGCCGAGAGTGAACTGACCGGCGGTGCAATGCACTATGCAGAGCGTGTAAAGAACGAATACCCCCAATATGACGTACGCGTAACCATCCTCGGTCACTTGCAACGCGGTGGTAGCCCTACGGCACACGACCGTATCCTTGCCAGCCGTCTGGGCGCAGCCGCCATCGACGCCATCATGGAAGGACAGCGCAATGTCATGATAGGCATTGACCACGATGAAGTGGTATACGTTCCCTTCACGAAGGCCATCAAGAATGACAAACCCATCAAGAAAGACCTTGTAAATGTATTGAGAGAACTGTCTATCTAATGACAGACAGTTCAGATACCCCATAAACAGAGAAGGCGACATATGCGCCTTCTCTGTTTTTTACAACCATTTTTTCACTATACTTTCCGTCCTCTCCCACAGTTCTTCCATCTGTACATGCCGGGTGTACTTCTCCGAAAGAGACTTGGGACGGCAACTGGCATTCAATGTCCCCGTACGTTTACCGGCATCCTCATCCAGCAATAAGCCGACAGCCGTTGCAGCTCCCTTACGGGGAGTACGGATAAAAGGCCTGAAAAGTATATCTGTCAGCGGGTCAAACCACATATGCATGGTGATGATATTGGTAGACACAATCCCCGGGTCGGCCGCATTCACAACAATACCTTTGTGTTTGACGCGACTGGCCAAGTCGATGGTGAACAGAGTCAATGCCAGCTTCGTGTTGCTATATATAGGAATGCGCCAAAAGCCACCCTTCCTTCCCCGGAGGAAAAAATCCGGAAAGTCAAGATGACCGATGGCATACGTACAAGATACCATATTCACAATACGGCTCCCCTCTCCCATCAATGGTAGCAGCTTGCGGGTCAGCAGGTAAGGGCCTACATAATTGACACTCACCGTCCGTTCCAGTCCGTCTTCGGTAATGCGGCGTTCCGTTTCCATGGTTCCGGCATTGTTCATCAGCAACGCCAACGGCTCTCCCCGCTTCAACAGATGCTCTGCAAATGCGGCCACTGAAGCCAGAGATGCCAAATCAATGGGAGCAGTCTCAATACGCGGATTACCGGTTTCACGCATCAGTAGTTGCCGCTTGGGTTCGGCAGCTTGGGGGTCACGGCATGCCATGATGACCTGATAGCCGGCAGTTGCCACTGCGCGGGTAATTTCCATGCCCATGCCACCGTCTGCCCCGGTTATAACAGCTAAATTCACTTTAATAATTAAAAATTGAAAATTAAAAACTAAAAATCAGCCTTTCGCTTCGATTTTCTCTATCTCCCTTTTCAGACAAGGTGGAAGCTCCTCCTTCAAATGCTGATGGCATGCCATCTCGATGGAATACATCCGGGCAATGCAATAATTACTATGCCGGCAGTTGCAACGTGCATTCTCTTCGGCACGCATGCGGTTGACAAACCCCGGCTCATTGAGCAGAGCGCGTGCCATTTGCACAGCCTCGAAGCCGTCATCCAGCACCTCATCTATCTTGTCCCTGGAAACCAGGCCACCCACATAAACCAACGGTATCTTCAAGGCGGCACGGAATTTCAAGGCATCTTCCAGGAAATAAGCTTCCTTAAACGGTACGCTCGGTATCATCCATTTGCCTACCATGCGTACACCGTATTTCAACCACCAGCAGGTCATGTAATGCGTCATGCTGCGGATAGGCATTTCGCCCCGCATGACATACATCGGCGCCTTACTGACGAACCCACCGCTCAAGACCAGCGCATGTGCTCCCGACTGCTCCAGCCTGCGCGCCACCTGCATCGTCTCGTCCAGCTCCATCCCTCCACGGAAACCGTCGCGCATGTTCATCTTCACCAGCACAGCCATATCACTGCCGGCAGCCTTCATCACTTCTTCCATCACCATATCCATAAACCGCATACGGTTCTGCAACGAGCCCCCGAATTCGTCTTTCCGATGATTGGTGGACGGGGACAAGAACTGGCTGATGAGATAACCATGCCCTGCATGAATCTCTACAGAATCAAATCCGGCCTCCCGTGCCAGATTCACCGAGCGTCCGTATGCACGCGCCATCTCCGGCAGCTCATCGGCACGAAGTCCGCGCACAAAGGTAGGAGAATAAAGATTGAATCCGGAAGATGCGCCGACGGGCATACAACCGCAAATACTTTTATGGGACATGTTGCCACAGTGTCCCAACTGGATGCCTGCCGCAGCCCCTTCCGCATGTATGGCATCAGTCAGCCTACGGAGTCCGGGGATAATCTCGGGACGCATCCACAACTGGCGGTCAAAAGACAGGCCGCTCTGAGTAACTGCCGCATAAGCAACAGTAGTCATACCTATACCTCCCGCCGCTACCGACCGATGATAGTCGAGCAACATGTCCGACGGAGCGTTTCCGGGACACATGCTCTCGAAAGCAGCCGAACGGATGGTACGGTTACGCAAGGTCAACGGTCCGAAAGTGACGGGTGTGAATAACTTGGATTCCATCGTTATGAGTTATGAGTTATGAATTATAAGTTATGAATTATTCATTTTCCATTTTCAACTTTCCATTTTCCATTAATAAAGAAATGGAATGATGCGTTTGCGCTTTCCTACCGCCTCATCGCCAAACTCCTCCCGATAACGGCGGTGAATGGCATCGGCACGGGGAACAAGGTTGGCAAACGTCCACCAGACGAACACCCAGGCGGCGGGAGAAGCTGTGAGTATGGCAAACCCCGTCCATTCCACCAGTTCACCGAAGTAATTGGCAGAAGTGACGTATCGGTAAAGTCCTTTTCCGGGAAGATAATGCTTCGTATCACCCGGCCTGCGCAGATGACGTATCACATAGTCGGAATGCAAATTGATGAACATACCCGCAAAAAACAGAATGACTCCCAACAAGGCATGAGGTTTCAACAAATAGGCCCAGCCATCGGCATACAAGCCTTCGGGAGCGAAATAGAACAAACCGCCCGCCTGCATCATCCCGTTCAAAAGGTTGAAGACGATACCCATCGCCATAATAGCTACCGGCATCCGGCTTTTACCTTTCAGCAGGAACGGAAAAATAAAGGCCCGCTGAAGATAGTGCAACTGAAACAGCAGGAAGAAGAAATATACCGGCACGGCAAATCCCGCTCCACTCTTCCCCCACAACCCAAACATGACGATGAATACCGGCGCTTCCATAAGCACCCACGCCAGTTTATTATTGATGGAGATTCCCCACGAGGCAGTACGGAACATGCCATAACCCGCTTTGACAAAATAGAGCGCAATAAAGACAACCAATGCCACAGCACTCATTACCCACAGAAATATCTGAAAAGTTTCCTGATTCATAGTTCTTTATTTATGCGAAGCAAAGATAAAGAAAACTCACAACAAACAAATCGTTTTCCCCGGATAATTGTTTTTTCATGCAAAAACCAGTGTTTTTTACTGAGAAGATTAAGCAGTAGAGATACGAAAATCTAATCGTTCCATCATGGAGTAAATTTCATTCCACCATGGAGAAAAAATCGTTCCACCATGGTGGAACGATTTTTCCCCCGTGATGGAACGATTTAAAAGATACAAGTCTAATCCTTACCGTTTCTTAATGGGCACATAAGCCACCTCATCCAAAACATTCTTATAGGCAGGACGGATAATACGCTTACCTTCAAAGTTCAATTCTTCATTGCGATGTGCACACCAACCGACAATACGTGCCATGGCAAACAAAGGCGTGAAGATTTCCTGCGGCAGCCCAATCATCTCGTAGACAAAGCCCGAATAGAAATCCACATTACTCGAAACCGTCTTGCCATTATTCTTCACACGGCCAAACACATCAATGGCGCGCTCCTCGAGCAGTTCAAGGAAAGCGAACTCGCGTTCTTTCCCTTTTTCGCGGGCAAGGTCGCGGGCAAGCTCCTTCAGCAGAATGGCGCGCGGGTCGGAAATGGTATAGACGGCATGTCCGATACCATATATCAAGCCGGTCTTGTTATAGGCTTCCTTGTTGAGCATGCGGGTGAAGTAAGTATCAATCTCATCCACATTCGTCCAGTCCTGAATGTTTTCCTGCAGATGGTGGAACATATCGGCAACCTGGATATTGGCACCTCCATGAAGCGGCCCTTTCAAGGAACCGATACCTGCCGCTATCGAAGAGTAAGTATCCGTCCCGGTAGAAGAAGTGACACGTACGGTAAAAGTGGAGTTGTTACCACCACCGTGCTCGGCCTGAAGAACCAGCAGCAAGTCGAGCGTGCGGGCATCCAGCTCCGTGTAGTCCTTCTTCAGCATATAGAGGAAATTCTCGGCAATGGAAAGGTTTTCCTGCGGATGGCGGATATGCAGTGAACGGCCATGGGTGGCATGGCGAAGCATGTTATAGGCATACGCAATGATGGTCGGGAATTTCGAAATAAGCTCAATGCTCTGCCGCATCAGATTATCGCGGGAAGTGTCATCTGCATCAGGGTCAAAACGATACATCTCGAGTACGCTGCGCGCCAGGATGTTCATAATGTTGTTTCCTTCGAGTTCAATGATATTCATCTTGGTCTTCTGCTCCAGCGGCATGTTGTCGTTGATGAGTTCACGGAAAGAAGAGAGTTCTTCCTTGTCGGGCAGGCGACCGGAAAGCAACAAGTAGGCAATTTCCTCAAAACCGAAACGCTTCTCTTTGATGATGGCGTGTGCCAAGTCATCCACATCATAACCGCGGTAGAACAATTTGCCGGGAATAGGCTTCAGCCCTCCACCGGGGATGCGTTCATAGCCGACCACATTGCCTATTTTGGTCAACCCCACCAAGACTCCCGTGCCGTCCTCATTACGCAAACCGCGCTTCACATCAAACTTCCTGAACAGTTCATTCTCAATCCGGGTAGCTTCCTTCAAATCTTCGGAAAGCTTGTAAATCAGATACTCCTTCTTCATAATCGTTTCGTTTTATTCGTTATTCCCATTTTCTATTCTCCTTACAATCTCCCGGGTGAAAGCCGAAGTGGACAGCGAGACGCCACCCGGCATAAAACGGGCCAAGTCGGCAGTAGCACGGGCTTCTGTGAAACTTTGCTCCAAGGCGTTCTCTATAAGAGAGGCTGCTTCCTTCCAACCCAGATATTCAAGCATCATCACAGCGGAAAGGATGATGGAACAGGGATTCACAATGTCTTTCCCGGCAATGTTCGGAGCCGTCCCGTGAGTAGCCTCAAAAATGGCATGCCCCGTTTTATAGTTGATATTCGCACCCGGTGCAATGCCGATGCCGCCTACCATGGCAGCCAGTTGGTCGGACACATAATCGCCGTTCAGATTCAACGTGGCAATCACGGAATATTCTTCGGGGATAAGCAACGTGTTCTGCAAGAATGCATCGGCAATGCAGTCCTTGATGACCAGACGCCCTTCTGCCAGTTCTTTACCAAACTCACGTTCTGCCAGTTCGTACCCCCACTTCTTGAAGCCGCCTTCCGTAAATTTCATGATGTTTCCTTTGTGTACCAACGTCACGGAAGGCAGATGATGCTCAAGGGCGTATCGGCAGGCGGCACGCACCAAGCGCTCTGTTCCTTCTCTTGAAACGGGCTTCACGCCAAACGAGGAGGTTTCGGGAAAACGGACTTTTGTCACCCCCATGTCATCATGGAGAAAACGATAGAACTTTTCAGCCTCCGGAGTTCCGGCTTCCCATTCGATGCCTGCATAAATATCCTCGGTATTCTCACGGAATACGCACATATCCACCTTCTGCGGCTCTTTGAGTGGAGAAACAATGCCCTTATACCAACGTACCGGACGTTGGCAGACATACAAATCGAGCGTCTGACGCAAGGCTACGTTCAAGGAACGGATACCTCCACCGACGGGAGTTGTCAAAGGACCTTTGATGCCCACCTTATAGGTGCGGAAGGCTTCCATGGTTTCGTCCGGCAACCAGGAGCCGGTTTCGTGGAAAGCACGTTCTCCTGCCAGCACTTCTTTCCATTCAATGCCACGCCGGTCACCATAGGATTTCTTGACAGCGGCATTCACGACAGCCTGCATGGATGGGGTCACTTCTGCTCCCACTCCATCGCCGGTAATAAAAGGTACAGTAATTTTTTCCATATTCTATCTTGCATTAAGTGCAGAACCGGCCCGGAACCAGGCTATCTGCTGTTCGTTATACGTATGTTGTACTTCAAAACTTTCTTTACTCCCGTCCTCGTGATGAAGAACCACCTTCAACGTACGTCCCGAAGCAAAATCTTTCAACCCCATGACAGAAATCAGGTCGCGTTCCCGAATCTTGTCATAATCGGCCTTATCCGTAAAGGTCAGCGCCAACATGCCTTGTTTCTTTAAATTCGTCTCATGGATACGGGCAAAGCTTTTCGCCAAAATGGCGCGTACATTCAGGAAGCGTGGTTCCATGGCAGCATGCTCACGGCTGGAACCTTCACCATAATTCTCTTCGGCAACGACAATGGAAGGGATGCCTTCTGATTTATACAGCTTCGCAGTGCCTGACACTGTTCCATAGGTATTGGTGGAGCGGTTCCAAACCTTGTTCGTCTCTCCATTGAAAGCATTGACAGCCCCCATCAGCATATTGTCCGAAATATTCTCCAAATGTCCCCGGAAACGGAGCCATGGCCCCGCCATAGAGATGTGGTCGGTGGTACATTTCCCTTGCACTTTAATCAATAAAGGCATATTCAGCAAGTCCATGCCATCCCAGGCAGGGAAGGGAGTCAGCAGTTGCAAGCGCTGTGAATGAGGATTGACCGTAATTTCCGTCTGTCCTTTGCCTGGAGCAATGTATCCTTCCTTTCCTCCTATAAACCCGTGTGCCGGCAGTTCTTCACCGACCGGTTCGGACAGTTTCACAACCTCTCCTTTGGCATTGACCAGCGTATCCCTCAACGGGTCGAAACAAAGGTCACCGGCAATGGTCAGCGCCATCGTTATCTCCGGGGAAGCGACGTAAGCAAAAGTGTTGGGATTTCCATCGGCACGTTTGGCAAAATTACGGTTAAAAGAGGTGACGATGGAATTTTTTCGTTCAGGGTCATCAGTATGGCGCTTCCACTGGCCAATACAAGGTCCGCAGGCATTCGCCATTATCGTTGCGCCAATATCTTCGAAAGCGGCAATCATGCCGTCGCGTTCAGCAGTGGCACGTATCTGCTCCGAACCGGGGTTGACAATCAGCGAGGAAGCAACCTTCAAATTCTTTTCCTTTACCTGCCGGGCAAGGGAGGCTGCGCGGCTCAAATCCTGATAGGACGAATTGGTACACGACCCTATCAGGCCGACTTCCATCCGGCGGGGATAGTTATTGGTTATCACTACCTCGGCAAATTTCGATATCGGTGTTGCTGCATCCGGCGTAAAGGGCCCGTTGATATACGGTTCCAACAGCGAGAGGTCTATTTCAATGATGCGGTCGTAATATTTTTCCGGATTTGCCAGCACTTCGTCGTCGGCGCGAAGGTCGGCAGCTACGGAAGCAGCCATTTTTGCCACTTCTTCACGTCCGGTAGCCTTCAAATAAGTACCCATGCGCTCATCGTAAGGGAAAAGGGAGGTAGTCGCCCCCACCTCTGCCCCCATATTGCAGATGGTAGCCTTTCCAGTGGCAGACAATGAAGCGGTTCCCGGTCCAAAATATTCAATGATGGCATTGGTTCCCCCTTTTACAGTAAGAATACCCGCCAACTTCAGAATAACATCTTTGGGAGCTACCCAGCCACTCAATTTACCCTTCAAGTGTACGCCTATCAGACGCGGCATTTTCAGTTCCCATTCCATGCCGGTCATCACATCCACCGCATCGGCACCACCCACACCAATGGCCACCATGCCCAAACCTCCGGCATTGGGCGTATGAGAGTCCGTGCCTACCATCATTCCACCCGGAAATGCGTAGTTCTCCAATACCACCTGGTGAATAATGCCTGCTCCCGGCTGCCAAAAACCTATGCCATAGCGGGAAGAAACATCACGGAGAAAATTATAGACCTCCTCGTTGGTCTTCGTAGCAGTCGCAACATCTTCTTTTGCACCTTTATATGCTTGAATCAAATGGTCACAATGCACAGTGGAAGGCACGGCAACCTGCTCACGGCCTGCATTCATAAATTGCAATAAGGCCATTTGAGCCGTTGCATCCTGCATGGCCACACGGTCGGGACGGAAATTCACATAGTCTTCTCCCCGTCTGTAGTTCTTCACTTTATCCCCATCATACAAATGAGCATACAAAATTTTCTCCGCTAAAGTCATCGGACGCCGCAGTACGTTCCGTACGCGTTCTATCTTCTCCGAATAAGCGGCATAAAACGTTTTGAGCATCGTTAAATCATATACCATAACCACTATTTTTTAGTTTTTCATTATTGTAAAGATTACAAATTAATATCATAAACAAATAAAAAGGCTGAATAGTTTAACAAAATAAAGCATTTTTTCCGTCGGAAGCGAAGAATGATTACCTTTGCAACCATGAAGGAACAAGATTCAAATAGTCCTATTATTCACCTCCAGCAGCAACAACTTTTGCTGCGCATGGAATACGAATACGAAAAAGAGGAATTCAAACGCCAAACCGAAAACATGGGAGTTGCCCGGAAAGTGAAACGGGGACTTTGCTGGTATCCTGCCACTCCGGGACGAAGTTACTATAATTCACTGAATCAATTAGTAATAGAAATTACACACACAGAAAATACCGATATAGAACATAATTTTGAGTTCGGCCGTCCCGTATGTTTTTTCCGCCAGTCTGCCGATGGAAAAATAACCTATATGAACTTCACCGCTACCGTAAGCTATGCCGACGAGACACGGATGGTAGCGATAATGCCCGGAGCCGGTGCCGTTATGGAAGTGCAGGAAACGGACAACCTCGGCGTGCAACTTTATTTCGACGAAACATCCTATCGGACCATGTTCGAAGCCTTGGAAGATACGTTACGCTCCAAAGGCAACCGCCTGGCCGAATTGCGGGACATATTGCTGGGAACCTCGAAAGCCGGTTTCCGAGAGCTCTATCCCGTACGGTTTCCCTGGCTGAACTCCACGCAGGAGACAGCTGTAAACAAAGTGCTGTGTGCCCGCGACGTGGCCATTGTACACGGTCCTCCGGGAACCGGAAAAACGACCACCTTAGTGGAAGCCATCTACGAAACCCTGCATCGGGAACCGCAGGTACTGGTATGTGCCCAAAGCAATACTGCCGTCGACTGGATTTCGGAAAAACTTGTGGACCGTGGCGTCAATGTCCTGCGTATCGGCAATCCGACCCGTGTCAACGACAAGATGCTTTCCTTTACCTACGAGCGTCGTTTCGAGAACCATCCGCTTTATCCGGAACTGTGGAGCATCCGGAAAAATCTCCGTGAACTGGGCAGCCGTGCCCGCCGTGGCAGCTATGACGAACGCGAAGGAGTACGCAGCCGTATGAGCCGCCTGCGCGACCGCGCCACCGCATTGGAAATACAAATCAATGCAGAGCTTTTTGATGGGGCACACGTCATAGCCTCCACGCTGGTAAGCAGCAATCACCGGCTGCTGAACGGACGCCGTTTCGGCACCCTTTTCATTGATGAAGCAGCCCAGGCCTTAGAGGCTGCCTGCTGGATAGCTATCCGAAAAGCAGACCGCGTGGTATTGGCGGGTGACCACTGCCAACTTCCGCCCACCATAAAATGCCACGAAGCCGCCCGTGGAGGTCTGGAACGAACATTGATGGAGAAAGTGGTGTCCAACAAACCTGCCGTTGTCTCTTTGCTGAAAGTGCAATACCGCATGCACGAGGAAATCATGAAATTTCCTTCCCAATGGTTTTATAATGGCGAGTTGGAAGCCGCTCCCGAAGTGCGTTACCGGGGCATCCTGGACTGGGATACCCCTATCCACTGGATTGACACCTCCGAAATGGATTTCAAAGAAGAATTTGTGGGAGAGACTTTCGGACGCATTAATAAGGCGGAAGCGGACCTGCTCCTATCAGAACTGAAAATCTACATCAACCGTATCGATGGCAGCCGCATTCTGGAAGAAAAAATAGACTTCGGCATCATCTCCCCTTACAAGGCACAAGTGCAATATCTCCGCAACAAGATAAAGGCAGACGCTTCACTCAAGCCTTATCGCAGCTTGTTCACTGTAAATACGGTGGATGGCTTCCAAGGGCAAGAGCGCGATGTTATCTTCATCAGCCTTGTCCGCGCCAACGAAGAAGGGCAGATAGGATTCCTGAATGATTTAAGGAGAATGAATGTAGCCATCACCCGGGCACGCATGAAGCTGGTAATATTGGGAGAGGCAGAGACGCTGAAACATCACGGTTTTTACCGGAAGCTATTGGAGTTTATTCAAAATATAGGGAATCAATAATAAAGAAATACCCCCTCCGGTAACACCGAAGAGGGTATTTCACCTATTTATATAAAGCTGATTAATTGTTTTCCGGACGAAGTTTACGAACTGTAACAGCTGTCTGCCACATTTCGCTTTCACGCAAGGCTTTCAATTCTGCATTCAGCTTCTCACGATAATCGGGTTTGGAGTTACTGTCGATAGAAATCTGAGCTTCGTTGCCCGACTTCACACTTGCATACAATTTCTGTACAACCGGCTTGATGGCATCATGGAACGGGGTCATCCAATCCAGCGCACCACGCTGTGCCGTAGTAGAACAGTTGGCATACATCCAGTCCATACCGTTCTTGGCAAACAATGGCATCAAAGATTGAGTCAACTCTTCCACTGTTTCATTGAATGCTTCAGAAGGAGTATGGCCGTTTTCGCGCAATACTTCATACTGAGCCAACAGCAATCCCTGGATAGCACCCATCAATGAACCGCGTTCACCGGTCAAGTCGGAAGTGGCTTCGCGGATGAAAGTTGTCTCGAACAAATATCCCGAACCGATACCGATACCCAGTGCAATCGTCTTGTCAAAAGCCTTACCCGTAGCATCCTGATAGACGGCATATGATGAGTTCAAGCCACGCCCTTCGAGGAACATGGTACGAAGTGAAGTACCGGAACCTTTGGGAGCAACCATAATAACATCAATATCTTTAGGAGGAACCACGCCGGTACGGTCGTTCCAGGTAATAGCAAAACCATGAGAGAAGTAAAGAGCCTTTCCGGGAGTCAAATAAGGTTTGATAGTCGGCCATACAGACATTACAGCCGCATCAGACAACAGACACATGACGATAGTACCTTTCTGGCAAGCCTCTTCGATGCCGAACAAGGTCTCACCCGGCACCCATCCGTCAGCCACAGCCTTTTCGTATGTCTTGCCCGGACGTTGTCCTACAATCACATTGAAACCGTTATCACGCAAGTTGCAAGCCTGGCCCGGGCCTTGTACGCCATAACCGATTACTGCAATTGTTTCATCTTTCAAAATCTCACGTGCTTTTTCCAAAGGAAATTCTTCGCGGGTCATTACATTCTCAATAACACCGCCAAAATTCAATTGTGCCATTTTTTGTTTTAATTTTTATTTGTGGCTTACGCCAACGTTGATAAATTTATTTATTTCTCTGTAAATATCACTTTAGAGCGACAGACCACTTCGCTGCCATTCTTTTTCACCTCCACATCGTAAACGCCCTCACCGGCATCATCCATGAACAAAGTCAACTCATCCCCATAATAGCTTTCGGCTACATATGCCATCTCAAAACGACGGATGCGCTTCTCCTTATACATCTCTATCGGGAACAAATCAAGGATATGCTCGATGTAACGGATGCTGTTCACATGCCCGTTAATGTCAATATCACTGTATTTGGCTACCAAAGCAGCAACCGGTTCCTTTGAGGCCACCTTTATCCGCGAAGGTTTTTCTATCGGGCAAGGCTCATCGCAAACATAATCTACAATGCTGCCACTATGAAGAGCCAGCAAATCTGCCGGCTTACGGGTATTCATGCTAATCATCGCCCAAACGGAACGTGCATACCCAATCTTCTTGCCCTCCTTATCGATGATAGTGAAATTACGGTCTGTAAAAAGGCGATAGACATTCTCCACCCAAGTCTGAATGGAGAAATCTTCGTACTGATAAGGCATTTCATCCAGTTCGACAGCCAGACGGGACAATACCCAAGTATAATTGTCCTCGTTTAGAGTCGCGATGCCAAAACCGCGGTCGCTGGCATGGAAACCCGCACAATTCAACAAATGGTTGCCTAATACTCCCATTGTCAGCCGTCCGGTAAAGTCGACATGAAACGGTTCGGCAACAAACTTGTAGGTACCTATCTTATTGTTCTCGCTCATCATGATTCTTGGTGTTTACTTTGACGATATTTTGCTTCACGGTCCGCCAGATATTCATTGACACGCTCAAAGCAGCTGGTCGTAATGGCTACGCGACCCGAACGGACGAACTGAAGTACGCAATCCAACTGGCGCAACTCCTCATAAAGATTGGTTATTTCCTCACTCATGCCATTCTTCTCAACAATGGCAAATACAGCATTCACCTCCACAATACGGGCATTGTACTTACGGATTACTTTGGACACCTCCGGTTTTTCTTCCAGCGTAGGGGTCGTTATTTTATAGAGAGCAATCTCGTGCTGATAGATTTCATCATCCGTAAAATAATGGGCTTGCAGCACATCTATTTTCTTGGTAATCTGCTTGGTCACCTTTTCAATGGTATCCTTGTCCGTCCAAGCGGTAATGGTATATTTATGTACCCCCTTGATGGAGGAGGCCGATACATTTAAACTTTCGATGTTTATCTGCCGACGGGTAAACACAGCCGTCACTTGATTCAGCAAACCGGCAAAGTTTTCCGAATGAACAATGATTGTATATAGTTTTTTATCCATAGATAGAGTAAATTCTTTAATTTCGCATGACTTCAGCATTCCAACAACATCTGATTGACCGAACCGCCCGGAGGTGTCATCGGCATTACATTTCCTTCTTCCTCCACACAAGCTTCGAGCAGGAACGGTCCGTCGGTTGCTATCATCTCGTCAATCGCTTTTGCCAGCTCCTCGCGGGTCATTACCCTGCGTGCAGGAATATCATATGCCGAAGCAATCTTCATATAATCCGGATTCATCATCGGAGTAAACGAATAACGACGATTGAAAAACATCGCCTGCCATTGACGAACATTGCCCAAGAAGTTATTGTTCAACAGAATCATCTTCACCGGAGCCTTTTGTTCCATGATGGTACCCAGTTCCTGCAGGTTCATCTGCAAGCCGCCGTCTCCCATGAATACGCATACCGTGCGGTCCGGACGTCCAAAAGTGGCACCGATAGCTGCCGGAAGGCCGAAGCCCATAGTACCCAGGCCACCGGAAGTAACAATGCTACGTTCCTTGCTGTATTTGAAATAACGGGCGGACATCATCTGATTCTGGCCGACATCAGTCACCAATATCGCCCCGTTATGGGTAGCCTCACTCACAGCACGCACCACCTCACCCATGCTTAGCGCTTTTCCTGCCGGATGTAATTCCGGACGGATTACCTTTTCCTCTTCCACTTCCTCGTATTGCCGGAAACTGTCAATCCATTCCTGATGGTTGGCGGGTTCCAGCAATTGGGTAACGGCAGCCAGTGTCTCTTTGCAATCTCCCAGGACAGCAACATCGGTCTTTACATTCTTATCTATTTCGGCAGGGTCAATATCAAAGTGGATAATCTTCGCCTGCTTGGCATATGTTTCCAATTTACCCGTCACACGGTCATCAAAGCGCATGCCTACGGCGATAAGGACATCACATTTATTGGTATTGATATTGGGCCCCAGGTTACCGTGCATACCAAGCATTCCTTTGTTCAACGGATGGTTCGTAGGTAATGCGGAAAGTCCCAATAAAGTGCATCCGGCAGGCATTCCGGCTTTCTCAATGAAAGCACGAAGCTCTTGCTGGGCTTCTCCCAGCTCCACGCCTTGTCCTACCAGCACCAAAGGCCGTTCCGCACCATTTATTAATTCAGCAGCCTGCCGTATGGCCTCCGGCTCCATTTCGGGAACGGGAAGATAGCTACGGACATAGTCCACCTTAGTAGGCGCATATTCTGTTTTCTCCACTTGGGCGTTTTTAGCAAAATCCAGCACGACCGGTCCCGGACGTCCGCTCTTTGCCACATAGAAAGCACGTGCCACTGCCCAGGCCACATCTTCTGCACGACGAATCTGGTAACTCCATTTCGTGATAGGCTGAGTAATGCCTACCAAGTCCACTTCCTGAAATGCATCCGTACCCAAGAAGTTCGTCCCTACCTGGCCGGCAATGACAACGATAGGCGTACTGTCAATCATGGCATCTGCAATGCCCGTGATAGTATTGGTAGCACCCGGTCCACTGGTAACCAGACAAACGCCAACCTCGCCTGATACACGTGCAAAGCCTTGTGCCGCATGGGTTGCTCCTTGTTCATGACGAACCAAGATGTGGTTCAATTCCTTCCGATGGTCGTATAAGGCATCGAATACCGGCATGATGCTCCCTCCCGGATAACCGAAAATAGTCTTTACTCCCTGATGCTCCAGAGAGCGCATCAATGCTTCTGCGCCTGTTATTAGAGCCTCACCCCGACCCTCTCCTTGGGAGAGGGAGGAAAAGTTACTCTTTTTATTATTATCAGCCATACTTTATCTATTCATTATATTTAAAAGCTCAATAGTAGCTTGAAAAATTTGTTTCATTCTCTCCTCCCCTCGCTTTCGGAAAGGGGGGCTTTTAATCAATCAGCCTCACAGCCCCTTTGTCAGCGGAACTCACCATACTGGCATATGCTTTCAATGCTTTGGAGACTTCACGGTTGCGGGTTACCGGAGTCATAGGGCGTGCTGCAAGCTCTTCATCCGTCAACTTCACATTGATAGAACGGTTCGGTATATCAATTTCGATAATGTCCCCATCCTTAATCTTGCCGATATTACCACCGGCAGCCGCTTCGGGAGAAACATGTCCGATACTTAGTCCGGAAGTACCACCACTGAAACGCCCGTCGGTAATCAATGCACACTCCTTACCCAGATGGCGGGATTTGATATAAGAAGTAGGATAAAGCATCTCTTGCATACCCGGTCCACCTTTCGGCCCTTCGTGAGTGATGACGACGACGTCTCCACTGACCACCTTTCCACCCAGAATACCGTCACAAGCCGCATCTTGTGAGTCGAAGACTTTCGCTGGCCCCGTAAATTTCCAGATACTCTCGTCTACACCGGCAGTCTTGACAACGCAACCGTCCTGAGCTATATTTCCCTTCAAAACCGCCAGACCGCCATCCTTGCTGTATGCATGTTCCAAATCACGGATACAACCGGTCGCACGGTCCGTATCGAGTTCCTTATAAGACGCATTTTGTGAGCCGAGTACCAGATTGAACTTTCCGGCTGCCGCACTGGAGTATTTCTTGATTGCCTCTTTACATACATTAGAGCTGGTAATACTATACCGGTCGATTGCCTCTGCCAACGTCATTCCATCCACACGGCGGACATTCGTATCGACCAATCCGCCCTTGGCAAGCTCATCCATGATGGCAATGATGCCACCGGCACGGTTAACGTCTTGTACATGATACTTTTGGGTATTGGGAGCCACCTTGCATAAGCAGGGGGTCTTGCGGGAGAGCATGTCAATGTCGTCCATCTTAAAATCCGCTCCGGCTTCGTGAGCCACAGCCAACAAATGAAGTACCGTATTAGTGGAACCGCCCATCGCAATATCCAGCGTCATGGCATTCAAAAATGCCTCGCGGGTAGCAATACTGCGCGGGAGTACACTCTCATCCCCTTCTTCATAATATCTAAAGGCATTCTCTACAATCAACCTGGCTGCATCCTCAAATAGTTTCTTGCGATTTTCGTGAGTGGCTACAATCGTGCCGTTACCGGGCAGTGCCAATCCAATCGCTTCATTCAAGCAATTCATGGAATTAGCGGTAAACATGCCTGAGCAGCATCCGCAAGTGGGGCAGGCATGTTGCTCAATCTGTGCCACCTCTTTATCGCCCACACTTTCATCAGCAGATTTAATCATGGCATCAATCAAATCCAAATGCTGTCCGTTCCATTCCCCGGCTTCCATCGGACCGCCTGAAACAAACACAGTCGGTATATTCAGCCTCATAGCCGCCATCAGCATCCCCGGAGTAATCTTGTCACAGTTACTGATGCAAACCATAGCATCTGCCTTATGGGCATTTACCATATACTCCACACTATCGGCAATGATATCTCTTGAAGGCAGGGAATAAAGCATACCGTCGTGTCCCATAGCGATACCGTCGTCAATGGCAATCGTATTGAACTCCGCAGCAAAACACCCCAGTTTTTCAATCTCTTCCTTTACAAACTGGCCTATTTCGTGCAGATGTACATGCCCGGGGACGAATTGTGTAAATGAATTGACTATAGCGATAATGGGCTTACCCATCTGTTCCTTCTTCATACCATTCGCCGTCCACAATGCACGGGCCCCCGCCATGCGGCGACCTTGTGTGCTGAACGAGCTGCGTAACTGATGCTTCATTTTCAAATCTCCTTTTAATGAAAAAGCCTCTCCCACTATAGTGAGAAAGGCTTAATAAATTATCTTCTAACGTACGAATACATACATAACCTTTCTCACGCTCTTGATGCCACCACCACGACGCGAATAATATGCAGGACTGCCAGGTTAATAGATGTATGTAAATTCATAACTTAATTCTTCTTTTTTGTTTCAAACGTGCTGCAAAGGTAAGGGCTTTTTTATAATCTCCAAACAAATTGATGAAAAAAATAAGATAAATATGAATAATCGTAAGAAAATGTCGCCCTAAAATCCTATTTTATCACTTAACAGTTCTAAATAGAACCATTCAGACAGCCAATGTAAATGTATTGCCAATCATTGAAACCATTTAATAATCTGAAAATTACCAAAGGCTCTCTACATCCCGAAACAAATAATTCGTATCTTTGTCTCTTCAAATACTCAAAAAAAAGTATTTACTAATTAAATAAAGATAGAAAATTAATGGAAACAGTAGAAAACAAGTACATCACCGTAGCATATAAGCTGTACTCAATCGAAAACGGAGAAAAAGATTTCGAAGAAGAAGCACCCGTAGAGCATCCTTTTCAGTTTATCTCAGGTCTGGGAATGACACTCGAACCCTTTGAAGCCCAGATAAAAGACTTGCAGATAGGCGATAAATTCGACTTTACCATTCCGGCATCAGAAGCTTATGGTGAATATGACGACGACCATGTTATTGACCTCCCCAAAGAAATCTTCATGATAGAAGGAGAATTCGACAGCGACCGTGTAGTGGAAGGCGCCGTCATCCCCTTGATGACTTCTGAAGGTCAACGCATCAATGGAAGTGTAGTAGAAGTAAAGGAAGACGTAGTTGTAATGGACATGAATCATCCACTCGCAGGTTGTGATTTGAACTTTACCGGAGAAGTGGTGGAAAGCCGTCCGGCTACGAACGAAGAGCTTGCTGAAGTTGCCCGTATGATGGGTGGCGGTTGCGGCAGCTGCGGTTGTGGTGACTGTGGCGACGGATGCGGCGACCATGAATGTGGAGGCGGATGCTGCCACTAAAGAATTAAGAATTAAAAATTAAAGAATCAGACTACACAGTATTAAGCATGCCGCATGGTAATTCTTTAATTTTTAATTCTTTAATTTTCAAATTCTATATTATTTACTTGTCATTATCTCCAATACCAATTTATCCGTTTCATTCATTCCTTTAGAACCGATTTTTGTCAGATTACGGATACTCTGATCCACATCCTCATCAATAATACCTTCTACGGAAGTCACACAACGGTTTTCCATGGCCATGATGGCTGAAAGCACTGCGGTTGAAACTCCGGTAGTTACTTTCAATGCACAACTGGGTTTGGCACCATCACAAATCATTCCGGTAAGATTGGCAATCATGTTCTGCACAGCATATGCCACTTGTTCATAAGTTCCTCCCATTAGCCAGGTTATACCGCAACTGGAACCCGTGGCAGCAACCACACAACCGCATAAGGCAGATAAGCGTCCCAAACTCTGCTTGATATAGATTACTGTTAAATGGCTCAACATCAAGGCACGAATCAATTCTTCTTCCGATTTTCCATTTTCTTCGGCATAGACCAGTACGGGAAGGGTAGCGGATATCCCTTGATTGCCACTGCCGGAATTGCTCATCACCGGAATCATGGCACCGGCCATACGGGCATCACATGCTCCCGAAGTGTAAGAAAGGATATGAGAGAAGACACTGTCGCCCATAATCCGGTGTTCGTAAGTGCCACGTAGGATTTTACCCAGTCCATGACCATATTCACCTTCGAAGGAACGTTCGGCGGCAGTCTTGTTCAGTCGTGCCGTATCAAGAATAAAACGGATGTCGTCTAATGGGGTTGTCATGGCGAAGTCATACACTTTGCGTAAAGTCAAGTCCAATACATCCTCCTCTTCGATACAAGAGGCAATTTGTTTGTCCAATAAGATGTCACCGTTGCGCGTTATATAAGTAAAGCAAGTATGCCCACCGGCAATAATAGCTGTTGCCTTGTTCGTATCAGCTTCACAACATACTTCTATATAAAGCTTCTCTTCCATATCGTTTTTTAAAGATATATGAATACGCTTTTCTTCTATGAAACGCTTTCCTGCCTCCACTGCATCAGGAGTACTTTCTTTCAAAACCTCCAATTGATATGCCGACTTACCTATTAAGGCGCCAAGCGCCACAGCAATCGGTAATCCAATCATCCCCGTACCTGGAATACCCACTCCCATTGCATTTTTCAGAATATTGGCACTCAGCAATACAGTTATCTTTTCGGGACGCTTATTCAGCACTTCCGCAGCCTTTGCTACACACAATGCCACAGCTATAGGTTCTGTACAACCAATGGCAGGAATTACTTCAGATTTAACCAAAGCAATAATCTGTCGTCTTTCCGTTTCTGTCATATCATTTCTACAATTTGATTATTTATCATGCAAATGTAGGAAAAAACAAACAAAAATCCCTCCTCTATAACCTGAAAATCAGGAGACAAAGGAGGGAAAATTCTATATCGAAAAAAAAGTTATTTAGCGGCAGTCAAGTTCAAACCAACTTCCAAACGAGTTGTTTCATTAATTATTTCAGGTAAACCCTTCAACATACCTTCTGCCATACCGGCCATACTTCCAAAATCAGGATCAGCTTTCATTGCTTCGATAAGCATATTTACAAACTCCTCATCCGAGAATAAAGGAGCAACTATATTTTTCATCAAAGGCAATAACAAATCCGTATTCAAATAAACCTTTAATTTACCTTCGTTCTTTTCGTAAGTCAAAGGCACACCGTCAGTTACCAAAGGAAGCAAAGACGTAACAGCCTGAGACAAAATTTCACTCATATCTATAGCCTTGGTAGAACTGCCCAGACGTTTTACATTGGCAATGATGGCATCCAGATTCAAATATACCTTCATTTGGGTATCACTGAGAACTACATATTGTGCAACATTCGCAGGAGTCTTAACAACAGAGGTACCTCCCTGAGCGGCATCAACATAAGAAGCTGAAATATTACCGTCAACACCCAAAGTAATATCATGCAACACACTACACAACATATCCTCTACATTCACTTTATCATCACCACCTGCGTCAATTAAAGGCATACGAAGAGCTAACGTCAAAATTGTTTGAATCGGTAGCTCCCAGCCAGGCATTACCTCTACATTCTTATTGGATTCCCAAATCAAATGAATCGGTTCTTCCGTATAATCAGAATTAAGGGGTGTAGGAACCCAAGTTGTTCCGGATAAAGCGGAATTTTTCAATGCGACATTAGTTAAATCTAATTTCAAGGAAGAAGCAGTAACCTTTCCTGCATAGTCAAAAGTACAATAATCGGTCTCACTTGTGCCGGAAAACGAACATTCATCACCTTGTATATTCAAAGTAACCGGAAGGGTTACAACCGGAGAACCAGGGAATACGCCTGCACCAAAAGAACCGGAAGCCGCTTCACGTGTAAGAATACCGGAAAGATCCAAATTGCCAGCCAATACCAAAGTAGCCTTGGTTGCATCAGAAGCATCCGGAGTAAAAGTTACTTTCTTTCCCAACATTGATCCACCGTTATAAGTCAAGTTCAAACCTGTTGCAACTGTAAACTCTGTTTGCGGCACAGGACATACTACCTTGTCATCGTCATCATCACTACAAGCCGTGAATAAACTCATTGAACAGATCAATGCAAATAAATAAAATAAATTCTTTTTCATACTTTTTTGAGTACTTGTTTAGTTAATAAAAAGCTTCCCAAGGGAGCTATTAATTTCCCATTTTAAATCAAAGGTGCAAAGTAACACTTTTTAAGGTTACAGTACAAGGTCTTTTCTAAAAAATAAATGTTCCTTTTTTCATCATTACGAGTGAAATTCAGATGCAGATTTCATAAAGAGTAAGCCATTTTTATAAAGAACAAGCCATTGACCAAACTCTGGCAAAGGCAGGCAACTTTATGCGGAAAAGACTTTTTATCTTATTTCCTTAAACGTTTTATGAAAAAAAGTTGTTATCTTTATAAAGTCAAAAGCATTTCTTATAAAGCGTATTGGCACATTAACCTCATATATAAACCTTTAAAGCATTTGATATGTTCAACTCATTTGGAAATATTCTCCGTCTTACCAGTTTTGGGGAATCGCACGGTAAGGGCGTGGGAGGAGTGATAGACGGATTCCCTGCAGGAATAGTCATTGATATGGATTTCGTCCAGGCAGAGCTCGACCGACGCCGCCCCGGACAGTCACGTATCACTACCGCCCGGAAAGAAGGTGATAAAGTGGAGTTCCTCTCCGGCATCTTCGAAGGAAAATCCACAGGCTGCCCCATAGGATTCATTGTATGGAACCAAAACCAACATTCTGACGATTACAATAATCTGAAAGAAGTCTACCGACCGTCACATGCCGACTATACTTATAAAGTGAAATATGGCATCCGCGACCACCGCGGAGGTGGACGTTCATCAGCCCGTGAAACAATCTCGCGTGTAGTAGCGGGTGCCCTGGCCAAATTGGCGCTGAAGCAGCTGGGTATACACATCACGGCGTACACTTCACAAGTAGGTCCTATCCGCCTTGAAGAAAATTATACCGCATACGACCTCGACCTGATAGAGACCAATCCGGTCCGCTGCCCCGACCCGGCGAAGGCAAAAGAAATGGAAGAACTCATCTTCAAGATAAAGGGAGAAGGAGATACCATCGGAGGAGTGGTGACTTGTGTCGTCAAAGGATGCCCCATCGGACTGGGACAACCCGTATTCGGCAAGCTCCATGCAGCACTTGGAGCAGCCATGCTCAGCATCAATGCAGCAAAAGCATTCGAGTATGGAGACGGTTTCAAGGGATTAAAGCAGAAAGGCTCGGAGCAGAATGATGTGTTCTACAACAATAACGGACGTATCGAGACCCGCACCAATCATTCGGGCGGTATACAAGGTGGAATCAGTAACGGGCAAGACATCTATTTCCGTGTAGCCTTCAAACCCGTGGCAACCGTACTGATGGAGCAACACACCGTGAACATTGACGGTGTAGACACCACCCTGAAAGCCCGAGGACGCCATGACCCGTGCGTATTGCCACGCGCAGTACCCATCGTGGAAGCAATGACAGCAATGACATTGTTGGATTATTACCTGATTGACAGAACAACACAACTATAATATTCACCCATGGAAATAAAGAAATACATCACCGAGAACGAGCCTAAAATGCTGGAAGACTTGTTCAGCCTCATTCGCATTCCAAGCATCAGTGCCAAACCCGAGCATCACGACGATATGCTTGCCTGCGCCGAACGCTGGGCACAGTTGCTGCTCGAAGCCGGAGCGGATGAAGCCCTCGTAATGCCCTCCAAAGGTAACCCGATTGTTTTTGGACAGAAAATCGTAGACCCGGACGCCAAGACCGTATTGGTATATGCCCACTACGACGTGATGCCAGCCGAACCTCTCGAACTTTGGAAAAGCGACCCCTTTGAACCGGAAATACGCGACGAACATATCTGGGCACGTGGTGCTGATGATGACAAAGGGCAATCTTTCATACAAGTGAAAGCGTTTGAATACCTCGTACGCAACGAACTGCTGCAAACCAACGTAAAATTCATCTTCGAAGGAGAAGAAGAAATCGGTTCGCCCAGCTTAGAAAGCTTCTGCCAGGAGCACAAAGAGTTGCTGAAAGCAGACGTCATTCTGGTTTCGGACACCAGCATGCTTGGTGCAGACCTGCCTTCACTGACCACCGGACTGCGCGGACTGGCCTATTGGGAAATAGAAGTGACCGGCCCCAACCGCGACCTACACAGCGGTCACTTCGGCGGTGCTGTTGCCAACCCCATCAATGTACTTTGCCAGATAATCAGCCAAGTGACGGACGCAGAGGGACGTATCACCGTACCGGGCTTCTATGACGATGTGGAAGAAGTTCCCCAAACCGAGCGCGACATGATAGCCCGCATTCCTTTCGACGAAGAGAAATACAAAAAGGCTATCCATGTAAAAGCACTTTTCGGAGAGAAAGGTTACAGTACGCTGGAACGTAACAGTTGCCGTCCGTCTTTCGACGTATGCGGCATCTGGGGCGGATATACGGGTGAAGGGTCCAAGACCGTGCTCCCATCCAAGGCATACGCCAAGGTATCCTGCCGGTTGGTTCCCCACCAGGACCACCACAAGATATCCCGGCTCTTTGCCGACTACATTCTGGACATAGCGCCGGATTCAGTACAGGTAAAAGTCACTCCGATGCATGGAGGCCAAGGATATGTATGTCCCATCACCCTACCCGCCTACCAAGCCGCCGAAAAAGGTTTTGAAAAAGCTTTTGGAAAGAAACCGCTGGCAGTGCGTCGGGGTGGAAGTATCCCCATCATCTCCACTTTCGAGCAAGTACTGGGCATCAAAACCGTTCTGATGGGCTTCGGGCTCGAATCCAACGCCATCCACTCACCTAATGAGAATATACCGTTGGACATCTTCCGTAAAGGAATAGAAGCTGTTGTCGAATTCTACCTCAATTATAAATAAAACAAGAAAATCAGGATGAAAGACTTCCAAATTCAAGCCATCGGCCTGATGTCCGGCACTTCCCTTGACGGGCTGGACGTATGTTGTTGCACTTTCCGGCAGCAAGCCGGAAAATGGTCTTTCCACATAGACTGTGCAAAAGGCTATAGCTACCCCGACGCCATGAAGCAGATATTGGGTACCGGTGCACAGACAATGAGTGCTTTGGAGTTCATCACTTTCCACAGCTCCTATGGAAAGTTTCTCGGTGAACGTGTCAACGAGTTCATGCAAGAATTTGGAGTCCACCCCGATATTATCGCCTCCCACGGGCATACCATCTTCCATGAGCCTCAAAAGAGAATCATGTACCAAATAGGTGACGGAGCCGCCATTGCCGCTGAAACCCGTATACCTACCGTTTCGGATTTCCGGCGGCTGGACATCATGCTGGGTGGGCAGGGCGCTCCACTCGTACCTATTGGCGACCGGTTGCTTTTTGCCGACTACGACTTCTGTTTGAATATCGGCGGTTTCTCCAACATCTCATTCGAGCAGGACGGGCGGCGCATCGCTTTTGACATCAGTCCGGTGAATTACGTCATCAACCATTACTGCCGGCAAATAGGATTGGAATTTGACCGTGACGGCGAGATAGCACGGCAAGGCAACATCTGCCAAGAACTGCTGGACGAACTGAACGGAATGGATTTCTACCATCAGTCCGGACCGAAGTCATTGGGACGGGAGTGGGTGGAAACGCTGGTATATCCCATGCTCGAGCGTTATGGCTTGAGTATGGAGAATATGCTACGTACCTTTTACGAGCATGCCGCCTGGCAAATATCACGCATCATCACCGCCCGCCCCTTGCCCGATGGTAACGGAAAACTGCTGATTACCGGCGGAGGTGCATTCAACAAGTTCCTCATAGAACGTATCGACGCCTTGTGTCCGTGTGAAATCGTGATTCCCAGCCGGCAAATCATAGAATACAAGGAAGCCCTAATCTTTGCTTTCCTGGGTGCCCTCTATATGGCGGACACACCCGGATGCCTCGCCTCGGTGACGGGAGCCACGACAGATAATATCGGAGGGATGCTGTTTAAAATATAGTCAATTCTACCATTATGGAAAAATCAAAAGACACCTGGACCGTCTTATCCAGCGAATACCTTCATCGGGCCCCATGGCTCACTGTGCGTAAGGACCATGTAGTACTGCCCAACGGCAACCACATTCCCTCCTATTATATATTGGAATATCCCAACTGGGTGAATACCATTGCCATCACCCGTGACGGACAATTCGTCTTTATCCGCCAATACCGGCATGGCATACAAGAAACATCCTATGAACTCTGTGCAGGGGTATGCGAAGAAGAGGACGGCTCTCCGATGGTTTCCGCACAACGGGAACTTTTGGAAGAAACCGGCTATGGAAACGGAGTATGGAAAGAGTTCATGCAAATCTCTCCCAATCCAAGTACCCACACCAACATTACCTACTGTTTCCTGGCTACGGACGTGGAGAAAATCTCCGAGCAACAGTTGGAAGATACGGAAAACCTGACCGTACACCTGCTTTCCTTGCAGGAGGTCAAGGAATTGCTGCAGCAAGGAAGCATCCGCCAGGCGCTGATGGCTGCTCCCCTCTGGAAATACATGGCGGAGAGAATTATTTAATGTGATTACCCTTATTCAAACGGCTTACGGAATGTGCATCCGGATTTCCATTCGGAACAACCGTAAGCCGTTTTCCCCTTGATAACGGTACCTTTTCCGCAAAGCGGACAAGGCTGACCGACGAAATCGTCAGCTTGTACGGAAGCCTCCGTACTTGAAGCTGCCACAGCGCCCGAAGCCTGCTCCGTCTTTTTACCTGCAGCGGCAGACTTTCTCGGTGTTCTTTTCTTCGGCTCCTTTTTCGGCTTATCGGCAGCCTCTGTCTTGGCAGAAGCCTTACTGCCCTTTTCGGGAGCAGGCGCTTGGATGGTGATGTGGCGGTTGCTGTTATCAGAAAGTACACTCATCACGACTTCCGATACCATCTGCTTCAATTCTTCCAAGAATTGTCCGGCATTGTAAGTTCGTTTTTCTATCTCACGCAGTTTCTTCTCCCAAATACCGGTCAGTTCCGCCGACTTCAACAGCTCCTCATGGATAATCTGTATCAGCTCCACACCGGTAGGAGTGGCTATCAGGTTCTTCTTTTCCTTGCGGATATAGTTTCGTTTGAACAGCGTCTCGATGATGGCTGCACGGGTAGACGGACGACCGATACCATTTTCCTTCAGCGCATCACGCAGTTCGTCGTTATCCACCAGCTTGCCCGCCGTTTCCATAGCACGCAGCAGGGTGGCTTCCGTATAAGGCCGGGGCGGCTGCGTCCACTTCTCATATAAATCGGGAACGTGCGGCCCGCTTTCTCCTTTCACAAAAGCCGGAAGCACATTCTCCTCTTCTCCCTTTTCCTCTTTCTCCTCCTGCGATTGTGCCGAGGGGGTGCCGAAGATAACACGCCAACCCGGTTCCAGAATCTGCTTGCCGGTGGCCTTGAACTCTATGCTCTCTACCTCTCCCAATACGGTGGTAGTGGCAAACTTACAATCGGGATAGAATACAGCAATGAAACGGCATGCTATCAAATCGAATACGCGACGCTCCATATCCGTCAGATTCTGCGGATGCTGGCCGGTAGGAATAATGGCGTGGTGGTCTGTTACCTTCGAGTTATCGAAAACCTTTTTGGACTTCAACAATGCAGTTCCTGTCAAAGGGGCTGTAAATGTCTCGTAATCACGCAGACCTTTCAAGATGCCGGGGCATTTGGGATAGATGTCATCACTCAAATAGGTAGTGTCTACACGTGGATAGGTAGCCACTTTCTTCTCATACAAAGACTGGATGATTTTCAGCGTCTCATCAGCGGAATAGGCAAACTTCTTGTTACATTCCACTTGCAAAGAAGTCAAGTCAAACAAGCGGAGTGGCGCCTCCCTCCCCTCTTTCTTGGTGACATCCGTCACGGTAAAAAGAGAATTCTTAATCTGGTCCAATAAAACAAGCCCACGTTCGCGGTCGGTAATGGGGTCGATACCCCGATTCTCTTCTTCTTTTTTAGGTTTCTTCCCGGCAGCTATAGCCTCTTTCTGCTTCTCGGCTTCCAATACCAGTTCCTCCTCACTTTTCCGGAGGATGGTGGAGAAAGTGGTATCTCGATAGACAGTCTTCAGCTCCCAGTATTGCTTGGGAACAAAATTCTGTATTTCCAACTGACGGTTTACAATCAGTGTCAGTGTCGGTGTCTGCACACGGCCAATAGAAAGTACCTGCCGGTTCTGCCCATACTTAATGGTGTAGAGGCGGGTGGCATTCATCCCGAGCAGCCAGTCGCCAATGGCACGCGACAAGCCTGCCTCGTACAAAGGCTGGAAATCCGACGCATCGCGCAGCTTGGCAAAGCCCTCACGGATGGCTTCCTCTGTCAATGAAGATATCCAAAGACGTTTCACCGGGCAACGTGCCCCGGCTTTCTGCATCACCCAGCGCTGTATCAATTCTCCTTCCTGCCCGGCATCACCGCAGTTTATAATCATATCGGCATGTTGCATGAGGTTCTCTATCGTATGGAACTGGCGCTCGTATGTGGGATTGCTAATCAGCTTAATGCCGAAACGGGGAGGTATCATGGGGAGGCTTCCCAAACTCCATGACTTCCAGTTAGGGGTATATTCATGCGGCTCCTTCAGCGTACAAAGATGGCCGAATGTCCAGGTCACCTGGTATCCGTTTCCTTCGATGTATCCGTCCTTCTTTTCTTTCGCTCCCAATACATCGGCTATGTCACGCGCCACAGAGGGCTTTTCGGCAATACAAACTATCATTCGTTATTCTTTTAGCGGGACAAAGGTAATAAAAAGGGGGCAAGAACGAAACGATAAGCAAGAAACGATAACATAGACCAGGTGATTTTTCTCCCCCAAAGCTGACGTACGGACATAAAAAAAGGAGTACCGCTGTACTCCAACCTTTGTTAACCTTAAATCTAATACTATGAAAAACACATTGCAAAGATACGGACTTCTGATAAATCTGCAAATTATCCAACTAAAAAAGTATGTTCTATAACACAGATTAAGAAAAAGGGACGGATATGTAAACACATACCGTCCCTCTTTTAACATTTAACGTGTCGGATTATTCTTCATCCAACAAGATTTCCAATATCTGGCAAGCAGCCTTGGCAACCGGAGTACCGGGGCCAAAGATGGCAGCTACACCTGCCTTGTAAAGGAAGTCATAGTCTTGTGCGGGAATTACACCACCGGCAATCACTACGATATCCTCACGTCCCAACTTCTTGAGCTCTTCGATAATCTGCGGAACTAATGTCTTGTGTCCGGCAGCCAATGAAGAAACCCCCACTACATGAACGTCGTTCTCAACCGCTTCGCGGGCAGCCTCGGCCGGTGTCTGGAACAAGGGTCCCATATCCACATCGAAGCCACAGTCGGCATATCCGGTTGCAACAACCTTGGCACCGCGATCGTGACCGTCCTGGCCCATCTTGGCTACCATGATACGAGGCTGACGTCCCTCTTTCTTCGCAAACTTCTCCGCCAATTCACAAGCACGGTGGAAGTCGCTGTCATTCTTACTTTCTGATGAATACACGCCTGATATAGTTCTAATTACTGCTTTATAACGTCCTACAATCTTTTCGCAAGCATAAGAGATTTCCCCCAAAGTGGCACGGACACGGGCTGCCTCGACTGCCAGTTCCAGCAAGTTTCCCTTACCGGTCTTTACACATTCAGTAATAGCCTCCAATGCCTTGTCCACTTCCGCCTGGTTACGTCCTTCCTTCAGACGCTTCAGGTTCTCAATCTGTTCCTGACGGACAGCCGTATTGTCGATTTCAAGAATATCAATCGGAGCTTCTTTCTCCAGACGATACTTGTTCACACCGACAATGGTCTGCGAACCGCTATCGATACGGGCTTGTGTACGCGCAGCAGCCTCTTCGATACGCATCTTGGGGATACCGGTTTCGATGGCTTTTGCCATACCGCCCAGCTTCTCTACTTCCTGAATCAATTCCCAAGCCTTGTGAGCCAACTCATTAGTCAAACTTTCCACATAATAAGAGCCACCCCATGGGTCTACATTCTTGCAAATGTAAGTTTCTTCCTGAATATAAATCTGCGTATTACGTGCAATACGTGCAGAGAAATCCGTCGGCAAGGCAATAGCCTCGTCAAGAGCATTGGTATGCAGTGACTGGGTATGTCCCAATGCAGCAGCCATCGCCTCGATACAAGTGCGGCCCACATTGTTGAACGGGTCTTGCTCTGTCAGCGACCAGCCGGAAGTCTGGGAGTGCGTACGCAAAGCCAGCGACTTCGGATTCTTTGGGTTGAACTGCTTCACAATCTTTGCCCACAACATACGTGCGGCACGCATTTTGGCAATTTCCATAAAGTGGTTCGTTCCGATGGCCCAGAAGAAAGAGAGACGCGGTGCGAAAGCATCGATGTCAATACCCGCAGCCGTTCCGGCACGCAGATATTCCAAACCGTCTGCCAGGGTGTAAGCCAACTCGATGTCTGCCGTAGCACCCGCTTCCTGCATGTGGTAGCCGGAGATGGAGATAGAGTTGAACTTAGGCATTTTCTGGGAAGTATATTCAAAGATGTCAGAGATAATCTTCATAGAGAATGCAGGCGGGTAGATATAGGTATTACGCACCATGAATTCCTTCAAGATATCGTTCTGGATAGTACCAGCCATTTCTTCCAACTTGGCACCCTGCTCCAGACCTGCGTTGATGTAGAATGCCATAACAGGAAGTACGGCACCGTTCATAGTCATAGAGACGGACATCTTGTTCAAAGGAATTCCATCGAACAACACCTTCATATTCTCCAAGGAACAGATAGATACACCTGCCTTACCAACGTCACCCACTACACGTTCGTGGTCGGGGTCGTAGCCACGGTGAGTGGCCAAGTCGAAAGCTACGGACAAACCTTTCTGTCCGGAAGCCAAATTACGACGGTAAAAGGCATTTGATTCTTCCGCTGTGGAAAAGCCTGCATACTGGCGGATGGTCCAAGGACGCAACGTATACATCACCGAGTACGGACCACGCAGATAAGGAGGAAGCCCGGCAGCATAACCCAAATGTTCCATTCCCTCAAGGTCTTCTTTTGTATAAACAGGCTTCACCTCAATGTGTTCCGGCGTTTTCCAATCAGCATGGATGCCGTTAGCCTTTTGCCACTCAGCACCATTGACGGGTTGAAAAGCGGCATATATATCTAAGTTTTTAAAATCTTTTCGCATCATGTTATTTACGATTTGACGATTTACGATTTACGATTGAAGTTGCTTACTTCAAAAGTTTGGCGTTGAATTCTTTTAATGTCTCTAATACGTTGACACGGACATGGATAAAGTTCTCGATACCGGCAGCCTTCAAGTCGTCCATGCAAGCAGGAGCACCGGCTACGATAAACATGGCACGGCCATTCAGAGCCTTGAAGGCAGGAACAGCATATTCTGCATATTCATCATCACTTGAACACAATACCACGATGTCGGCCTTGGCAGCCATAGCTGCTTCTATACCTTCTTCTACGGTGGGGAAACCGAGGTTATCCACAACTTCGTATCCGGCACAAGCCAGAAAGTTGCAAGAGTACTGTGCACGTGCCTGACGCATGGCCAGATTACCGATAGTCAGCATAAACGCTTTCGGGCGTTTGCCGGAAGCCTCTGTTTCGAGACGCAACGCTTCAAATTCACTGGCAGCACGGTCAAAGTTCAGTGTCGGAACATCTTTTTCGCAGGTATGTCCGCCGCCGCAACAGCAAGTAGCCTCAACCGGTTTCTTATCTCCCGCCTTTTCATTAAAGTTGGGGAACTGGTTGGTACCCAGCAACACTTCCTTACGCTTGGCGACTGCAGCATGACGTGCCTTGTTGCTCTCGTTTACGGCAGCCTGCACTTTTCCGGCTTTCACGGAAGCATAGAAACCACCGTCTTCTTCTACAGCGAGGAAGAGGTCCCAAGCCTGCTTGGCAATAGAGACGGTCAAGTTCTCGATATAGTAAGAACCTGCAGCCGGGTCTATAACCTTATCGAAGTGCGATTCTTCTTTCAACAGCAATTGTTGGTTACGCGCCATACGCTCAGAGAATTCGTTAGGAGCATCATAAGTCTTGTCGAACGGAGTAACCGTCATTGAGTCAACACCAGCAAGGGCGGCACTCATCGCCTCAGTCTGCGTACGCAACAAGTTTACGTGTGCATCAAACAAAGTCAAGTTGAATGAAGAAGTTTCCGCATGAATCTTCATCTTGGCTGCACAGCGACACTCGTTATCCTTACCCTTGTTTTCGCAGTCGCGCAGACACTCAGGACTGTAAGAAGCCACAATATTAGCCCACAGCATACGTGCAGCGCGGAATTTGGCTATTTCAAGGAAGTAGTTGGAACTGATACCGAAATTAAACTTAATCTTCTTGGCTACCATTGCAGCCGGCAGACCGGCATCAACCAACTGATTCATATATTCATTACCCCAAGCCAAAGCGTAACCCAACTCCTGGAAAATATAAGAACCTGCATTGTTTAATGTCAACGCATTCACATTCAACACACGGTATTTCGGAAGGGAAGCGGTAGCCTCGAGCAGCGCCTTGGCTGTTGCCACCATATCACCTTTTTCTTTACCTTTGGCCAGCATCTTGTTGAAGTAGTCATAGTTGATGGAGCCCTGCAATTTCGTCAAGTCATAATCCTTTTTCTGGAAATAAGCGACAAGAAGTTCTGCAAGTTCCACCACATGCCCCTGGCAGGTAGAGAAATTCAACTCGACACATTCCGCGCAGATATCTTTCAACAAAGTTTCAATATACTCTGCGTTCAATTCCTTGGCCTTTACATGGAAAGAGAGTGAATCTACACCTTTATTCAAGATGTCCAACGCCTTGGCATTGGCCTCTTTGGGGCATTCCACTTTGATTTCCTGACGAACAAGCCATTCATTGTTGTCTTTCTTGGTACCTCTGAGATAAGGAAACTCGCCGGGAAGGGCATCTGTCGTCTTCAAACCTTCCAGGTCCTCCATACGGTAGAAAGGTTTCACCTTAAATCCTTCGTTTGTCTTCCAAACGAGCTTCTTCTCGAAATCCGCCCCTTTCAGGTCTGCGGTAACTTTCTCCATCCACTGCTCAGTGGAAACGGGAGAAAAGTCGGAGAAGAGTTTTTCTTTACTGTCTGCCATAGTTTATTTAAAATTTAAATAGATGAATACTATTCATTTTTGTCATCAAGAGACTTGCAAATATAAACAAATACTTAGAACAAAATCTTTTTTTAGAGAAAATTGCACTTACAGATGACTCCGTGTCCATACGGATTCAGCGTATTCACCGGAAGCATACTCTACTTTTGCAAAGTTGATATAGCAAAAAGTACCACAAAGCCTTTGCTACCTCCTTTTTATTAAGTAATTTTGCGCGAAATTTAAAAAACGACATATTAATAAGGTACTATGAATTGGTTAGAAAGCTTGCTATGGGACCCTTCATCTGTCGCTCACATCGTTTGTTTGTATGCATTCGTAATATCTGTGGGCGTATTGCTGGGTAAGATTAAGATTTTCGGGGTATCGTTGGGGGTTACATTCGTCCTCTTTGCGGGTATCCTGATGGGGCATTTTGGCTTCACGGGCGAAACACACATTTTGCATTTCATCCGCGAATTCGGTTTGATTTTATTTGTATTCTGTATCGGTCTGCAAGTCGGGCCTTCCTTCTTCTCTTCCTTTAAAAAAGGGGGGATGCGGCTGAACATGCTTGCTGTTGGTATCGTGTTGCTGAATATCGCAGTAGCATTGAGCATCTACTTCATTGACGGAGGGATAGACTTGCCAATGATAGTAGGTATTCTCTATGGTGCCGTAACCAATACTCCGGGTCTGGGTGCCGCACAAGAAGCCCTGAACCAAATAAACTATACGGGAGACCCCATCGCATTGGGATATGCCTGCGCCTATCCGCTTGGTGTGGTAGGTATCATAGGTTCCATCATAGCCATCCGTTATATCTGCCGGGTGAACCTCAAGAAAGAGGAGCAGGAACTCAATACGCAAGAAGCAGATGTAAAGCATCAGCCGCACATGCTTCACCTCGAAGTACGCAACGAATCAATTTCCGGAAAGACCCTGCTCCAGATAAAGGATTTCCTGGGACGTCCGTTTGTCTGTTCACGCATACGCCATGAGGGGCACGTCAGTATCCCCAACCATGAAACGGTATTCCACGTAGGAGACCAGCTCTTCATCGTATGCTCCGAAGAAGATGCCGAAGCGGTAGCTGCCTTTATCGGAAAAGAAATACATGTAGACTGGGAAAAGCAGGACACCCCAATGGTTTCCCGTCGTATCCTCGTCACTAAGTCCGAAATCAACGGTAAGAAGCTGGGAAGCCTCCACTTCCGCAGTATGTACGGTGTAAATGTAACCCGTATCAACCGCTCAGGTATGGACTTGTTTGCTGATCCCAATCTGGTACTTCAAGTAGGTGACCGCGTAATGGTGGTTGGCCAGCAAGATGCCGTAGAGCGTGTAGCCGGTGTATTGGGCAACCAGTTGAAACGTTTGGACACTCCGAATATCGTTACTATTTTCGTGGGAATCTTCCTAGGAATCCTGCTGGGAAGCCTCCCCATCGCATTCCCGGGTATGCCGACACCGGTTAAGTTAGGTCTTGCAGGTGGTCCGCTGGTAGTGGCAATCCTTATCGGACGTTTTGGTCACAAAATGCATCTTGTGACGTACACCACCATGAGCGCTAACTTGATGTTGCGTGAAATCGGTATTGTACTCTTCCTTGCCAGTGTAGGTATAGAAGCCGGTGAGCATTTTGTACAAACAGTAGTAGAAGGCAGCGGATTACTGTATGTAGGCTATGGATTCCTGATAACCGTCATCCCTTTGTTGATAATCGGCATGATAGCCCGTTTCTATTGCAAAGTGAACTACTTCACCCTGATGGGTTTAATAGCAGGTAGCAACACAGACCCTCCTGCATTGGCATACGCCAATCAGACATCAGGCAATGATGCTCCGGCAGTAGGTTACTCCACGGTATATCCATTGACAATGTTCCTGCGAATTCTGGCGGGACAGATGATACTGCTGACAATGATGTAGGAGGAAATTAAGGAATTAAAATTAAAGGCTGCGCAATGTTGGTTTAACCCAACTACGCAGCCTTTAATTTTAATTCCTTAAAGTCTTAGCTTCTTCTTGACGAACTCTTCTATAAAGTCCACCGTAGCCTCAATACCCAATACGGAAGAATCGATACACAAGTGGTATGTTTCGGCAGCTCCCCATTTTTTGTAGCTGTAGTAGTTATAGTATTCGGCACGCTTCTTGTCCGCTTTGTTCATCATCTCCTCCGCTTCACGCTCAGAAATGGAATACATTCGGCAAATACGCTTGATGCGCTCCTCATTGGAGCAGGAAATGAAGACATTGGCACAGCGTGGATGTTCTCGCAGAATGTAATCGGCACAACGCCCCACAAACAAGCAGGACTTCTCCTCCGCCAATCTGCGTATCACGTCACTCTGCACTTTGAACAGAGCATCATTACTCAGGCAATTCGTGGCCGGGATAGCCCCGTCACTGACAAAAGGGAAACGCATGCCGAAGAGCCCTCCAATAATACCTTGTGAAGCTTTCTCATCAGCTTTCTCAAAGAACTCACAACACAGTCCACTCTCTTCAGAAGCCAACCTAATCAGTTCCTTATCATAAAAGTCAATACCCAGACGGGCAGCCAGTTTCTCGCCTATCTCCCGTCCGCCACTGCCCAGTTGACGGCCTATATTGATTATAAAATTATTGCCCATACGCTTATTCATCTATTGGTTTGCAGATAGCAAATATAAATATTCTTACGGAATATCTGCAGAAAGTAGGAAGAAAAATTCAGAGCCTCTCCCCCGACCTATCCCTACAAGGGAGAGGTTCTGAATTTGCGGAATTGACAAACCAACATCACCAATGCTATCAAACTTGCAAGCAAATCGGATACCGGCATGCTGTACCACACTCCTGCCACTCCGAAGAACTGCGGCAGGATAAGCAGGCAAGGAAGCAGAATCAGCATCTGTCGGGTAAGGGAAAGGAATATCGCTTTGCCTGCCATGCCTATGCTCTGGAAAAAGTTGGAAGTCACCATCTGGAAACCGATAATCGGGAAGAACATTACCGTAATGCGCAGTCCCGTGACCGAAAGCTCTGTCAGTTCCGCATCCGATGTAAAGATGCCCACTACCAGGTCCGGCACCAGCATACCGACCAGAAAGCCGAAAGTGGTCACTGCCGTGGCATAGATTATCGTCAGTTTCAGCACCTTGTTCACCCGTCCGTACAGCTTCGCCCCGAAGTTATATCCGGCAATAGGCTGCATACCCTGATTCAGCCCCATCACAATCATCACTACAATGAAAACCAGACGGTTCACGATGCCGAAAGCCCCGATAGCCAAGTCGCCGCCATACTTCTTCAACCCCTGATTGATAATGATAACGATGAAGCAGGCTGCCAGGTTCATCAGGAAAGGAGACATGCCGATGGCGAGCGAATCGAATACAATCTTACGTTTCAGACGGAATATCCCCCGGTGGAAATGCAACAGCTCATCCTTATTGCTGAAAAGCTTGAACTGCCACGTCAAAGAGATGATTTGCGCCACAATGGTAGCGACGGCAGCACCACGTATGCCCCAGCCAAAACCATAGATAAACACCGGGTCGAGTATGGTATTGATAACCACCGTGGCTATAGTGGCGTACATCGCCTTCTGTGGATGCCCTGAAGAGCGCAGCACTGCATTCAGCCCCAGATAGAGGTGCGTAACGGCATTTCCCAAAAGGATAATCTGCATATAATCCCTCGCGTAGCCCACCGTCTGGTCACTGCCTCCGAAGAAATAGAGAATCGGGTCGAGAAAGAGCATGACAATGATGGTAAAGGCAATTCCCAGTACCATGTTCAGCACAAAAACATTGCCCAGCACACACTGTGCCGTGTCATAATCCTTCTGCCCCAGCTTGACGGAAATCAGTGTAGAAGCCCCCACTCCTACCAACGAACCGAACGCCGCAGCCAGATTCATCAACGGGAAAGTCAACGCCAATCCCGAAATAGCCATCGTCCCAACGCCGTGACCGATGAAGATACTGTCTACCATATTATATAAAGAGGATGCCGTCATTGCGATGATTGCCGGAACGGCATATTGCATCAAGAGTTTACCTATACTTTCCGTTCCCAACGCCGTGGGAGTCTTTTGTCCTGCCATATTATATACCTATTTCTTTTTAGCGGGTGCAAAGGTACTCTTTTTTTAAAACAGAACAGCAGAAAAAACACCTTAAACCTGCACACTATGCGGATGATTTATGCTATCTTTGCGGTTCAATGATAAATCATAAGATATGATTACCATAATCATACCGTATGATTGATATAATCATACCGTATGATTGGCACATTCATACCGTATGAACCATGCCTGACCTACCGGTTGAGCCGGACACATAATAACAACAAGCCCCCATGGCATTCTATAAGAAAGTAAAACAGAAAGGCGACGACAAATGGCACCCAAGAGCCGTCACCAAAGGACATCCCTATACAACGGATGAAATAGCCCGATTATTGTCGGAAATGTCTACGGTAACCCCGGGAGATACCTATGCAGTATTAATGAATCTTGGTGAAGTGCTGGGCAAGCTGATGAGTTCGGGACACTCCGTAAAGTTCAAGGGCATCGGGACGTTCTACTACACCTGCCGTTCGGAAGGCACCGGGGTAGACACCCCAGAAGAAGTGAGTCCGGCGCAAATCACTGCGGTGCAGATACGCTTCATCCCCGAATACTACCGCGGGCAATGCGGACAAGTGACGGAACGCACCCTCCTCTCCCCGCACATCGAATGGGTGGATGCCGAAGGAGAGGGTTAATGTCACCCCCGTTCCCTATATTTCAAGGAAAAAGGTTCTCTATCTGAAAAATGTTTCGTACTTTTGTACCCAAATTGAGTGAAATATAGCGAAATGAACGTATTAGAACTAAGTGAACAAGAAATCATTCGTCGCAACAGCATGAATGAACTTCGCGCGATGGGCATCGAGCCTTATCCCGCAGCAGAGTATGTAACAAATGCTTTCTCTACCGATATTAAAGCTGAATTCAACGATGATGCAGAGCCTCACCAGGTGTCCGTTGCCGGACGTATCATGAGCCGCCGTATCATGGGTAAAGCATCTTTCATCGAATTGCAGGACTCCAAAGGACGCATCCAGGTATATATCACCCGCGATGACATCTGCCCGGACGAGGACAAGGAGATGTACAACACCGTGTTCAAACGTTTGCTCGATTTAGGCGACTTCATCGGCATCGAAGGATTCGTATTCCGTACTCAGATGGGCGAAATCAGCATCCATGCCAAGAAGCTGACCGTACTTGCAAAGAGCATCAAGCCCCTGCCTATCGTGAAATATAAGGATGGTGTGGCTTACGACTCTTTCGAGGACCCCGAACTGCGCTACCGCCAGCGTTATGTAGACCTTATCGTAAACGACAGCGTGAAAGAAAAATTCCTGAAGCGTGCCACCGTCATCAAGACCATGCGTGCCGTGCTGGATGAAGCCGGCTACACGGAAGTGGAGACGCCGATTCTTCAATCCATCCCCGGTGGAGCAAGCGCCCGTCCGTTCATCACCCACCATAACTCTCTGGATATGGACCTCTACCTGCGTATCGCCACCGAGCTTTACTTGAAGCGACTGATTGTGGGCGGATTTGAAGGTGTATATGAAATAGGCAAGAACTTCCGCAACGAGGGTATGGACAAGAACCATAACCCGGAATTCACTTGTATGGAGCTGTACGTGCAGTACAAGGACTACAACTGGATGATGAGCTTTACGGAGAAATTGCTGGAACGCATCTGTATCGCCGTAAACGGCTGCACAGAAACCGAGATAGACGGCAAGAGCATTAGCTTCAAAGCTCCCTACCGCCGTCTGCCCATCCTGGAAGCCATCAAGGAAAAGACCGGATACGACCTCGAAGGCAAGAGCGAGGACGAAATCCGCCAGGTGTGCAAGGAACTGAATATGGAAATTGACGACACCATGGGCAAGGGCAAGCTGATTGATGAAATCTTCGGAGAATTCTGCGAAGGTACTTTCATACAGCCCACTTTCATCACCGACTATCCCGTAGAGATGAGCCCGCTGACCAAGATGCACCGCAGCAAGCCGGGACTGACCGAACGCTTCGAGCTGATGGTGAACGGCAAGGAACTTGCCAACGCTTACAGCGAGCTGAACGACCCGATAGACCAGGAAGAACGCTTCAAAGACCAACTCCGCTTGAGCGAAAAGGGAGACGACGAAGCGATGTTCATCGACCAGGACTTCCTGAAAGCATTGCAATACGGTATGCCTCCCACATCGGGCATCGGTATCGGCATCGACCGTCTGACCATGTTAATGACGGGCGAATCCTTTATCCAAGAAGTGCTTTTCTTCCCGCAGATGCGTCCGGAAAAGGTTATCCCCAAAGATGCTCCTGCACGATACACAGAGCTGGGCATCCCCGAAGACTGGGTGGCTGTAATCCAGAAAGCCGGCTACAACCTGGTGAGTGACATGAAAGATGTGAATCCGCAAAAACTCCACATGGACATCTGCGGTATCAACAAGAAATATAAATTGGAACTGGCAAACCCGACCGTAAACGAAGTTGCTGACTGGGTCGGAAGAATTAAGAATTAAAAATTAAAGAATTAAATAGGCAAGATTAAAGATAAGAGGAGGAGGAAGGTACTCCTTTCCCCTCTTTTAATTTTTAATTTTTAATTATTAATTTCGATATGAAACTACCCGGTAAGATAGCCATCATGGGCGGAGGAAGTTGGGCAACTGCCATTGCAAAAATGGTTCTGTCACAAGCGGAGTCTATAAATTGGTACATGCGACGCGATGACCGTATTGCCGACTTCAAACGGCTTGGTCATAACCCTGCCTACCTGACGGGCGTCAAGTTTGATACCAAGCGTATCAACTTCAACTCCAACATCAATGATGTCGTGAAAGAATCTGATACGCTCATCTTCGTTACACCTTCCCCTTATCTGAAGGTTCACTTGAAGAAACTGAAGACTAAGATTAAGGATAAATTCATCATCACTGCCATTAAAGGTATTGTGCCCGATGACAACTTGATTGTCTCGGAATATTTCACTAAGGAATATGGCGTCCCGGCTGAGAATATTGCTGTATTGGCAGGTCCCTGCCATGCGGAAGAAGTGGCTCTGGAACGCCTTTCTTATTTGACCATTGCTTGTCCCGACACCGACAAGGCTTGCACCATTGCCCGCAAACTGGCCAGTTCATTCATCAAGACCTCTGTCAGTAATGACGTTGCCGGCATTGAATACAGTTCGGTGCTGAAGAATGTATATGCCATTGCAGCCGGTATCTGCAGCGGTCTGAAATATGGCGACAACTTTCAGGCTGTGCTCATGTCCAATGCCATACAGGAAATGAACAGATTCCTGCAAACGGTACATCCGCTGAACAGAAACGTAAGTGATTCCGTTTATTTAGGTGACCTGCTGGTGACGGGATATTCCAATTTCAGCCGCAACCGCACATTCGGTACGATGATTGGCAAGGGATACTCCGTGAAAAGCGCGCAGATTGAGATGGAAATGATTGCTGAAGGATATTACGGTACAAAATGTATCAAGGAAATCAACAAGCATTATCATGTCAACATGCCTATTGTAGATGCAGTATACAACATTCTGTATGAGCGTATCTCGCCGACGATTGAAATCAAGCTGCTTACCGATTCATTCCGGTAAGCGCGAAAAAAGATAAAACGAAATACTGAATTTAAAACCTAGAATATTATGATTAGTTTGAACATTGAAAAGACTCTTGGATTCATCTCCAAAGAAAACGTTTTCGCCTATGAAGCCCAAGTAAAGGCTGCACAGGAAGCATTAGAGAATGGTACCGGTAAGGGCAACGACTTCTTAGGCTGGCTGCACCTCCCCTCTTCCATCACTAAAGAGCACCTGGCTGACCTAAAGGCTACCGCACAGACGTTGCGTGACAACTGCGAGGTAGTAGTAGTTGCCGGTATTGGCGGAAGTTACCTCGGTGCACGTGCGGTGATAGAGGCTTTGTCAAACAGCTTCACTTGGTTGCAAGACAAGAAAACGGCTCCGGTCATTCTGTATGCAGGACACAATATCGGTGAAGATTATCTATATGAACTCACCGAATACTTGAAAGACAAGAAATTCGGTGTTATCAACATCTCCAAATCCGGTACTACCACTGAAACGGCCTTGGCGTTCCGTCTGTTGAAAAAGCAATGCGAAGACCAACGCGGCAAGGATATGGCAAAGAAGGTTATCGTTGCCATCACCGATGCCCAAAAGGGCGCTGCCCGCGTAACGGCCGACAACGAAGGCTACAAATCCTTCATCATCCCCGATAACGTGGGCGGACGTTTCTCCGTACTGACTCCGGTAGGCTTGCTGCCCATCGCAATAGCAGGTTTCGACATTGAGAAATTGGTTGCAGGTGCAGTTGCCATGGAAAAGGCTTGTGGAAAAGATGTTCCGTTTGCAGAAAATCCTGCTGCCATCTATGCAGCTACGCGTAACGAGCTCTACAAGAACGGTAAGAAAATTGAAATCCTCGTAAACTACAATCCCAAACTGCACTACGTAAGCGAATGGTGGAAGCAGCTTTATGGTGAATCCGAAGGTAAGGAAAACAAGGGTATCTTCCCTGCTGCCGTAGATTTCTCCACCGACCTGCACTCCATGGGACAATGGATTCAGGAAGGCGAACGTACCATCTACGAAACTGTCATCTCCGTGGAGAAGACACAGCACTCCCTACAAGTACCTTCGGACGAAGCCAACCTCGACGGACTGAACTTCCTGGCAGGCAAGCACGTGGACGAAGTGAACAAGATGGCTGAATTGGGCACACAGCTTGCCCACGTTGACGGCGGCGTACCCAACATGCGCATCGTTATCCCTGCACTGAATGAAGAAAGCATCGGAGGTCTGCTCTACTTCTTCGAAATAGCTTGCGGTATCAGCGGTTATATTTTGGGAGTCAATCCGTTCAACCAACCGGGTGTGGAAGCATATAAGAAGAATATGTTTGCATTGCTGAACAAGCCCGGCTACGAAGAAGAGTCCAAAGCTATCCAGGCAAGACTTTGATAAATTAAGAATTGAGAGTTGAGAATTGAGAAATGGCTGCACAACAAGTGCGAAGAGAACCGTTCCCCGATTCTCAACTCTCTATTTATCTACCCCGCATTTTTAAATTCTCAATCCCCAATCTACCAAGTGTTCGAAAACTCTATCGCCCGTTATCTGGAAAAGCACGGGCACCCCTACATCCAACTGAAAGCCGTTCTTTTTGACATGGACGGTGTGTTATTCAACTCCATGCCCTACCATGCCGATGCCTGGCATAAAGTAATGGAACGTCATGGCCTGCACTTGAGCCGTGAAGAGGCATACATGCACGAGGGACGTACCGGAGCCTCCACCATCAACATCGTTTATCAACGCCAGTATGGCAAGGATGCCACTCCCGAGATGATAGAAAGCATCTATGCAGAGAAAAGCGCCGAATTCAGTACCCACCCGGAACCGGAACGTATGCCGGGTGCTTGGGAAGTGCTGCAAAAGGTAAAAGCGGCAGGACTTATTCCGGTACTTGTCACCGGTTCGGGCCAACACTCCCTGCTGAACCGCCTTGCCCACAACTTCCCTGGTATGTTTCAGCGCGACCACATGGTGACCGCCTTTGATGTGAAATACGGAAAGCCTCATCCTGAGCCTTATCTAATGGGACTGGAAAAAGCCGGAGTACAAGCCAACGAAGCTATAGTTGTAGAAAATGCACCTATCGGAGTACAAGCCGGAACAGCAGCCGGCATATTCACTGTGGCAGTCAATACCGGTCCGCTGGACAGGCAGGTATTACTGGATGCCGGAGCAGATTTATTGTTTCCGTCCATGCAGGCGCTTTGTGACGACTGGGAAAGGTTGCAAACCGCATTAGATGCCAGTAATAGCCTTCGCCACAAAGATTGACGGCGACCCAAACAATATAACAGTTGATTGGAGCTTATATAACCAAGTAATACCATTACTTGATATACAGAAGGCATCTATTGTCTTTCTTCTTAAAACGCTCCAATCTACTCATTTTCTCCTTCTCGGTTTCTTTAATAGGGAACGTTATCCTACGAGTATCTTTATCATAATCGTACAATTCTCTGGCAGGAACTACATAAACAGATTCCGGACCGTCACCACACCATCCAAAGCCAAAAACATAAAACAAGTTTTTTATCGGACGGTTCAACAGATTAGAGTTCATATACCTTTCGTACTTTTCAATGTCTTTTATATCGAGATAAAAACCTATCTTACTTCGCCATTTACATTCTACAGCTATAATATCTCCAACTTCATGAATGGTACTCGTAGTGGTAACACACTCCATCAACAAATCCGGAGATGATGAAGACAGAGGTCTATAACCCTCAATGTATTTATCACCTCTCCAATCTAAAAGCCGCCAAAATATTTTCTTGTCACAGAGGTCCGGATAACCTTCTTTACTAATATTAGAGTTCTTCACAACCCATTCCTCAAATCTATCTCCCAAATATTTACTTTTCTTCCTTTCTTTAAAATATTGAAAGGTATCCATAAACCGATATTGGAAAACACCTACAAAATCATCGATAAACTGATTTAATATTTTCATAGCCATAATAGTCTATTGTGTCTTTAAATAATATTCATTGCAAACAAAAATTCATAGGTGAAGAGCCGCAACACCCATTTTCAAAAATAGATTTTTTTTCATTTCCAAAAATAGAGTTTTTTTCCCAATTCTTTCCAGATTTCCTTCCCATCTTTGCAATACAGAAAACAAATAAAGTATTAATTATTAAAAATAGAAAAGTATGAAAAAGTTAGTTATGATGTTGGTTTGTATGTTTGCAGTGCACACAATGGTAATGGCAGATAATGATAAGCCGATAGAGGTGAGCCAGTTGCCGGCGAAGGCGCAGACATTTATCAAGACTTATTTTAAAGACCATAAGGTGGCAATGGCTAAATTGGAGTCGGGAATGTTTTATAAAAGCTATGATGTGGTGTTCACGAATGGGGAGAAGGTAGAATTTGATAAATCGGGAGAATGGAAGGAGGTACGATGCAGACAAAGTGAAGTTCCTGCACAGATTGTACCGGAAGCGATACGTAACTATGTAAAGACCAATTATCCGGATGCAAGAATTCTTCAGATTGAGTACGATGACAATGAGTATGAGATAAAGTTGTCTAATCGTTGGGAAATTACATTTGACTCTAAAATGAGGGTGATTGACATTGACGATTGATGACAAGAAAGATTTAGAATATGTAGATTATAAAGTTAAGTATCAAGAAGCTGAAAACAGTTGCTTGGAGAGGGTTTCTCCAGGCAACTGTTTTTTTATGCACTTCCGTACGGTAGCAGGGCATATGGTGCTGCGCTCATTGTACAACAGTAGTTGTACTACTATTCCAATTGCCCGGAGTCAACGAAGCCCCGGCTGCACTTTTGCAGTTTTTTAATCAGTGTGTCCGGAGAAGGACACTCAACCTTCTCCGGAGCTGAAAATACTGATTTATAAGGAAACGGCGCTTCTCGGCGCTTCCTGCCGGAAGGCGACTCAGGCTATGACGCTTTTAGGATTTTGGCAGACCTCACCATGGTATAGGTAGTCCCCTTAGTACAATGGCGCATATCATTCAGCTTACTGAAAAATAGATTTTTTTTCAGAGAGGTTCGTTCGGCAGAGAAATTCCAACCGCAGAACGGAAGAACAACGTTTTCAGTCCGTCATAAAATCCCGGAAGAGCAACCGTTCCATGCGTCTCTTCCGGGAACTTTTTTGATACCACCCGCAAATGCCGCTTCTCCATACGAGGAACTGCACTCCCTATAAAATCATCTGTCAGGGGAAAGTGGATCAGCTTCCTATCAAGACGCGGCTGAGTGGCAAACGCAACATACAGTTGCTTTCCTGAAAAGTCAACCTTATCCACCTGCCGTTCTACCTGTTTCTGAAAATATCCTTTATCCCACCATAAACTGGGGTCTATGGCGATGTATGTATCAAATGCACCGGGATAATTCAGCAAAACATGCAGCGTGAACAACCCGGCATAAGAATGTCCGGCCAACAAGTGTTGTCCATTCACCGGCAAGTCTTGTTCCACTGCGGGGCGTAGCTCCTCCGTCAGAAAACGGCAAAATTGTCCTGCCCCACCCCCTTCCGGTTTATCGCCCGGACGGACAGTTCCGTCACGCCGGGCAGCGGAACAGGTTGGCGTAAAGTCTCTGGTTCTGTTTGTATTCAGGACAGCCACAACGATACAGGGCGGTAAGGAAGAAACTTTGGAGGTGGAAAACAAGCGAGTAAAACCTACCACCGAATGAAAAAAAGAATCACCGTCCAGCAAATAAAGAACCGGATAACTTTCCTCTTTTTCACCCGGGCGGGTTGCAGGTACATACACCCAATATTCTCTAGCCTCATTCAAGACATGCGAAAACAAAGTGTGGCGAGTCCCGATAGAAATAGCTTCTTGCGCTCTCAGCGGAAAACCGAGCCAAGTGACAACTACCAATATGAACAGAATATGCAGGCTTCTCATTTCAATTCTTTTTTCAGTCTGCAAAGTTCGCAGAAAATAAGTTGACTACCTATCCCTATTTTTAGGTATTCTCACGGTTGAAAGCTTTCCGCAGAAATCAAAGGCTGATTAAGAAAGTTTGATGGGCAACTGAATTTCCGTCATCCATTCATCCACCGTTTCTTTGTTCCAAATGCCGTCAATATGGCAAAACCGGGCACGGTCAATGACCTCGTATCCATTTGTCTCGGCATACGCAAAAAGCTCGGCGAAAGTTTCGGGCATATGCTCATAAGCACCGTAATGGTTGACACAGAGCGCAACCGGCACTTCCGGAAGTTCCTTGAATTTAATCAGTTCCGAATCTTCCTTGCGTTCAGCCACCGCTTCAAAAAACTCGATATCAATATCAACCCCATATTCCTCATTATATTCCACCGTGAAACAATATTCCGGGGCAGGACATTCACAACCCAAACGGTACATTTCAGGCCCGATAATATTCGGACAAAGATTGAACAGCTCCTGATAAGAGTCTATTTTACGGCGATGGGTAGCAAAAATTCTTGAAGGGAGGGATTTCTTAAACACTTTTTCCATAACATTCTCTTGTTTATGGAGTAAATTTTCCAATTTGGCAAGTTCGGTCTGCCGCCATATCAAGTGTTCAATCTCGTTTTTGCAACGTTCTATTTTAACCTTCAACAATTCAGCATCCGGAAATTCCTTGCCATCGGCAAACAACTCGGATATCTCTTCGAGGCTGAACCCTAATTGCTTGAGGTAAACAATACGGCTCATACACCGGAGCTGGCTGATGTCGTAATAGCGATACCCCGTCCACTCATCCACTTCAACGGGTATCATCAATCCTATCTCTTCATAATGACGAAGCGTCTTAACGGTCACCTGGCAAAGTTTGGAAAACTCTCCGATTTTAAACTTCATTTTATTCTTCATAAACTCATGCGCATTTTGTTTATGATGCAAAGATAGGTCCTGCCCTTAGGGACGAGTCAAGAGATTGCTTCAAAAAAAACACATATTTCACTATTCACAACGGCAATAGGTGTTTGCACCGCACGTACAATGGGGTAACAACTGCCCACTCAGTTCATCGCGGTAAAATTCATACAGCCGCCGGTACATGGTTTCATAGAGTGCGGCAATTTGTTGCTCCTGCTCACTTTCATTTTGAAAACGATTTTTAAAGGGGTCTTCAAAATTAAAATGCACCTGCTGCTTGGCATCCAGAGTGATAAATTTCAGTTCTTCTCCGGCTTCTTTACATAGGGTAATCACGTAGTCCCACGACCGGTGCGTATAGGTCCCGACACCAGACGGTTTCTTGCGAGACACGCTGAAACCATTCTGTTCCATCACATTGCACACGGCATCGGGAACGCAGTTCCCCTCCATAATTCCTGCCGTAGAGATATTCATTCCCCTGCCAAATGCATGCAGGAGTTCCTGCGCGATACGGCTGCGGCACGTATCTTCATTACTTATTAACAGTATATCCATTGTCCGTTACTTTTCCAGGTTTAAATACTCGCCATCTCCTTCTTTCTTCATCTTCGCTTTACGTGCCAGGTCGAACAAGGTGGGGTTAATGTGGCAATATCCACCAGGATTTTTGTCCAGATAGTCTTGATGATAATCTTCGGCGAGATAGAAGTTCTTCAAAGGCTCTATCTCTACAACCAACGGACGGGAGTAGTTGGCAGCCAGCCGGTCAACGGTTTCACGAATAACAGGCAGGTCGGCGGTATCCGTATAATAGATACCCGTGCGATACTGTGTACCTCTATCCCCCCCTTGCTTATTGAGGCTGGTAGGGTCAATCGTTTTGAAATAAAGGTCGATAAGGAAAGGCAAGTCCACCTCATCGGGATCATACTGTACTTTTACGGTTTCGGCAAAGTCCGTGGTACCGGTACATACCTGCTGATAGGTAGGATTGGCTATATTTCCATTGGCATATCCCACCTGGGTAGCCTCCACACCTTCTATTTGTTTCAGGAAATGTTCGGTACCCCAAAAACATCCTCCTGCCAGATAAATCTCTTTCATTGGTTTCATGTCTGTTCTCCTTTCTGACCGTCCTTCCGGCTTACCGGCATAGGACAGACAAGTCATTAACATTGCAAAAATAAATATTATTTGTTTCATACCTCTAACTCTATGGAAATTATAACAAGAAAGAGAACCGTATGGTTGACTTTTCTGGATGTATTGTATAAAAAGAAACTCCCTTTGCAAAATATTCATGCAAAGGGAGTTCCTTTCTTTGTGACCCCGGTGCGATTCAAACGCACGACCTTCAGAACCGGAATCTGACGCTCTATTCACTAAGCTACGGAGCCAAATGTGGATGCAAAAGTATAAAAAAATTAGCAGATTCCTAACATTCAAACGCTTTTTATATCAAACCGAGGAATATTTTTATTATTACTTTGAGAAGACTAACCGCAATTACACAAACATTTTGTTCTTTTTTCCCACAAAACAGAAGCAAGTATCAATATTATTCCTATCTTTGCCGAGCAATTTAATAGAAGTTATACTGAATAAATTTATGAGCTACCTGATAACACCTGAAGGTTACAAACCTTTATTGGACCTAAAACAGACTGAATTAGGGATTAAACAAATTAAAGAGTTCTTCCAATTGAACCTCTCTTCCGAACTGCGCCTGCGACGTGTGACAGCTCCACTGTTCGTATTGAAAGGAATGGGTATCAATGACGACCTCAATGGAGTGGAACGTGCCGTAACTTTCCCTATCAAAGATTTGGGCGACGCCAAAGCTGAAGTGGTGCACTCCCTCGCCAAATGGAAACGCCTCACGCTTGCCGAATACCATATCGAACCGGGATATGGCATCTACACAGACATGAATGCCATCCGTGCCGATGAAGAACTGGGCAATCTGCATTCCCTTTATGTAGACCAGTGGGACTGGGAACGCGTCATTACTGCCGAAGACCGCAATGTGGAATTCCTCAAGGAGATAGTAACCCGTATCTATGCAGCTATGGTGCGCACAGAATATATGGTATATGAGATGTATCCGCAAATCAAGCCTTGCCTGCCCCAGAAACTTCACTTTATCCATGCCGAAGAATTGCGCCAACTGTATCCGGACTTGGAACCCAAATGCCGCGAACATGCCATTTGCAAGAAATACGGTGCAGTGTTCATCATCGGTATCGGATGCAAGCTGAGCGACGGCAAGAAGCACGACGGACGCGCCCCGGACTACGACGACTATACCAGCAAAGGGCTGAACGACCTCCCCGGACTGAACGGTGACCTCCTGCTATGGGACCACATCCTGCAACGCAGCATCGAACTTTCCTCCATGGGTATCCGCGTAGACAAGGAAGCCCTGCTTCGCCAGCTCAAAGAGGAAGGCGAAGAGGAACGCCTGGAACTTTACTTCCACAAACGCTTGATGAATGATACACTGCCGCTTTCCATCGGTGGCGGTATAGGGCAGTCCCGCCTCTGTATGTTCTATCTGCGCAAGGCGCATATCGGTGAGATACAAGCCAGTATCTGGCCGGAAGATATGCGCAAAGAGTGCAAGGAACACAATATACACCTGATTTGATATACATTTATCCCGTCATATAATATAAAGTTCACCCCCTCAAAAGGTTGGACTTTATTTTTTATTTTGTACTTTAGCATCCGAAACTACTAACAGATCCAATTATGAATGTTCAAATAGAAGAAAGCTGGAAAGCACATCTGCAACCTGAATTTGAGAAAGATTATTTCCGTACATTGACTGATTTTGTACGGGACGAATATGGGAAATATGCAATATATCCTCCGGGAAAGCTGATATTCAATGCATTCAACCTATGCCCTTTTGACAAAGTAAAAGTCGTGATAATCGGTCAAGACCCCTATCATGGTCCGGGACAAGCACACGGACTTTGTTTCTCCGTAAATGACGGTGTTCCTTTCCCTCCTTCCTTACTTAATATTTTCAAGGAAATAAAAAATGACATTGGCACTGATGCCCCCACTACCGGCAATCTGACACGCTGGGCAGAGCAAGGCATATTGCTGCTCAATGCTACCCTCACCGTACGTGCACACCAAGCCGGTTCTCACCAAAACCGAGGTTGGGAAACATTTACAGATGCGGCTATCCGCATTCTCGCCGAAGAAAAAGAGCATCTTGTATTTATTCTTTGGGGAGCCTACGCCCAACGTAAAGGGGCATTCATCGACCGTAGCCGACATCTGGTACTTACCTCGGCACATCCATCTCCCCTATCCGCTTATAACGGCTTCTTCGGGAACAAGCATTTCAGCAAAACAAACGAGTATTTGCGGGAACATGGAGAGACGGAAATAATTTGGTAAACATCAATACCACTGAATATTACTCTGAGTCTGGCTTCTCTGTTCCCATTTCAAGTCTTGCAGGATACTTGCATTGGCACGGATGGTAAAGTTATAGTATTTCCAGCGTCCGAAAGGTGATATGGCAGCCGTCATGCTGAAACAGTGCAGGTCACGTGTGATGTTGAAAGCGGTCTGCGTTATCTCCTTCGCATTGAAGTCATAACCGGAGTTGAAGCTGATAGCCCATTTGTTGGTAAGCTTGACGTTACCGTTTATATTAAGGGAGTTCAGGCTGAATTTGTACGGATAACGCATGTTCTTACGATTAATGGGCTTACTGGTGTCTTCCGTTATATTGAAACCGGTACTGAAGTTGATGGACCAAGGCATTTTGAATACTTGATAGCCGTCAGCATCGGCAGCAGCCTTTTCCTTCTTCTTCTTCGGAGTGCCGTCCTCGGTGGTTTCGCCCTCCATGTCACTGTCTCCCTCCGTCGAGGCATTCTGGTCTTGGTCCTGCTCCTCGTCATCCTTCTGACCGGTGAAGAAGTTCCTTATTTTCTTCCACGAATCATTGTTCACGGTCCAACTGAACGACGTACCATATCCCGACCAACGACCGAAACGGCCATACGACCATTCCGTACGGTTACCGGGCACCACCCTTCCGTTCTCATCAAACTCGTAAGCATAAGTGGCAAAGGTAGAGCTCATACTCAACGTATAACTCTTGCTCAACTTCAGACGGAGATTAAAGCTCAAGTCACTCCAAGGACGCACCTGGGCAGCCGTGTTGTAACTGATACCCATACTCAAATCGTCAATCAGGCTCACCTTGCGGATAGAGTCATTCTTATCCTTGAACTTCATTTCAAGGTTATTGGAGATATTGAAACTGATAAGCCCCTGCTTTCCTCCACTTGGCGGACTGAACACCTGACCGGCATAATAGGAATACTGCACGGTATCGCGAATGCCGTTCTGGTCTTTTATATAAGAGTCATAATAGCCAAAACGGGACGAAGTGAAATCGGGTGCAGCGCTGAAACTGATGGAGGGAGTGATGACGTGACGTATCTGTATCTCCTTCTTCTTCATAAACAATGGCTTGTACATACCATAAACTTTGGTATTGATACCCAGACTGGCACTGTAGTCGTATACACGGTGAAAACCGTAGGTCGTATCATTCACCTCCTTGCCTTGCTCATCGTCCCAGTCCTTCTTCACCTTGCGGGTGTACCAACGCTCCGTATAGTTTACGGTAGGCGTCACATTGAAGTACTTGAACAAAGTAAACGTGGCACTTACCGGAATCTCATGCTGCATACCGTTCTCCCAATCGCGTATCAGGTTCTTCTTGAACAACAGATTGTCCTTCGTCTTGATACTGTTCTTCACACGGCCAGTATAGCGAACGGAAATCTTCTCATACCACTTTTCATCTCCCACTGCATGTTTGCGCTTGAAAGGGAAAATGGTACTCAAGGAAATGGTCATGTCCGGTAAAGTCACCGCGATAGAGGAGTCGCGCATGGTCTGGGCAATATTACCTGAAGCGGAGATGCTCAGATGCTGGTCGGGAAAGTTACGCGAATAGCTGACACTGGAAGTCTTGGTATTCTGCGACATTGCCTGGGAGTTGTACATATTGCCGATATTGGTACGCTCATAACTACTGGTAGCAAAGTTTACACTGGCAGAAAAGGTAGAATTCGGACTCGCTTTCGGGTCCTGCCGGTGAGACCACACCACCTTGAAGTCTTTGGCAACCGAGTAGTCGGGCAAGCCTTTGTCACCGGTCTTGGTCACCTGATAGCTTGCCTGCAGCAAACCGGAATATTTGTAACGCTTCACATAGTTCGACTCCATATTCAGCGCCCAAGAACCTTTCGTGAAGATATCCGCCCGCAGCTTCAAGTCCATTTGGTCACTGATGGCGAAGTAATATCCACCGTCCGTCAGACCGAAGCCACGATTGGAGTCATCCATATAGGTAGGCATCAGAAAACCGGACTGGTAACTGCTAGAAAACGGGAAAAAGAAAAATGGAACGGCAAGCGGAAGCGGCACATCCTCTACTACCAGATAGGCAGGTCCCGTCACCACGTTCTTTTTCGGACGTACCTTGGCATAAGTCATCTGCATATAAAAATGGGGGTGGTCATGATGGTCACAAGTCGTGTAACGACCGCTCCTCATATAGAGTTCATCATTATTCCCTTTCTTGGCATTATTACCGGTCACGTATCCCTCGCCCTGCTGGCTGACAACATTGCTGATAAGACCTCTTTTACTCTTGAAGTTATAACGGATAGTATCGGTTTCGTAGGAGGTGTCCCCGTCTTTGAAGACCGGTCTTCCCTTGGCTGTTCCTACAGAATCGACCACGCCACGGGCAAAAACCGTACTGTTGTCCATATCCATAGAGATGACATCAGCCTCCAGGTCAGCACCCGGATAACTCACCTTTCCCTGGCCGTAAAGATGGGCAAAGCCACTCTGCGTAAATACAATGGAGTCATTGGCTTCGTAGGCTACGGGAGCATCCAATGCATCCTTCTTGGGAGGCGCAGCCGCTACCGTATCTTGTTGCAACGAATCGGCAGGAAGCCCCTTTCCCCCTTGCAGGGAGTCTCCCATCTGCAAACTATCCCCTACCTGCAACGTGTCTGTCCGCTGAATATTCGGAGGCGCGACCTTCGCTCTACGGCGCTGAGAAGCAGCCCCACCGGAGAGAAGAAGCAAGACGAATAGTAGTATGAATGATATGAATGTATTTGCTTTCAATGGCGTCATTAACTAATAGTTTACGCTTGGAGGGGCAAAAGTACATAATTTATACGGATAATCTCCCTTTTTAAAGAAATTTAGATTGCTACAAGAACTGTTCGCACCAATTATCAAAGCGCCGTACCCCTTCTTCACCATAACGTTCCAAACTTTTACGGGCTTTTTCTACACTTTTCTCCTTTTCCAAATGAGTTTTTGAATAAAACTTATCGGCAAAACAGATAGCTTGTTCTTCCAAGCTGACCGGAACCATTTCACGATGCGGTACGGGCAAATCCTGCGCAATGATTCCCTCCAATGAAAGTCCGGCACCCGTATGGCGTTCACAAACCAAAGCATGGCGGGGATAGCCTTCGCCGCGTATCAGGTCGGCTCCCAAATAACCGTGACAGATATAAGGCTTGTCGCCAAAACAATGGATACCTGCTGCATCTGTAAGAAAAATGCCTATATCGTGCAGCATGGCAGCCTCGTACAGAAAATCCTTATCCAATGAAAGTTCCGGATGGCGGTCGGCAATCCATAACGACTTGTCGGCTACGGAACGGCTGTGCGTCAACAGTATATGCCGCAACTCATTCTCTTCCGGATAATATTTGTTAATGATATCTATCGGATTCATTTTAAGTTATGAGTTATGAGTTATAAATTATGGGTTATGAATGTCAATCGCCCTAAATTTATACATGCAGATTTCATTACGCATATCACAACTGCGTCTGTCTGTACGGAATATCTTTTCCAGATGATACGTCTGTTCCAGCTCTCCCAACATATTCTCCTCCTCCTTTACGGGAACCAACAAATAGCCCTCCTCGCTGGACGGACGTTCCTTTTCAATGTGCCGCATGCGGTCTTTCAGATAGAAGTTAACACCATAGAAACTCATTTTCGAGTAAGAATAGACCACACCTTCCGGAACATACGTATTGACCCTTTCAGCCAAATGTTTATCTGATTTCACAGCCAGCACCGTGGGCTGATAAACCGAATCCAATGATACGAAAAGGCAGAGCATACATCCTGCTATGCCATATAATAATGACCGGCTATCCGCACGCTTTATCACCATGCGTAATGTGCAGACAGCGGCTACTACGGGAAGCGCTACCAGGAGCCACTTGGGAACAGACAAAGCCACATCCTCCAACGCATGCATAAAGGCTACATTCTCAGCGGCATGGCGTCCGCTTCCAAAAACGCTGTCGGGAACCAGGCCGAGACGAACTACGACAAAAACAAGCGTAAGCAACAAGCCCAAAGAAGCAAAGATGATTGCACAAATCCTGAAAACTCGTGCCCCCTTTTGTACCAAAGCCAACAGATACTCAGCTATCAGCACTGCCATAAACGGATAGATGGGAAGCAGATAAACGCTCCGCTTACTCTTGGGGATGCAGTAGAAGACAAAGATTATCAGAATGACCAGCCACGTGAACAATTGTACCGGAGACTGGTTGCGGAAAGCAGTCCAGCCCTTCTTCAACCGCAACAGCAGGGTCTCCCCTTCCGGCAGACAACGCATGTTTTTCCACTTCAAGCCAAACAAGGAAATTACCAGAACCAACGTCCAGGGAATCCATCCCCAAATCAAAGTCAGGAAATTATACCATATAGGATTTTCATGGGACTCGTAGGACATTTTGCCCATAAACCGCCCGGTATTCTCCTCCAGAACCAAATCGAGGAACGGTTGTCCACCTAGTCTGTAAGCTACGTATACCCAAGCTAAATAAGGAACAAAAGAAAGCAAGCCGATACCTACCAACGAGAAAAACGCTTTCCAGAAAGAACGTCCGCGCAACAACTGATACACACCGATACACGCGCAAGGGAATATGGAGCCTACCGGCCCTTTGGTCAACGTGGCACATCCCATCAGCAACACCGCAAGCCAGGGCACTCCGCGGCATCCCTTCTCATCCCAGCGGAACAGCAGACAAAGGGAAATAACGATAAAGGCAACCTGAACCATATCGACCCGACAAGCGACAGCCGCCCGATGCACCTCGAAAGAAGACAAAAGAAGAATAGAGGCCAGAAACGCCGTTTGAACGTTTTTACGTTTTGCCACAAAGGCAAAGAACACCAACTGCATGGCTAAAAAAGCCAATGCAGACGGGAAACGGGCGGAAAACTCCGTCACCTCTCCAAAAAGGGAAGAGACGGCGGCTATTGACCAGTAGAAGAAAGGGGGTTTATAAGCAATATCAGTACCATAGTTCACCGGAAGTATCCAGTTTCCACTTTCCAGCATAGAAAGGGCAACAATCGCCTCCCGCGGTTCCCCCTTGGAATAAAAAATGGTTTCTCCCAGAAAGGGAACAACCACAAGCACACTCAGCAGCGCAATAAACCAGAACGCCTTCTTTCTGTCCGACATACCTTATTTGTTTTTTATGTTTTCTGGACGCAAAGATAGCGCAAACCGAAAGCAGATGCAAATTTATTTGCAATTTGCTGAGATGCAGCTTAATTTCGCAAAGCAAAATTACAAATAATTCTGAAACAATGCCTAACTTTGCCGCCCCAATGATAATGGCAACAGAGAGTAGATATTTAATGTTAAGATGAAGCGGCTGAAACAACTACCGGAATTTGTACGCTTCGTAATGGTGGGCATCTTTGCGACAGCTCTGCACTACGGATTGTATTTTGTATTACAACGGGTTATCAATGTAAACATAGCCTATACACTGGGATATGCTCTCAGCTTCATCGCCAATTTCTATCTGACTGCTTACTTTACCTTCGGCCGGAAGCCCTCATGGAGAAAAGCCTTCGGATTTGGAGGGGCACACTTATGCAGCTATCTGCTACACATGGGGTTGCTGAACCTCTCTCTCTGGATGGGCATCCCCAAACCTCTGGCCCCCATTCCGGTTTTCGCCATCGCCATTCCGGTCAACTTCTTACTCGTACGTTTCGTTTTCAAAAGAAAAGAGTGATAATTTGTTTTTCTCCCGATTTCTTACGAATATTGCAAAAAGATTTGTTCTATGATGGAAAACTCTCCCATACTCGCCGTTGTCGTACCTTGCTACAAAGAAGAGGCAGTGCTGCATGAAACCCATAAACGATTGAGCCAATTATTCGACCGGCTGATACAAGCCCGGCAAATTTCCCCGGAAAGCTATATATTATATGTAAACGACGGAAGCACCGACCAGACATGGGCTATCATCAAAGAACTGCACCAAAATACGGCCTATGCCTGCGGACTGAACCTGGCAGGAAACGTAGGACACCAGAATGCCCTGCTGGCAGGACTCAATGCAGTAAAAGAGCGTTGCGAGATAGCCATCTCCATTGATGCAGACTTGCAAGATGACATCCAGGTGATTCCGGACATGATAAACAGCTATAAAGCGGGCAATGACATCGTTTATGGCGTACGTAAAGAACGGAAGACCGACACTTTCTTCAAACGCAACACCGCTTTGGTCTTTTATCGGCTGATGAAGGCAATGGGGGTAAAATCCGTCTACAACCATGCCGACTACCGCCTGATGAGCCAGCGGGCTATACAACACCTATGCCGCTTCCGCGAGCGCAACCTTTTTCTTCGGGGGCTGGTTCCCCTCATCGGCTACCAGACGGACAGCGTGTACTACAATCGTGACAAGCGTTTTGCCGGAGAATCAAAGTATCCTTTCCGGAAGATGCTTAATTTTGCCATCGACGGTATCACTTCCTTTTCCGTCAAACCGGTCCGTATGATTTTTTGGATAGGCTGCATCTTTATTCTTGTGGCACTATGTGTCACCGGATGGACACTTCACTCTTACACACAGCATAACGCCGTCCCCGGATGGTCATCACTGATGATTTCCGTCTGGCTGGTAGGAGGTGTGATACTTGTGTCGCTGGGGATTGTAGGCGAATACATCGGTAAAATATACATTGAGGTGAAGGACCGACCGCGCTACAATGAAGAAGAACTGCTGATGCCGTCCGGCAAAACAGAATAAAAGAAGCCCATCATCATTCTACACAAAAGTTTTAAAAAGGAAAAACACTTGTCACGCTATCACACTATAATAAAGGTATAGGGAACAGTGTGTGTCTTTCTTGCCGACAAGTTGGCAAGATTTTGCCACCCTATTGGCAAGACTTTGCCACCGCGTTGGCAAAACTTTGCCATAGGCATGGCAAAAGTTTGCCAAAAGCATGGCAATGGGTTGGCAAAATTACTCTCTGGCAGACAATGAGTTAACATAACTATCAAAATAGTATCGTCACATCAGTTTATATCAAAAAATACAAAATCGCTTGCGAAAGCGACATAAATGCCGTATCTTAGTACACGTGCAAGTAAACCATTTTGCTTACACATGATAAAAATCTGCTTATGGGAACATTAGGCTGCATCAATGACATGCTACAAAGGGATAAAGAGAACCGTGCTCTCCGCAAGTTGAGCAGAGGACGGATGCGGGAACACTACAAATACCTTGTAGACAGAAAAGGTCCTGAGAGAGCCGATGTAACCATTGAGGAAATAGAAAAAATCCGAAGAAATACTACTGAAAAGGAATTATCAGATAAAGAACATCTATTCAGGGCAAAGACGATTCTTGCAGCATGTGCTTTAGTCTTGCTTTTATTGGGAGTACTTTGTTATAAATTGTTCTTATAAGCAGGTCTGAAACCGATTGGCAAGAAATCTACCCGGTTAAATTCATCAGCCATTGGCTGGCGATTGAAAGCAGATTCCCATGCTTCATAAAAAATTCGCATACTTTTTATATTCGAAGCAGAGAATCAACAACTTGGTTTCCTAAACCAATAAATTAGAAATGAAAAGATTATCTTTGCAAACACAATAAATACATTGAAAGACTTTCTGTTAAAACATGGAACATCTAAAAGCATATATTTTAGCACTTAAAAACATGAATACAGATTTTACAATTAGAATTGCCCAACAGTCTGATGCCCTTGAACTTATGAGTTTGTTTCAAGAGACAGTCCTCCATATAAACAAGCGTGACTATTCAGAAGCAGAAGTGGCAGATTGGGCATCGTGTGGAAACGACCTCTCCCACATAAAAGACATGATTAAGACACATTATTTTATTGTGGCAACCAATCAACAGTCACAGATTGTCGGCTTTTCATCCATTACCCACCAAGGATATCTGCATTCTATGTTTGTTCATAAAGATTTTCAAGGTAAAGGCATTGCTACCATACTTCTAAATGAGATAGAACGGTATGCAACCGCAACAGGAATCATGCGAATTACATCAGAAGTAAGCCTGACAGCCCGTCCATTCTTTGAGAAAAGAGGCTATATAGTAGAAGTGGAACAGAAACGCAAAGCCAACCAACTTTATCTCACCAATTTTTGGATGGCGAAAAGGCTGGCTGAATGAAATCGTATAACGGACGTATTCCTGCTTGTGGTGTCTTTTGTGGTGGTTGTCCCATATACACAAGAGAAAAAAGTCCCTGCAAAGGAGCAGAACAGAATGGTTCTCGCTGTGAAAAATGTAAAACATTCCATTTATGTTGCTTGGAAAAAGGAATAACACATTGTTTCCAATGTTCTGATTTCCCATGTACTAAATTCAAAAGATTTACCAAACGTTGGCTAAAATACGGACAAAACTTCATTGAAAACCAAAAGCTTTTAAAAAACGTAGGTGAAGTTAAATTTTTAAAGTATTATAATAAGAGAATCCACAACCAACTTACCAACAATGACAGAAAATCAGGAATAAAACAATAATTTTGTACCTTTCGAAAAACATGTGTTGTAAATGACAGATTTTAATTCATACATGGGCAATATAGACACTGACTTTTTTAGGGAACTGTGTTTAAGAAACGGAGAACTACGGTATTATAAAAGAAATGAGTTTATCCTCCGAGAGGGAGAAGTCGGTTCTTTCTTCGGATTTATTGTATCCGGTGTAATCAAATATACCTGCATCAACCAAACTGAAAACAAAACATATAATGTAGGTTTTTCTTTTGCCAATGAATTTATCTCTGATTATCCCAATTGTTTATATAACATAAAATCTGAATTGAATATACAAGCAATAACCCCATGTAGAATCTACATCTGTTCTTCCGAATTACTTCTACAAGAATTTGAAGAGAACAAAGAAAATCAACGAATAGCCCGTATTGCAGCCGAACAATTATTTTTTCAGTCGTATTCACGTTACTTGGATTTGTTCAGATTTACATCGGAAGAACGCTATCTCCAACTTCTTAAAAAATGTCCAGAAATCCTACAAATGGTACCCCTAAAAGAAATTGCGTCTTACTTGAAAATAACCCCTATTCACATGAGCCGCATCAGACACAAACAGAGCTTTGACAGCAAAGAATAAACATAGGTTTAGAAATTCAACCATTTAACAATATTCCAAGACAATATTGATTCTGTCAGGAAGTTCTCTTTTATCTTTGCCCTATCCTTTGGCTGATTCAGCGAAAAGCAAGAATGAAAGGAGTTAAAACATAGAGTCCTATATATGAGAACAAGAAAAGTATTTAGAATGCCACTTGATAAAATTCTTTGTTTATCAGCCAATGCTATATTAACCATTATTGCACTATGGAGTATTGCATCAGTCTTTTTCGAAAACGTCACAATTGATTCTATAATAGCCCGTTTCAGCGTGGCTTCTGCCTGCATGGCCAACCTATTTTCAAAACATCGCCTTATCCGGATAATATTCCTCATTATGGCATTTGTACTGATAATTGTTGCAACCGCCCTCTATGTCCATAAAGCAAATAAGATGTAAAATACTCAGCAGTTATTCCGTCTCATTTTTCCTTTTCTTCCACAGCTGATAACTATTGATTATATTCTGCCACAGCACATACGATCCCGGACCGACGGAAGATAACGGATTAAGATAAGTATATGCCATCCAGATGGCAAGCACCGTATTCTTTTGCCCCAGCGCCTGCCCTCCACTGATGCGCTCACCATAATGACCGCCGATTCTCTTTCCCAAATAGAATTGTATACAGCAGGTTATCAGTCCCGCCAGGGCTATCAGCAGTTCAACAAATACCGGTGCATCACTATTGACCAATGAACGTACCGTCTGCCCTGAGACAATGGCAAGAGCTACCGCCCACAAATAGAAGGCTGCATCATGGAAACCCAACAGAAAATGATGCACCTTCGGCACAAACGCACGCAGAAACCATGCCAGCAAGAAAGGACAAAGCAGCAATGGAAAGACTTTACTCAGAATTTTCAGGAATGCAACAAAAAAAGTAATGTCAGCATGAGGCTCCACCAACGGGAAAACCAAAGGAACAGCCACAGCCGCCAGAAGATTGGACAACAACGTATAGGTCGTCAGGCTGGATGCGCTTCCACCCAGTTTACCGGTAATGACAGCCGCAGCGGTTGCAGTAGGACAAATGAGACAGACCATTGCACCTTCAAACACTTCCCGGTAGACCTCCTCCATAGGGCAACACACCAACAATACCGCAACAATCAAGCAAGAAACCGTCTGGAACAGCAGTAACCATCCATGCCACGATTTGGGTTTCAGTTCATGCACCTCCACCTTACAGAAAGTGAGCAGAAGTTGGGAAAAAATCAAAAGTGGAGTCAGGAAAGCCACTAACACATTCACATAAGGTTTGGCAGGCGCCACAAAAGGAATGTCTGCAAAAAAGAAATATCCCAAAGTACCGGCAAGCATTGCCAAAGGCAACGTCCAGTTCTTTATAAAACGAACCAGCATACTTGATTTGCTATTTTAATTATCTGCCGCAAAGTTACGCATATTATCAATACATTGAGCCACTAATTACTCAAACACAGACATTAATTACACTAAAAATGAGAAGAAGAACAATAAAACTGAACATAATCCATTAGTTTTCTATAAATTTCCACTACATTTGCCAAGCGAAAAGGAAGCATTGTCTTTGCTACAATTATATGAAACTATACAGACGATACATATTATATATAAGTATATGCTTAGGGCTGCTTATCTCCCCCTTTTGCAGTAGCAGCGCTGAAGCGAAAGACTTTGTTGTCGTTATAGACCCCGGACACGGTGGACACGACCCGGGTGCAGTGGGAAAAATTTCCAAAGAGAAGAATATCAACCTGAATGTAGCACTCAAACTTGGCAAACAAATCAAGAAGAACTGCCCTGATGTAAAAGTTATCTATACGCGGGACCGGGACATATTCATCCCCCTGGACCGGCGCGCTGAAATTGCCAATAACGCCAAAGCTGATTTGTTCATCTCCATACATACCAATGCCCTGGCCAAAAACCGGACGGCCAAAGGAGCCTCCACCTGGACACTGGGTCTGGCAAAATCGGATGCCAATCTGGAAGTAGCCAAGCGCGAAAATGCCGTTATCCTCTACGAAAGCGACTACAAGACGCGGTATGCCGGCTTCAATCCCAACTCGGCAGAGTCCTACATCATCTTCGAATTCATGCAAGACAAATACATGTCACAGAGTGTGCACCTCGCCTCCCTCGTACAAAAGCATTTCCGCCAAACCTGCAAACGTACAGATCGGGGCGTGCACCAGGCAGGTTTTCTGGTATTGAAGGCCAGTGCCATGCCAAGCATACTGGTGGAACTCGGATTCATCTCCACACCGGAAGAGGAACGGTACCTGAACACTGAAGCAGGAACCACCTCACTTGCCAACGGTATCTTCCGCGCTTTCCTCACCTATAAGCGCGAGCAGGAAATCCGGTTGAACGGAAGCAGCAATACCATTCTTCCGGAGGATGTACCCGAGCCCGTTCAAGAAGAAGGCAACGCAGCTACAGCGACACCGGAAAAGAAAAATGCACCTCAAGCGGAGAGTAACCAAGCTGCCCAACGCCCGCAAAGGTCAGAAAATGCAGCCGTTTCCCAAACAGAACAGAGCGGCATCGTGTTTAAGATACAGATACTCACTTCTTCACGTCCTCTGGCCAAGAATGACAAAAGACTGAAAGGACTGAAAGACGTGGATTATTATAAAGAAGGCGGAATCTACAAATATACGTACGGCGCATCACCCGATTACAACAAGGTGCTGCGCAGCAAACGTAGCATTACGGACAAATTCAAGGACGCATTCATCATTGCGTTCAAGAATGGAGAAAAGATAAACGTCAACACAGCCATCAGCGAATTTAAAAAGAACAGAAATAAATAACAAAAGATACATCATGAAGTATATTACAAAAGAAGTTAGAATAGGAATAGCAGGCATAGCTGCACTTTGCATATTGGTATACGGCATCAACTACCTGAAAGGGATAAATATGTTCAAGCCCTCCAGCTATTTCTACGTAAAATTCCAGAATGTCAATGGACTGACAAAATCCAGCCCGGTCTTTGCCGACGGCTTCCGCGTGGGTATTGTCCGCGACTTGTACTACGACTATACCCAACCGGGCAAAGTCGTTGCCGAAATAGATGTTGACCCAGAGCTACGCATTCCCAAAGGAAGTACGGCAGAACTGGCAGCCGAAATGCTTGGCGGCGTAAAGATGAACCTGCTGCTTGCCAATAATCCACGGGAGAAATACCAGATTGGAGACACAATCCCCGGCGTGCTGAACAACGGAATGATGGAAAAAGTTGCCACCATGATGCCGCAAGTAGAGAAGATGCTGCCCAAGCTGGATTCCATCCTCGCATCCTTAAATGTCATACTAGCCGACCCCGCCATCCCTGCAACCTTGCATAACGTACAAGATTTAACAGCAAGTATGGCCGTCACAAGCCGCCAATTGCAAACTCTAATGAAGGATGATATTCCACAACTGACCGGCAAGCTCAATACCATTGGAGACAACTTTGCACTCATTTCCAACAACTTAAAGGAGATAGATTATGCTGCCGCCATGCAAAAGGTAGACGCAACTTTGAACAATGTAAAAATGATTACAGACAAATTGAACCAGAAAGACAATACCGTCGGACTTTTGCTAAACGACCCTTCTCTATATAATAATCTGAACGCCACCACTGCCAACGCAGCAAGTTTATTGGAAGACTTGAAATCGCATCCGAAACGATACGTCCATTTCTCCCTATTCGGCAAGAAAGATAAGTAAAAGATGGACGTTATATAGATTTTGTCTAAATAATAAGTCTATAAAGGAATTAAAAGGAAAGCCCTCATTTGCTCTATACAAGGAGCGAAAAAGGGCTTTTTCCTGCTCTGGGCACAGAAGGAAAACAAGAGACGCAAAGCTACATAAACCACTATATGACAAAGTATTAGATAAATGCAAGACACCTTATATAAGGAGTATACTCATAGTAACCGATAAGTAGCTGAAAGTAAAGAGCTTATTACTTTCCCTAAAAACGCAAGAAAAAAAGGATTTGTTTTTCTCGAATAAGATTGCCAATTTTGCAATCGTAGAAGTTATGCTTAATTAATAAATGTATTTATAGCCGTTATGAGTGAAATAGATCATGTCGGGCTGTGGAACCGCTGTCTTGAAATCATCAGAGACAATGTTCCGGAGCAGACATACAAAACATGGTTTCTTCCCATCATACCTTTAAAATATGAAGACAAAACGCTGGTCGTACAAGTGCCCAGCCAGTTCTTCTATGAGTTTTTGGAGGACAAATTTGTTGATTTGTTGCGCAAGACTCTCTATAAGGTCATTGGTGAGGGAACTAAATTGATGTACAACGTAATGGTGGACAAGAGCTCGCGGAAAACCGTCGACCTGGAGTCTACACAGCGCACCATCATACCGCAAAAACAAGTGATGGACAAAAGGATTCCGCAGATTCCCGTCCCCGAACTTGACCCGCACCTTAATCCAGAATACAACTTTGAAACCTTCATCGAAGGTTACAGCAACAAGCTGTCGCGCAGCGTTGCAGAAGCTGTCGCTCTCAATCCGGCTAAAACAATCTTCAATCCGCTGTTCCTATACGGAGCATCAGGTGTAGGCAAAACCCATCTTGCCAATGCTATCGGAACCAAAATCAAGGAACTATACCCGGAGAAAAGGGTATTGTATGTATCTGCACACCTATTCCAAGTGCAATACACCGATTCCGTACGTAACAATACGACTAACGACTTCATCAACTTCTACCAGACCATTGATATTCTAATCATTGATGATATTCAGGAATTTGCCGGCGTGACCAAGACGCAGAATACATTCTTCCATATCTTCAACCATCTGCATCAGAACGGCAAGCAACTTATCCTTACCTCCGACCGTGCACCGGTATTGCTGCAGGGCATGGAAGAGCGTCTGATTACACGTTTTAAATGGGGAATGGTGGCTGAGCTGGAGAAACCTACCGTAGAACTCCGCAAGAACATTCTGCGCAACAAGATACACCGTGACGGCCTGCAGTTCCCCCAGGAAGTGATTGACTATATTGCAGAGAACGTGGGCGACAGTGTACGTGACCTGGAGGGCATCGTCATTTCCATTATGGCGCATTCCACCATATACAATAAAGAAATAGACCTGGAACTGACGCAACGTATCGTCCGCAAGGTAGTGAACAGCGAAAGCAAGGCAGTGACTGTCGATGAAATCATCAACACCGTATGCAAGCACTTCGGATTGGAAACTGCCACCATCCACACAAAATCCAGAAAGCGGGAAGTGGTGCAAGCACGACAAATAGCCATGTATTTAGCCAAAAACCATACAGACTTCTCTACTGCAAAAATCGGTGCGCTAATTGGACATAAAGACCATGCCACCGTATTGCATGCATGTAAAACCATCAAAGAACTGAAAGAGGTGGACAAATCATTCCGTGCGGAAATCGACGAGATTCAAGCCGCACTGAAAAAAGGATAAGAATAAAGGATAAGGGATTAAATGCAGCTAAGTATGCATTAGCTTAACCCCTTATCCCTTATCCCTAATCCTTAATTTTCAAAATCCCTGCTTTTTCATTATCTTCCAAAGATTCTCCGACATTGCCTCACTGTCTTTCTTCGTATAACGCACATCTGTAAAGACCTGCGCCAGCGTTTCCTTATTGTTCTCCAAGATGAACTGCTTGTTCTCAGGAAGCGATTCTTTATAGGCATACAACCGGTCAATGTCCTGAGGAGTATAATCATGATAAACCTCTTCGTGTACAATGGCCTCCAGCGGCAAACGGTCCACTTGTTCCGGCTGTTCGGCAGGCCATCCCACTGTGACTGTCGTGATGGGAAACACCAATTCCGGTAACTCCAACGCTTCGACAATCATCTGAGGGTTGTAAGTGGTAGTTCCCAGATAGCAAATGCCCAACCCCTTCTCCTCGGCAGCCACACAAAAAGTCTGTGCCACCAGCAAGGTATCGACAGCCCCCGTCACAAACCACTCAAAGTTGTTGTATCCCGGCTCAGCCTTACGTTGCTCACACCACTTGCTGAAGCGGCGCAAATCTATGCAGAAAGTAAGCACTACCGGCGCCGTCCGAACCATCGGCTGATTGAAATGTGCAGGCGCCAGTTTGGCTTTACGCTCTGCATCACGCGTCACAATCACACTATAAACCTGCATGTTCCCGACTGTAGAAGCCCGGAAAGAGGTTTCAAGCAAATCATTTAACAAATCAGCAGAAATATCCTTCTGCTGGTATTTTCGGATTGTTCTCCTTTGTTTCAAGCTTTCCATTCTTTCTTTTTTTGCAAAGATAATGTAATCCACGAACAATTCATTCAAGAGTTCACACTTTTTTTATCATCATATATCCGGAATAAAATACATCTTTTCAACAAGAAATGAACAATTATTATCTCTACGAGCAGATAAAAGTAACCTTATGTTCGACTAAACCGAGAACCTTTCAGCCCAACAAGTTGTTAATAAATTCCATTTTGGAAAACTTATTCGTTTACTCAAATCATTAAAACATTATAAACCAATAAATTAATAGCAATCAATAGAAAACTATACATCGGTTGATAAAAACATTCATTTTAATTTTGCCAAGTTGAAAAACATTCATAGCTTTGCAAATGCATTTGTTAACGATAAGTACAACTTCTACAACTTTACTTATTTGTAACTAATCCTAAGAGATACAACATTGTGGAAAAGAAAAATTATTCTTATGACGAAGCCTACGGAGAATCTTTAAAATACTTCCAAGGCGACGAGTTGGCTGCCAGAGTTTGGGTAAACAAATATGCAGTCAAAGATTCTTTCGGAAATATTTACGAAAAGTCTCCGGAAGACATGCATTGGCGAATAGCCAATGAGGTAGCCCGCATTGAGGCCAAGTACCCCAATCCATTAAGTTCAGAGGAACTTTTCGGCTTACTCGACCACTTCAAGTACATTGTTCCGCAAGGAAGCCCGATGACCGGAATCGGAAACAACTATCAGGTAGCCTCTCTGTCCAACTGCTTTGTTATCGGTGTGGACGGCGAAGCGGATTCTTATGGTGCCATCTTCAAGATAGACGAAGAACAAGTACAGCTGATGAAACGCCGTGGCGGCGTGGGACACGACTTATCCCATATCCGTCCGAAAGGTTCACCGGTAAAGAACTCGGCACTGACCTCCACCGGCTTGGTTCCCTTCATGGAACGCTATTCAAACTCTACACGCGAAGTAGCTCAAGATGGACGCCGCGGCGCACTGATGCTCAGCGTATCCATCAAACACCCCGACTCGGAAGCCTTCATCGATGCCAAGATGACTGAGGGCAAAGTGACCGGAGCCAACGTTTCCGTAAAACTGACCGACGACTTCATGCAGGCCGCCATCGAAGGCAAACCATATACACAGCAATATCCGATTGACGCCACAGAGCCGGCATTTCAAAAAGACATTGACGCATCCGCATTATGGAAAAAGATTGTGCACAATGCATGGAAATCGGCAGAACCCGGTGTATTGTTCTGGGATACCATATTAAAGGAATCCGTGCCCGACTGCTATGCAGACCTGGGCTACCGTACCGTATCCACCAATCCATGCGGCGAAATTCCACTGTGCCCGTACGACTCCTGCCGTCTGCTCGCCATCAACCTTTACTCATACGTGGTCAATCCGTTCAAGCCGGACGCCTACTTTGACTTTGAGCTATTCAAGAAGCATGTAGCTTTGGCCCAACGCATCATGGACGACATCATCGACCTTGAGCTGGAAAAGATAGAACGCATCATGAGCAAGATAGATGCCGACCCCGAAAGTGAAGACGTGAAACATACAGAACGCGTTTTGTGGCAGAAGATTTACAAGAAAAGCGCCCAAGGCCGCCGTACCGGTGTAGGCATCACGGCAGAAGGCGACATGCTTGCCGCCCTGGGATTGCGTTATGGCACTGAAGAGGCAACCGAATTCTCGGAGCAAGTACACAAGACGGTGGCACTCAACGCCTATCGCTCCTCCATAGAAATGGCCAAAGAGCGCGGCGCATTCGAGGTGTACGATACAGAACGCGAAAAGAACAACCCGTTCATCAACCGCCTGCGTGAAGCTGACCCGGAAATGTACGAGGAGATGAAGAAGTACGGACGCCGCAACATTGCCTGTCTGACCATCGCCCCAACCGGCACCACCAGCCTGATGACTCAAACCACCTCCGGTATCGAGCCCGTATTCCTGCCCGTGTACAAGCGCCGCCGCAAAGTGAATCCCAACGATACGAACGTCCATGTGGACTTCATCGACGAAACCGGAGATGCCTTTGAAGAATATATCGTGTTCCACCCCAAGTTCGTGACTTGGATGGAAGCACAAGGATACAACCCCGCCAAACGCTACACGCAGGAAGAAGTGGATGCCCTGGTAGAGAAATCACCTTATTATAAAGCAACCTCCAACGACGTGGACTGGCTGATGAAAGTCAAGATGCAGGGACGTATCCAAAAATGGGTGGATCACTCTATCAGCGTAACCATCAACCTGCCGAACGACGTAGACGAAGACCTCGTGAACCGTCTGTATGTAGAAGCATGGAAATCCGGCTGCAAGGGCTGTACGGTTTACCGCGACGGTTCGCGTTCCGGCGTGCTCATCTCTACCAAGAGTGACAAGAAGTCCGAACTTCCCCCGTGCAAACCGCCTACGGTCGTTGAAACACGTCCTAGAATATTGGATGCAGACGTTGTCCGCTTCCAGAACAACAAGGAGAAATGGGTGGCATTCGTCGGCTTGCTGGACAATCATCCCTACGAAATATTCACCGGTGTGCTGGATGATGATGAAGGCATCATCCTGCCGAAGAATGTGGTGTCGGGCCACATCATCAAGAATGTGGATGAGCACGGAAACAAGCGTTACGACTTCCAGTTCGAGAACAAGCGCGGATACAAAGTCACCATCGAGGGTCTGTCCGAGAAGTTCAACAAAGAGTATTGGAACTATGCCAAGCTGATTTCCGGTGTATTGCGCTACCGCATGCCTATCGAGCAGGTCATCAAGCTGGTAGGTTCACTGCAACTGGACAGCGAAAACATCAACACCTGGAAGAACGGTGTGGAACGCGCCCTGAAGAAATACATCCAGGACGGCACGGAAGCCAAAGGCAAGAAATGCCCCAACTGCGGTAACGAAACACTGGTTTACCAAGAAGGTTGCCTCATCTGCAAGACGTGCGGAGCTTCTCGCTGTGGATAATCCCACGGCAAGCACAAACGTTTGCATAGGAATTTAAATGACTTAGATAACGGTAGCTGCATGATTATGAGGAATAATTTCTATACTTGCATAATCATTGCAGCTATTGCTATTTCTAAATCTAATATAATATGACACTAATATTCAATATCGAGTATCGCACCAGCTGGGGTGAAGAAGTCAGAGTCCTGGGTTCCATCCCGGAACTTGGCAACAACCAGCCCAACAAAGCCACCCCCCTGCACACTGTAGACGGCATTCACTGGACCGCGGAAGTGGATATCCAGATTCCCGGTAATGGAAGCGTCGAATACAGTTACCACATCTATCGAGATGGCAGAACCATACGGACAGAGTGGAACAGCCTGCCACGCATCCTGCACGTTGCAGACAATCCGAAGAAAGTTTACCGCATAGAAGATTGTTGGAAGAATCTGCCCGAGCAGCAGTATTTTTATACATCCGCTTTCACAGAATCCCTGCTGGCGCATCGCGAACGCAGTGCCGCCCCGAAAAGCTACAAAAAGGGGTTGCTGATAAAGGCGTACGCCCCCTGCATAGACAGTGACCATTGCCTGGCACTCTGCGGAAACCAGAAGGCGCTGGGTGACTGGAACCCGGACAAAGCTGCCCTTATGAGCGACATCGACTTCCCCGAATGGCAGGTAGAAGTGGATGCCGGCAAAATCAGCTTCCCGCTGGAGTATAAATTCGTCCTTTACAACAAGAAAGAGCGCCGTGCCGTGGCCTGGGAGAACAATCCCAACCGCTATATGGCCGACCCGCAGATAGCCGCCAACGAAACGCTGGCTGTCGGCGACCGTTATGTATACTTCAATCTTCCTGCATGGAAAGGTTCCGGAGTAGCCGTACCCGTATTCTCCCTGCGCTCCGAGAAAAGCTTCGGTGTAGGCGATTTCGGCGACTTGAAGCGCATGATTGACTGGGCAGTTGCCACCAATCAGAAGGCGGTGCAGATTCTGCCCATCAACGACACTACCATGACGCATACCTGGACAGACTCCTACCCTTACAGTAGCATCTCCATCTATGCCTTCCATCCCATGTACGCCGACCTGAAGCAGTTGGGCAGCTTGAAGGACAAGAAGGTGATGGCCGAATTCAACAAACGCCAGAAGGAACTGAATGCCCTGCCCGCCGTGGACTACGAAGCTGTGAACAAGACAAAGTGGGAATACTTCCACCTCATCTTCAAGCAGGAAGGGGAAAAGGTGCTGGCATCGGATGCTTTCCGTAATTTCTACGAAGCCAACAAGGAATGGTTGCAGCCATATGCCGTCTTCAGCTACCTGCGTGATGCCTACAAGACCCCGAATTTCCGCGAGTGGCCCAAGTATGCCACCTACGATGCCAAGGAGATAGAGACATTGTGCCGGCCGGACTCTGCCGACTATCCGCATATTGCCATCTACTACTACATCCAGTTCAATCTGCACCTGCAACTGCTTGCCGCCACCGAACATGCGCGCGCCAACGGCGTAGTGCTGAAAGGCGACATCCCCATCGGCATCAGCCGCAACAGTGTGGAAGCCTGGAAGGAACCCCACTACTTCAACCTGAACGGCCAAGCCGGTGCACCGCCCGACGACTTCTCCGTGAACGGACAGAACTGGGGCCTCCCCACCTACAACTGGGATGTCATGGAAAAAGACGGTTATGCCTGGTGGATGAAACGTTTCCACAAAATGGCAGAATACTTCGATGCCTACCGCATAGACCACATCCTCGGCTTCTTCCGCATTTGGGAGATACCGATGCACGCCGTACACGGGCTGTTGGGACAATTCGTCCCCGCCCTGCCCATGACGCGCGAGGAGATAGAAAGCTACGGGCTGGCATTCCGCGAAGACTTCTTCCTGAAGCCCTATATCCATGAGTACTTCCTCGGACAAATCTTCGGCCCGCATACAGACTATGTGAAGCAGACCTTCATAGAGCCGACAGACACGTGGGAGGTTTACCGCATGCGTCCCGAGTTCGACACCCAGCGCAAGGTGGAAGCCTACTTTGCCGGAAAAACGGACGATGACAGCATCTGGATTCGTGACGGGCTTTACGCCCTTATCAGCGATGTGCTGTTCGTGCCCGACCGCAACAATCCGCACGAATACCATCCGCGCATCGGCGTGCAGCACGACTACATCTACCGCGCACTGAACGATTGGGAAAAGGCTGCCTTCAACCGGCTGTATGACCAGTACTACTATCACCGCCACAACGACTTCTGGGGACAGCAAGCCATGAAGAAACTGCCGCAACTGACACAGTCCACGCGCATGCTGGTATGCGGTGAGGACTTAGGCATGATTCCCGATTGCGTGGCATGGGTGATGAACGACCTGCGTATCCTTTCCCTGGAGATACAACGTATGCCGAAAGACCCGAAACAAGAATTCGGCCACACAGACTGGTATCCATACCGTTCGGTCTGCACCATCTCCACGCACGACATGTCTACCCTGCGCGGCTGGTGGGAAGAAGACTTCCAACAGACGCAGCGTTACTACAACACCATGCTCGGGCACTACGGTGCCGCACCGGCAACGGCCACGCCGGAGCTCTGCGAAGAAGTGGTTCGCAATCACCTCCATAGCAACTCCATCCTCTGCATCCTCTCCCTGCAAGACTGGATGTCCATGGACGGCAAATGGCGCAACCCGAACGTGCAGGAAGAACGCATCAATATTCCTGCCAACCCGCGGCACTACTGGCGCTGGCGCATGCACCTGACACTGGAACAACTGATGAAGGCAGAAAGCTTGAACGAGAAAATAAGGTGCATGATAGAAAGCACCGGAAGATAAGAAAGGATTCTTAGCAAAGTATTATTTTAGGCACGGATTACATGGACAATCACGGATAATATTGAAAGCAACCGTGATAACTCGTATAATTCCGTGCCTAAAATAGTTCGATAAGTTTATTCCGACCCTCACATAATTGTATTCTATAAAAAACAATTTCGCGCTATTTTTATATTTTACAGAATACAATCCGCAACCTGAATCGTAATAACCGGATACTGATTTGCCCGTACCACAAAATATCAGTAAGTTTGCAGAAAACAATCTACAAGTAATGACCAGTTATATTTTCCTTGACACGCTTCGCTTCTTCGCCCATCACGGCGTGGGTGAACAAGAAACCGTGGTAGGCAATGAGTTTACCGTCAGCCTGCGCCTGCAAGTTGATATCCGGCGTGCGGCAGAAACGGACGACGTAGCCGACACCGTGAGCTATGCCGATGTACATACAGCTGTGAAGGCAGAGATGGACATTCCTTCCAAACTATTGGAACATGTATGCGGGCGAATTATAAACCGATTGTTCCACGACTTCCCACAGATAGAGGAAATAACCCTCAAGCTGGCAAAGCGCAATCCACCGATGGGCGCGGATATAGAGGCTGCAGGAGTGGAAATATGCCAACGCCGCGGAGAATGACAGATTGCCGAATCACCCCATTCACTATTGATACACAGACACTTCCCACTGCAAAGACACTGCATGCTTTTTGCAGTGGCGCTGCAAACGGTTTGCAGTAACACTGCACATATATTTGCAGTAGTACTGCAACAGCTTTGCAGTGACGCTGCAACAGATATGCAGTAGCACTGCAAAATGTATACAGAAGTTCTGCAGTGAGCATGCAGCAACTTTTCTGCCGTAGAATACAACCATTGATACCAATATTCCGTACCTTTGCCCCATCATCAACAAAAAGTCAATGAGAAACGCTATACGACGACTGGCATTACTCCCCATCGTCGCTCTCTTCCTGCTACCGGCCGCTTGCTATCAAATACAGCTCCGAGTTTCATTGGAGAAATGCCCTCTACCTGCCCACCCCTTACGACTTTACAAACCCATACAACTATGCAGACTTCAGAAGGAATGAACTATTGAAAATAAACCTCACAGAGTTCCGCTTCCCCTACCAATACCTCAACGACATAGAATGGGCAGATTCACCAACACCATTATTGTGCAACTCTATGACTTCAAACGGCAAGGGTGGGTTATCGCACCAGTGTGGGCTGTCCATGAACGAAGGGTAGCGATAGATTAAGAATGCCCAGTAGAACCGAGTTTCATCCTTATTTTTTCCGTTTCCGCTTCTTTGCCGATTCCACCGCTTCGGCCACCACCGGCTTATTTGCAAACCGCTTGGTGTAGTTGCTGTAATCGGGAACAGTGCGTTCATACGTCGGGTCGACAAACAACGGGCTGGAAATGATATGGTCTGCCGTACTGCGGTTACAGCAGAACACGATGTTCTCCACACCGGCAAGGCGGGTCAACGCCTTCACATCCGTATCGTGCGGCTGAAGGGTCATCGGGTCGGTGAAAAAGAAAAGATAGTCAATCTCTCCGTCCACAATGCGCGAGCCCATCTGCTGGTCACCGCCCAAAGGACCGGATTTAAGGATAGTGAAATCCCACTCCACATCAGGATGTTTCTCCCGGAGGGCTTCGAGGATAAGGGTACCCGTGGTGCCCGTACAATAGAATTTATGCCCCATCAGCAATTCCGAGTTCCACAGTACCCACTCGATGAGGTCTTTCTTCATGGCGTCGTGTGCCACTAATCCGATTTTTCTAACTAGTTTTTCCATAATTCAAAACCTTTAATAGATTGAACAATTATAAAAGGCAACAGTTCCTACAATTGGGAAAAGAATTTCTTTCCATGCAGATAAAACTGCGCCAATATACTGTTTTTTGTCCGTTCCGGTATTACGGCAAGCGTAGTTTTTTTCAGATTCTCTTTGCGGGACGCTGCTAATGAAGTGCGGAGGGAGTGGTAGGCACGGCGCGCACGGAATACGGCCAAAGCATTGGGTAACTGGCCTTTCAGCATGAAACTGAACGCAGCCACATAATCGAGCACCGCACGTACACGCATCACGGACGCCAAGTCCTCCTGCGGCAGATTCTTATAAAGCATGACAAGGTTATTACGAAAATTGAGGAAGGTCTTGCGCGGATTCTCCTTCTTCAAAGTGGCCCCTCCCACATGAAATACCACACTCTGCGGTATACATGCCAACTGTCTGCCACGGGCACGAAGCCGCCAACATAAATCTATCTCCTCCATGTGGGCAAAAAAACGTCCGTCCAGCCCACCCGCTTCCCGGTAGTCTGCCAGACGGATGAACAGAGCCGCCCCCGTAGCCCAGAAAATGGGTATCACCGTGTCGTATTGCCCCTTGTCCTCTTCTACCACGCCCATAATACGGCCGCGGCAGAAGGGATAGCCATAGCGGTCGATGAAACCTCCCGCAGCTCCGGCATACTCAAACTGCCCCTTGTTACGCCAACTGCGTATCTTCGGCTGGCAAGCGGCCGTCTCCGGATAGGCATCCATATACTCTGCCAACGGGACAAGCCAGTGCTCGGTGACCTCTACATCGGAATTGAGCAGCACTACATATTCTGCCTCCACCTGCTTCAATGCTAGATTGTATCCGTCGGCAAAACCGTGGTTCTCTTCCAGCAGAATCAAGTGCACAGAAGGAAACTCGCGACGGAGCATTGCCACGGAAGCATCCGTAGAGCCATTGTCCGCCACATACACCACAGCACCATCCGCCTCCGAAAAACGCACAACAGAGGGAAGGAAGGAACGGAGCATATCACATCCGTTCCAATTCAATATGACAACAGCAATCTTATCCATGTTGCACAGATTCTTTTCGTTTATTTTTCCAGCGTTTATGAGACCAGAACCAATAAGCCGGTTCGCGCCGGATGGTCTGCTCCAGACGACGGGCGAAGCACTCGGTTATCTCGCCATCCGCCGTCTGCTTGGGAGTTTCGGTAACCAAATCGAAGAGCACTTTGCAATATCCCCTGGATGTCCGTTCCAATTCACAATAAAAGACGGGGAAGTCCATCAGCTTGGCAATGCGCTCGGCGCCATCCATGAACACGGTGTCCTGATTCAAGAAAGTGGTCCAATAATGGGCCTCGCTGCGGTTGGGCGACTGGTCTGTAATCAGGCCGATGGCTATCCGCCTGCCTTCACGGCGAAGCTTTATCACTTCGCGTGCCGTGGAATGTTTCGCCACATTGTATCCTCCGAACCGGGCGCGGATATGCTTAAACATCTCGTCCAGATACTTATTGCTTAGCGGTTTGTACACCTGCACCGGGATGTCGCCCGGATGCATGATGGCCCCCATGCCTATAATCCACTCAAAATTGGCATAATGGGGAATCAACAGTACAATGCCTCCATGCTTCTCTATCATGGCAAGGTATTCTTCCTTATTATCATACTTCATCCGGCGGCAGAGCTCCTCGAAAGACATGCGCAGCATCTTCACCTCTTCCAGCATATAGTCGCAGATATAATGGTAGAACTTGCGCTCTATCTCCATCAATTCGGTTTCCGACTTCTCCGGAAAGGAATTGCGAAGGTTGCGGCGAACGACTTTCTTCCGATAATGCACGACGTGGCGCATCAGGAAGTACAGCCCGTCGGACAACACATAAAGCGCCCGGAAAGGCAGAAGTGCCACAAGCCACATGCCCGCATAAGTCAGCCAATAGACAATTTTTGATTTCACTTCGTCAGTTATGAGTTATAAGTTATGAGTTATTTGTTGCAAAGGCGGCATTCCTCATTCTATTGCTCCCAAGAGTGCAGTGCCGTCGGCATTGAAATCGCCCAGGCGCACAGACACGAGCTGGTTGTCCAAGGCAGCATCATGAGGGACTTCCACACGGATATAATTGGGAGTGAAGCCGTGCATCGGCAGTCCGGGTTTGGGACGTTCCAGCAACACCGGCATCGTCTGCCCGATATGGCGCGCATAAAAAGCACGGGTCTTTTCGTCCGAAAGCTCCAGCAATTGCTGGCTCCTGCGGTGCTTTTCTTCGGGTGCCACCACGTGGTCTATCTTCAAGGCCTGCGTGCCGGGACGCTCCGAATAGCTGAAGACATGGAGCTGCGTCACGTCCAGGCTCTTGATAAACTCATAAGCCTGCCCGAAATACTCCTCCGTCTCTCCACGGGTACCCACAATCACGTCTACCCCTATAAAGGAATCGGGCATCACTTCCTTTATCTTCTTTATCTTCGAGGCAAACAAGGCGGTATCGTAACGGCGTCGCATCAGCTTCAGCACCTCGTCACTGCCCGACTGCAGCGGTATATGGAAATGAGGCATGAAACGCCGGGAACGGGACACGTATTCTATGATTTCATCTGTCAGCAGATTCGGCTCGATGGAGGATATGCGGTAACGCTCAATGCCTTCCACCTCGTCCAGCGCCTTCACCAAATCGAAGAAAGTCTCACCGGTAGACTTGCCGAAGTCTCCGATATTGACACCGGTCAATACAATTTCCTTTCCACCTTCGGCAGCCGCCTGGCTGGCCTGCTCCACCATAGAAGCAATGCTGCCGTTACGGCTACGTCCGCGGGCAAAGGGAATGGTGCAATAGGAACAATAATAATCGCAGCCGTCCTGCACTTTCAGGAAGAAACGGGTCCGGTCGCCACGCGAACAAGACGGAGCAAACGAACGTATATCCTTCAAAGCGGAAGTGTAGGCCTCGCCGGTCTCGTGCTTCTGTAGATTGCCCAGGTAGTGGAGCAGGTCCTTCTTCTGCTCGGCTCCCAGCACGACGTCCACACCTTCTATCTTTGCCACCGTCTCCGGTTTCAACTGGGCATAGCAACCGGTCACCACGACAAATGCACCCGGATGTTGCTTCACCAGTTTGTGGATGGCCTGGCGGCACTTCTTGTCTGCCACTTCCGTCACCGAGCAGGTATTCACTACACAAATATCCGCTTTCTCACCCTTGCGCGCCGTACGTACGCCCGCTTCCCGCAAAATTTTACCGATAGTAGAGGTCTCCGAGAAGTTCAGTTTGCACCCCAACGTATAGTAAACCGCCGTCTTATCTTGAAATATATTGGTATCTATCATGAGCTTATAAACACATTTATGCTGCAAATATATACATTATTAATCTATTTTTCCTACTTTTGCACACTCAACTAAAATTTGTGCAATGATACAAGAGAACTTTATCAAACTATACGAGCATAGTTTCCGCGAGAATTGGGACCTCCCCTGCTATACCAACTATGGAGAAAACGAGAGCTATACTTATGGCGAAGTGGCACAAGAAATAGCCAGACTGCATCTTATTTTCAAGTACTGCCAACTGCGCCGCGGCGACAAGATAGCCGTCATCGGCAAGAACAATGCCCGCTGGTGCATCGCCTATATGGCCACCATCACCTACGGTGGTATCGTAGTCCCCATTCTGCAAGACTTCAACCCCAATGATGTCCATCATATCGTAAACCACTCCGAATCAACGTTCCTCTTCACCAGCGATGCCATTTGGGAACATCTGGAAGAAGAACGGCTTACTGGACTTCGCGGTGTGTTCTCGCTGAGCGACTTCCGCTGTCTGTATCAGCGGGACGGCGAAACCATCCAGCGTTTCCTCAAGCATCTGGGCGATGAGATGGAAGCGACCTACCCGAACGGGTTCCGCAAGGAAGACATCGTTTACACGGACCTTTCCAACGACAAGGTCATGCTGCTGAATTATACCTCGGGCACCACCGGATTCAGTAAGGGCGTCATGCTGACGGGAAACAACCTGGCCGGCAACGTCACCTTCGGCATACGTACCGAGCTGCTGAAGAAAGGGGACAAAGTGCTCTCTTTCCTGCCTTTGGCACATGCATACGGCTGCGCATTCGATTTCCTTACCGCCACGGCCGTCGGCACACACGTCACACTGTTGGGAAAAGTGCCTTCCCCAAAGATTCTGATGAAAGCTTTCGAGGAAGTGAAACCCAACCTGATTATCACCGTCCCCCTTGTCATTGAAAAGATATACAAGAATGTCATACAGCCCATCATCAACAAAAAGACCATGAAATGGGCGCTCAGCATTCCCTTGCTCGACGGACAGATATACGGGCAAATCCGCAAGAAACTGATTGACGCACTGGGCGGACGTTTCAAGGAAGTCATCATAGGAGGCGCAGCCATGAACCCGGAAGTGGAAGAATTCTTCCACCGCATCAAGTTCCCCTTCACCATCGGCTACGGCATGACTGAATGTGCCCCTCTCATCAGCTATGCTCCCTGGAATGAATTCGTCCCGACTTCCTCCGGACGGGTACTCGACATCATGGAAGCCCGTATCTGCAAGGAAAACCCGGACGACAAACTCGGCGAAATACAAGTACGTGGCGAGAACGTGATGACGGGTTATTACAAAAACCCCGAAGCCACCAAAGAAGTCTTCACCGAAGACGGATGGCTTCGCACCGGCGACTTGGGTACACTGGACGACGACAACAACCTATACATACGCGGACGCAGCAAGACCATGATTCTCAGTTCCAGTGGACAGAATATCCTCCCCGAAGAGATAGAAGCACGGCTCAACAACATGCCTTTCGTCCTGGAAAGTCTTGTCATCGAACGGAATAAAAGACTGGTAGCGCTGGTTTATGCCGACTATGAAGCCTTGGATTCTTTAGGGTTGAACCAGCCGGACAACCTCAAAACCATTATGGATGAGAATCTCAAAAATCTGAATAATAGTGTGGCAGCCTATGAAAAAGTAAGCCAAATCCAACTTTATCCAACAGAATTTGAGAAAACGCCCAAAAGAAGTATCAAGAGATACTTATACAACAGCATTGCCGAAGATTAATATGTTGTAAAACATATAGATAGGGGTAAAAACAGCCGAAGCTCCAAAAAAAATATAAAAAAAGTTGGGGTTTCGAGAACAACATATTCAAAAAGTACATACCTTTGCAACGTTTTAATAAAGCAATTGATTGTATTACGTTTTAAAAGTAAAGAAAATGAAAAAATTAGTTTTGATGGCTGCAGCTATCGTAGCAGTATCTTTCGCATCTTGTGGCAACAAAGCAGCTAACGCTGAACAAGCAACTGCAGATTCTATCCGTATCGCTGACTCAATCGCAGCTGTAGAAGCAGCAGCAGCTGAAGCCGCAGCAGCAGCCGCAGCAGCTGACACTGTAGCAGTAGATAGCGCAGCTGTTGTAGCTGAATAATTTTCAGTACAACACTCGAGAGAATTGAAAGTCTGACGTGCATATAAGCACACCAGACTTTTTTTATACCCTATCCTCCCCTTCTATTCCCTTCCAATTGTTAAGTCTTGGTCTTATTTCACAAAAAAGGATATTATACGGCAGATAAACGATAAAGTATAGTGCATATACCAAATAAAAGCCGTTACTTTGCATCAACAAAACAATAAGAGGTTTATTACGATCTGCTTTTCATTATGTTTCTCCTCGATTAACCACATTGAGAATTTTCATTTCTGACTACAACTTCCTAAGACTCCTTTATTGAATTATTAATTTTTTATTTTTGTATTTTATGAATATGTACATTGGAAACCTTAGCTACAACGTTAGGGAATCAGATTTGAGACAAGTAATGGAAGAGTATGGAACAGTAGAGTCAGTAAAACTGATTATGGACCGTAATACAAACAGATCAAAAGGTTTTGCCTTCGTAGAGATGCCCGAAGCTGCTGAAGCCCAACAAGCAATCAACAAACTGAATGGAGCAGAATATGTAGGCCGCCAGATGGTAGTGAAAGAAGCATTGCCAAGAAACTAAAAAATTGTTGACTGACAATAAGGCAAAGAGCATACCCCTGAGTGGGTATGCTCTTTTTTGCATTAGTAACCTCGTAAAGAGACACAAGAGTATTCTTGCCAAACCTCTATACCGCGCGCGTAAACCTCTATGTCAGCATGCGTAAACCGCAGCTTTACGTATCCCTCAATAAGCCCACACACATACGCTCCGAACATAGAAAAGCCCGGTCCTTTATCAGAACCGGGCTTCCTTATCATTATGAAGTCTTTTCTTATGCTTCTTCAGCAACTACTTCGAAAGGAATTTCTACAGAAACTTCCTTGTGCAGCTTAACGATAGCCTTGTAGTTACCCACTTCTTTCACTGCGTCCTTAACAACGATAATCTTACGATCGATGTTGTGACCCAATTTAGCCAGCTCTTCAGCTATCTGGATATTACCAACAGAACCGAAGATAGTACCAGTAGAGCTAACCTTAGTAGCAATCTTCAATGATACGCCTTCCAGCTTAGCAGCCAGTTCTTCAGCATCCTTTTTGATTTTCTCCAGCTTGTGAGCGCGTTGTTTCAGCTCTTCAGCCAACATTTTCTTTGCAGCCGGTGAAGCGATGACAGCTTTACCAGTCGGGATGAGGTAGTTACGACCGTAACCAGACTTTACTGTTACGATGTCGTTCTTATAACCCAAGTTTACGATGTCTTCTTTCAATATAATTTCCATACTTTCCTCCTCCTATTATTTCATCATGTCAGTTACATAGGGCAGCAACGCCAAGTGACGTGCTCTCTTCACAGCTTGAGCTACACGACGTTGGAACTTCAAAGAAGTACCGGTAATACGACGCGGAAGGATTTTACCTTGCTCATTCAAGAATTTCTTCAAGAATTCGGGATCTTTGTAGTCGATGTACTTAATACCGCTCTTTTTGAAACGGCAGTATTTTTTCTTCTTAACGTCTACTGAGGGCGGAGTTAAATATCTGATTTCTGATTGAACTTGTTGTGCCATGATTAATCCTCCTTTTTAGTTGATTTAACACTTCTTCTCTTCGCAGCATATTCAGCAGCGTACTTGTCTTGCTTGAAAGTCAAGAAACGGATAACGCGCTCATCACGACGGAAGTTTATTTCCAATTTCTCAATGACAGTAGGTTCTGCATTGAACTCAATCAGCTGATAGAAACCGGTTGACTTCTTCTGGATAGGATATGCCAGCTTCTTCAGTCCCCAGTTTTCTTCATTTACAATCTCAGCACCTTCAGCAGTAAGGATGCCTTTGAATTTTTCTACCGCTTCCTTCATCTGAACATCAGACAAAACGGGAGTCAAAATGAAAACGGTTTCGTATTGATTCATACTCGTTTAATTAAATAAATAAATTATTCGTTTTAAAAATGCGGTGCAAAGGTAGACATTTTATTTTGAACTACAAACATTTAATGTTTTTTTGTGTAGGGATATAGGAATTGTCTTCGGCTTGCACTATCTTTGCAAAGTTGTTTAAACAATAATTTCATGATAGAGCAATTCAACTTTGATATCCGCCTTATCTTTGCCATACTGAACGGTAAAGTGTCGGCTGCCATTAACCGAAAGCTGTCCCGCAACTTCCGCCAGAACGGTTTGGAGATTACTCCGGAACAGTGGACCGTCCTCATCTTCTTATGGGAAAAGGACGGGGTGACGCAACAAGAGTTGTGTAATGCAACTTTCAAAGACAAGCCCAGCATGACGCGCTTGATAGACAATATGGAGCGTCAGCATCTCGTCGTGCGCATATCGGACAAGAAAGACCGCCGAACCAATCTGATACATCTGACCAAGGACGGCAAGGAGCTGGAAGAACGCGCGCGCGTCATTGCCAACCAGACCCTCAAAGAAGCCTTGAAAGGCATCACCATCGAAGAGCTCAGTGTGAGCCAGGAGGTGCTGAGGAAGATTTTCTTCAATACGAAGGACTAAGATATAGGGATTAGGGGTTAAGGATTAGAGATTAAGGGAGGAGAAAACAAGGGGATGAAGCGTCATTTTTCATTCCTCATCTTCCATTCTTTATTAAAATATGGATTTTTTGCAAAAATAATTTCGCTTGTTAAAGAATTATGCTTTTCTTTGTGACAAGAATACGAAAGAATATAATAATCTAATTAAAATACACACACATGAAAGGCTTATTAAAAAATCTGGGATTGATATTAGTCGTAATAGGAGCTGTAATCCTGGTTGCATGTTCTTTTACCGGCAATGTTAACAACAATGCCATCTTGGGCAGTTCTGCCGTTTTGGTTGTAGTGGGATTGATTTCCTACATTGTCATCAACAAGAGAATTGTCGACTAATATCAAAAGAAAAGAAATAAAGAAGGCGGTTGCATATACATGCAAACCGCCTTTTTTATTTTCTCTCCCCCAGAGGAGCCGAGTCTCATCAAGACTCAGCTTCCGGAGTAATCAGTTTATATCCTTTTCCGTGAATGTTGATGATTTCAATCGAATCATCTTCTTTCAGGTGCTTACGCAGCTTTGTGATATATACATCCATACTACGTGCATTGAAATAGTTGTCATCAATCCAAATAGTCTTCAACGCAAAGTCACGCTGCAGAATTTCGTTGGCATGTGCACAAAGCAAGCCCAGCAGTTCGGATTCTTTGGTGGTCAGTTTAGTCTGCTTCTCGGCAGTCGCCAGAATCTGTTTCTGCGTGTCGAATGTAAACTTACCAATCTTATAGATGTTGCTCTCCTTGTTCTTCTTTCCGCGAACACGTCTCAGGATAGCTTCAATTCTGAAAGTCAGCTCTTCCATACTGAAGGGCTTGGTGATGTAGTCATCGGCACCAATCTTGAAACCTTCCAGAATATCTTCCTTCAATGTTTTTGCCGTCAAGAAGATAATAGGTATTTCGGCATTGGCCGCACGCACTTCTTGTGCCAGTGTGAATCCGTCTTTCTTTGGCATCATCACATCAAACACACACAAGTCATATTTATTCTTCAGGAAAGCCTTGTATCCTGCTTCTCCATCGGGATATAACTCGGCAGCGTAACCTTTTGCCTGTAAATATTCTCTTAAAAGCATGCCAAGATTTTCATCATCTTCGCACAATAAAATACGCAGTTTCTCGTCCATATCAATCAATTTTTTAATAAAGGTAATGCAATAATAAATTTAGTTCCTACGTTCAGTTCACTTTCTGCCCGGATAGTTCCCTTATGATCCATGATAATCTTCTTCACATAAGCCAGTCCCAAGCCGAAGCCTTTCACATCGTGCAGATTACCTGTATGCACGCGATAGAACTTCTCGAATATCTTTTTCAAATTCTCCTTCTTGATGCCGATGCCGTTATCTTGGATGGAAATCATCAGTTTGCCAGGCTCATTCCAAGTCTTCACCGTCAGTTGCAGATCCGCATCCGGACGTTTATACTTCACTGCATTATCCATGAGATTGAAAATCACATTGGTGATATGCATCTCATCGGCAAAAATGGCAGAGTTGGTAGCTTTAAGCTCCGATTCAATCTTTCCATTATAACGCTCCACTTTCAGTGTAAACGTGTTGATAACACCCGCTATCAGCTCGTTGGCATCCAGTTCCTTATTCTTCAAAGTAGCCTTCTGACGGTCAAACATCGACATCTGAAGCACTTTTTCTACCTGGAACCTCAAGCGCTTCGTTTCATCGTTGATGACACCCGATATATGCTGGAACATAGTCGGAGACTTGCCCACAGCCGGGTCTTTCAACATCTGTGCCGCCAGAGAAATCGTCGATATCGGCGTCTTGAACTCGTGCGTCATATTGTTGATGAAATCATTCTTCATCTCCGTCAGCTTCTTCTGGCGGAATACGATGTAAATCGTAAAGATGAACGTCACCAGCAGTACAAAAGTAAATATCATCGACGGTATCATAAACCTGACCGAATCGAAGATATAATCCTTCTTTCCCGGAAAATGTATCTTGACGATACTCATACGGGCTGGTGGGTCATTCAAAAACAATGGCTGCGAATAAGAGCTTTCACTCCCTGCATCGCTATAATCCGCACAACGGTATACCTCCCGACCTTCCCGGTCTATCACCTTGAAGTGATAATCCATATCACCGAGACCATTCTCTATCAGACCTGCTTTTAGATACTGGTCCAGACTTTTGAAATTAACACGCTCCTCAATCGGCTTGTCGCTGGCATTGTATACCATCTGCAACACCACCTCGTCTACCAATGCACGCTGGTAAAGATAGCGGTTTTTAAGCATCTCTATCTGCGAGCGTGAAGTCTGAGGAATGGTTTTTGCTCCGTGTTTGCGTGAAATCATTGCTCTTGGCAATTCAGAAGGCTCGTTACTGAAAGTTTTCAATTCCACCGAAGAACGGACACTGCCATCCGGAGCTGTCATCACAAACCGCTGGGTACGCATCACTCCGCTACTGCTTTGCGATTGTTCCCACGCCTTCTTTTCTGCCTCGGAGATATCCTCATTCAGCCAACGCACAACCTCTGCGGACTCTGCCTCTTTCGAAGCAGCCATCAACGCACGCTTCACCGATTCATCAAATTGTCCGTTACGCATCTTCACCATTTCCTCAATATAGCTTATCTGCAGATACAGCAAACTAAGGAAGGAAAGCCCCATAACAACACCTAATATCCATATAGTTGACTTTTTCATAGTCACAAAATTAACACTCCCTAATTAACACTCCTAACCAATTAACCTGATTTAACCGGACGTTCTCGTAAATTAACCGAAGACCATTTTTTAGGTTGTATTATGAGCATTATAACAAAAACACAAGCCTTTGGTTTGCAAATTTAATAAAAAATTAATCATTCAATTCACAATTCTGCATGTTCTTAATCTACGTTAATGAAAAAAGCCGTTATTACTTGCCATGAAGTAACAACGGCTTTAACAATTGTTATATTAGCAGCCGGTAGTTACAACAGCCAAACTACCAACCCCTGAAAATCATTCTTCAGCTTGCTTTGCCTCAAATTCCTTAATCAGTTTATCCTGCACATCACTCGGAACGAGTTCATAGCTGGCAAACTTCATAATGAACGAAGCACGTCCACCGGTCAGTGAGCTAAGTGCCGTAGAGTAGGATGACATTTCCTTCAAAGGCACCTTAGCACTCAGTTTTTCGTAACCGGCCTCGCTGCTCATACCCATAATCATGGCACGGCGTCCCTGCAAGTCCCCCATCACATCACCCATCTTGTCCGACGGAACAAATACTTCCACGTCATAAATGGGTTCTAGAATCTTCGGGCCTGCATTCTTGAACGCTTCGCTGAACGCATTCCGTCCCGCCAGCATAAAGGAGATTTCATTGGAGTCAACCGGATGCATTTTTCCGTCATATACGATGACACGTACATCGCGAGCATACGAACCAGTCAACGGTCCCTGCTCCATACGTGACATGATACCCTTCAAGATGGCCGGCATGAAACGTGCATCAATGGAACCACCCACAATACTATTGACGAATACCAGCTTGCCACCCCATTCCAATGGAACTTCTTCAGTACCCTTGACGTTCATCTTGAACTCCTGACCATTGAATTTATAGGTTTCGGGCAACGGCATGCCTTCGTAGTAAGGCTCAACAATCAGATGAACTTCACCGAACTGGCCTGCACCACCCGACTGCTTCTTATGGCGATAATCCGCACGGGCAGCTTTGGTAATCGTTTCGCGATACGGTATTCTCGGTTCTTCAAACTTGATTTGCAGTTTTTCATTGTTTTCCAGACGCCACTTCAAGGTACGCAAATGGAATTCACCTTGTCCGTGTACAATAGTCTGACGCAATTCTTTAGACTGGTCTATCACCCACGTCGGGTCTTCCTCTCGCATACGGTTCAAAGCAACCATCATCTTTTCTGTATCCGACTCGTTCAACGGCTTGATAGCACGTGAGTATTTGGAGTTCGGATATTTAATGAAGTTGAAACGGTTTTCAGAGCCCTTACCGTTCAATGTATTGCCGGTATGTACATCCTTCAGTTTCACTGTACAGCCGATGTCACCGGCTACCATTTCCTCTACCTTGATACGGTTGGCACCGGCACAAGCATAAATCTGCGCGATGCGTTCCTTGGAACCGCGGTCTGCATTGGTAAAATCATCACCTTCGTGCACTTTACCACTCATAACCTTGAAGTATTGAACATCACCGATATGCGGCTCAACGGCAGTCTTGAAGAAATACAAGGAAGTCGGTCCGTTAGAATCCGGCTTCACCACCTCACCGCGTGTATTGTGCACCGGTGGCATTTCGTCCACAAACGGCACCACATTACCCAGGAACTCCATCAGACGGCGTACACCCATATCCTTGCCGGCACAGACGCAGAATACCGGGAACATACCTCGTGAAGCCAGTCCCTTGCGGATACCTTCGCGCATTTCGTCTTCTGTCAAAGAGTCCTGCTCAAAGAATTTTTCCATCAGGCCTTCGTCATGTTCGGCTGCAGCTTCTACCAAAGCCTTGTGCAGTTCTGTAGCCTTTTCCATTTCTTCGGCCGGAATCTCTTCAATAATGGGAGCGCCACCTTCGGGTCCCCACGAATATTTTTTCATCAAAAGTACATCGATCAACGAATTGAAGTTCGGTCCGGTAGCCAGCGGATATTGCACGGGCACCACCTTCGGACCGTATATGGTTTGCAACTGCTCAAGCACCATATCATAATCGCACTTTTCATTATCGAGCTGGTTTACCAGGAAAATAACCGGTTTGCCCAGTTTCTCGGTGTAGCGGAAATGGTTCTGCGTACCTACCTCGGGACCGTATTGCCCGTTCAGCAGCAGAATGGCAGTATCTGTAACGTTGAGCGCCGTCATGGCAGCCCCTACAAAGTCATCACTACCCGGGCAGTCAATGATATTCAGTTTCTTGCCGTTCCACTCCACATGGAAAACGGTGGAAAACACAGAATAGCCGTATTCCTGCTCCACCGGGAAGTAATCGCTGACTGTATTCTTGGCAGTAATCCTGCCGCGACGTTTTATAATACCACTCTCAAAGAGCAGCGCTTCCGTGAGAGTGGTTTTACCCGAGCCGTCATTGCCAAGGAGGGCAATGTTCTTAATTTCATTCGTCTGATATACTTTCATGATATATTAAGATTTTAAGTGAATAACCTGACATACAATGATGCCGTTAACTTTTTGTGAGGCGCAAATTAGGCATTAATTCAAAGAAAAGCAACATCGGGAAGCATGTTATATAACACACTTCCTCCACCAACAAAGAATATAATGTTCTTCTGCCAATAAACTGCCCGAATTCACAAGTCATCCAACTTCTTGGACGGCTTAAATATTTCTTATAACTTTGCAGGAAAAAGAATCCCCCCCGAAAACCATGAACAAACTACTGTTAACAGCACTGCTCGTTCTATGTCCATATTTGGCAATGGGACAGTCCAACCAAAAAACAACCAGGAAAGCCCCTCTCATCGGCATTTCCTGCTCACATCCGGGCCGAAGCTCATCTACACAGATGACGTATACCGAGTCTGTAATCCAGGCAGGTGGAACACCTATACTGATTTCCATCACTACCGATAGCCTTGTCTTGACAGACATTGCCAACCGGCTGGACGGTATCATTCTGATAGGAGGAGGAGACATCCACCCTTCCTATTTCAATGAATCGCCCATCGAACAGCTGGGAGAGGTGGACTCCCTGCGTGATGTATACGACATGGCACTCATCCGCCTGGCTACCCGGCGTAACATTCCGATGTTTGGCATCTGCCGGGGAGAACAGTTAATCAATGTAGCTTTCGGTGGAACCCTTTATCAGGATATCCCTACCCAGCATCCCGACACCACTGTCTGCCACCAGCAGCAGGAACCGAGCAGTATACCAACTCATACCGTCCACCTCACTCCCGGTTCTGCCATGGCATCCATAACCGGACAGACACAACTTTTCACCAATACTCACCATCACCAGGCGGTCAAGCAAGTTGCCCCGGGATTCAGCGTAACGGGTTGGTCGTCAGACAGTATTCCCGAAGCTATAGAGTCTTCCCACGAATATCCGATATGGGGTGTGCAATTCCATCCCGAAGCTCTGGCTACGGCAGGCGACAGCATCTCTGCCAGATTCTTCTATTTTCTGGTTCAAAAGGCAGCTACCTACCGGCATGCCAAAGAGATTCATCGCCGCATCCTCTCCCTCGACACGCATACAGACACCCCACTTGATTTTGACGTTTCCTATAATATAGGTACGCGCGAAAAAACGCAGGTTTGCCTGCCCAAGATGCGAGAAGGAAAATTGGATGGACAATACCTGGCATGCTGGGTGCGTCAAGGCCCGTGCGATGAAGAGAACAGTCTGAAAGCCATTGACCGAGTGGATGAGTTGATACGCCACATCTACCGACAAGTGGAGATGAACGGGGAGCAATGTGCCATAGCCCGCACGCCCGATGATTTGTCCAGGCTCAAGACCGAAGGAAAGAAAGCCTTTTATATTGGCATCGAAAACGGATACGGCATCGGCAAGGATTTGAAGAATATCACCCGTTTCCATGATGCAGGCGTTACCTATATCACCCTTTGCCACACCCGCAACAATGACATCTGCGACAGTTCTTCGGACACGACTGCCCGTTGGAACGGCTTAAGTCCTTACGGTAGAAAAGTGGTGAAAGAAATGAACCGGCTGGGAATAATGATAGACCTTTCCCATGCAGCCGAAAGCACCTTCTGGGATGTACTGAAATATTCAAAAGCACCGGTCATAGTCTCCCACTCCTCTGCAAGCGCCATCTACAGACACGACCGCAATCTAACCGACGAACAGCTACGCGCCCTTGCCGCACATGGCGGTGTGGCTCAAGCCTGCCTGGTAGACGAGTTCCTGAACCCGGATGCCAAGAAAACCAACCTTACGGACTTCATGAAACACCTGCTGCACATGGTTGAAGTGGCAGGCATAGACCACGTGGGCATTGGCTCGGACTTCGACGGTGGAGGCGGGGTCAAAGGATGCAATGGGGACAATGATTTCATCAATATCACCGTCCGTCTGCTGGAACATGGATTTACAGAAACAGACATCGCCAAGATATGGGGTGGAAATTTCCTCCGGGTGATGAAACAAGTACAAACCAAATAGAAAAGACCGAAAAACATCACAAAAAGGAGAGATTAGAGCTATAATCTCTCCTTTTTGACACATTTACATACCCTCCATTTCTCAACTTTCGCATATCTTTGCCCAAAACATAAACGATTTATTAATTATCTAATACCGAATTCTTAAATGAAAAGGAAAATTATTTGGAGTTTTGCATTGCTGGCCTGCCTTTGCTGCCTGCCATCTGCAAAAACAAAAGCACAAACGAAAAATGCCGCAATCATACCCGGGGAAGTATGGAAAGACACCGACGGCAATCCCATCAACGCCCATGGCGGCGGCCTTCTTTACCACGAAGGGACCTACTATTGGTATGGCGAATACAAAAAAGGGGGAACCATCCTGCCCGAATGGGCTACGTGGGAATGCTACCGCACCGACGTAACCGGTGTCAGCTGCTACTCTTCAAAAGACCTGCTGAACTGGAAGTTCGAGGGTATTGTACTTCCTGCCGTGAAAGATGACGAGAAACATGACCTGCACCCCAGCAAGGTGTTGGAACGTCCCAAAGTGATTTACAACGAAAAGACAAAGAAATTCGTCATGTGGGCGCATGTGGAAAGCGCCGACTACAGTAAGGCATGTGCCGGCGTAGCGGTCAGCGATTCTCCTACCGGGACATTCACCTATGTAGGCAGCTTCCGTCCCAACGGTGCGATGAGCCGCGACCAAACAGTGTTCGTTGATGATAACGGCAAGGCATATCAGTTCTACTCGTCGGAAAACAACGCTACCTTATATATAAGCGAACTAACGGATGACTACCTGAAGCCCACTGGTCGCTATACACGCAATTTCGTAAAGCAAAGCCGCGAAGCACCCGCCGTATTCAAGTATAACGGCAAGTACTATATGCTCTCTTCCGGTTGTACCGGCTGGGATCCCAATGTTGCCGAACTGGCTGTGGCCGACTCCATCATGGGGCAATGGACTACCATCGGCAATCCGTGTACCGGTCCTGATGCAGATAAGACCTTCTATGCACAAAGCACTTACGTGCAGCAAGTATACGGAAAAGGAAATGCCTACATTGCCATGTTCGACCGCTGGAAAAAGAAAAACCTTGAGGACTCACGCTACGTATGGCTCCCGCTTGAATTCGGCAAGGACGGCACAATCGCGATACCCTGGCGCGACAGCTGGGACCCGCGTACCCAATGGGAAGGACAAGGCGACTTCTCTGCCGGCAAAGGAACATTCCTATTGAATGGCAAGCCGTTTGTCATCAAAGCCGCAGAGCTGCACTATCCACGTATCCCCAAAGCCTATTGGGACCAACGCATCAAGCTATGCAAGGCACTGGGCATGAACACCATCTGCCTTTATGTATTCTGGAACTCCCACGAGTCTCAGCCGGGAGTGTTCGACTTCACCGGACAGAATGACCTGGCGGAATTCTGCCGCCTATGCCAGCAGAACGACATGTATGTCATCCTGCGCCCGGGACCGTATGTCTGTGCCGAATGGGAAATGGGCGGACTGCCCTGGTGGTTACTCAAGAAAAAAGATATCCGCCTGCGCGAATCCGACCCCTACTTTATGGAGCGTGTAGGTATCTTCGAAAAAGCCGTTGCCGAGCAGGTAGCCGGTATGACCATACAGAACGGAGGTCCCATCATCATGGTACAAGTAGAGAACGAATACGGCTCCTACGGGGAAGACAAAGGCTACGTATCGCAAATCCGCGACATCGTACGCGCCAACTACCCCGGCGTAGCACTGTTCCAATGCGACTGGGCGTCCAACTTCACCAAGAACGGACTCCACGACCTGGTATGGACCATGAACTTCGGTACAGGAGCCAACATCGACCAACAGTTTGCACCGCTGAAGAAACTCCGTCCTGATAGCCCGCTGATGTGCTCCGAATTCTGGAGCGGCTGGTTCGACAAGTGGGGAGCCAACCACGAAACCCGTCCGGCTGCCGACATGATTGCCGGCATTGACGAGATGTTGTCCAAAGGCATCTCCTTCAGCCTCTACATGACCCACGGAGGGACCAACTGGGGACACTGGGCAGGAGCCAACTCACCCGGATTCGCCCCTGACGTAACCTCTTACGACTACGACGCCCCCATCAGCGAATCGGGACAGACCACTCCCAAATACTGGGAATTGCGAAAAGCATTGTCCAAATACATGAACGGCGAGAAGCAGGCTAAAGTTCCCGCTTTAATCAAGCCCATCCGTATTCCGTCTTTCCAATTTACAGAGATGGCTCCTTTGTTCGACAATCTTCCTGCTGCCAAGAAAGACCGCAATATCCGTACCATGGAGGAATATAACCAGGGATTCGGAAGTATTCTCTACCGCACCACACTGCCCGAGATGAAAACCCCGTCCCTGCTCACTGTGAACGATGCGCACGATTATGCCCAAGTTTTCCTGGATGGCAAATACATCGGCAAACTGGACCGCCGCAACGGTGAAAAGCAACTGGAATTCCCCGCCTGCCCCAAAGGTGCACGCCTCGACATTCTGGTAGAAGCCATGGGCCGCATCAACTTTGGACGTGCCATCAAGGACTTCAAGGGTATCACCCAAAGCGTAGAACTTACCGTAGACATCGACGGCCGTCCTTTCACCTGCAACCTGAAGGATTGGGAAGTCTATAATCTCGAAGATACATACGATTTCTATAAGAACATGAAGTTCCAGCCCATCGGCTCACTGAAAGATGAGTTAGGACAACGCATTCCGGGTTGCTACCGTGCCACCTTTAAGGTGAACAAGCCCAGCGACACATTCCTAAACTTTGAGACTTGGGGCAAGGGACTTGTCTACGTCAACGGGCACGCCATGGGACGCATTTGGGAAATCGGCCCGCAACAGACCCTCTACATCCCGGGATGCTGGTTGAAGAAAGGTGAGAATGAAGTGATTGTCTTCGACATCATCGGTCCCAAAGAAGTTAAGTCCGAAGGACTGAGCGAGCCATTACTGGACCAGTTGCTCGTCACCAAACCGCTGACGCACCGCAATGAGGGTGAAAATCTCGACTTGTCCGGTGAGCAGCCCGTCCTCTCCGGCAGCTTCAATCCCGGCAACGGTTGGCAGGAACGCAAATTCGACCAACCCGTCACCGGACGTTATGTCTGCCTGGAAGCCTTGAGTGCACAAGATGGAAAAGACCTGGCTTGCATTGCCGAAATGTATCTGCTGGATGAGAATGGGGAACGTCTGTCACGCGAACCCTGGATTGTCAATTATGCCGACAGCGAAGACGTATCCCACGTCAACTGTTCTGCGGACAAAATCTTCGACCTCCAGGAATCAACCTATTGGAGCACAACAAAAGACACTCCATACCCGCATTCTGTCGTGATTGACTTGGGTAGTACCCGCACCCTGACCGGCATACAATATCTACCCAGAATGGAAAGCGAGGTACCGGGTGGAATCAAAGACTTCAAGGTTTACGTAAAATCCAAGGCTTTCAACTATTAGGCCGGATTTACAACACTAATAGATTCTTTAGACACGGATTACATGAAAAATCATGGATAATAAATGAAGAATATCCATGATTTTTCGCGTAATCCATGCCTAACTTAAAATCAATCAAACAGATTTTCCGTACAATTCATCGTCTACCACAGCCAGCATTCCCTCCACTTGAGCCAATGCCAGCATACGGCCATGAAAAGAATAACCTGCATTGTACCCTTTATCCTCGTCGCCCAACATCATGCGACCGTGGTCCACACGCATCGGCAATCCCGGATTTTCTTTCTCAAAGATACGAATCAAATCAATGAGGTGTCCCCTTCCCTCCAGATGGGAACTTTCGATAAAGTTTCCACCCGGTATTGCCTTCGTACTGCGCAAATGCACAAAGTGGGTACGCCTGGCAAACTTCCTTGCCAGTTCACGGGTATCATTCTGTTCACCCGCACTCAATGAACCGGCGCAAAAAGTCAGGCCATTATGGGGATTGTCCACTGCACTCAGTATCCAGGCAATATCTGCCTCGTCTGTCACAATGCGCGGCAACCCCAATACCTGAAAAGGAGGGTCATCGGGGTGTACACACATATTCACCCCATATTCCTCGCATACCGGCATGATGGCAGACAAGAAATAACGCATATTCTCGCGCAGAGCCTCCCGGTCTATCCCTTTGTATAGCGCCAGCAAACGTTTGAACAGGGTTACCGGCTCCTTGTCACCTTCCTTGATGTTGCCATTTACGAATCCTTGTGTCTTTACGATAATCGTATCTACCAGCTCTGCCTTTTCAGACTCCGTAATCACCTTATCCAGTTCTGCCACCTTGTCCAGCTCTTCCGGAGAATAATCGGCTTCCGCATTCTCCCGTTCCAATATCTTCAGGTCGAAGTAGGCAAAACGGATTCTGTCGAAATAAAGAGAAGATGTCCCGTCTTCCCAGGGATGTTGTAAGTCCGTGCGAATCCAGTCAATCACCGGCATGAAGTTGTAGCATACCGTCCGGATGCCTGCCTTGCCGAGATTGGCAAGGCTTATCTTGTAGTTCTCTATCAATCGGTCACGCTCACTCCCCGCATATTTGACAGCCTCGCACACCGGCAGACTTTCTACTACAGACCAGCGCAATCCGAAGGATTCAATATAATCCCTCAAATCTTCAATGGCTTCCAACGTCCATATTTCACCGTTGGGAACTTCATGCAAAGCAGTGACAACGCCTTCCACTCCTATCTGTTGCAACATGGCAAGGGTTATCTTGTCTTTCTTGCTAAACCATCTCCAAGTCTTTTCCATTCTTTATTATTAATTTTCTTGTTTTTCAGGCGTTCAAACCACCCGTTACCTTTTTGCAAAAGTAAGAAAGAATATGAGAACTGTCCATTCTGAATGGATAGATTTGTTTGTTCGCAATGAAAACAATATCTTAGCACTTCATTACATATATTAATTACGCTTATGCAAGACATAACAAACGGACGTTGCGGCTGGTGCGGAACCGACGAGCTGTATGTGAAATACCACGATGAAGAGTGGGGAAAAACGGTAACAGACGACAAGACACTATTCGAGTTTCTTGTATTGGAAAGTGCTCAGGCGGGACTGAGCTGGATAACCATCCTCAAAAAGCGGGAAGGCTACCGCAAAGCCTTTTGCAATTTCGATGCCGCGCAAGTGGCGCAAATGACCGACGAAGACGTGGAACGGCTGATGCACTTTGACGGCATCGTGAAAAACCGTCTGAAAATCAAGTCGACCATCACCAATGCAAAGCTGTTTCTTGCCATACAGAAAGAATTCGGCAGCTTTTACAACTATACGCTATCCTTCTTCCCCAACCGGAACCCCATTATCAATCATTTTCAGTCATTGAGTGAGATTCCGGTATCATCTCCCGAATCAGATGCCATGAGCAAAGACATGAAAAAACGGGGATTCAAGTTCTTCGGCTCTACAATCTGCTATGCCCATCTGCAAGCTTCGGGGTTTATCAACGACCATCTGACGGATTGCATTTGCCGGAAAGGGTAAGATAAGGCATCCCCTCTTCATCAAACCGGACCGGAATCCAAAGATATTCCGAATACATCAGGCTCTTGGGCCGCCAAATATCGGCCATGAAAAGGTAGCGGTTACCGGGAAGCTGCAATACGTAAGTGCTTTGACCGCCGAAAGTCTTATCACTTCCCTCACCCCGACAAGGGTTGGGATGCTGTGTCCACGGTCCCCAGATGGAAGGAGCCGAGAACAGACGCGCCGCATTGGGTGCCCAACCGGTACAGCCGGAGGTTATCATCCAGTAAGTGCCGTCTTTCTTGAAGATGGCCGGCGCCTCGTTGTGTCCGGCAGGGAAGATGCGGATGTAGCGTCCCGAATGGGAAAGGTAGTCCTCCGTCAGCTCGGCTATCTGCAAAGTCAGATTGTCCTCCGAAGAATAGATATGATAGGCCTTGCCGTCATCATCCTTAAAGAGAGTCATGTCACGTGACATCTGCCCGCCTTGCCAGTCGCGTTTCACAAACATCCCCTTCTCTATGGCCTCATGCCATGCCGGTGTCCACCATTTCCGATATTTTTCATCCTCCCAAGTGGCGTTCCGTTCCTCTTCCGTCATATTCAGGGGCCATCTGCCCGGACAGACACGACCGGAAGAAACGAAGCGGTAAGGCCCTTCGGGGCGGTCACTGACAGCCACTGCAGCACGTGCTGGTCCATATCCCTTGCCTTTCAGTTCCAGATGGAACCATAAGACAAACTTACCCGTTTTTTCGTTGTATATCACTTTAGGACGCTCCATGATACATCCACGTTCTATGTCCGAACCCTCTTCCTCGGACACAGCCAGAGCCATCCCTTCGTACTTCCAGCTTTTCAAATCAGCGGATGAATAGCAGGTTATCCCGACTTGTGTGGAGAAACCTTTTGCCGGGCGGTGTTCGCCAAACCAGTAATATCTACCGTCGTAAGGCAATATGCCGCCTCCGTGGGCATTGATGTAATCTCCATCCACATCTTTCCAGTTCTCCCGCTGGAGATAGCGGTATCTCTCGCAGGCAGCCAGCAGAAAGGCGCCTACCCCGAAATTTGCCGTAGAGCCTGCACTCAGCACCTGGTCGGGAATGGCGCTTCCACCAATGGGCTGCACATATCCTACACTGCCATCGGGTTGTAAGGCTACGGTGGACAGATATTTCCAAGCCTTGTCTACCACCGGTTGATAAACTACACCGTCGAGCAGGCCGTTATTGATACCCCATTGCAATCCATAAGCGAAGAAAGCCGTACCGCTTGTTTCCGGTCCCGGAGCAAAATCATGCTGGAGCAGGCTACGGGTCCAGTATCCATCGGGATGCTGGCATTTGGCCAAAGCTCCCGCCATCGCAAGATACCTGTCGATATAAAGCTGGCGATGTTTGTCGGTTTCCGGCAAATCCTGCAACACCTTGGCAAAAGCGGCAAGTACCCAGCCGTCACCACGCGCCCAAAAGTCCTTCTTGCCGCCGAGGATGGAATGCTTGGGATAGACAAAGCTGCCGTCACGGTAGTACAACCCTGCTTCCGGGTCGTACATCACACTGTCTGCATACGAAAAGTATTCGTACAACTTTTCCAGATAAAGAGGATTTTTCGTGATTTTATACAGTTTGGTCATCACGGGCATCACCATATAAAGCCCGTCAGCCCACCACCAGTAGTCATTTTTATCAGTCCCCATCTGATACTCCATCACTTCACGGGCACGGGCTATCCTCCGGTCATCACCCCGGATGCCATACAAATCGGCATAAGTCTGGAAGCAACATTGCCAATCGCCGAAGAGCACATACTGCGGAGTCTCGCCATAACCGTATTTCCACTCCGCCTTATTGTCCGAAGCGGCTCCTTTCCAATGGTTGTATTCCGCCCAATCGGTGGAATATTTCAGATAAGGGGGGGTACCGGTCAATTCATAGACCTCCATATTGCCCGTGTGATAGGCAGCATTGTCCCAAAAAGAACGTACTTGCGGAGAGTTGTTTTCCTGCCAGTGACGGTTCACTTTGTGAATGATGCGCAGCAAGTTTTCAGCAGACTCCGTAACTCGACCGAAAAGCTGCAACGGAGTGCTCAAGATAAAAAGTAAAACAAAAAGAAATTTAACTGTCTTCATACAAAAAGGGACTATTATGTTATGCTTAAAAAATAGCCTGGTACATAAATGGGAATTTATTTCACCACAGAGGACACAGAGTTCACAGAGGATGAAGAAGAAAAGATAAAAACCTCCATGCCCTCTGTGTCCTCCGTGGTGAAATTTCAATTGTCATTTTAGTACCAACTTATTTTTTAATGATTACTATACAAGTTTATTCAAGGGCTGTTCCCGTCAATCGGATATATCTTATCGTTTTATCTTGAAGTAAGTGAGCCAGTTTATATGCCTTCTCCATTTCCTCTGAAGAAAGTTCCGTCATTCCCACATTTTCCAACCACTCAAACAGCAAGCCATAAAAGAAAGAATTGACCGGAGTATCAAAGGCTAGTTTCAGCTCGTTCTGAACATCTTTCAAATAAAAGACAGGTACGAAATAGAAATAATCATTGATGGAAGAAAAGAAGAGATTATACTTAAAGAATGAACTTCCCATTATCTTTTCAGTCAACCACGATGCACCGTCCTGGTCTGTCACAAAATAAGCAAAACCATTATTCGGGTTACAAAGGCCATGCCTTCCCGGAACTGTGATGACGTCACCCACTCCCTCTGGCTTTATATTCAGATGTACGGAAGCTTCCGAAACGAGTTCCACACAAAGGGAACCGCCCAGACGTCTGCCGATAGCCTCAAATACAGGAGTAATGGCATCGCTTACAAATTCTTCTACCGGTATCTGGCTTCCCTTCCATTCTATCGATGATAAAGAAGGATTCAAAAAGCCAAAATCCAATGATTGCCCGCCAAACTCAAAAAGAAACTTCTTTCCTGCAAGAACTGAAGAAATTATAGAATAGGTTAAATTCAAATTCAATATACCCTCTTTATAAACTCCCTTCACAACGAGTTCGTGTTCAGGTTGCTTAAACATCCCATCCAGTATAACCTCCTCCGGTGAAGCAGATGCCTCAACCTCCAAAGTTACATTATCGAATACCGGCAGCGTATTCACTGTAGCCAGATTCGGCCAAAGTGGAGGCAACGTCAATAGTATTTTATGATTCCCCTCCATCTCATCTTTAGAATGATTATCCAAAGACTTCATTGTCAAGGAGACATTCCCCAAAGCAGGCATATCTTCACCATTAAAGGTCATTTTTACTTGTTGCGGAGTATAAACTCCACAGATATCCTGAATATCAATTGAGGCAGGAGTTTCGGCGTCATTGCTGCAAGCGTCAAGAATACCCATACAAAATATACTGCATGCAATAAAAATAAAATGATTCAGTTTTTTCATGGTCATTAAAGTTAAAAAGGAAAAGAACCCACCCTTTCCGGCCAAAGAGTGGGCTCCCTACAATAGTACCTATTGAAAACGAGTGATTTATTATAAGAATTATTTATTCCGTGATATCCTCATCAGCTACTGCATCTTCCCAGTTATCCCACATCTGGATATTGGCATCATAACCGTCATAACCATAATTCTGTGCCAATTGGGCCTTGTTATTGGCGGTAATGGCATCGTTAGGAATTGGCCAGTATACATTACGCTTATCCAAAGTGAAATACAATGTGTTAGGACCGGACGTAATACCGTCAGGATTCTGATTGTAAACAGAATAACGTGTCAAACGCTGATACCAGTAACTACCACCGGTTGCATCGGTACCCGCCTGCTTGTCCCAATTATCCTTACTGTACGTGTTCCCCCATTCATCGGGTTTCCCACTCAGTGCAAGACAATACGAAATACGCTTCAACTCCATAGCACGCCATTCTTCAAGATACAATTCGCGAGCACGTTCGTTAGCTATATCACCGATATTTACAGAAGTGTAAAATTGTGAACACTTGGCACGTCTACGCACTTCGTTTACATCCGACGTAGCATCTTTACCTTGATATAATTTAGCCTCTGCACGCAGCAGGTAAGTTTCTGCCAAACGGTAGAGATACCAGTTTGCATTACTTCCGGTAGTGGCACCATTAAATTGATTAGCTCCCTGATTGGCTTCAGCTGTTGCGTCATCCAAGAAGATTTTGTAATGCGGGAAATCAAACCAGTCACGAATCAAGTTTGTACAGAGTATTTTACCCTGGTCGTCATAGAGCTGTAAGTTCTTACCATAATATTCAGACTCAGGATTATTGTACTTCAAGTCTTCCATACGTACCCAGTTACCCACTTCATGGTTGTGGCGCAAGTCTTGTGTATCTTCTACACCATTCACCACCCACATTCCATGTTGTTGGAAATCGGTAGCACCGCTGACAGTAGCGATACCACGGCCAAAAGCACGTAAAAAGTCAAGACTTTTGTCATAATTCGCATGATTGCGTGCATAATTCACAGCCCCCGCCTTTCCATCCGGAGACAACAGATAGCCATTATCACTCCACATCGGACCAAAGATACGCATAGTCAAAAAGTCTGTATGAGAATTTGCCGTATTGTTGGGCATACCCATTATCACCTCTTTATTAGCTGCAATCAGTTTGTTTTCAGGACGGTGTAAATCCCAAATCACATTGTCTGTGATTTTCCAAGTTTCCGGTTCCCCACCATCATTAAAAGTGCCGAAAGTCTCTTGCATTAAAGAATAACCCGACTGATTGATGAGGATATCAGCTTGGGCTTCAGCTTCAGCAAAACGTCCGGTAGCCAAATAACATTTAATAAGCAACTGACGGCAAGCTCCCTTATTCACCATACCAATATATTCGGTCTGAGCTTGTTCGGGTACCCATTCTACCGCTTTCTCCATATCCTGAGTAATCATTTCCAGAATAGCTTCCTTCTTGGTGGATTTATAGTTACGTTTTGGACCTTCCAGAATCTTCGTCACCAAAGGTACATCTCCAAATTGAAATACGAGGGCCAGATAACGATAGGCACGGTGAAAATAACCACGGCCTTTATATTCATTTCTCTTTTCTTCACTCAACCCTTCTACTGCATCAATGTAGCTCAAAATTGTATTGGCATATTTGATACCGGAATAATGCTGGTCCCAGAAATATTTAATTTGGTTGTCGTCACCATTGGCTATGCCACTTGTCGGTGTCAACCGGGTAGCCCAGGTTCCATAGGCTCCACCCACATTATCCGTCTTACCGTAAATGGCTACATCCGAGAACAGATATTCAGTACCAATAGGTACACGTATATTATTGGCCTCATAGTTGGTCCAGTACAAACGCAGATGGCGGTCGCACATGGCAAGTACGGACTTCAAACCGGATTCTGTTGTAAATGTTGTTTCCGGTTCATAGAAAGACAAGGGGTCAGGTTTCAAGAAATCATCTGTACAGCTTGACAGAAATGCTGCTCCCATAAGAATCAGAAAACCTTTAGAAAGCTTATTTTTGATATTATTTTTCATTGTTTCTAGTTTTTAGAAGGTTAAATTTAATCCAAATGTATAGGTACGGGTAGCCAAACCACCGGTTTCAGGGTCGGCATATTCCCAATCGGCAGCCCAAGTGGCTACATTACGTACGGTAGTATAAAGCTTTACACGGTCAATCTGCCATTTTTTCGTCAGTTTCTGAGGCAACGTATAAGCCAAAGAAATATTATCCAGACGAATGAAATTACGGTTATGGAGACGTTGTGCACCGGTCGCACCATCGGGGCCCTGCGCCTCAAGGCGTGCATAGGTATTGCTCGGGTTTTCAGGCGTCCAATAATCCTTCTTGAAAGTATTGAAGCCATATGTCATCAAAGAACCTCCATTATCATTGTTAAGATAGTAACCTTCAAGGCTCTTATGCCCCATATAAGAATAAAGGTTGAAAGAGAAATCTATATTCTTCAGAATAGTGAACTCATTACGCAAAGACCAACGGACAGGAGCATTCGTAGTACCCAAGAACTGCTTGTCGTTATCATTGTAAACCGGAGTGCGGCTACCGTCAGCATTGATTTTATCATCAGCTGTGTAATAGTTCTCGACCTTCGGATCACCCGGTTTCTGACCTACCTTGGCAGCTTCTTCCACTTCATCCGTCTGCCAGATACCCGTTACCTTATAATCCCATATCTCACCGATAGGCTTGCCGATAAACCATTTGTTACTGGTATCATCCTGCTCTTTACGACCGACCACATTACCATTCTCATCCAACACATCCTCATACTCATAATAGAGATGCTTGATTTGATTCTTATTATAAGCAAAGCCAAAAGTGGTACGCCATTCAAAGTCACTGTTACTGATATTGACAGTGTTCAGAGAGAATTCAAAACCATTGTTCTGCACTTCACCCAAATTAGTGGTCACTTCACCGAATCCGCAAAAACCGGGAAGACGTTGACTCATAATCATATCGTTGGTCTTCATGAAATAGGTTTCCAAGCTACCACTAATCCGGTCGTTCAAGAAACCGAAGTCAAGCCCGAAGTTCCAGGAAGATGTCTTTTCCCATTTCAAGTTGGCATTAGCCAAACGGTCAACACTTAGGTATTTCATATCAACATAATCCGAACCGGTATAGTAACCCATTGTACCTCCGGTACCCGAAGCCAAATTTGCCAAAGCAAGATAAGGGTCTGCTAACTGGCGGTTACCATTCTTACCCCAAGATACGCGCAACTTACCGGTACTCATAGGTTCCCATTTGAAGAACTTTTCATTGGCAAATGACCATGCTACAGAAAGTGACGGGAAAGTAGCCCACGGATTGTTGGCACCAAAAGCACAATAACCGTCGCGGCGAACGGTACCGGTGAACATATAACGGTCATCGTACGAGTAGAACAAACGTCCCAGATAAGCGGCAGCCGTTTCATGCGTGTCGTTTGTCTTGAAATTGCTGTTGTCCTTGGTTCCGTTCTGAGTATTATGGAAACCCAGTGCATCCGAAGGCAGGATATTGCGGGCTTCTATCTTGTCATTCCAATAACGGCGTTCTTCAGCCTCTTGTACCAATGTCAGTATCACATGGTGCTTTTCAGCAAAAGTATGATCCCAGGTAATAGTGTTATTCAAAGAATAATCAAAGCGTTTGCTGTGTTCACGGTCTACACCACGGCTTGTAGGGCTGCTGTCCGGCAACTCAGCCGACATAAAGTAGTAGTTATGGAAAAACTCATATCGCGGAGCTATATTAAAGTCATAGGTTATATTAAACGGCAACTTCACCTTAGCATTAAATATAGTATTCAATACCGTATAGCCTTTATCCAAATCAAGATATTGGCGATCGAATTCATAATTATAGCCGCGTTTCACTGTACTACCCATCGGATATTGTACCAAACTGCCATCTTCATTAGTATAGTCAGAATACGGACTGTTGCGCAGCATATTGGCATCCCAGTAATTGGTTCCCAGACTGACGGCAATATCCCCATCCGTGCGGTCCTGGAAATTCACATTGGCACCGATTTCCAACCAGTCAGTCACTTTACCAGACACCTTCAAGTTGGCACGCATGGCACTATAATCATTACCCTTGACAGCACCCTCATTCTTTTGATAACCGAAAGACATGTAGTAGCTCATACGTTCACTGGCACCGGATACACTGGCATTGTAGTCCTGATTGATACCGGTACGGAAAGTCTGGTCATACCAGTCATGAGTTTTTCCAGTCAAGAAGTTTCGCAGCACAGCATCCTCCAAGCCCAAGCGCTTGGCATAAATACTTAATGCCGATTCTCCTGACTCATTCTTGCTATATGCCATCCACTGCTCCTGCGTAACTCCATATCGCCCCAAATTGTCCGGATGATCGTAATAACCCGGATTAGTCTGGCCAGTCTGGTAAGCTTCGTACTTGCCGGTTGCCGGATTCACGCCGTATGTACCGACTTTATACCAATCCTCGCGGTATTGCATATACTCAGAAGCGTTGAATACATCACGGTAAGCGCTCTTAGTATTGATACCAAGTGTTGCACTGACATTAATTGTCGGCTTGCCCATCTTACCCTTCTTGGTAGTCACTACAATAACACCATTGGCACCCTTCGCACCATAGATAGCAGCAGCCGAAGCATCTTTCAATACATCTATCTGACCGATATCCTCCGGATTGATTTCTGAAAGCTCGCCATAGAATTGCATACCGTCAAGGATAATCAACGGTGTATTGTGCGTATCATTGGCAGGATTATTCTTATCAGTCACATAAACAGAACGCTGTCCACGTACCATCATCGTACCGCCTCCCTTTGCATCGGCATTGTAACCGATATTTAGTCCTGGAGTACCGCGTAATACATCCTGTACAGTCTTGGGAGCTTCATTGGCAAGCTTGTCGGGACGAATCTGCACAACAGACCCCGTAAGGTCTTTCTTACGCATTGTTCCGTAACCCACTACCACCACTTCTTCCAGCATCTCACTGTCATCTTTTAAGATTACATTCAGTGGCTTGCCTGCGACGGCCTTTACTTCTACCGTTTTATAACCGATAAAAGAGATTTCCAATGTCGCATCCGGATTCACTTTGATACTGAAATTACCGTCAATATCGGTAATAGTACCATTACTGGGATTGCCTTTTTCACGGATATTGGCACCGATAACCGGTTCACCCGTGGAATCTTTCACTACACCCGAAACGGATTGTTTCTGTTGTTGGACCATCTGCACAGCAGGGACATTTTCTTCAGCAAATGCTGCCAAAGGATGTGCTGCAATGAAACCGGTGCAGATCAATAAGGCTGTAAGTGCCTTGCGATTTCTTTTGAACGAATTAAGATTCATCGTTTTCTTTGTTATTAGATAAGTAAGGTAATTGATAATTTCTCTCTTTCCATTTCCTACATATATAGAATAAAGGTTAACTTTTCGTCTCCCATTTCTCTAAACGAAGGTTAATTCTATGTTTTCATATGCATTAAAGATTTAATAGTTGTTTTCTCTTTTCAATGCAAACTTAAAAAATATTATAATATGGAGGAGAATAAAAACTAGGCAAGAAGGATAGAAAATCGTTCACGGAAAGGAATAAGTGTATATTTGACCATTTATTTACCTTTTAGTGACGAATTTTTAGTGGTAGAATGCAGAATTTCTACTCGCCTCTGCAAGAACATCATTCAAAGAAATGTGCTATTTTTGTGCAGACAAAATAAACCGCACCATGAAACACACCGGCATTATCTCTGCAATTCATCTTTTAGTCCTGCTGGCCATAACAGCCAATACATCAGCACAACCCTACCGCATCTCGCATTTGGGGGTAGACGACGGACTTTCCAATAATTATATAGTCAGCCTGGCACAAGACCGGAAAGGCTATATCTGGATAGCTACAGAATCAGGACTGAACCGTTTTGACGGGCAGCAGTTTATTATTTACAATAAAAACAATTCCGGACTGAGCAGCAATGAACTGAATGCCCTACTTGCCGATCCTAAACAAGATAAGATATGGATAGGTACCCAACGCGACGGATTGTGTTGCTTTGATTATGAAACGGAAACAATCACCTGCATAAAGACCGGAGAAAGCCAGCTTGCCAGTAATGACATCCCCTACCTCGCCCGGGCATTGGACGGAGGAATCTGGATTACCCACTATCACATGGGAATACAGCACTATGATATACAGAAAAAGCAGTTCTCCGCTGCTTATAACTATAAGACTATAAAAGGACTGCCGGGACGCTACTGGATTGGAATGGATGACGGAGAAGGCAATCTCTACATCGGGCATGTGACCGACGGATTAAGCATCATAGACATGAAAAGAAACACCTTCCGAAACTATCGGCACGACCCGCACAATCCCAACAGCATCCCCGGTGATGAAGTCTATTCCATCTGTATCGACCACAACAAAAACATATGGGTAGGAACCAACAAAGGAGCGGCCCTCTTTCATCCGGATACCCAACAGTTCACCGTATTCCAGCATAAAAAAGAAGATGAATACTCCCTGCTCCCCGGAACAGTGATGGACATCAAGCAGATGAAAAACGGCGACCTTTGGTTTGGCACCAGTATGGGAGGTATCAGCATACTGAACATGCAAAGTAACACTTTCACGGATGCCCGCAATATCCGCTTCCGAAATATCACCGCCACAAATGACGAATACGGACTGACCGGCCCCTATGTGCGACGCATGCTACAAGACTCTTTCGGTAACATCTGGATAGGCAATTACCGTGACGGACTGGACTTCATCAGCTATGAACCAAACATTTTCAGTACCCTGCGCTATACAACGGAAAAACAAGGGAGAACCCGCTACAAACAAGTGTGGAGCCTCTGTATGGACCACAACAAACAGTTGTGGATGGGCGGAGAAAGCGAGCTGGCACTTTATAGGAAAGGAGAAAAAGTACAAGTAATACCATTGCCTACTTCCACTTCCCATCCGCATGCACACATCAGAGCTATTCATGAGGACAATAAAAACAGAATCTGGATAGGAACCTGGGAAGCAGGGCTATTCTATTATGAACCGGAAAAAAGAAAATTCACCCAAATTCACGAAAACAACTCACAGCCTTCGGATGTGCGGTGCTTTTATGAAGAACCGGATGGAAAGTTATGGATAGGCAGCCGAAATGGAATCTACTCCTTTTCCAATGAAAAGCTGGTCTGTGAACAACGTATAAACGAACAGTTAGAGGACCTTATCATACACGGTATTCATCGTGACTCACAAGGCAAATTGTGGGTAGGGACTTTCGGCAAAGGAATCTTCATTTTCAGTCCGCAAGGAAAACTTCTGAAAAACCAACAGAAAGACAACGGGTTCCCCTCTAACGCCGTAAATTCTTTGACAGCCGATTCGCAAGGACGTATATGGGTAGCCACGCGCGAAGGTGCCATCCTCTTTCAGGATACCCGCACACCCGACGATTATCTTACTTTCGGTAATCCCGAAGGCTTGGAAAACACGCAAGTCCGTGCTGTCTGTGAAGACCGGGACGGTAATATTTGGGTCAGTACCAACGCCGGCATCTCCCGACTGAATGAAAGCCGGAAAGTGTTCTATAATTATGACTATCGTGACGGCATTCCCTTAGGCGACTTTATGGACGGGGCCTCCATATTGGACAGTGACGGTACACTGTATTTCGGCTCACAAAATGGTACATGCTATTTTGACCCTTCATCACTTTTCGCCGCACAAATCATAGCGCCCGTCACCATCACCCGTTTCTTTGTATACAGCAAACAGACGGAAAGCAAAGATGTAGAAACACCGCTACCTCTGGCTTCCGGCAGAATTACATTGCCATACAATGAAAACACCTTCAAAGTTTCGTTCAATGTACTGGACTATACACAAAACTCGCAAGTGGAATTTGCCTATATGATGGAAGGGCTGGAAGATGTATGGTATAACACCCAAGGAGAAAAGCAAGTAACTTTCCGGAATATCCCTCCAGGAAAATATACTTTTAAAGTGAGAACCCGATTCCGCAACCAAGAATGGGAAGAAAAGATTGCCACACTTCCCATTATCATCCGTCCTCCCTTCTGGTTGGCATGGTATGCCAAATTACTTTATTTCTTTATAGCAGCTACTCTTGTATATATTCTTATCAGTTTCTATAAACGTAAATTAGACCTGGAAAGCAGCCTTAAAGTAGAGCGCAAAAACAGTCAGAACAAACAAGAACTGAACGACGAACGCCTACGCTTCTACACCAACATCACCCACGAGTTACGCACTCCGCTAACCCTGATTCTGGGGCCACTGGAGGACCTGCTCAGCGACAACAGCCTTTCTCCCAAGCATGCCAATAAAATCAGTATCATCCATGATAGTGCTGCCCGTCTGTTGAATCTGATTAATGGTATATTAGAATTCCGAAAAACGGAAACGCAAAACCGAAAACTCTCCGTAGCAAGAGGTGACCTTTCAGAACTGGTACAAGAAATAGGATTACGGTATAAAGAGCTGAACCGTAATCCCAAAGTCAATTTCCACGTCCACATCAATACAGAAGAAACACTGCTTTTTTATGACGCAGACATGTTGACTACAATTTTAAACAACCTCCTTTCCAATGCGGCCAAATACACCTCAGAAGGTAACATCACTCTCAGCTTAAATTCTATAGAAGAAAACAGCGTGAGATATACAGAAATAAGTGTCAGCGACACCGGACACGGAATCTCTCCGGAAGCTTTACCACATATTTTTGAACGTTACTATCAAGCCAACAGCAAATACCAAGCCTCCGGTTCCGGCATCGGACTGGCTTTGGTGAAAGGATTGGCCGACCTGCACGAAGCTACTCTCGACGTCAGCAGCCAGCTGGAAGTCGGCACCACTTTCAGGCTACGTTTGTTAACAGACAATATTTATCCCAATGCCCTGCATACCGACATTCATCCGTCAAATGGGCAAAACGAATCTGAAGCCAAAGACAATCTGTCGGAAGAAAGCTTCAATATGGAAGAACAAATTGAAGAGAGCCGTCCGTTACTGCTTGTAGTAGAAGATAATCAGGATATACGCGAATACATACGCCAGTCTCTCGGCGATGATTTTGACATACTGACGGCTGAAGACGGCAGCAGAGGCTGGACGTTGGCCCAAGAACGGATTCCCAACATTATAGTCAGTGATATCATGATGCCGGTGATGGACGGTATACAGCTTTGCCGGTTAGTCAAGGATGACATCCGGACCAGCCATATTCCTGTTATACTGCTGACAGCCAAAGACTCCCTGCACGACAAGGAGGAAGGCTATACCGCAGGCGCAGACTCCTACCTGACCAAGCCGTTCAGTGCCAAACTGCTCCATAGCCGCATCAATAATCTGCTGGAAGCACGCAAGAAGCTGGCCGCCGGCCTGGCGGTTGCCACCCCTCATTCGGAGCCTGCCGACGAAACCGCCGATTCAATGAATCCGCTGGACAATGAATTCGTGCAACGCATCACGCAAATCATTGAAGACAATCTGGAAATGGAAAAAATGGATATTGCTTTCATTGCCGACCAAATGTGCATGAGCCATTCCACTCTCTATCGGAAAATCAAAGGAGTGGCAGATATGTCGGCAAATGAGTTCATCCGCAAGGTGAAAATGAAGAACGGGGTAAAACTACTGCTCTCCGGAAAATACTCCATATCAGAGATTGCCTACATGACGGGATTCAGCAGTGTAGCCTACTTCAGGCAATGCTTCAAGAATGAATTCGGAATGACGCCGTCGGAATACGTGAAGCAGAAATGATAAAATCGTCAATGAGGGTGTCAAAACTCTCCCTCTAACAGAAATCACCCCTGCTACAAATGCTTGCAACAAGGGTGATTTCTATATTATATTGGAGCATTTTAACTTTACCTTTATACTCAAAGAGGCTTAAACATCATTCCACTCCTACCTCATTTTTCACCGGCATCATGATAAACGTAAATTCATAGTCGGCATAAGGAACCTGATATTCCGGACGGGCTATACGTCCCCAACTGTCTTCGCAACCCAGACCAGCTTGCACCTTGTCGATACAGAGATTAGTCAAATCAGCTTCATCCACCTCTTGCGAGTGTCCTTGCTCTTTGCTCCAGCCTTCATCTAAAGACTCGATGGTATAGTGCAAGGCAGATGCGGAGAAGGGAGCGGCCGCCACAATCTTGATGCCATTACCAGACTGATCCAACATCTTCCACCAACGAATATCGGTCTTTGTTCCATTTTCCTGCGGACGGATGTAGGGATAGAACTGCTCGGCCACACTTTGGCGATAAATGCCTAAGTCGGCACAATGATTACGGTCAATATAGTTTTCAACCGGACCGCGTCCATAGTATTCAACGGTTTCAAAGCTGCGCGGCATAGACATCTGCAGACCGAAACGGAACATGTTCGATACTTTGGCATTCTTGTCGGCAGTCAGCTTCTGGGTCACCTTGACGGCACCGGCATTGTTGATGACATAAACAAGGTTCAGCTTAGCTGAAACACCCGGCATGTCGTAAGCAGATTCTACAATCACCTGATTGTTCTCCGTGCGCTGTTTGAAAGAGGTCAGTTTGATCTCCGGATTCTTCCAAGCGATATATTTGCGTTGCAGATTGGCACCGTAGTCGTTGTCAACAGGCGCACGCCAGAAGTTTGGTTTTAAAGCCTCGCCGTCTTTAATCATATCCCGGCCATTCACTTCGTACTTGGTCAGATAACCGTTGTGCTTGTTGATTTCTACACGGAAAGCATCACCGGAGACGATGAGGTAGTTCCAATCGTTATCCTGTACTTGGGGAGCCGTCATCTCGATATTACTCTGTTCGCAGTTCTTCAATTCCATGGAAGGAGCTTGGTAAGGATTGAGCGTCAACTGGTCTTTTGCCACTACATGTCCGGCGGAAAGCAATCCTTCACGGTTCTTCAGCTTATAGGAAACATTCAGCAACCACTCGGTGCATTGGCAAGTCTTGCCCAAGTCCAACTTGATTTTGGCTGTCTGTTGGGGAGCTACATTCAGATTATCCACACGACCGGTCCGTATCACCTTACCGCCTTTCAGTACCTCCCACTCCATATAATAGGCAGAAAGATCACGGAAGAAGTATTCATTGAACACATTGATTTCGCCGTTCTTCAAGTCGGCCGGAGTAGTCCAGATGTCCTGATAGATACGGCCTACCTCATACATGTGGGGATTGGGCACACGGTCGGGGCTGATAAGACCGTTATCGCAGAAGTTACCGTCGCTGGCATCAAAACGGTTAAAGTCACCGCCGTAGGCATAAATCATCTTACCGTTCTTTCCTGTCCAACGTACAGACTGATCAACAAAATCCCAAATAAAGCCACCTTGGAATTTGGAATATTTACGCACCAAATCCCAATATTCTTTAAAACCTCCTTGCGAGTTTCCCATCGCATGAGCATATTCGCACTGAATCAGGGGCTTTGTCATAGAATCATCCTCACTGTATTTCTTACATCCGTCATAGCCATAATACATCGGGCAATAGATGTCTGTCTTGCCTGTTTTACCGGCTTGTTCATATTGTACGGCACGGCTCGGATCTTCAGCCTTTATCCAATCGTAGGCAGCTTCGAAATTAGCGCCATAGCCGGCTTCGTTGCCCAAAGACCAGAAAATGACGCTGGGATGATTGAAGCTACGCTGCACATTGCGCTGGTTACGCTCCATATGTGCTTTCCTATAGTCCTCACGTTTGGCAAGTGTCTCTTCCCCATAACCCATTCCGTGGGATTCGATATTGGCTTCGGCCACTACGTAAATACCATATTGGTCGCAGAGGTCGTACCAGAGATTATTGTCGGGATAGTGGCAGGTGCGCACGGCATTCAGGTTGAACTGCTTCATCACCTGAATATCCTGAATCATGCGTTCGCGAGAAATGACGTAACCACCGTCCGGATCCATCTCGTGGCGGTTGGCTCCCTTGAAGAGAACGGGCTGGCCGTTGACAAGTATCTGACTTCCTTTCAGCTCTATCTTTCGGAAGCCCACCTTTACGGGAATCACTTCACTGCTGCCTTGCAAAGTGGCACGCAGGGTATACAAGTAAGGCGTTTCCGCCGTCCACTTATGAGGATTCTCCACATTTATCAAGGCAGTAGCGCTACCTTTGGCGACAGCTGTAGCCACCTGTTTTCCGGCAGCGTCCAGCAGTTCAAGACTGACATTGCCGCCACCCTTCACATCAAGCTGTACTTTCAGGGAACCGTTCTTATAAGCAGTATCCAAATCGGGAGTGACACGGATGTCCTGAATGCGCTTCTTGTCACGGGCATACAAGTAGCAATCGCGCCCTACACCGCTATAACGGAAGAAGTCCTGGTCTTCCAGATACGTCCCGTCACACCAGCGGAATACCTGAAAGGCTATCAGATTCTTTTGTCCCGGCTTCAAGTAGGGTGTCAGGTTGAATTCAGCCTCCAGTTTGCTGTCCTCACTATAACCTACGTACTTGCCGTTTACCCACAAATACATATTGGAAGTCACGGAACCGAAATGAGCAATGATGTCCTTACTCTTCCAGTCGGCAGGTATTACAATCTCACGACGGTAGGAACCTACATTGTTATTCTCCGTTGGCACCTGCGGTGGATTGTTCTTGAACTGATTGCGCCAGGCATATCCGGTATTCACGTAGATAGGGTCGCCGAAACCGTTCAGTTCCCACATACCGGGAACGGCCATATCGCTCCATCCCTTGTCGTTGAACCCCACTTTCCAGAAATCCGTGGGACGGGCATCGGCATTCTTCACCCAGAAGAATTTCCAGATACCGTTCAGAGTCATGTAATTGGAAGAATGTTCTTTTGCTCCACGAGCCGCAGCATCTACCGACTCATAGGCAAAATAGTTGGTGTGCATCGGAGCACGGTTCACGGCATTCACTTCAGGGTTTTGCCATTCAGTGAAGGACTGTGCGCTTGCGGCAATGGCAAAAGTCGCAAGCAGTCCGGTAATGAAATGTTTCTTCATGGTAAATAGTTTATAAAAATTAGCAACGGCATACAAGCAGAACCGGTATGCCGTCACAAAGATACGCCTATCCTATAATTAAAAGGAAGAATAATCGTTCAAAAAAGGCTGAATTTAATTCTTTAAATAAGTGTTCATAACTAGTTCACATAATTAAATAGGTGACTAAATGGGAATTTATTTTGATTGAGTACTTATCCGCAAACGATAGACTCCGAACGAACGGGGCTGAAGCTCCAGGCTCAGAGAACGGGAAGCCACCTCCACCGGACGAATACGTGGAACAATAGCCTCCTGCTCCAGTGTATTCTTGGCTTTCCAGTCATCACTTTGCAAATAGGTGCAGGAACCCGAGACAAGCTGCCGCTTCTTCAATCCGCTGAACTCTATCTGCACCTTCTCCGATCTGCTGCCCGCATTGACAAGCTTCAGAATTACTTCTCCCGTAGGAGCATCCAGCACTGCCGATGCATAAAGGCTGTCCTGCCCCGTCACGGGTTTTCCGTCCATTTGCAGGTTCAGCACATCTGTTCCGGCATTCATACCGTACATCTGCTGTACGTAATAGTTGGGAGTCCGCATCATACGGAGATTGTCGAACCAAATCAAATCGGGATTCCACTGCCAGGCATCCACATGGGCAAACAACGGAGCATAGGTAGCCAGGCGCACCACATCGGCATTACGTTCCAGTCCCGTCATAAAAGCTGCTTCGGACAGTGCCGCCAAGAAATTATTGGCTTTCCCGGTGGGGTGGTCATGCGATGCATATTCACCGGCAAAGACTTTCGGTCCTTTACGGTCATAGTCATCATAGCGGGCAGCATTGGCAAAGAACCAGTCGGGAGCCATATAATAATGCTCGTCCACCAAATCCACCCCGATGCGTTTCATTTCGGGCCAGAGGTAATCGAACTTGTCCCCATCTGCACTCGGACCGGAAGAACCTACAATCTGCATATCGGGATATTCCGCACGGATGGCTTTCGTGAACACTTCCAGACGCTCGGGATAGACTTCCCCCCACTGTTCATTGCCGATGGCAATCATTTTCAGACCGAACGGTTCGGGATGTCCCATATCGGCACGCACCTTTCCCCACTTGGAGGTTGCAGCACCGTTGGCAAACTCGATGAGGTCGAGGGCATCCTGCACGTACGGGCCGAGTTCTCCAAGGGGAACCACTTCGTTGCTTTCGTATTGGCAGGACAGCCCGCAGCTCAGTACCGGCAGAGGCTCTGCACCGAGGTCTTCACTCAGCAGGAAATATTCGTAAAAGCCAAGTCCGTAACTCTGGAAATAATCCGGGAAAGCTTTATGCTTGAATGTATAGTTCCAGCGATTTTCGTTCAAAGGACGGTTCTCTACCGGACCCACGGAATTCTTCCATTGATAACGGGTGGCAAGGCTGTTGCCTTCGATGATACAACCGCCGGGAAAACGGAATACTCCGGGATTGAGGTCATAGAGGGCTTGTACCAAGTCGACACGCAATCCATTCTCACGCTTCTTCCAAGTGTTCACCGGGAAGAGAGAGATGTGGTCCATATCTACTGTACCCTCCGTCTGCAACACAACACGCAGACGCGAGCGAACATCGGTAAAAGGAGCTTTCAGCACAGCCGTCAGCTTCTGCCATTCACTGCCTTTCACTTCCAGTTCCTTCTTCAGGAGATTCTCTCCGTTGGAATTCACCAGTTCGACGGAAAGCTTCATTGGTTTGGTATCCGGCGTACGGACATAGGCGGAGAAACGGTAATCTTCTCCTTTTTTCAGGCCGATGCCACGATAACCTTCATTATCCAGTCCGGCACGCAAAAGACAGCCGTCATTGGTAATGCGCACATAATGCGGATTGCGGTCGAAGCAGGGCCGCTCGTCCTGTACCGTCACCTCGCCGAAAGGTATCCACCCCACCAGCGGCTGCGGGAACTCAAAAGAGCGGTTCTTTACCAGTTCGGCATACAAACCACCGTCCGCACCGAAATTAATGTCTTCGAAGAAGATTCCATACATGGCAGGATTTATCCGAGCCGTCGGTTTTGATACATCAACAGTCATCACATGCTGTTGCGCCTGCATGCCAAGAACAACGAACAATGTCAATAGAAATAAAAGTCTTTTCATGGTTTTAATCTGTTTATAACGATAGCATAAGCTAAATTATGACGACATACTTACCTATTCTACATCAATCCTATTTACCGGCAACCATACATCCATCTTGCCCTCACCCCGGTGTGCCCATGCATAATAAGGTATCAGGGTCAGCGTCACATCTCTGGTTGCCAACTTTCCGGCAGCATCAAAACCAAGAGCCTGCACTTCTGTGGTAATTTCGTTGACGCCATACAGCAGTTCGGGCTTCTCCGTCACCTGGAATTTCGGATGACGGTTCAGGATGATATTCTGTATATTAAAATCATTATCGGCCCACTCGGCACAATAAACGATAGGACCACGCTCAACGGCCACCCGTCCACGGTCGGCAACCACTTTTTCATTGGCTTTCACCACACGGGGTTGCATGTCGAAATGCACCTCTACCACATCCCCTTTCTTCCACTTCCGGTCTATCCGGAGATAGCCTTTACGAAGTTCACCGGTCACCTCCTCGCCATTCACCAATACACGATAGCCCAACTTCAGGTCGTCGGCATACGAATAAAGGTCACTCGGAAGTACACTGCCGCGCACCCAACCCGGAATACGGATATTCATCGTAAACGGCAGGTTGCCCTGAGCCACCTTCACACGAATATCTCCGTTCCAGGGGTATCCGGTTTCCTGCTCCAGCACCACTTTCTTTTCATTCAACTTCAGCTCGGCACGGTTGGACAAGAAAAGGTTGACGTACACCTGATTGTCTTTCACGGCATACACATATCCCGGCAAAGAAGGAATGAACCGGCTGATGTTGCTGGGACAGCAGGCACAACCAAACCACGGCTGGCGTGTAATCGTATGGTCGGCATTAAAGTGATACTTACCATCGCAAGACAACGGATTGGGATAGAAGAACTTGCCTCCGTCCAATGAAACGCCGGAGATTAATCCGTTGTAAAGCGTACGTTCCAGCACGTCGAAATACTTGGAATCGCCATGCAGCAGGAAGAGGCGGTAATTCATGTAAACATTGCCGATGGCGGCACAGGTCTCATTGTAGGCAGTCAGATTCGGCAATTCATAGTTATCACCGAAAGCTTCGCCCGCATGACGCGCACCGATACCGCCGGTAATATATATCTTCTTGCCGACGATATTCTCCCATATCTTGTCGATAGCCTTGATGTAGGAGCTGTCACCCGTAATGGCAGCCACATCAGCCATACCGGAATACATGTAACCGGCACGTACGGCATGTCCCACTGCCTCTTCCTGCTCCAGTACAGGCTTGTGCGACTGCAAATAGATGTCCTTGCGTGCCGTAGTGCCGCGCGCGTCGAGGAAGAACTTGGCCTGGTCGAGATATTTCTTATCTCCTGTCACGGTATAGAGGCGTACCAATGCCATTTCGGCAATCTGATGTCCGGGAATCACACGCTTCTGTCCGGGGCCTTCACCGATATTCTTGCATACGCAGTCGGCATAACGGATGGCTATATCCAGGAAGTTCCGCTTGCCTGTAGCTTGATAATAAGCCACAGCCCCTTCCACCATGTGACCCAGATTATAGAACTCGTGGCTCAAATTCTCCACCTCCGACCAGCGTTCCGGCCCCGACCAATCGTGCGGATGCTTGGGGTTTATGGTACGTGCGGTGTAAAGATACCCGTCCGGTTCTTGGGCGGCGGCCACTATGACCAATACGCTGTCGATATATTCTTCCAGTTTCTTGTCCGGGTAAGTCTGCAAGGAGTAACTTGCACCTTCAATCGTCTTATAGACATCCGTATCGTCAAAGGAGAAGCCTCCCACCTTATACTCATCACTGGGATGAGTAGCTTTCACAAAGTTTTCATAACGTCCGGTTTCCTCACACTTACTGAAAGCCAACGGGATGGTTACCTCGCGGCTTGCCTTCAAGCGTTGTCCCCAGAAACTGTCCGTCACCTTCACTGAAGTGAAAGGAACCGGGTCGATGGGATAACCGGAATGCAAAGTCTGTTGCTTTTGTGCCGACACACTGCCGGTCATGGCTGCAACAAGTGCCAAAGTCAATAATCGTATCATATCTTTTAAGTTTTTAAGTTCTTAAGTTCCCACGCACGGAATTACACGGATTTATCCTTATTTCCCCTTATTCTCATGGATACGTATCACCGTAAACGAATAGGCAGGCAAGGTATAAGGAAACTCCGTACCGCCGATGTCGACGAAGGCGGAAGTCACGGAACGTGCCTGCTTGTCTTTCGGGTCACCCGTCAGGAGCGTCTTCACTGCCGAGGGATTCTGCAAGTCGATGCCCTTCAGCTTCACTGTAGAGGAAACCTCCACCGGAAGCAGGTTCACCAGCTTTACAATATGGTCACCCGTGGCCTCATCCTTTACCACCGAAACACCGACGCGCTTACGGACAGCCTCTTGCCCATTATTCAGTGTGACGTGCGAGGTGATGTACTGCGTACCCGCATTCTGTCCGTACATCTGCTGTGTGTAGTAGCCCACGGTAGGCTTCACTTCCGTGTTATTGAAATAAATCAAGTCGGGATTCCACTGCGTATGGCCTTCCTTCGCCAGCAACGGGGCGTACGAGGTCATCTCCACCACATCGGCATTACGTTCCACCGAAGTCAGATAGAGAGCTTCTGCCAACGCTGTCTCTATGTTGTTGGGACGTCCGGGCAGGTGGGCGGCATATTCGCCCAGATAGACCTTGGACTTGGTACGGTCATAACGGTCGTAGTAGTCCTGGTTGTGAATCATCCAGCCCGGATCCACGTAATAGTGTTCGTCCACCATGGGCACGCCCAGTTCCGTGGCAAGGCGCCAGCCCTCCGCATAGTCCGTGCCTTCGTAGAAGGGACCTACAGTGCCGACAACCGTAATTTCGGGATGCTTCTCCCTGACAGCCTTGTATATCATGGCAAAGCGCTCCTCAAACACTTCGGTAATCATATCCTCGTTGCCGATGCCGATATACTTCAGATTGAAAGGCTTGGGATGGCCTGCCTCAGCACGCTTCCTGCCCCACACGGTGCGGCGTGCATCGCCGTTGGCATACTCTATCAGGTCGAGCACATCCTGGATATAGGCAGGCATCTCTTCCATCGGGATGCCACCCTGCTGGCCGTAGCGCATCAGTTCCTTGTTGGCCCCCTGCGGACAGTTGTCGGCATAGTGCGAGTGTGTGCCCGAATTCTGGCACGGCACGCCCGCTGCCAATACTGGCAGAGGTTCGGCACCTATATCTTCGCAGAAGCGGAAGTACTCGAAGTAGCCCAGTCCGCGTGTCTGATGATACCCCCACAGATTGCGCAACGGCTTACGAGCCTCGAGCGGGCCGATAGAGCCTTTCCAGTCATAGATATTGTCGATGCCGTCGCCATGAGCCACGCAGCCGCCGGGGAAGCGGACGAAGCGTGGATGCAGGTCGGCAAGCGTCTGCGCCAGGTCGGCACGCAAGCCGTTCTTATGGCCCTTGAATGTATTTTGCGGAAAAAGGGAAATCATATCGAGATGCAGTGTCCCCACCGTCTGCGGCTGAAGCGAGAGCACGGCGGCACGCACATCGGCGTTTGCCGTCAGCACCGTCTGCTGTTTCTTCCACTCTTTGGAGGACACATTGACGGAAGAGCGGGCAATCTCACGGCCCGTCTGGTCGAGCAGGCAAACAACCACCTTGCCTCCCTTGCTGCCCGGTGCCACGCGGGCGAAGAGAGAGAAATCGTACTTCTCCCCTTTCTTCAAGCTGATGCCGTCGAAACCGTCGTTCTGCAATGTCACTCCGGGACGCGCCTCCAATACGGCATAATGAGGGTTATTGGGATGAATGGGGTCGGCAGCGGCAATGGTAACGGCAGCCGCAGCATCGCCCTCTTTCACCGCCCAGGCATATGTGCCGTCCCAACCTTGGTGTGAACCGTCCTTAGACGAATACTCGAAGTCGCGGTTCTGTACCAGCTCGGCATACAGTCCTCCATCCGCAGCATAGTTGATGTCTTCGAAGAAAATACCTATCAGATGCTTGCTGATGGGTTTTGCACATTCCGTCTCCACTTCGATAGTCGCCTCCACCGGTTTCAGTCCGGCAAAACGTACGGGGTCTTGCTCGGTACGTTCGGCATGGAGTGCCTGGCGGTACTTCTTATGCTCTGCAAAGGAGATGACACGCTGCACCGTTGCATACGGTACACGCTGCATCCAACCCTGCTGTACGGTACCGTTCAGCAGAACCTCCTTCCGCACGTTAGGATAGACCTCCGCCGGCCGGTATTCGGCAAGGCGAGAACGGTCAAAGTATTTCTGCGCTTTCCATTGCAGCAAGTCGGGAGACTCGACGTATGCAAGGGAGTTTCCGCTTTCCGTCAGTTCCCAGATACAGTGCCAACGGTCGTCGGCACGGGTCTGCATCAAGTGCGGTTTCAGCATCCGCTTCATTTGCCCCCAGGGGCCGAAGTCCGAGTTGACAAAGGAGCTGCCCTCTGCCACGCTGAACCATCGGTTGCCATTGGGACTCCAGGCTAGTTTCAGACCGCCACTGCCGTCGGCATGGGAGTAGGAAAAGAGATAGACTGAATCGGGTTCATTCGCCACTCCATTCGTTATAGCCTGCAAAGGAACGGTCAGTGTCAAGAACAGACACAAGGACAATAATTTCAAGAATCCATTCATGGTATTAAGTCGGTATTAATCATTTACATTTAGTTCGATAGTCACAATCAGCCGTATTCTGAATGCCATTCAGTCGTATAGTGAATAGGGTTCAGTCGTATAGTGAATGCCATTCAGTATACGACTGAATCAGGACAATTATAGACCTCTGATAATCAAAGATTTGCAAAAGGAGTAATCCGTTATGATATATCATTATAAAACAAGGATTGCTCCATGCCTTCTTTATTCCACGATTACCGCCCCTCCCTGCGGCTGAACCGTGAGTTGCAGAGAGCCGTCAGCCTTTATCCTCTGTAGCTTTAATTGAGGCTGCATCTTCTTGTCATCACTATACAGAGACACCTCTTGTCCTGCCAGCATAGGAAGGTCAAGTTTCAGTTTCAACGGTTCCACCGTTGCATTGGCAGCGGCTATGTACCACGTGTTTCCATGACGGCGGGCAAGAACAATATATCTCCCCGGATAGCCGTCAATGAAACGGGTCTCGTCCCAAGTAGTGGGCACTTGTTTCATAAAGTCGAGGCAGATTTGCGGAGCATCCGTCAGGTTATTAGGTGCCAAGGCGAAGTTCTGGATAGGATTTTGAAACAGCACTGCCGTTGCCAGCTGAAAGATGTCCGTGGTGCGGCGAATAGTTCCACCATCGTTGCTGCGGTTCAAACGCTTGTTCAGGAACACACCGCCAAACTCCATGCATCCCACAGCATTGCGGATGAAAGGGTGCAGCGTGGCATTGAAGGCCTCGTTATCACAGAAATGTTGGCTAAATACCAGATTCTCGGAAGCCAGCACCGCCTCGCTGCCTACGTAATTGGGATACATCCGTTCCCAGCCGCGAGGCAAGGTACAGCCGTGGAAGATAACCATCAGACCGTGGTCGTCGGCATCGCTCAGAATCTCCTCGTACAAACGCAGGGTCTCCTGCTTGTCACCGCCGAAGAAGTCTACTTTGATACCCTTCACACCCAGACTTTGCAACCAGCGCATCTCTTGCTTGCGGGCAATGGAGTTATCCATCCGGTTGACGGGACTCTGCTCTATATCGTTCCAGTAACCACTGGAGCTATACCACAAGAATACCTCCACACCCTTGCTACGGGCATACTTGATAAACTGTTCCATGCGGTCGCGACCGATGTTGTTGTCCCACCAGTTGTCAATCAATACATATTCGTATCCCATGGCGGCCGCCAAGTCAACATAGCGCACCTGGTCGTCGTAGTTGATGCTGCCGTCCTGCCAGAGAATCCAGCTCCATGTGCCACGGCCCGGCTTGTAATCATGGGTGGTGGTATAGCGTGGTTCCACTACATCCCAGGGGACGGTGGTTTCCACAATCGGCTTCAAGGTTTCCCCCACCGTCACAGTACGCCACGGCGTGGAGCCCGGCAGGGAAAAGGCAGGTGACACCGTTCCGTTGCCGTTGTTCTCTTCCGGCATGGGGAAAGCAATGCGATACACGCCGTTATCCCAATCACTCAAACGCGAGCCACAATAACGGCTGTCCACTCCGGTTTCACTGAGCAGTACCCAGCCGTCATCCCCCACCTTGAACAAGCAGGGAAATGTATATCCATGTCCATAGCCCGAACGTTCGTTCATCGGGGCATCTGCCTTATATTCTTCTTCGTAACTGGGTTTGGTACGCTTCCACCCTATCATGGCGTCGCTCTGCGGACAAAGGAAAGTGGTGGTCTGCGACGGGAAGCGGAAGCCGGTCCGTTCGCTGTTCACCGTGACGCTTCCTTTTCCCTGCTCCCTCGGCAGGGTGTAACGGAAAGCCACGTCATTGTTGCTGACGCGGAAAGTTATCTGCACATTCTTCCCCTCACCGTTGACGAATGAACAAAGCAATTCGTTTGCCCGGTAATGGATGTGCGAAGCTTTGATTCGGGATTGTTCATAAACCGTATCGAAAGCTGTGACTTTATGTTCCTTCAACTGCAATCCTCTATAGAAATCACCCACATTTGTCTCCATCCCCAAGGGAGAAGATTCCAGCATTTGCTTTCCATTGTAGGTGACGGCGTAAGACACTTCGCCGTTGGCTGACGGACAGGATACCGTAAGCTGCAATTTTCCATCCGGACCATTGACAGATACACTCTGTGCTGCCAGCGGACCTGAGAGGGCAAACAACCAAACCAATAATTTCAATCTATTCTTCATGGTATTAAATTATTATGTTATATCATTAAATTAAAAGGTAGGCACCACCGGCCTGATGGTTCCGTCTTCATTGAACTCCATCCGGTCTATGCAGACTTCACGATGAACGCCGGGGCCATCTTTCAAGTACCATTTATTAATACGGTGGTAAACGATTCTCCACTCATCTGTACCGGGAATCTGCAATACAGCGTTGTGTGCCGGACCGTAAATTTCCTTTTCCGGATTCTGAATCAGCACAACGGGTTGCTTGGCAACTTCGATAGGACCGAGCGGCGACTTGGATGTACCGTATGCCACATGGTAATTGGGCGAACCGGTATCGTCTACCGACCACATGAAATAGTAGAGCCCGTTGCGATAAAAGACATAAGCTGCTTCGCGGAAAGCATAGTCCTGCAAGGTGCCTCCCGCCGGTGTCATCACCGTAACGGTATTTTCCTTGATGGACACCATATCGTCGTTCAGCTCGGCACCTGCCAGGTAGCCGTTGCCCCAGTAAAGATAGGATTTGCCCGAAACAGGGTCTGTAAACACATCCACATCAATCTGTTGCCCGCCACCGACGGGCGAGGCAGTAATGATAGGGCGTCCCAAATCGGTGAAAGGACCGGTAGGAGAATCGCTCGTAGCCACTCCAATCTGCTTGCCACCGCCATTCTTGGGATTTCCACTGTAATAGAAGAAGTATTTATACTTGCCGTCCACTTTTTTCTCTTCAATGCAAGGCGCCCAAGCATTGCCATCTGCCCAAGGCACTTGCTCCGACTTCAAGTCCAACATGACGCCTTCATCCTGCCAAATCTTCAAATCCGTGGAGGAGAATACGGTGAAATACCAGCCTCCCCAACCCGGCTGTCCGTCCGTAGTAGAATAGATGTAATACTTTTGGGTCTGATGGGAATAAAGGATTTCCGGGTCGGCATGGAAACCCGGCAATACGGGATTGTTGGGCAATGCGCCCAGTTCTGTCGGCTTGCCCCATTCATCGGTAATGCGCAACAGCTCATGGCGGGTAATGGGGATAATGGTCCCATGACGGGGATGGAAGTTCATCTTCACCTCGCTGTCTATCACCTTAAAATTCTTCAAGTCAGTGGTTTCCGTAAACTGATAGCTTCCTTTCATATAGACGTCGTACATCAGGATATACTTATCCTGCCCTATCAGTTTGAAAGTGCCCGCACCCTCTACGGCTTCCTTAGTCTGTTGCTTGTAATCGGGTTCTTCCGTCCATGCCCCGGAGGTCAAGGAACGGGTGGTGGCTACCTTTATGCCGTTTCCATGCCCTTCCGTCTTATAGAAAAGGTGGAAAACACCATCCTTATAGACAATGTCTCCATCGATGCACGATTTCCCATTCTTCGGCAGAAACAATGGCTTGGGCTCTCCCTCCAAATCCGTAAACTCCGCATTGGCATAAGCATAATATATGACATCGGCTCCATCACCATGCAGCATGGACCAATACACCATGTACTTTCCCGCCTCTGGGTCGTAGATAGTCTGCGGAGCCCATACACGCTTCAAATCCTCCTGACCTGAATAACGTTTCTGTATATTGATAACGGAGTGGGACCAGTTGACCAAGTCGGTAGATTTCAGCAAAACCATGGCACGGTTGGAACTCCATCCATTGGCTGAAACCATATCTGTCACTACCATATAGAAAGTCTTGCCATCCTCACAACGAAGGATATGCGGGTCGCGGACTCCCCCGGTGGAGCTGATGACTTTCGAGTCGATTACCGGTTCATTATCATTCAATGCCCAGTAGGTATAACCGTCCATGCTTACAGCATAGCGCACAGCCTCTTCATCGCCACTATTCCCAGTGAAATAAGTGAACAAATAAGCTACATAATCTTTTTCGGGAAAGGATTTTTGCCAGGAATATCCCGGAAGTGCAAACAACGACAATAACATTGCCGCCAAAAACATCCGGAAAGTGTTTTTCATCCGTACAATCATAATCTTTTTATATTAAACCTTTTAACGGGTGTAAAATTAACACTATATACATTATAATACAAAGAAAGTGTATATGTTGTGTAACATATACACTTATTTAATCTCTCCAATCAGTCGGCATTCAAAAAACGCACCATCTCACAAGCTGCCAGCAGAAATGCCCCTACCCCAAAGTTAGCAGTAGAGTTGGCATCAACCACTTGTCCGGGAATGGCTTTCTCGCCAATCGGCTGTACATACCCTATGCGGCCATCGGGCTGCAAGGCTACAGTAGTCAGATAATTCCACGCCTTCATCACTACGGGTTGATAAGCAGCCTTGTCCAGCAAGCCGTTGTTCATCCCCCATAACAGACCATAGGTAAAGAAAGCCGTACCGCTGGTTTCAGGACCGGGAGCATGCTCAGGGTCGAGCATACTGCGTGTCCAGTAGCCTTCCGGCTGCTGGCAGGCAGCCACGGATTTGGCCATCGTCTGGAAGCGGTCTATGTACTCTTGGCGGTATTGGTCTGTTTCGGGCAGGTCTTTCAGTACCTTTGCCAAAGCAGCCAGCACCCAACCGTCGCCACGTGCCCAGAAGTCTTTCTTACCATTCACACTTTTGTGTTTTGGATAAATATATTTGCCGTCGCGATAGTATAGGCCTTCCTCCGAATCGTACATGATACTGTTGGCATAGGTCCAGTATTCATGCAGTTTCTCCAGATATAACGGATTGCCGGTCAGCTTGTACATCTTTGTCATAACGGGCATTACCATGTAAAGTCCGTCCGCCCACCACCAATAATCGTTCTTGTCCGTACTCATCTGGTATTCCATCACTTCGCGCGCACGGGCTATCTTCCCGGAATCCGGCTTCACGGTATACAAATCCGCATAAGTCTGGAAACAAATCTGATAATCACCGAAAAGCACATAATCATCACTCTCCCCATAGCTGTACTTCCACTCTTCCTTGTTGTCACTCTTCGCGCCTTTCCATTCATTATGTTCTGCCCACGCCTCGGAATAGGCATAGCATTCCGGATTACCGGTCAGGAAGAACACCTCCATGTTTCCCGTATGATAGGCGGCATTGTCCCAGAAAGAGCGCCCATGTTGCGGATGGGTCTCCTGCCAATAGTTGTTCACCCGATTGATAATCTCAATCACTTCTTCCGGTTTCGGCTGCTGAGCGGTACATGAGGACAGTCCCCAGCAAAAAGCCAAACCCAATAAAAATAAGCATGTCGTTTTCATATACTAATACTGTTCTTTTATCTTATCACTTCCAATACATATACCGGTTGCGGTGCAAACTCCACAACCCGCTCTCCGTCTCCTTGCTTGGCATGCTGCACAAACAGATGCAGCCGCTTCCTGCTCTTCCACAATTCCGTGTCATGAGACGGTTCCCAGGCACCGACAGTGAAGTCGGTCAAATCGCTGATGCTCCACTTACTGTTTGCCACATCCGTAGCGTGCGCCAAAGAGACTTTGCTCCCCCGTTCTTCATCCCTGAATACATAAAATATCTCCCCGCCATCTACTACGATGCGCGGACGGGCCATCGGAATCATCTTCGTGCCTCCACCTTTCAGGGAAAACGGAGTGGTACGCCCGGAGACCTGGCGGCTGTGCCACATCTGCCCGTCATGCCAGACAATCCGGTATTGCGGGACGTCGCTGTCCGGGTCGCGCCAATAGGAAGCAATGTACGGATTGCCGCCTGCATCGGCACTCATGCTGGTCTGGTTTATCAGTTCCGAATTCTGAGGAATGCGGCAGGCATACTCTGCATTACCCAGACGGATGGGCAAATCATATTTCTTGCCATTTGCCTTATACCATGTTACGCCATTGTCAAAGGAACGGGCGTAGCATAGGTCATGGTTGGTTTCCACATGCCAAGTCTCGCGCCAGACCCACGACAGATGGATGGTTCCAAGCTCATCTACATATAGCTGCCAGTAAGCATTGCGCTTGTTCTCGCCATCAATCAGTACATCCTGCACACGGCTCCATTTCTTCTCCTTCAAGGAATAGCGGTTCATCACCAGGTTGCCCCGGCCGGAAGAACCGGAACGGTATGCAAACAGCAGGTCGCCTCCGGACAGCAGATAAAACTCCGGATAGGTTACATTGCCTTCATCCACGCCCGTCATGGGCTCCTTCTCACCCAATTCCAGCGAATGGGGTGCAATGCTGCGACAGTAGTTCAAGGGCTGTCCGTGATGGTCGAAGGCTACATGAATATACCCGTCACCGTCCAGCATCATGCTGATGACGTTATGGGCATCCTTCACATTCCCTTTATACTGTGTGCGGTGCAGTGTCCACTGTCCGGCATGGAGGTTCCGTTTTCCAAGAGTCAGAAACCCTTCCGCATCATAGTAACTGATGTATTGCTCGTCACCTTGCGTCACCAGCGAATTATTACGGAATACGGCAGTGTTGACGGAAGTCTGGCTGTATCCTTTCCCCACTTCCACCAGATGCGTTTCGGGAAGGACACCGGCAGCACCCTGTGCACAGAGTGCCACCGGAAATCCACCAATCCCCCAAACAATTAATATAAATACTATAAAAAATGAATCAGTCTCACTCATAATAGGCATGGTCTTTGGGGAATTCTTCACCACCCCACGCCTTTTTCGAGGTCCATGCCTGCGGAGCATCTGTCCAGAACGGATGGTCGGCGGGCAAGCCCAGGGGCAAGAATGCCAGGGAAGCCATGTAAAGGCTGCCGTTGTTAGTATACCAGTCGGAGATATGAGGCTGGGAACCATTGAATCCCAATGTCAGAAAACCTTTCTCGTTGAAGTTCCGGTTGTCACCGAACATACGGTTGATGACAGCTGTCATGGCAGCACGTACCTGTCCGTTCGACAATTCCTTGGGCAACCATCCACGCCATGCCAACAAAGCCAATGGTTGGAGGGTACCGGTGCGGTAGGTAATGGAACGCCCGAATACGGGGAAGGCCCCCTCGGGAGAGATGAAACGTTCCAGAATCATGCCGAAACGCTGCATGCGCTTCTGGGCACGCTGGAAATTGCAATCCGGCGCATTCCATATCTTATTTTTTCCACTGTTCGTAAAGACTTCCAGACACTCCACATACATGGGATGGAGTACGAAGCTGTTGTAATAGTCAAAGGCAAATCCCGGTCCGTCGCTATAGAAGCCGTCACCTACATACCACTCTTCCACCTTGCGCAGAGCGGAGACAATACGGTAAGCATCACTCTTAGCACCAGCCTTGCGCAGGAAACATTCTACCGTAGACGAGAACAGCAGCCAGTTGGTATAAGGAGGGTCCACACGGCGCAACTGGGTAAACTCTTCAATGTAACGCCGTTTAGTCAAACTATCCAGAGGCACCCACAAAGCATCGTATCCTCGCAGGAAGCTTTCAGCAACATAAGCGGCATCGACCAGCGGCTGTCCCTCTTTCCGCCAAAGTAGGTAATCCTGACTTTCCGGGTCTACCGCCTGCGCATAACTTTTCAATGCCCATTCGCGGAGCTGCCTGCGCTGCTTGCCTTCGGCAGTGTCATCGTCCGGCAAAGAGAGCCAGGGCGCCAACCCCGCCATCAGACGTCCGAAACATTCCATATAGGTCACCCGTTTGTCGCGTCCATCCCAAGTGGGGCTAAGCTCCACCTGCATATTTTCCTGGAGCTTCCCTTCACTCATATTGCTCAGTACCGGAGCAGCCATTTGATACAACACCCCGGCCCAAAGTTCGCGGTCTGTCACTTCCTTCTCTTTTTTCTTCTTGGCAGCCATTTCCTGAGCGGGCAGCAATAAAACTGCCACCAGCAGCAGCCATAAGTAGTTACTTTTTCTCATGATATTATTTAAGTTTGTTTTTCAATACTGCAAAATTACCCCATTCCCGGTAATTTCGGGGGCACTATTGTTTCAAAAAGGGGTAAATATCGGTCATTAGTACCCCAAAAGCTCAGAAATCACAAGAAAAAGCCTAAGATTAAACCGTGCTACGACGGAAGTGAATAAAGTATTTGCCGCTATATTTGTTTCTTCATGAACTGCACCAGTACGAGGGCAATGCAATAAGCTATAATCTGTTCAAACCAAAAGTCAAGTCCTTCAAACATATTACTCATTATTTTAATAGACACCCATTCCTTTTTCTGATAACAAAGGAAAGGAGTTTATTCGGAATAATAAATTTCCATACGACTCAAAAAATGTTCTATTTTTCCGGATTACAGACAAAACTGAGAATATCCACCAAGACACTGACTACTTCCATATTACATTAAATGTCCCGAAAACCGATATATTCTCCTGCCAAAAGACTATTTTTGCAACAAATATCCATAAGCATACCATGGCAGGCATCTATATTCATATACCTTTTTGCAAGACACGCTGTATCTATTGCGATTTCTATTCCACCACTCGCAGCGAATTGAAGCAGCAGTACATCCGTGCCTTGTGCACTGAACTGAAAACCCGCAAGGGTTATCTGAAGGAAGAACCGATAGAGACCATCTACTTTGGCGGAGGAACTCCCTCACAGCTCGCTCACGAAGATTTCGAGCAGATATTCCGGACTATCAAAGAGGTGTATGGAACAGAACATGCCGAAGAAATTACCCTCGAGGCCAATCCCGACGACCTGACGGAAGAATATGTGTCCATGCTGCGCACCCTCCCCTTCAACCGCATAAGCATGGGGATACAGACATTCGACGCCCCCACCCTGAAACTGTTGAACCGCCGGCACAATGCCGCGCAAGCCATCGCAGCCGTACACCGCCTCCGCCAAGCCGGCTTCCGGAATATCAGCATCGACCTTATCTATGGACTGCCGGATGAAACAGACCAACGGTGGGAACGCGACCTGCAACAAGCCGTCGGCCTTGATGTGGAGCATATCTCCGCTTATCATCTGACTTACGAAAAAGGCACCCGCATCTACGAAATGCTGCAGAGCCATCGTATCAGCGAAGTAGATGAAGAGAGTAGCGTGCGCTTCTTCTCGGCGCTCATGGACACCCTGGGAGCCGCGGGGTATGAGCATTACGAAATATCCAACTTCTGCAAGCCCGGCATGTACTCACGCCACAACACTGCTTACTGGAAAGGCATTCCGTATTTGGGCTGCGGCCCTTCAGCCCACTCCTTCAATGCGGAGACAAGGGAATGGAACACAGCTTCTCTGGAAGGATACATAAAGTCCATTGAAGAGGGACAGCGTTCCTCCGAAACAGAAATCCTGGATAAAGTGACCCGTTACAATGAATACATCATGACTTCCCTGCGTACCATGTGGGGAGTCTCCCTGACATATACGGAAGAAGCCTTCGGCACAGAGTTGCGCCAATATTGCACGAAGATGGCAGCCCCCTACCTCCAAAGCCACAAACTGGAGATGCAGGCAGACCGCCTGCACCTGACCCGGGAAGGCATCTTTGTTTCGGACGGTATAATAAGTGACCTGATGTTCATTGAATAACAACAAAACCGGGAGACTGCATGACCGAACAAGAAGTCAGACGCTACTTGCGCCAAATGAAGGAAGAAGACTCGGAACGGGCTTTTCACAGTTTCTACAATCTGTGCTACGACCGCTTGTTCCGTATTGCCTGCTATTTCGTGAAGCACGAAGAGTGGGCGCAAGAAATTGTGCTCGACGTCTTCATGAAGCTTTGGGAACAACGCGCCCGGTTGCCGGAAGTGAACAACATAGAGGATTACTGCTTTATCCTTACCAAAAACGCCTCCCTCAATTACCTGGAAAAAGAGAACCGACACCCTACACTCTCGTCCGAACAGCTTCCCGAACTTTCCGGCCAGGCCGATTCTCCCGAAGACACTCTTATCAGCGAAGAACTGTTTGCCCGATATGTCAAGGCGCTCGACCGCCTGCCGGAGCGTTGCCGTGAAGTATTCATCCGCCTGCGCGAAGAGAAACAAAGCTATGCACAAGTGGCAGAGGAGCTGAACATCAGCACAAAGACAGTAGACGCGCAACTGCAAAAAGCACTCACAAGACTCAAGGAAGCATTGCTGACGGAGTGAACTCTGCTTCATCTTCCTCGCAAGAAGCCCCGTATGCATGTATGAGATGCACATCTCAAGCTGCATGAGATGTACATTTCGCACAACATGAGATGCACATCTCATGCAGACTTTCCCTATTGATTGAAACAGAGAAGCAAGGAAGTCACACGTAGGCAGGACGGACTTTCACGGACAAAGAGCTTTAGATTAACATTATTTCAGGATATAGGCATAGGGAATTCCTGAAAAGCAGCTGTCTTTACATACGGAAAAGGAGTCATAGGCTCTTAATAAATTGCCAAAAATGAAAGTGAATAACGAGAATTTCGACAAGGTACTGAACAAACTGGTTGCTTCTACCCGTTCCCCACGAGGACGCTTTACGGCAGAGAACAGCTGGAGGCTGCTGGAAAGCCGTTTGCTAAAGCGCCGCAGCATGAAGCGGTTCTGGATGCGTACAGCCAGTGCCGCAGCCGTAGTCCTGCTCTGTGTAACGAGCTGGGCAGCCTATCAGTTCTTATACGTAGCACCACAACAGGAAGCCATTCCCACAGAAGCCGTACATACTACCGAGGAAACCCAAGTAATCCATAGCGTACTGACATTCGACCAGCAACCCTTGCAGGAAATCGTCCGTCAACTTTCCGAAACGTTCCGTACCGATATACGTATCGAAGGAGACAGCCTGAAGAACTATCACATGACAGCCACCTTCCGCGAAGGGGAGAGTCTTACAGAAATCCTCGACCTACTGAAGGACGCCGGCAACTTTACCTATAAAAAAGAAAACAACACTATTATCCTTACTACTAAACTTAACTGACAATGACCAGCTCTACTATCTGTTCGCACCACCGCATCAGAACCGTACTTCTGATGTGTGTGGTTCTTTTAAGCGCCTCACTCCATGCACAGGCACAAAACAAGGAAACACGTATAAACCTGAATATCCGTAACGCAACTTTAGAGAGTTTCGTGAAGCAACTGGAAAATGCAACCGGATTCTCCTTCATCTATGGGGAAGAAGTAAAGCTCACGCACCGCATCACACTGGAGATGAAACAAAAGAACATCAGTGAGATATTGCAACGTGCCTTTGAAAATGAACCCATCACGTTCGAAATATCCGGAAAGCACATTCTACTCCATAAGCGGCCCGTGCCGCAGAAACCCGTTAGCCGTAAGTTCACCATCAGCGGATACGTGACCGACGGAGCGTCTTCCGAGACGCTGATTGGTGCCAATATCCTTGAGAGTCGTCGTTCCACAGGTACTGCCACCAATCCTTTCGGTTTCTATTCCCTCACCCTGCCGGAAGGGGAAACGGAACTGGTTTTCTCCTACCTGGGCTACGAAAGCCGGCATAGCCGGTTCGAACTGACGAAAGACACCTTACTCAACGTCAGGCTGGACAGCAATAACCAGCTGGCAGAGGTCGTAGTGCTCTCGGACAAGCGGGAGGCCGGCATAGAAAGCACAGCCATGGGAGCGCATGAGATACCGATGACACAAATCAGGCATACCCCGTCCATATTGGGAGAAGCCGACCTGCTGAAGACCATTCAGCTGATGCCGGGTGTGCAAGCCGGTATGGAAGGTTTTGCAGGCATGTATGTGCGAGGGGGAGGTCCCGACCAAAACCTGGTTATGCTGGATGGAATTCCTGTTTACAACGCAGACCACCTGCTGGGAGTATTCTCCATCTTTACGCCCGAAGCGGTAAAGAACACCACACTCTTCAAAAGTTCTTTTCCTACCCGCTACGGCGGGCGTCTTTCGTCTATAGTAGATGTACGGACCAACGACGGGGACATGCATAAATACCACGGCGCATTCAGCATAGGCCTGCTGACGGACAAACTGCATATCGAAGGCCCTATCTGGAAAGAACGGACCTCCTTCAGTTTCAGCGCACGAGCCATCCCCACCCTATTCTTCAAAAATCTCATTGTAGACAAAGACGACACCTATTCCGACAAATACAACTACTATTTTTACGACGTCAATGCAAAGGTCAACCATAAGTTCAGCGACCGTAGCCGCATCTTCCTCAGTTTCTACAAGGGGAAAGACCACTATCATTATGACAGTGACTACCACGGTGACAATTACGACAACAGCATTAAGAATTATTCCAAGGACAACAGCCATCTGAATTGGGGAAACACCATCGCCTACGGCCGCTGGAACTATGTATTCAACAGCAAGCTGTTTTGCAACACCACCGTCTCATACAACAAATATGAGATGGGGCTGGACGGAAACATGGAAGATACCTATACTGTCGCCAATAAAGTACAAGACAGATACTATTACTCCTCCAAGTTCAACTCCGGTATCCGTGACTGGAGTGCGCGTATGGACTTTGACTACACCCCCATGCCGCAGCACCACATCAAGTTCGGTGCAGAGTACATCCACCATACGTTCCGTCCGGGAATAGCTACCTCGAAAATACAAGATATAGATAATGGCGCCCTCCAGGAAGATACGGTTTACAATACCAGCAACAGCCATGCCATGCGCGGACAAGAAATCTCCCTTTACGCCGAAGACAATTTCAATGTAAACGCCAGGCTCAGTCTGAATGCAGGTGTACGCACATCGCTGTTCCACACACAAGGGAAAAGCTACTATTCGCTGCAGCCCCGCCTTTCCGCCCGCTATGACCTCGGACAAGGATATTCCGCCAAAGCATCCTATACGTGCATGGCACAGTATGTGCATCTGCTGTCCTCCACTCCGCTGTCTATGCCTACCGACCTCTGGGTGCCCATTACCAAAGACATCAGTCCGATGTATGCCAACCAGTTCTCCATAGGAGGCTACTATTCCGGACTGCCGGGTTGGGAGTTCTCCGTCGAGGGATATTATAAACAGATGAAACACATACTTGAATATCAAGACGGTGTATCCTTCTTCGGCACCTCTACCAACTGGGAAGAAAAAGTGGAAATGGGCGAAGGCCGCTCCTTCGGTCTGGAACTGATGGTACAGAAAACATTGGGCAAGACTACCGGCTGGCTGGCATATACCCTATCCAAGACCGATCACCGTTTTAAGAACGGTACCATCAACCAAGGCCGATGGTTCCCCTACAAATATGACCGCCGCCACAGCATCAGCCTCAATCTCAGCCATAAGTTCAGTGACCGCATTGATGCAGGAGCTTCCTGGATATTCAATACCGGTGGATGTATCACTATCCCCGAGAGGGCCACTATTATCGTCAGCCCCGATGGAGTCATCGAAGAGACCGGCTACATCTCCGGACGCAACAACTATCGCCTGCCTGCCAGCCATCGTTTGAACCTAGGTGTCAACTTCAACAAGAAGACCAAACATGGCATACGTACCTGGAACATCAGCGTCTACAATGCATACAATGCCATGAATCCGAACATCGTTTACAGCAAATACAAGAAAAGCAGTTATCTATACCAACCGGATGGTAATGGAGGATTCATAGAACATAAAGAGGAAGGGAAAATCAGTATCAAAAAACTGACCATCCTGCCCTGCATCCCTTCAGTTACCTATACTTACAGATTTTAAACACATCAGCATATGAAGATCCAAATGAAATTACACCTATTATATATAATAGCTATTGTCTTGTTGGCATCATGTGAAAATGAAATTCCTTACAATCCAGACAACCAACAACCGCTACTCATCATGAATGCCCAACTGGATGCAGGAAAAGACGTTAATGAAGTCTTTCTGCACTTGAGCAAGGGCAGCAGCATAGTACGTTTGAACGAAGCTACACTGACCTTGTTTATCAATAACCGCATTGCTGAAACTCCTCAAGCACTGACACCGGAGGAAATCTTCGGTCCACCGGAAAATTATCCGGAAGACGCCATCTTTGTATACGATGCTATCTTGTATAAGCTGTTTCGCCTCAACACCCCTTTGCATCCCGGCGACAACATACGCCTAGAAGCCACTGCCGAAAACGGAAAATACCATGCCAGTGCCGAAGTCACCGTGCCGCAACCGATAGAGAGCCTGCACGTGGACACTTGCTTGGCCTACCTGCGCGAGTACAGCGGACAAACCCTTTACCGCCAATACAAAATTACATTGCAAGACCGCCCCAACGAGAAGAACTACTACCGGCTGGACATTTGGAATGACCGTAGTTACTATTGCAAATGGAAAGAATACCTGGAAGATGAAAACGGCAGCCTCATCAAAGTGGAAGACGAGGACGGCTCTTGGCATTGGGCCTCCATACCCAGAGACACTACCATCCTTGCTCCCCGACAGAACGAAATCATCAACCGGGAAGATGTTATACTGACTGACGGCCACCCTGGCAACTATGATGATGAAGAAAATGAATTGTTTCCCACCATAAATAACAAATACAACATATTCAATGATAACACTTTCCGTGATTCGTATGCCACATTAAAAGTATATACCCCTCTCTACCAAGAATATTATCCGGTAGAGGGACACTACTACGACCATATATCCCGCAAACAAACCATCACCGTACGGCTGCTTAGCATCACTGAAGCCGAATACCGCTACCTGAAAGCCTTAAACTGCCTGGATGATGGGGATTACGACGATGCTTTAATGGAACCTATCAGTCTGCCTTGCAACGTCATAGGCGGATTAGGCTTTGTGGGAGTCTGCTCGGAAAGCAGAGTAATCATAGAATTGCCCGAAACTGTTTGGCGATAACATTTTGACTAATAAAACCCCTTTTATCCATTATAATAAACTGAATTTCATTTAACCCACATTACATTCGTATTACAAAAAGCATCCAAACAAAGCATTTTCACACTACAAAATTGATTTAAGTCAAGAAATGAAGGTATAAACTACACTTTTTCACGTATTCATTTTTGTGTTATAAAACATATACCTATATTTGCATAGGTAAAAAGAAAAAGCTAAGCGCTTAGAGAGTTTTCAATAGGTATTAGATTGAGATTAGTTTTTAGGAATAACAATTAAAAGTAGGTATTATGAAACGTTTAGGATTAACATTAGTGGCAGCAGTCTGCCTGACTGCTACAACATTTGCAGCAGGAAACCAACCTACAACTGCAAAATGGGAAGGTAACATCAACATAACAAAGTTGAGCAAGTATTTGAATCTGGATTCCAACCAGCATGAAGAAGTGGCAAACATCTGCGAATATTTTACAGAACAGATGGAACGCGCTACAAATTCCAAGAAGAATCAGGAGAAGTTACTCCGTAATGCAGTTTATGGTAATCTGAAGTTGATGAAAAAGACTCTGAATGAAAAGCAGTATGCTGATTATGCCAGAGTATTGAACGTCACACTGCAGAACAAAGGTATAGAAGTGAAATAAACTTCGCTTCTGATAAATACGAAAATAGTATTTGATAAATAAAAAGGCATTGGACTTTAGAGGTTCAATGCCTTTTCTTTACGTCAACGCCACCAAAACCTGCGGCGTCAACTCCCTAACCAAATAATTCTTATCACTTTACAAGCAGAATCTGTCTTGCAGCTCTTTCTTATACTTTCTGGAAACCAGTAGTTCCGTCACTTTGTCAAATGGTGGATAAAGCATGCATTTGCTATCCTTTATAATCATCAGATAATCAATATTGATAATATACGATTGATGTATCTGCACGAAACTGGATGAATATTGAGTAATCTGCTCAGCAGTCATTCCGCGACGCAACACCAACGGCGGCTGGTTGTTTAGTATCACCTCCCATTGTTTACGCTCGGAACAATAGCGAAAAAAACCGATTTCAGCCGGACGCAACGCACGCATATCATTAGTTGGCGTAAATACGATAAATGTCTGTCCGGTATGCAACGGTGCACCAATGGGATATGACATTCTCTGCCCAGCCTCTGCCTGCTCTACAAAACGCGCAAGAATATCCCGCAACTCCTGCTCTTCAAAAGGTTTCAGCAGATAGTCGAACGCAGCCTCCCGGATAGCCTGAATCATGTACTTATCATAAGCCGTATAGAAAACAATCCGCATATTCCACGAAACACTGTCACGTATTTCCTGCAGTAATTCCATTCCAGTCATGTCCGGCAGTTCCACATCCAAGAACAACAAATCCGGCTGTACCTTGGCAATGAGTTTTTTCCCTTGTTTACCATTACGGGCAGTTCCTTTCAAAAAGAAGCGTGCATCCTTTCCCAATTCAAAACTCAGATTCTCAAGAGCCACCTCATCGTCGTCAACTATTGCAACCTTATATTTATCCATGTTCCTTTTATGTTTTTCTTCTCGCGAATATATACATAATCCTACTCCCATACAAAGCAATAGAAGGTCATTTACGGACTATTTATCCGTAAACATGCCTATCCTTGCAAAAAATAAGATTAAACGGTTCTTTTAAATTCCGTAATCGTAGTTGTCAGGCAACCAGAAAGTCACCTCACAGCCCATCTCACCACTCTGTAGAGAGACATTGTGCACCAAAACATCAATGGCCTCCTTGTTCTTATTGTTGAGAATCTGAATGGTCTGCATAATGACTTTCATTCCCGTCCCCGTGCCCCGGTTCCGACTGTCCGGACGATAACCGCCACCATTATCCGTTATCTTTATACAGATACCGCTTCCCCGGCGGCAGACCGAAACCCAAAGATTACGTTCACCTTCCTTCTCGCGCAACGCATGCTTCACTGCATTTTCAACCGGAATTTGAATCATCATAGACGGAATCCTTATTTGCTCCGGCTGCACATCCTTTTCTATCTTCAGTTCCGAATGAAAATCCGGACCTAAAGAACGGCGTTCCAGATTAATATATGTTTTCACAAAATCCAGCTCCTCTGCCAAGGTTACACACAGTTGTTCCGCCAATTCCAGATTGCGACGCATCAGTTTTACCAGCGACGAAAGCTCTTGCTTTCCTTCCACATTCCGCTCCGCCATCTCCCGGTTCAGCACATTGAAGATGAAATGAGGGGACAAGCGGTTACGGATATTCTCCAGACGAAGTGTAGAGACTGTGCGATGATTCCGTGCAAGCAACAAAGCACGTTTCTTTTTGCTGTACAGATAAAGGAAAACCGCCGTCAATATAGATACAACAGCTACAGCAAACACGACAAACTGTGTCTGCCTCAGCACCAGCACCTCGTTTTTCTGCTCCTGAAGCAAAACCCGATGTGCCATCAAGGTAGAATCCTGCTGATAACGCAAAGTCAAGTCTGCCGTACGCATCCGGACACGCTCATTCCTGATAGAATCATCAAGCTGGTTGTTCCTCTGCAGATAGTGATAAGCCCTCTTGTAGTTGCCGGTTTCCTCGTAAAACTGCTGAAGGTATTTATTACGGATATGTACCATATCAGGGTCGATGCCCGGAGGGACTACACTCTCGGACAATAAACGACGTGCCTCTTGAAAGTCTTTCTGAAGCAGAGCCAATTCTATTTTCTGCGTATCGATATAATATAGTGCAGTACTTACCCCCATTTCCTCAAAAAAAAGTTGGCATTCATTTATATATTTAACAGCCAAATCAACCATATTCAGTTGAAGATAACAGTCTCCTAAATTCAACCTCCCCAGATTAAGTTCAAAACTCATATCAGCATATCCTTCGACTAAATCAATAACCTTTTGGAAATATTTTATCGCTGTCTGGTAATCCTCCCTATAATAGTAAGAAGTCCCTCTATTATTCAAATAAATATATTTTTCATAAGGTAGCATACTATCATAGCTTTCTCCTGCTAGATTATAATAGTAATCACACTGTTCAAAATCACGCATGGTAACATATACTTGTGCCAAACCATAATAAATGGGAGGTTTCTTGGTAGAAGCTATATGCAAAGAGTCGCACATCAACAAAGCTCTCCTATACCAAGCTGCCCCTATATCCAATTTTCCTAAACGGTTATTCGCATCTGCAAGATTCATCAAAATATCCGGCACCACTTCAATCCTAGTCCCTCTCATCCGTAATTCATAAGCCTTCCGGAAACAAATTTCGGCAGAATCCATATTCCCAACACGTGCAAAGATATTTCCCTTCATATTGAAACATTCAGACTCCAAATCTGCCATTTGAGAAGAACTATGCTGCCTTTCTATAAAGTCATGTATCTGCTGGATTACGATTTGTGCCGAATCAAGCTGTGAAGTAATCAAATATGTTTTCAGTGTCATTGCCAGATAATTATACTTGACCAAGCTATCCTTTGCCTCTTCCATCTTTTGAAAAGCCTTCAACCTTACCTTTCGGGGCACAATGGCCACAGAATCTCCATTTATATGGGAAAAATCCTCAAAAGCTCTCATTTCTGTGTATACGTCCTCTTTATCTCCGGGCGCACAAGCTCCTAGAAGCACAAACCCTAATATCCAATAAATGTAAAATCGAATTCGCTTATCCATCCTCTCTCCCATGTTTCTCGTAATTAGATTATTTATTCAATACATCTGCAAACTTAAAATATTTTTGCGAAATACCGTCAAGCATAAGGCGTATTTCTCAACCACAAAAGAGCATACGCTACCGCTTTATTAAAACGAAACAAAAAATCACATCATAGTACAATATTTAGCTACATAAGCCATTAAAACAACATTTTAGTACATTTCAAGCTTTTTCTCATTTTCTTATTTACATTTTTATTAATTACTTTGTGGATAAAGAATTGCGAATATACTCAATCAAACAAAATAATACAATCACACAAAGAAAGGCTGTTTCCAAAAGAAAACAGTTCTTTTACATAATTTATAAGTTCTATGTTAGACAGTGGACAAATCATAGCAGATAGATACGAGCTACTCAAACAACTAGGAAGAGGAGGATTTTCTGAAGTTTGGCTGGCACAAGACAAACTTACGGATGTTAAGGTCGCCATAAAAATATATGCTCCGGGGATGGGGCTTGACGATGCGGGGATATCCCTTTTCACACAAGAGTTCTCCCTCGTATTTGATATGAATCATACCAATTTACTGCATCCTACTTATTATGACTGCTGGGAACGGATGCCATACCTGATTTTGCCTTTTTGCAAAAATGGTTCGGCCTTCCAATACCTTACTGACAACAACCGGATAACAGAAACGGAAAGCTGGCATTTGCTCCATGATGTTGCAGAGGGACTGGCTTATCTTCATGCAAAAACTCCCCCGGTTATCCATCAGGATATAAAACCCGATAATATTCTGATTAATGATGAGAATAGGTATATGATTACGGATTTCGGAATCAGCGCACGGATTAGAAGTACATTACGCAGGAACCAAGGCCAAGAATCCAGTGGAGGAACTTTGGCCTATATGGGACCAGAACGTTTTGGTCCATCTCCCGCCCCTATTATGGCCAGTGACATTTGGTCATTGGGAGCAACAATGTATGAGCTTCTAACCGGTATGCCGCCCTATGGTGATCATGGAGGCGTATTGCAAAAAAACGGTGCAGACATTCCACTTATCAACGAAGACTTTTCTCAAGAATTAAAGGATATCATTTACAAGTGCCTTGCCTTAAATCCATGGGACAGACCCACAGCCAGACAAATTGCAGACTACACTTCCCAACATATCAATGGAAGTCCCGTCCCCTTTAGTCTGTCAAACAACAGCCATGATACTTTGCAAGAGGAAGAGGACAAAACCCATGAGGATTCCATTAGCGCACACTCTTCTGACATAAATAAGATGTCACCCTATCAAGACAAAGGGAAACGCAAAAAAGTTATAGTCGTAGCAGCAATCACAGCTATATTCGCAACAATTGTCATCATCTTTTCGCTAATAAGCGGCAAAGAACCAGTAGTGGAATCCATACCGGAACCGACTCCAACGATTGATTACGACCAAATGTGTCTGTCAATCATTCAAGAAGGCGAAAACTCTAAAATACAAGGAGATGTTTTCCGATTTGACATTGACACTTTAAAGCAAAACAATGATTCCGTATTTGAGGATTTTTACATAAATGCCATTGGCAAATACCGCCAAATAAATTACTACAAAGATTCCATCTCCGCGAAAATATACTTAAATGCAACAGAACTGAAACAGCAAGTAGAGGCCATACTGGATTCTGCCTATCATGTTTTTAAAGAAAAGGCAAATATCATGAAAGACCTTGACCAAGCCGTAGCAGCCCAGGCTTTTGAAGACCGTGCAAAAAAAATAGAACCATATATAAACATAGACAACAATGAAAATGAATAAACTTATCAGACTGATTGTTTTAGCGTTCGCTCTCTCTATGCCAATAAGTATATGGGGGCAATGCGCCTCCATCTATCAAAAGGGAGAGACATACATGAAAAGAGGAAGATACAGAGACGCTATTAAAAGTTTTAAAGCAGCCATGAAATGCGACAGCAATCTGGAGCAAGCATGCAAAAATAAAATCAAAGAGTGTGAGGAAAAAATAAATCCCGCTCCCAAGCCAGCGCCTCCTGCCGAAATCACCAGACTTACCATAGACAGAAAAAGCCTGGAATTTGGGTGTGAGACAAAGACTGCAGAAAGTATAAAAATAGAAAGTCTTCCAGAACAATGGACTGCAATATCAGATGCAGACTGGTGTCAAGTGACTCCCGGTGAGAAGAAACTCTCCATAAGCTGCCAGACCAATTGGCTGACTACCGAACGTAAAGCCACCATTACAATCAGTAATGAAAAGATGAAAGCTACGGTCAGTGTTACCCAAGGTGGCCAAGAAGAATTCATTAATATCGCATTAGATAAATTGGAATTCGGCTCCAAAGGAGAAATTAAGGAACTGCAAGTAGACTCCAATGCCGAATGGGAAGTTGCAGATATTCCTGAATGGTGTGAAGCTATAGCAAAAGACCGTGGCAAACTCATTCTAAAAGTGGGAAAAACCAAGAAGGCCAGAGAAGGAACTCTCATAGTTAAAAGCAAAGGAGGAAAAATATCTTCAATTATTCTCTCCCAGAAAAAGGGAGGTCTATTCTAAATTCATGGTAAACCGACAATGGTGAGAAACTCTGATTTATACAAAGTAATTCCATTATTAAAGTAAAATCTTATGAGATGTATGAATTGCGGTTGGGACAACCATTCCAACACAACAGTATGCCTGAAATGCGGGCAACCTTTGCGAATGCCGGAGAATTATGCCAATAGTCAGGACATTTTTATTTCAAAAGAAGGCCATGGAGAAGCTATACCCAAACCGACAGTATTGAATGTCAGCTCCAATGAAGAAAAATGCAGAAAAACTGTGGTGTTTTCCACAACAAATGAAGAAGAGAATCATTCTACTGTTGTACAGCCAATTATAGAATGTCCCAATTGCAATTACCCGGTAGTAGGAGATTTCACAAGTTGCCCTTGCTGCGGAACTCCATTAAAAAGAGCAAACATATCAACAAACAATGAATACAAAACAATAAGAGTAGAAGAGGAAGTACCTTCCGTTTCTGAAGAGAAAATGCTCTGTCATGAATGTGGAAGTAAGATAGCAATAACCTGCTCTTTTTGCCCGAACTGCGGTGTCCGCGTACATCGGCCAACCATACGCCGGCAAATAAAGAACATCACAGAGACAGAACCGGAAACCAAACCTCACTGTTCATTAACAATTATACCGGAAGAAGAAGAGAACATTCTTCCGGAAAGATTTGAATATGAAGGGAACTCCATCATCTTGAACCGGGAAAATACAGAAATGTCTAATCGTACAATCACCTCAAAGGAACAAGCTGAAATAGTTTTCGATGATGGTCATTGGTATCTGCTTGACCGAAGTATGCTTCAAACGACCTATATCCAGGTAAACAGAAAAATAGAAATCATACCGGATGATATCATTGTACTAGGTGACCGAAGATTCAAGTTTGAATGTGACTAAATATAACCTCTTGTGAATAACCGGACTGTCGACAGATGTGATTATAATGTAGGGGAATATATCAATAACCGTTATAGGGTTTCCCAAACATTAGGCGAAGGTTCATTCGGTAAAGTATATCGGGTTACGGACAGCGCAAGCAAAGATTATGCGCTTAAACTACTGAGATTATGGGAAGTTCCTCCTGAAATACGTAAACCATTAATGGAACGTTTCGAGATGGAATTCAAAACTGGGCAAATTGATTGTGACTATTTAGTGCGTTCATTGGACTACGGTACAGTTGGAGGCAACCCTTATATTGTAATGGAATACTGTTCCGGAGGAGATTTAACACCTTATTTAGGTTCTGGAAGCAGTAAGATTCCTCTAATTTGCCAACAAATTCTAATAGGTTTACATGCTTTGCATACCAGAGGCAAGGTTCACCGTGACCTAAAGCCGGAGAATGTCCTTTTCAAGAGTAACGGAATCGCTGCGTTGACAGATTTCGGTATAGCAGGGGATAGAAACAAACGTATGACCGAACGCAATATTTTTGGTAAACCCAACCAAATTTTCGGGACTTATGCATATATGCCGCCAGAACAAGTGAACCGCATGCGAGGTGAGGCCACTGTCCTACCCACTACGGACATTTTTTCTTTTGGAGTATTAGCCTTTCAATTATTGACTGGTAGTTTACCCTTTGGCGAATTGAGCAGTCATAATGAATTGGCACTATATCAGAAACGTGGGAAAAATGGAGATTGGAACCGGCAGAAATTGACACAGTTGAAACATAGAGAGCAGTGGCAGCAACTCTTTGCAGGATGTCTTAATCCAGATTTCAAAAAACGTTTCCAGTCTGTGCAAGAGGTGTTGGAACACCTGCCAGCAATAAGCCAAGTCCCTATGGAAAGAGGATATTGTCCACCGCAAACAGTCAATGGTTTCTGTATACGTATTATGCAAGGTGAAGAGTACGGAAAAATATATCAATTAAGTGAACTTATAAAATATGGCAATAGAATCCTTACTATCGGGAGAGAACGCGACAATCTGCTACATATAACGGAACAGCAAAGTGCCTATATATCACGCCATCATTGCACAATAGAAACAAATCCCGCCACTGATAAATGGATTATTCGGGACGGGCAATGGCAGAAGGAGTTAAAGTTGTGGCAGGAGTCCAGTAATGGGACTTATGTCAATTCCACCCAAGTCACCAAACAAGGGCATATACTGAAAATTGGAGATATCATCTCCATTGGAGATGTAAAAATGAGATTTGAAAACTATTAATTATATATCAAGTAGTATGGATACACAAAATTACAAACGTACCTTAGCCGGCTCAGTAGGGGCTGGTATGGGGGCATTAATGGGTGCTTCCGGTAGAACTTACTTTATTTTGGAGCACAAGACCTCTTCAAAGTATCATCAAGCGGGAGAATCCCAAAAAATCATTGTCGACCAAGTAGAATTAGGTAGAGACGCTTCCTGCCAAGTACGCTTTGATGAAAGTTTCGAAACAGTCAGCCGCAAACATGCTGCAATTGTACGCGACGGTGAAAACTGGAAACTTATCCACCTTTCACACTCCAATCCGACATTGGTCAACGGACATCCTATAAACGGTTCCTACTATTTACAAACAGGAGATGAAATACAATTATCCGTTGGCGGACCACGCTTGGGATTCATTGTTCCACAAGGTCGCCAAGCATTAACTTCCAGCATTGGATTGACTGAGAGAATGAGCCTTTTCCGCAAACAAGCCTTACGCCCCTACAAGACCGCATTAACAATCATGGGAATTGTTTTCGTACTGGCGGTGGCAGGATTGGCTGCCTGGAACTACAGTTTAGGTGTAAAAAATGATTTGTTGGCACAGAAGACAGAAGAACAAGAACTTCAACTGAAAGGATACCAAAACCAATTGGATTCACTGGGGACCGAAAGAGCATCTCTAGAAGCACAGCAACGGGAGTTAGAGACCAAATTACGAAACAGTGACGGTAATGCAGAGGCCTTAAAAACACAGTTGGACAACGTTAATAGTCAATTAAAGAATGTCAATGCAAGTTTCTATAAGGTCAAATCAGACTTGGACAATCTCTCAAACAGCATAAGCACTAAAAGCATTGAGAATTCAAGCAATGCCATTAACGCAAATATACAAGAAGGCACCAGACTCTCCAAAGACCAATATTATGAAGACCCTGATATAGCAGATGAACAAGACAGTAATGCTTCAGGAGATTTGAAAGATTATTATGATTATATCTATACAATTAAAGTCGACCGTATTGAAATCGAATATAATGGAACAAAGTTTGATCCGGGCATACAAGTTTCAGATATAATCTGCGGAACTGGCTTCATGCTATCAAACGGAATGTTTGTAACAGACAGGCAGAATGTCGAGCCATGGATATACTCCAACACAGAGTGGAAAGACCCATGGCGTAAACTATTGGCTGTATACAAAGGAGCAGGATGTAATATCATTATCCATTACCGTGCATACAGTACCAAAGGAACTGGAAAGCCTCTGACATTTACCAGTAGCGATTTTGCCAAAGACGGACGAAATGATGTACAAGTGACCGAAATAGAAGTAGATAAATCCATCAGGGTACAACTAAGGGAACATGGGATAAAATTGACCTATACACGTAGGAAATATATCAGTGTCAGCATTGTTACCCCTGCTGCCAACAGTTGGGCATACATTAGAGGAAAAGGCGTTTATGGTGAGGGATTGCCTTACGACATTACCGCCGCAGACAACATGAGTGGAGGTACAGAAGTTCAAATGGTGGGCTATGCAGGTTATGCTGATATTCATAATCTTACTCCGGCTCATTTCAATGACCATACCAATATAGCCGATACAAAATATGAGACTACCATATTACAGAATCGTGTGGCAGAGCCCGGTTATTATGGTTCTCCAGCATTCCTTCTAGAAAATGGTTCTTACAAAGTAGTGGGTTTCATGGTAGGAAGCATAGAGGGTAAGGATCGTTTAGTACCAATCAGAAATTTAATACATTAAAATTAAACATGTCCGAGATAAGCATTAAATTAGCGGCAGGTACCAATGTTGGTTTAGTCAGGAAAAACAACGAAGACAATTTTGTTGTCAATCGTGATTTATGCCAATCAGAGTGGATTATCCCCCAATCGATAGAGCCCATTTCTTTAGGACGGTATGGCAGCATATTGGTAGTGGCCGACGGAATGGGCGGCACCAATGCCGGAGAAGTTGCTTCTGCCATAGCCATTGAGACGGTGCAAAATGCATTCACCCCCGAGAATTTAGGAGATATCGTTACGCAGGAAGGCATTGTTACCTCAGAAGAAGCCGTTGAAGAATTTCTGGGCAGAACTGTCAAAACCGCTGATTTAAATATTGTCAATGCAGGTAAAGAAGATAGTAGTACCCAGGGAATGGGTACTACTATTGTCATTGCTTGGATATTGAACGATAAAGCCTATATCTGTTGGTGTGGCGACAGTCGTTGTTATGTATTCAATGCCAATTCAGGTTTTTGCCGTTTATCTAAAGACCATTCCTATGTACAAGATTTAGTAGATCAGGGAAAACTAGATCCTGAAAATGCGTTTGACCATCCTTACAGTAATATCATTACCCGCTGTTTGGGAGACCCGACCAATCGTTCCAATCCCGATTTCCGTTCCTATAATTTAAAGGATGGCGATACTCTCCTACTGTGTAGTGATGGGTTATGTGGTTTATGCCACGACGAAGAGATAATGCAAATTATAGAAGAGAACCAGGATGATTTAATGACATGCAAGGATAGGTTGATAGAAGCTGCTCTTGAAGCAGGTGGATATGACAATATTACGATTGTGTTATGCCACATCATGCTACAGGATACCGAGCCCAAAGTAAAGTTGAATAATACAGTGTTCAGCAAACCCAACCACCACAAAATCCGGAAAATTCTTCTGTTACTCCTGGTACTGGCTTTAGCGGCAGGCTTCTATTTATATAGAAATCCACAGCAATATGCAAAATGGAAAACGATAATATATCAGGCAGATACGGTTCTGGTTACAGAGACAGACACTACTAACACTACCCTAACAGATTGATTACTATTGCGAAACTATGCAACTAAAAAATGGTGATATATTTGCTGAACACTATCAGCTGAAGAAACTATTAGGAGTCGGAAGCTTTGGTGAAGTCTGGCTTGCCCGAAATATATTGGCAGATGTAGACGTTGCCATAAAGTTGTACGGACTGTTGGATGACAACGGCATAAAAGATTTCCGGGAAGAATTCAAACTTGCCTACAAATTACATCATCCCAATCTATTGCACCTTAATCATTTTGATGTTTTTGGACAGTGCCCTTTTTTGGTAATGCCTTACTGTCCCAAAGGGTCCTCAGCGAGCTTGAAAGGCAAAATGTCTGAAAAGCAAATCTGGCGCTTCATACGCGATGTATCATGCGGATTGATGTTTCTTCATAATCAGAATCCTCCTATCATTCATCAAGATATAAAACCCGATAATATTTTGATAGGGGATGATGACAAATTCATCATCTCAGATTTTGGCATCAGCCGTAAACTGGAGCATACTTTTCGTAAAAGTATCAACAAAGTAGAAAGTTCCGGAACACTTGCCTATATGGGACCAGAACGTTTTGCAGAGAAACCACTGATTGTGGCTACCAGCGATATATGGTCTTTAGGGATGAGTGTTTATGAATTATCCACTGGTCTTGTATTATGGGAAGGTATGGGAGGTTGTGTCCAACTGAATGGTGCACATATTCCAGCATTAGATGAGAAATATTCTTCCCAATTGTCCCAGTTTGTTCACGCATGCCTTGCCCTCAACACTTGGGACCGACCCACAGCCCAACAAGCCTATGAGTTTGCTTGCTCCATACTAAAACAAACAAAGACAGACTCTCCTTCAGTACAGCTGAAGCCTATTGCTCCACTTTTTCCTAAAACAACATCACCACGCCTTAAAGAAAAGTTCTGTCCTTCGAACATGCATAAACGCATAGCAGGATGGACCGGCCTTGGTATAGTATTGATTCTATTGCTTGTCAAAGGAGGTTCCATATACTTTAGACACCTTGAAGAAGAGCGCAAGTACGCTGCATGCCGTACAGAAGAAGACTACAGAGATTTTCTAAAAGAATACCCCTCCTCATCTCATGCAAACTTTATAAAACAATTTTTGGGAAACAAGGTAAATCCAATCTCCCCAATAAATAGAGAAGAAAACATCGTTATGGACTCGGTAAAAACGGATACTGCAAAACTTGAACAGTTCCAAGAGGAACCTAAAAAACAGATTGTCCACCCACATCCACAACCTTCTTCACAGCCAGTTCTTCCCATTACTGATATAAGAGAAGTCAGAAGAGAAAATGAAGAACGCCTCTTCTATAGTTGCCAGTCAGTAGCAGATTACGAAGAATATTTGCGAAAATATCCCAAAGGCAGGTTTGTACACAAAGCCAAAAGAGCAATCCAGCAAATAGAATCAGAAATGATGCAGTCCAATCCTTCCACTCAAGAAATACACATAAGAAAAAATACAAGAGTCAATGTCAGACTATAAATAATGAATAGGGCATTCCAACGTTTGAACTGCCCTATTCACTATTCAAATACTTGATTTTATTTAATCGTCACCATCGTCGCCCCAAATCCATACTCCTGGAACGAAGCATCCTGATGGCGGCAGTCAGGATATTTACGTTTCAGCTCGTCCAGCAAGGCTTTACGCAACACTCCATCTCCCTTGCCGTGAATAAAGACGATGCGTTGTTCGCGCTTTTTCTTGTATTGTTCCATCACTTCACGAAACTTATCCAACTGATAATTCAATATTTCGCTGTTGCTCATACCGCAGGTGTCATCCAGCAACTCGCCGATATGCAGGTCAATCTCGACAATCCCATTCTTGCCGCCACGCTTGATAACCGTCTGTGGTTTGGACGGAGTATCTGCCGTTTTTTTCTGTATCAAAGCCTCCTTCAGTTCCTCTGCCGAAACATACACCTGCTTGACAGGCTGGTCATTCCGGACAATATCATACACCAAGGCCGGTGTTTCAAAGAAAACCGTCTGCTGGAATGTATGCAGTTTATAGAACTTTACCATATCTATGCGGACTTCCACACTGACAGCCGGTTTCATTGTGAACGCACGGTTATCTTTGAATGCCACCAGCTGTACCATCACACGTTCACGGTCGTTCAACTCGGACTTTTCGAACTCCTCCAGCAGAAGTTTCGTATTCGGCTCTATCAAACCATGCGAACGGGCTGTCCAGGACTTTCCTTCGGCACTCGAATAGGTATAATACATATAATAATTACTATCGTTCACCAAATATGTCTCGAAAGGTGTAGTGCTGACAGCCTTGATATCCTCCGGAACAAAGGCCAGAAAGACATTCAGGATATCTCCACCTTTCATCTCGGGCTGACGATAAACAGATATCTGCGGTTTCTCCAAACGGACCGATTGAGGCTCTGAAACCTGAGACTCCATAGCAGACGGCCTTGCCGCAGTAGCGGCCGTGCGCAATTGTTGCTCTTCTTCCCGCTTCTTCTTGGCAGCCGCTTTGGCTGCCGGAGTGGGGATATTATAATCATCGGTCTCTATCACCACACATTCGTTTATGGGCATCGGTATGTCAAAACCGTCGGCATCTTCCACCAACACGATGTTTTTCCCTTGAAATCCTGTCACAACACCGCCCCCAACTTCGCTGAGGAAACGAACTTTATCTCCTATCTTCATAGTAACTTATCTTTTAGTTTGTCTTTTCCTACTTTCTTCCTGCAAAGTTAGGAATTATTTCCCTTATTCTTCAAATCTTCCCAAATATCCGTACCTTTGCAGCCGATATAATAAAGAGAAAGCCATCATGAAAGAAGACCCCAGACATATCAGAATCAGCGAATTCAACTACCCGTTGCCGGACGAACGCATTGCAAAGTTCCCATTGTCCGTACGTGACCAGTCCAAACTGTTATTGTATCGCCACGGAGAAGTTTCAGAAGACAGATTCACTTCACTGCCGGAGTATCTGCCATCGGGAAGCCTGATGATATTCAACAATACCAAAGTCATCCAAGCACGCCTGCATTTCCGGAAAGAAACGGGAGCACTGATTGAAGTATTCTGCCTGGAACCCATACAGCCGAACGACTACGCCCTCAACTTCCAGCAAACCGAGCATGCCGCCTGGCTCTGCATGGTCGGCAACCTGAAAAAATGGAAGGAAGGCATGCTGAGACGTGAGATGACCGTGAAAGGCAAGTCACTCACCCTGACCGCCGAACGGGGTGAATGCCACGGAACCAGCCATTGGATAAATTTCCGCTGGAATAATCCGGAAGTGACTTTTGCCGACATTCTCGAGGTCTTCGGTGAATTGCCCATCCCCCCCTACTTGAACCGGGAGACCCAGGAAAGTGACAAGGAGACTTACCAGACTGTCTACTCCAAAATCAAAGGTTCGGTGGCTGCCCCTACAGCGGGACTGCATTTCACCCCACGCGTATTGGACGCATTGCGCAATAAAGGAGTAGAATTGGAAGAGCTGACACTCCATGTGGGAGCCGGAACCTTCAAACCGGTGAAAAGTGAAGAAATAGAAGGGCACGAAATGCATACGGAATACATCTCTGTCTCGCGCAACACATTGGAAAAACTCATAGCACACGGCGGCAAGGCAGTGGCCGTAGGAACAACTTCAGTGCGCACATTGGAAAGCCTTTATCACATCGGAGTCACTTTACTGAATAATCCAGAAGCCACAGAGGAAGACTTGCACGTCCACCAATGGCAACCTTATGAAATGTCTGCCAAGGTCACCGCCACCTCTGCAGTGGAAGCCCTGCAAGCCATTGTTGCCTATTTGGACAGACATAGCATGGAGACTCTGCATACCAGCACTCAAATCATCATCGCTCCGGGATATGAATACAAAATCGTGAAGGCTATGGTGACTAATTTCCACCAACCGCAAAGCACCTTGCTGCTGCTCGTATCAGCTTTCGTACACGGTGATTGGCAAAAGATTTATAACTATGCACTGGCACATGATTTCCGCTTCCTGAGCTATGGAGATTCATCATTATTAATACCCTGAGCACAATGAACCACGATAACAATCAAGAGATGTTCCCCCTTGTCGACGAACAAGGCAACATCATAGGCGCCGCCACCCGTGGCGAATGCCATAACGGCAGCAAACTGCTGCATCCGGTAATCCATCTTCATGTATTCAATTCCAAAGGTGAGCTGTATCTGCAGAAACGTCCCGAATGGAAAGACATACAACCGGGGAAGTGGGACACCTCCGTAGGCGGACACGTCGATTTAGGTGAAAGTGTAGAGATGGCGCTGAAACGCGAAGTACGCGAAGAGCTCGGCATTACCGACTTTGTTCCCGAAACCGTCATGCATTACGTCTTCGAGTCTGCCCGCGAAAAGGAACTGGTCTTCGTACACAAAACTGTCTACGACGGTGAAATACATCCCAGTGACGAGCTGGACGGAGGACGTTTTTGGAGCACTGATGAAATCAAGGCAAATATCGGCAAAGGTGTATTCACCCCGAATTTTGAAGGAGAGATAGGAAAGGTCATCAACTTGTAGTGGAAGCTGCTTTCTATCAGTTCGCAAAATATTCCTTCATCTTTCTCCTGACCCGTGGAGCAAGTAACAGCAGTGACGTCATCGTAGGCAATGCCATCAAGGCAAAAGCCAAATCCATGATGGCAACCACTGCTCCCAACGGAATCATGGCAGCCACAACAATCATCACCAAATAGAAGTAGTTATAATACTTGGCATTCTCCGCACCAAACAAGAAGTTGGTGCACTTCAGTCCATAATACGAATAAGAGAACATGGTAGAAAAGGCAAAGAAAAAGACCATCACCATCAACAGATAATGCCCATAGCCGGGAAGGAGCTGCTCAAAAGAATTCAAAGCAATATAAAGGCCTTTTATGCCTCCTTCCGACGCATAGTTTCCAGCTATAAGAATAGGGAAGGCCGTCAATGCACAAACAAGCCCCGAGTCGATGGCCGGTCCAATCATGGCTACCAGCCCCTCACGAATGGGATTGTCATTACGGGAGGCGCCATGCATCATAGAGGCCGTACCTACGCCTGCTTCATTGACGTAGGCAGCACGGCGGGCACCAGTCAGTGCAGTTCCCAAAATTCCACCGATACCGGCTTCCAGGCTGAAGGCAGACTGGAAAATGGAAGCCAACACTCCCGGCAACTTATCAAAATTCAAACAAAGAATAACGAAGACAAGCAGCATATAGCAAGTAACCATCACCGGCACTATTTTAGCCGAGATAACCGAAATGCGCCGGATGCCACCGATAATGACCGCCCCTACCACCAGGCTGATGACAATACCCATCACAAAACGCAGACCGAGTGTATTCTCTATTCCTGCCGGAGTAGTAAATACCGTAGTGACAGACTCGACCAACTGATTGGCTTGCATTACACACAACGTACCTATCAACCCCACCACCGCAAAGAAATAAGCAAACGGTTTCCAGCGTTCGCCCAACCCATGAAGAATGATATACATCGTCCCCCCTTGCGGTTCTCCGGCAGAATCGTGTCCTTTGTACATAATGGCAAGAGCCCCTTCAAAGAATTTGGTGGACATACCCACAACGGCACTTACCCACATCCAGAAAATGGCTCCGGGACCTCCTACTGTAATAGCGATAGCCACCCCCGCAATATTCCCCATACCCACTGTTGACGCTATGGCGCTCATCAAGGCCTGGAAAGAACTGATTTGTCCTTCGCCCGCCACTTCCGATTTATAGCGCAAGGCCTTTATCGAATATCCGATGCGGCAGAGGGACACAGCTCCGGAATAAAAGAACAAGAAAAGTCCTCCCCCTATCAGAAGGATAAATAAGGGATACCCGCAGACAAAGTCACTGACAGTGGTTATTGCTGAGCCTATAGAATCTAAAATACCATTCATAGTAGTAGTTTGATGGAGGAGTTCATGGGAAGGTTTAAAAAAAGTCCCACTTCTCTTTCACGGGAAAGTGGGACATTCATTATAACATTTCGTTCGGCCTTATTTAGCCAGGTCTTCAATCACCTTCATAATCTGCTGGCCGATTTCCTCGGCAGCCTCCGGTGTGGCAGCCTCACTATAGACACGGATAATCGGTTCCGTATTGCTCTTACGCAGATGAACCCATTTGTCGGGGAAGTCAATCTTCACACCGTCTATATCATTGATTTCTTCATTCTTATACAGCTCCTTCACCTTGGCAAGAATAGCATCTACATCTGTTTCAGGAGTCAAGTCTACACGATTCTTTGCCATGAAGTATGCAGGATAGGATGCACGGAGTTCGCTCACCTTCTTACCTTCGTGTGCCAGATGGCTCAAGAACAAGGCAATACCTACCAAGGCATCACGTCCATAGTGGCTGGCCGGATAAATTACCCCACCGTTTCCTTCGCCACCGATAACGGCACCTACTTCCTTCATTTTGGTAGTTACATTCACTTCACCTACGGCGGAAGCGTAATATTCTTGCCCATACTTGCGGGTTACATCGCGCAAGGCACGGGTCGAACTCAAATTGGATACCGTATTGCCCGGAGTATGTTTCAATACGTAGTCGGCAACAGTAACCAGCGTATATTCTTCACCGTACATCTTGCCGTCTTCGCAAATCATTGCCAGACGGTCTACATCAGGGTCTACAACAAATGCAACGTCTGCCTTCCCTCCTTTCATCAGGTTCATGATGTCACCCAAGTTCTTTTCCAGAGGCTCGGGATTATGCTGGAAGTTACCGGTCGGTTCGCAATAGAGCTTCTCTACGTGCTGAACACCAAGCTGCTCGAGCAGCTGCGGCAATATGATACCGCCCACAGAGTTTACACAGTCGATGGCAACACGGAAGTTTGCCTTTCGGATAGCTTCCACATCTACGAGGTCAAGTGCCAATACACTGTCGATGTGTTTCTGGTTGTAGCTTAAATCCTGACGGTACGAGCCAAGTTGGTCCACTTCGGCATAGTCGAATTCTTCGGCGGCGGCAATGCGGAGTACCTCCTGGCCTTCGGCAGCGTTCAGAAATTCGCCCTTTTCATTCAGCAGTTTCAACGCATTCCACTGCTTGGGATTGTGCGAGGCAGTCAAGATAATACCTCCACTGGCACCTTCCATGGTTACAGCCAGCTCGGTAGTCGGAGTAGAAGCCAAATCAATGTCCACTACATCCCAGCCCATACCCATCAAGGTACCGACTACTACGTTCTTGACCATCTCACCGGAAATGCGGGCATCACGTCCCACTACAATTTTGTTACTTTTTACAGTACACGTCTTGCGAATCAAGGTAGCATAAGCTGAAGTGAACTTCACAACGTCGAGCGGATTCAATCCCTCGCCAGCACCACCGCCAATTGTTCCGCGGATTCCAGAAATAGATTTGATTAGAGTCATAGGTTAATGATTTAAAATTTATCGGTTAGTTCCAAATTTGGAGTTTATGTAAATCGTAATAATAAGGATGAACGTCCCGCATAGCATCCGACTGTCCCATCTTGGAAGGAACAATCAGCTTCACATGTGCTCCGTTACGAATATAATTCAACGCAACCAGCCAGCCAGCAGGTACAGACGAACCATGATATATAAGCATATAGCCTTGAGTGAAAAGTCCGGCAATAGACGAAGAAGTAACAGAATATCTAAACTCATCCACAACAGTCGGACTATTCATATTGGTTATATACGATTTCACCCCTCCAACAGCTATCAACCCTTGTTCTTCAAAGCGCACCAAAATCAAATCATTCGGTTTAACTGTATCTGCAGGATTCGTCGAACCTTTATCCACAATCTGCATATACACCCCGCTTGCCAGCTGCACATACTCATTCCTGCTTACATCCGTTGTCGAATCTTGCGCATAGAATTCACTTTGAGAAATAACGACAATGCTACTGTCTTTGATAAATGCTTTGATGGCATCTTTTTCTTCCTCAAGCATTTCGGCATAAGTTTTAGAATTATCGCATGCCTGGAAGGCTAAACAAACTGCAAGTAAGGCAAAAAAGAATAAAGTAAGTTTCTTCATTTCTGTTATTTAGTAATTTCGTACAAAAGTATCTGATTTCCTTGAAAGTTGAAAGCTGCGGATAGAAAGTTCGTAACTTTTAACCTTTACAACTGAACTTTTTTTATCCTTTGGCATTCAGCAGCGGTTTGTATTTCTCCAAAGCCTGCTCAAAGACCTTGCGGGCCTCATCCATCGTTCCATAAAATTCACCGCCGGAAGCATTCAAATGACCGCCGCCGCCAAAGAACTCGGCAGCCAGCTGATTGCAGGGGAATGTACCGACCGAACGTAAAGAAATCTTTATCATCGGCTTCTCCGTATCTTCACGCAGGAAGCAAGAGAAAATCACCCCTTTGATGCTTAAAGGAATGTTCACAAACCCTTCACTATCTCCACGCACATAGTCGAACTGGCTTTGTTCGGCTTTAGTCAGAGAAATTAAGGCTGCATGATAGTCCGGATAGACCTTCATTTGTGACAAGACATATCCCATTAGGCGCAAACGGCTTTCTGAATAAGTATTGAACACCTTACGGTAAATCTCGTCCTTGTCAATACCTTTCGACAACAGTTCGCTGATGATGAAATAGATTTCCCGGTTATTGGAATTGTAAGTAAACCCGCCGGTATCCGTCATCATACCCGTATAGATGCACTCTGCTCCTTCCCTTGAAATGTCACTGAAATAGCCCATACGGCAAATCAGGCGGAAAACCAGTTCCGAAGTGGAAGATATCTCCGGATGGGAAATGATAATCTTGCAGAAATCCTCCGGATGGAGATGATGGTCTATCAGTATTTTTCTTGCCGGGGATGCAAGAACAGCGTCACCCATGGCATCTATACGATGGATAGCATTAAAGTCCAGACAACAAATGACATCCGCCTCGGCAATCAGCTTGTCAGCGAACTCCTTGTAGCGGTCGTACAGAAGGACGTCCTTGCTCCCGGGCATCCATTTCAAGAAGTCGGGAAAGGCGTTCGGCACAATAACATTCGCCGTCTTTCCCTGCGAGCTGAAGAAGTGCCACAAGCCCAGAGAAGAGCCGATGGCGTCCCCGTCGGGACCCACATGCGAAACGATTACTATCTTGTCTGCACGGTCAAACCATTTGGTGAAATGGTCTATCTTGGATTGTTCTATTACTTTGGTCAACATATTTTTATTTACTATTTGACGATTGACTATTTACTATTTGGCGTTTATAACAAATTGAAGGGGCAAAAGTACGAAAAGTTTGTGATTTATAACAATATGCGGTAAGAACCTTTTTGAGAAAGAAGAAGATAGGGAATACCTAAGCGAACGCAATCATAGGCAATCTTATTCTGATAATAGTCTGAAAGAGAAGCGTCAAGCACCACCATGCCCATGGAAAAGAGCGAAGTAAGTTCCTCTATCCCACCTTGATACCCCTTGGAGACATACAGATAATCAACTGAAAGGGGATGGGAAGAGTTCTTGTTTCTCCAACGGTTGTCGGAAAGAAGACAGATGCGCTTACCGGCGTAAGAGACAATCTGGTTACGCATGGATAAGCCGGAAGTGGTATAATCTCCGGCAACCAATCGGGGAGTCTCCAGACGCAGGCGGTTCCAATGCGGAGAAAGGGCACGGCACAGACGCGGCATATCCGGCAAGCTATCGGCACATGCCAACCAAGAATGACGGTTGTCTGCCATGCAATGGACAACGGGACAGCCTCTCACGCTATAAAAAGCAATCCCCTGCCGGGGAGCATTGGACATGATGGAAAGGGAATGCCAGGAAACCACTGCCAACAATGCCAGCAACGCAAAGCATACTCTACGTACCGTAAGGCGTAGAAAGCCATAATATGCCATCCCCAAGAACAGATAGACGAGCAAAACACCCCATATATCCAGCCAAATATCATCAACAGCAGCGCCGGGAAGATGCTCTATCCAGCGGAGCACTTCATTCTGGACATGTACCAATGCCTCTACTACCCTTGCAAACAGATGTTGTACAAAAGGCAGCGGCGTAAGCATCAACAGAAAGACAGCAGAATACAGAACGAGCGACACCATGGGAATTACCCAAAGATTAGTCAACAGAAAATGAGTGGAAAAACGGGAGAAATAGAAAATGACCAAAGGGGCCGTGCCCAGCTGAGCCGCCACAGACACTGTCATAAGTCCCCACAAATATCGCAGGAAACGATTGTCAACCTTCCAAAGGGCATATAACTTAGGCTGTACAAGTACAATAGCTGCAACCGCCGAGAATGACAACTGAAAACCGACATCAAACAACCAGACCGGCTTGCACAGCAGCATCAGGAAAGCAGTTGCCGCCAGCGTATTCAGAGTCAGCGGCTTTTCCGGCTGCAAACCGGCAAACGCCAACAAAGAGAACATGACGACCGACCGCACCACCGAGGAAGACAATCCCGTGAAAAAAGCAAAACTCACCAAGAAAAGGACCAGAAGCAAAAGCAACAAAGGTTTTAACCGCCGCCATCGCCTCCACAAAGGACGAAGCACAAACAAGAGCAAAGCATACAGAAAACCTATGTGCAACCCCGAAAGTGCCAGTACATGGCTGGCTCCCGAAACGGAGTAGGTCTCCACAATATCATCACTCAGTTCCTCTTTATCCCCCACTGTCAACGCAGCAAGTACCGCCAATTCATCAGTTTCAAAACCCAAACTCCGGTATAAGCCAACCACTTTCTCCCTATAATCCAGTGCCACCTGGCTGACAGTGCGAGAGGCATCATGCCCCGTCTTCCGCCAATGTCCGTCAGCCACGTAAGCCGTGCCGCTATAGCCTTTCCGCCTCAGGTAGCGGGCATAGTCAAACTCGTCGGGATTACCATTGTTTGCCGGAGGAACAAGCCGGGTAGATACCAGCAACTCATCACCACGGCGCAAAGTGGCCGTAGCAGAATCTTTCGGAAAATAAGCCAGAAAAAGATGATTCCGGGGGCAACCCGTAACTGTATCCTTCTCTACCTCTCCCAGCAGGGCAACCCTGCACAATATGCTGCGCTCCCTCTCTTCGGGATGCTCGCGGATACAAACCCTATAAACAGCAGGTTTGCCCGAAAAGGGAAATACCGTCTTTCCCTGCTGCCAACTCATCAAGCAGCCCCCCGTACCACCCAAGAAAAGGTATACCGCCGCTCCATACACCCATCCGGTATGCTTGTATCTACCTATAATAAAAAGAAAAAGCAGAAAACCTGCCACATACTCCCATGCAGAAAGCACGTGTGGAAACGCATCTCCACACAAAATACCAACTACCAACGGCATCAACAGTCGAAGGAAAGGATGCCGTTGCCAGCTGTCGATTATCAATCCAGAAGACGGATTACAGATTCCTTAATGCACGGATAGCTTCCTTCGGATCGGGAGCCGAGAAAACGGCATTGCCTGCCACCAGTACATCTGCTCCAGCCTCTACCAGGCGCGAACCGGTTTCCAAGTTTACGCCACCGTCCACTTCTATCAAGGCCTGCGAACCGGTAACCGTTATCAATTCACGCAACTCGCGTACTTTATCAAGAGAATGCTCTATGAACTTTTGTCCGCCGAAGCCAGGATTTACGCTCATTATCAGCACCATGTATACATCATTAATAATATCCTTCAACAAGGATACGGGAGTTGCCGGATTAATTGTTACCGCCGGCTGCATCCCTGCTTCGCGGATTTGCTGCACCACACGGTGCAGATGCGGACAAGCCTCGTAATGCACATTCATGACATGTGCCCCCAGAGCCTTCACCTCCGGGATGAACTTCTCCGGCTGCACAATCATCAGATGCACATCCAGCGGTTTCTGCGACAGCTTTGCCACATACTTCAGTACCGGGAATCCGAAAGAAATATTAGGGACAAACACACCGTCCATGATGTCGATATGTACCCAGTCCGCCTCACTTTCGTTAATCATTTCAATGTCTCGTGCCAGATAACCAAAATCGGCAGAGAGAATAGAAGGGGATATGATTGGTTTCATAATGTTATGTTCTAAAGTTTACGAACTTTGTTATGTACAAATATAGAGAAAAGATTTAATTCAGCCTAACATTGGAAGTCAAAACTCTCACTGCAAACTTACTGCATACCTTTTGCAGCGTCACTGCAAACGTGTTGCAGTGCTACTGCAAAGCAGTTGCAGTCACACTGCATATTAGTTGCAGCAACACTGCAAAGCGGTTTGCAGTGACGCTGCAAAACGAGTGCAGTAGTCTTGCAGTAGGAAGTTATTGAATGACAATCAGTTATTTCATCACGTATCCTTCCGTCAACCGGAAGCCGCGTAGCAGTTCATCCGTTTTCAGTTTCTTCTTGCCCGGAAGCTGGAGGGAGCGGATGCCGACAAAGCCATCTTCGGCAGCAACGCGGATATAGGTCTTCCCGTCTGTCTGCAAGGTTCCGGGAGCCAGCTGATGGGATTCCCCTATTTTCTCCGTCTCGAAGATTTTTACCACAACAGATTCTCCACCGGGTTGGACCAGCTCCGTCCAAGCGGCAGGATAGGGAGAAAGGCCGCGTACAAAATCGTAAATACGCTTCACCGGGCGGTTCCAGTCAATACGACAAGTATCTTTGAAGATTTTCGGTGCCGGACGCAGTTCACCCACGACGGCCATTTCTTCTTGAGGAATACTTTTCACTGTACCGGCAAGAATGGCATCTACGGTTTCTACCACCAGGCGACCGCCCAACAGCATCAGTTTGTCGTGGACGATACCCACGTTGTCCGTATCGGCAATGGGTACCCGTACCTGCTGGATAACCTCACCGGTGTCAATCTCATGTTTCAGGAAGAAAGTGGTGATGCCCGTTTCCGTATCACCATTAATCACCGCCCAGTTGATGGGGGCTGCGCCGCGATACTGCGGAAGCAGGGAAGCATGCAGGTTGAAGGTGCCCAATCGCGGCATGTTCCATACCACCTCCGGCAACATGCGGAAGGCAACGACTATCTGCAAATCGGCCTTCCATGCACGCAACGCCTCCACAAAAGCCTCATCCTTCAGTTTCTCCGGCTGAAGAAGCGGAAGATTATGTTCCAGTGCATACTGTTTCACCGGAGAGAATTGGAGCTTATGTCCCCGTCCGGCAGGCTTGTCGGGCATCGTAATGACACCCACCACATTGTAACCTCCTTCTACCAGACAACGAAGAGCCTCCACCGCAAAGTCGGGAGTACCCATATATACAATCCTCAAATTCTTCTTTTCCACCATTTCATTTACAATTTACCATTTACAATGTACCATTTGCGAGGCAACTCATTTGCCCATTTACAATTTACCATTTACAATGTACGAAGCATCTTCTTTGCGATTTACAATGCCCCATCACCCCGAACGGCAAATAGTAACTTGTAAATAGTAAAATAGTAAATACCAAAAAGTCCTCAGTCTTCTGAAAAATGTACCAATACTTCACGGTACGAGTTGAATATCTTCGACTTGGACACGAAGCCCAAGTATTTGTTTTCCGCATCCACCACCGGCAGATTCCACGCCTTCGTATCATCAAAGGTGCGCATCACCTGCTCCATACTGTCCGTATCATACAGACGTGCCGGAGCCGAAGTCATCAGTTTTCCCACCGTGAAGCGATGATATAACTCCTGGCGGAACATAATGTTCCGGATATCGTCCAACAAGACAATGCCAATCAGCACCCCTTCCTTATCCGTCACGGGAAAGACATTGCGATGCGAGGCAGAAATGGCCTTTACCAGTTCGCCCAAATCCATTTCGGGATGCACGGTCACAAAATCCTTTTCCACCACATTCTCCATCTTCATCAGGGTAAGGATGGCCTTGTCCTTATGGTGCGTCAACAGTTCTCCTTTCTTGGCCAAACGCATGGAATAGATACTATGAGGCTCGAACATGATGATGGTAAGATAGGAACTGACGGAAACAATCATCAGTGGCAGAAACAGGTCGTATCCTCCCGTAAGCTCGGCTATGAGGAACACGCCGGTCAGCGGAGCGTGCATGACCCCACTCATGACCCCCGCCATTCCCATCAAGGCAAAGTTCTTCTCGGGCAGATAAGCCGTCATCTCTATTTCATTGCTGAAATGTGAAAAGACAAAACCGGCAATACAACCCAGATACAACGAAGGTGCGAAGATACCGCCGCAACCGCCCCCGCCATTCGTGGCACTCGAGGCAAAGACCTTGAACAGAATAATCAGTATGAGGTATATCAGCAACAGATTGCCGTGCCCGTAGAAGAAGGAATTATTCATCACCGTGTCCCATTCGGCATTGCTCATCCCATTCAGCAACAATTCTATCGTATCGTAACCTTCGCCATACAACGGTGGGAAAAGGAATATCAGGATACTCAGCATGGCACCGCCCATTATCAGTTTCTTATAGGGAGTTCTCAACCTTCCGAACACGCCTTCCACAGAGTTCATGGCCCGGGTAAAATAAAGGGAAACCAATCCGCAGAAGATACCCAGCATAATGACATACGGAATACGCTCCAATTCGAAAGCTTGGTCCAGATGGAATTTGAACATGGCATCCGTACCCGTCACGATATAGGAAACAGTTGCAGCCGTCACCGCAGATATCAGCAACGGCAACAAGGAGGACATTGTCAAATCTATCATCAGTACCTCCAGCGTAAATACCAGACCGGCAATCGGCGCCTTGAAAATGCCTGCAACCGCACCGGCAGCACCACATCCCACCAATAGCATCAGCGTACGATGCTCCATCTTGAAGATGGTTCCCAGATTGGAACCGATAGCCGAACCCGTCAGCACAATAGGCGCCTCTGCCCCGACCGAACCACCGAAACCGATGGTAATGGAACTGGCTATGATGGACGACCAAGTGTTATGCCGTTTGATGCGTCCCTGCCGCCGCGAGATGGCGTATAGGATTTTGGTAACACCATGACTGATGTCGTCCTTCACCACGTAGCGGACAAACAATCCGGTCAGGAAGATACCCACTACCGGATAGACCAGATAAAGGTAGTTGGCTTCCGTCGCATTGAAATTGTCCGTCAGGAAGTTCTGTATCCAGTGTATGATGACTTTCAGTATCAGTGCGGCAAATGCCGTAAAGATACCTACAAGGAAACTGAGAATCAGTATGAACTGCTTTTCCTTGATATTCTTTTCGCGCCATATGATGAAGCGCTGCAACAAACTCCTCTTGTCCTCTGCCATTTTTCCTTTTATTCGCGAATAATCTTAATGACTCCGCCCTTGCCCAACTTGATGATACTGGACGGTTTCGGGCGTCCCGTTTCCTCCTGGCGGTATCCTACTATATAATCCACCGCAGACTTGATGTCTTCACTTATTTCACTGAAGTTACCGGGAGACGGTTGCCCGCTGACATTGGCAGAAGTAGAGACTATCGCCTTGCGGAACTGCTGACAAAGCCGTTTTGAAAATGCCTCACTGGTGACACGGATACCTACACTACCATCTTCGGCAAGCAAGTTAGGAGCCAGATTACGCGCTCCGGAATAAATTATGGTAAGGGGCTTGTCAGCCAGTTCTATCAAATCCCAGGCAACCTCCGGAACATCCTGCACATAGAAATCCACCTTTACCGGAGAATCTACCAATACCAGCATCGCCTTACTGTCAGAGCGTTGCTTGATTTCATATACACGGCGCACCGCTTCTTCATTGGTAGCGTCACAACCTATACCCCAAATCGTATCTGTCGGATACAGAATTACCCCGCCCTCGCTCATTACCTGGCAGGCTTTTTTGATGTCTTCTATCATTTCTTGATATATAAGTTCACGGATTAACACGCAAAAATAGTATTTTTGCAGCGATTATAAACAAAGTTTAAGAGAAAACAATGGAAGAAATTCAATTTAACCACACCCTGCCCATACAACTACGCTTCAATGACGTCGACAAATTCGGCCATGTAAACAACACTGTTTACTTCTCTTTTTATGATTTAGGAAAAACGGAATATTTCGCTTCCGTATGCCCGGATGTAGATTGGGAAAAGGATGGTATCGTTGTCGTCCATATTGAAGCAAACTTCCTCGCACAGATTTATGGTTCGGACCATATCGCCGTGCAAACTGCCGTCACTGAGATAGGAACCAAAAGCTTCCACCTCGCCCAACGGGTCATTGATACGGAAACCCAAGAAGTAAAATGCGTATGTACCTCCGTCATGGTAGCCTTCGACCTCGCCAAACACGAGTCCAAGCCACTGGAAGAAAAATGGATTGAAGCAATCTGCAAATATGAGGGAAAAGATTTGAAGAAAAAGAAATAAAATCCTATATTTGTCAATTAAGCTAACATTTGTATAAGTAACAATCAGTTACATTTAGTCAACTGCTATGATTCGATTGATATTATTGACCGATTTTACAGAGTCCTTTTCGTACAATCTGCTAAAGGGGGTATTGGCCTATTCCAAAAGCCATGAGCCATGGGTAGTATGCCGTATGCCACCCTCCTACAAAAACAGTCATGGTATAGAAGGAGTCTTGAAATGGGCAAAGACATGGCAGGCAGATGCAATCATCGGCAGATTTGACAATGATGACAATGTGGAGCTATTCCGTGAAAACGGAATTATCGCATTGGCCCAGGATTATAAATCAAGGTTCAGCAATATTCCAAACATCACCGGCGATTACCGCAAGACCGGCAGAATGGCAGCAGAGTTTTTTCTGAGTAAAGGCTTTCAGAACTTCGCATTCTACGGTTATCGCGATACGGTATGGTCACAAGAACGCTGCGAGGGTTTCTATGAATGTATAGCAGCCCAAGGGTTTGGAAACAATTTCTATTCTTATCAGGACCAATCCCTTGATGACTTATGGTTTTATGAAGCACCGCCCCTGCTCAACTGGTTAAAGTCATTACCACAACCTACGGCACTCATGGCTTGCGACGACAATCAAGGTAACCGCATTACGGAAATCTGTAAAGTCAACAACATCAGAGTGCCCGACAAGATAGCAATATTAGGAGTCGACAATGATGAGATTATATGCAATCTTTCAGACCCTCCCCTATCCAGTATCAGCCAAAACATTGTAAGAGGCGGATTTGAGGCAGCCGCCCTCATAGAACATCTATTGAATGATGAGGAGGCCACTTATCGGGACGTAGTGCTCCAACCAGTCAATATCATCAACCGGCTTTCGACCGACTTCTATTCCACCACCGATGCCCATATCCAAACCGCTCTGAAATATATCCATCAGAATATAGCGGCTGATATCACTGTATCGGATATAGTGAAACAAGTACCATTATCACGCCGTTTATTGGAGATTCGCTTCAAGCAAGTCACCCAGCAATCCATCCACAAATACATCTTCAACCTTAGGATGGAACGTTTTGCCCAATTGCTGTTGGCCAGTGATGCTCCGATTGCAGATGTGGCGGAACAAGTCGGAATAAACAATCTGAAGAACTTGTCCCGCCAATTCAAAGCTTTGAAGAAAGTCTCTCCCAATGAATATCGGAAAGAGTACCAGACAAAGAGTTACCAGCGCTGATTTAATCCGGTACAAACAACATGGTATCAGGTAACACGGTTTCCAGAACATTCCGTCCCGAATACCCGACTTCCAATTCCTGGCCCATGTAATCTTCGAAATACAGCAGGTGCAACTCGTGGTACCCTGCTTCGAGAGCGACTTTCCCTTCGGCACGGCGCCCGCTGTGTCCGCCGTCATTATCAACAATAAATTTACCGTCTATGTATAGTTTAGAGCCATCATCGGAAAAAGTATAGAAACGGTATACTCCCCTTTCTGGAATTTTCACCAACGTACGAAAATCATAAGCAAAATGATCAGGGACGGCTGCTTTTTCAATCGAGAAGTTCTTCATCACCCCTTCCTTCACTTTATTGCAGGCGGCAATATCGGCAACACGTTTACATTTGCCTTCATAATAGGTATATGCCACACCCTGCTTCTTGGGAGAAGTTCCCGTAGCCGGCAAATAAGCCATACTCTGCTCCTCATCCGAATTCAGGCCTGAAGGGTAATAGTAGGCAGCCTCCTTTCCCGAAGGAGTGGAAATCCATGTATCAAATTTGAATTGGTCTTCGTACAGTTCAATGATACGGGCTCCTCTCGTCAACTCTCCATACGCATCCGCACCGGTCACCCGTCCGTATCCCAATGCAATACCTTTATCTATTCCTATAAAATCGTTATCATGGTCATGTCCTACAAATACTCCCATTACATCCTTCATGTCAAGGAAGGAAGCAAACATACCGGAATTGATGTTAGCGGAGGCAACTCCACCTTCTTTGTCATTGCCATAAGTTTTCCCGTCACCTCTGATTTCGTTGTATTCAATCAGCGGAATATGGAAAAAGGCCAAAGCAGGAACGGGATTACCACCGTTCTTCTCTGCAAAGTGCTTACTTTGCTTTCTGTACCATTCTATTTGGTCGAAATGAATCCAGTCGTAAGCACCATAGATTTTATTAGGCTGATAGTCGTTGGAATCCATGCAATAGAGCAATGCCTCTACCTGGTCCTTCTTCTCCGGACTATAAATAGAAATCACACAATTACCACATCCCATAATATCTTCAGGGCCTTTTGCACCCACATAGTAGGGAGACTTCAAGAGGAAATCATAGATTTCATTGCGCGTCAAGTATTCTGCATCATGGTTTCCCATCATCACCACAAAAGGCATCTTGGCTTCATTGAAAATATCCACTACACTTTTCCATCCATCCATAGCAGGGTCATCGGTCACCACATCCCCACTCAGTATAGCAATGTCCGGATGTTCGGCTGCCAGGACAGCACGGATAGTAGCTGCCGTTTCGGCACACTTTGCAGAACCCGGCATCCAGTGCAAATCTGTAAACTGTGCTACTACAAACCTGCCATCCTTAAAAAAGAATTGCTTCTGCGCAAAAGCCGTTACCGGCATACAGCCCAACAGTACAACTAAAAGAACAACTATTTTCTTCATAATTTCTTGAGATTAATATATTTCTATTTCATCTATTGCCAACTCACTCTGCAACCCTTCATGAAAATATCCTTTCGGGCACAAGCCACCACTCAATAATTCCAAGCGGACAAATGTAGCTTCCGTTTCGGCAAATGAAAGAGATGCCGGAAAACGGGTGCCTTCCGTCAAGCTAAAATCATAAGTCAGCCGTTTAGTGCCCACCGGAATAAAAGTCTGACCATCCATTGAAACAGAGACACCCATCGCTCTTGCCGGCCATATCTCATTTACCGGCCGCCATAAAGAAGAAAAGGCCACTTCCTTGACTTTTTGAGGTTTCTTCAGTTCCACTACAATCTGTACAGTATCCTGGTAGAAGCTAATCCAGCGACGCATGTCGCGGGCATAGCCACGTCGTCCATCAGTCAGCCCGAAGCCTTTATTCAAGTGTTCCCATCCTGCTTTAGGATTACAAGTATAGTCACATCCGGTTGCCTTGTTTACAGCAAAACTCTTGCGGGTCACTTTCCCTAGCGGCTTACCGCTTCTGTAAACTGCCGAATAAATAGTTGCATCCTCGTCCAACGGTATCGGAGTCTCATAAAGGGAAGATGAAGTGTTGACCGTTGAATCATTTACCGCATAGTAAATATCGGCATCCGGACAGAAGGTGTTCAAAGTCACCTCATAAGTCTGCTGCGACTTGTTCCACGCACCAGCCTGATTGACTTCATAGAAGTTACGGCAAGCATTCACTCCGCAATAATCCAATCGTTCAAACTCCTTATCCAGCCTACGGGCAAACGACTCGAAGTCCTTATGTTCCGGCTGTGTCCATTGCACCTCTGACATAGCCAGCAAACGAGGGAAAGCCATATATTCAAAATATTCGGGAGTCTGTATGTACTCTCCCCAGATATTGGCTTGTACACCTATTATATAAGCTTGTTCTTCCGGAGTCAGTTCAGCAGGAAGCGGGTTATAATTGTACACCGTATCCAACGGAAGAAAACCGCCGATAGCCAACGGGGCAAATTCCGGACTTTCCTGATAGTAGTCCAAATAACACTTCTTGCCGGGTGTCATAATGACTTTATGCCGTTGGCGAGCCGCTTCGATACCTCCTTTCTCGCCACGCCATGACATGACGGTAGCATTAGGAGCAAGCCCTCCTTCCAGAATCTCATCCCACCCGATGATGTCACGCCCTTTACTGTTCACAAATTGCTCAATCCGATGGATAAACCAACTTTGCAGAGCTTCTTCGTTGGGCAGACCTTCCCACTTCATCAAATGCTGGCAATGGGCACACTTCTTCCATGCTTTCTTGGGACACTCATCTCCACCAATGTGGATATAATGGCTGGGGAAGAGTTCCATAACTTCGGTCAGCACATTTTGTAAGAATTCAAATGTATGCTCTTTGGGACAATAGACCTCATCAAAAACATCAAAATAATCACGCACCACATAAGTCTTTCCCAGTCCGCAAGAAAGTTCCGGATAGGAAGCCAGTGCTGCGGATGCATGTCCCGGCATTTCAATTTCGGGAATGACCGTAATGAAACGGTCGGATGCATATTTCACAATTTCCTTTATTTCTTCCTGTGTATAATAGCCCCTCTTTTCTTTTCCATCGTAGCGCCGTGGGAAATAGTAATCCGAATGTCCTATCTGGGTCTGTTTACGATAAGAGCCTATTTCGGTCAGTTTCGGATATTTCTTTATTTCTATCCTCCACCCTTGGTCATCCGTCAGATGAAAATGGAATTTATTCAGTTTATAAAATGCCATCAAATCAAGAAACTTCAGCACTTCCTCTTTTGGCAGAAAATTACGTCCTACATCCATCATGGCCCCACGATGAGGGAAACGGGGAGCATCCGTAATGCTGACAGCAGGAATCCTAATCTTTCCTTCGTATTTCCGGTCACCATCATAAATGGCTGCCGGCATGAGCTGCAGCAAAGACTGGACACCATAAAAAAATCCGGCGGCAGTTTCATTGGAAGATATATTTATCCTATCGGAAGAAACCTCCAATGTATAGGCCTCATTGGGCAAGGAATTATCTATAGATAAGCAAATATCGGCCTTTCCCGTTTCCGAAATATCCTTCAGCGTTACAGAAGTGTTTTTCAACGCATCCTCCAAATAATGAAAAACTTTCATCGCGGCTTCCCCGGAAGGGACAGCCACTGTTTTTTTCCCTTGCAAGACATACACTCCCTGCATTGGAGCAAGTTCATTCGGCATGGGTATAATACCATAGTTTGCCTCTACATCATCAGCCACTCTCCCACAAGAGAGAAAAATGAATGACATAGCCAGTAACCAATATCTTATCTTCATAGTATTTGGGATAATAAGTTGGGATATTCCTTGATTGTATTCAGTATCAGTTCACCGAACAAAGTATTTGTCCAGGCAAACCAGGAACGAGTAAAGTCCGCGGCATCCTCCGAATGGAAAGACTCATGCATAAAGCCCGTCCCTCCATCCGTATCACGAAGTTGCTTCAGACAAGCACGTATTTCTTCGGAATCATCCGTTGTAAAAGCCTTCATAATGATGCTCATCGGCCAGATATAATTCAATCCCACATGAGGGCCTCCTACCCCTTCACCGGCTTTTCCTTTAAAGAAATAAGGATTATTGCCGCTCCATATCATTTTACGGGTATTCTGATAAATCGCATCTTTAAAAGAACAATAACCCAGATAAGGCGCAGCCAGCAAACTGGGTACATTGGCATCGTCCATACAAAGCGCGTTACCAAAACCGTCGACCTCAAAAGCATAAATACGCCCACAAACCGGATGATTGAAAGTACCATACCTACGGATAGCTGCATCCACTTCATCTGCCAATGTTATACATTCTCCGGAGAAGTCCTTGTTTCCATAAACTTTATCCTCTATCTCAGCCAATTGGCGCAATGACACAACCGCAAACATATTAGCAGGAATCAGAAAACCGTATTGTGTAGCATCATCTGACGGACGGAAAGAAGAAACGATTAAGCCGACCGGCTTTACCGGTGCTCCCCATCCGTTGTTAATCTGCGAATCTGTAGGGCGGTCGCAATCGCGCGTAAAGCTATAAGGTCCTAAGCCTTGTTTCCTCTGTTGCTCTTTAAAGGTCTTGACCACCAGCAGCATAGCTTTATGCCAATTTTCATCGAACACAGACGTGTCTTCCGTGTATTGCCAATAATGATAAGCCAGACGAATGGGATAGCACAAAGAATCTATCTCCCATTTGCGTTCATGCAGTTCCTTAGCCATATGTTGTGTATGGTCGGTTTCCCAATAGCTGCCCAACGGCCCGTCGTTGAAGGCATTGGCATACGGGTCTATTAAGATACATTCAGTCTGTCTGTTGACAAGTCCTGCCACCATCAACTGCAAGTCCTTATCTTTCTTCATCAACGGCAGATAGGGCCATACTTGCGCTGAAGAGTCGCGCAACCACATGGCATCTATATCACCTGTAATGACGAAAGTATCTGGTCTGCCATTCTTCACTCTATATCTGACAGTAGTGTCAAGCGTATTGGGAAAACAGTTCTCGAACATCCAACGCAACTTCTCGTCCTTTATTTTAGGCTTTGCTTCTTCAATGGCAGCATCTACTGCCTTCGAAATGAAGTTCCTTTTGCTTGCAGAAGGACGCAACGAAACATATCTCTGGCTGAAAGTCCCGGATGAAGATAATACGGAAGCGGGCTGAAAGGTCATTGCAGCCAAGGCAAGCCCGCCAGTCTTCAGAAATTGGCGTCTTGACATATTGTTTTTCATGATTGATTTCTTCTTTAATAGGTATGCTTACCGGATGTCACATTTATCTTTTTCTCTTTTCCACCATAGAGTACACACAGTTCAAAATCGATATTGGAATCTACTGTAATACGAGGTTCATCACTTGCAGAACGGCGTGCTTCAGCTTTTAAGGAGATAAGCCCTTCGGGACCAAAAGGATAGCGTTCTATGCCGTTAATCTCCGTCAAATTCATATCCCAGATAATCTGCTTTTTGGCATAATCTCCCCGAATACCGATAATAAATTCTATCAATTCAGCAATAGGAGGAAGTCCTGCCCAACCCACAAAATTATCCCTTGCCATAAATCCCGGCTCAGCACTTTCCGGAGCATAATATTCCCAAAAAGTTCCAGTCTTCTTATAGACCTCAAACACCTGGGCATAATGATTCAAACAAATCTCCCGTGCCAGTTTACCATAACCTTTCTGCACAAGGCCCTGCATCACCATGTAATTAGTTCCCGGCCATACGCCACCCTGCCAATAACGGCCATTCTCCTTGTACTTGGGATTATCGGCAGACAAAGAAGGAATACGGTGTTTCCGGTTGAATGTGGCAGGATTATCCAATTCCTTCACCATGCGGTCCAACTGTACAGAATCCAATACATCAGTAAACAGAGCCCAATAGGCACCTATTCCCTTGGTTGTACAGAGCGTACCGTCAGCATACTGGTCATAAAGGAAACCGGTCTTTTCATCCCAAAGATTGTCATGGATATATTTTCCCAGCATTTTGGCTTCGTCTTCAAACTCTTCTATCTCTTGCCAACGTTCCAGATAAAAGCCCATCTCAAGTAGTAAATTGGCAGTAAATAATTGCTGTAGGTTTGTATCTAACCAAATCATATGCCCGTGACTGTAGATAGGGCTGTATTCCGACGGAACACGGGGCATATTATCCATGCCGGTCCCCCATCCGCTTGACCAGTAGGTTCCATTTCTCCAAGTATGGTTCAATTTCAACCACTTATAATAAGCACAAAGTACCGGAAATATCTTGTGCAGGCGTTCCGTATCACCAAACTGATGGAAATAGACCATCTCACACCAAGGCATCAAATTCGGTCCGGTACTCACCGGATCATAGCGTTCAAAGCAATCGGCACCATCCGCCTTTATTTCACGGCAAATGAAACCGTCGGGATGCTGCTTGGCGTAAAAGTTGTTCAGCGTATTCTGGAAAGGAAAGAAACGGGTACCATAGCGGGCAAACATCAGAATGAAAGAGGAATCCCACATAAAGATATTACCATTATAAGCTGTATCCAAATAGCTTGAGACAAAACCCGAGCCTGCTTGAGGAGCACGAATATTGCCGATAGCTATTTCCCATGCCTTCCAATACATTTCAAGTTCCTTGTCATGTCCACCCCAAATGGGATTGGGAAGAATCTGCCGAGCTTCTTCGAAGCTTTTCGGCACAATCGTCTCAGGTTTTGCCACACGATACTCATTTTCAGTGACCAGCGGTTCCTTTACATATGTATTTTTATAAGGCAAATGATACTTTTCATCATTGCCACAGCTCTGAGCTTTCAGCAAAGGGAGAGTGGAAAAAGAAAGCAAGCTTACCAATAAAATGTGTTTCAACATAGGAAATAGTTATTTTTTAAATTACAAATTGAGCAGTTTTTTTATCTTGTCAAAGATAGCAGTATTTTCAAAAATCCCTGTAAACTCCTCTGCACCGGGACCAAAAGCATACACTGGTACCATTACACCGCTATGACCACCGGTAGAGAACTTACATACGATTCTGCCTTCTGCCAAATCTCCATCAACCAACGTAAGTCCACCAGTCTCATGGTCTGCAGTAACTACTACCAATGTTTCTCCATCCTTGGCAGCCCATTCATAAATGGCACCGATAGTACGGTCAAAGTCATGTGTTTCCTGCATCAGCAAATCAATGTCATTGAAGTGTCCGTAGTCATCCAGCTGCGAACCTTCTATCATCATAAAGAAACCGTTTTTATTTTGGTCCAGCAATTCGATACCTTTCAATGAAGCACGTGCCAAAAGGTCGCCACGTTCAGCAGGAAGAGGAGTATCGACGGGATAAGGTACGGCAAATACCTTACCACTCTTTATGCCAGCCAATTCATCCCAACTGCGAGGAGTCTGAAATCCTTTATCGCGTAGTTCCTTAAACAAGTCACGTCCATCTTCACGGTTTTCGAAAAGCTTGGCACCTCCACCGAATACATAATCGGCACTGCAATTAACGTAATCTGCTACGATTTCAGCTTCCGCATCCCTATCCTTGTTATGGCAACAAAAATCAGCAGGAGTGGCATCCCACAGACGGCAAGTCACCGCTATACCGGTCGATTTACCTTTAGCAGCAGCCAGGTCTACCAATGATTTCAAAGGACGTCCTTCGGTATCTACACCCACAGAATGATAGTTTGTCTTCCGCCCCGTAGCTATGGCTGTTCCACCCGCTCCCGAGTCTGTAATCAGCTTGTTGGCACAATAGGTTTTAGACAAGCCTACTACCTGGCAGTTATCCAAAAACAACTTGCCTCGATTGGCTGTCCAAGCAGAATATACGTGCATAAGGCTCATGCCATCACCAATCATCAAGATGACATTCTTTATCTTCTTACCTTGGGGAGCAGCAATCTTTGTCACCTCATAGGGATGTTCCAAGACATAGGTCTGTTCTTTATCACGGCGGCTTTGTGCCGATAACTCTACCGGCAGTAGCAAGACTGCCAAGAGCATAACGATACATATTCTTAATATCTTATTCATAATTATTGTTTTATTATTCAACCGTTACTAAGATAGGGGCATGGTCGGAAAGGAAAGCATTATTCTCTGTTTCAGCCAATACACCATACCTCAAAACTTTCAGTCCATTACGTACAAATACGTAATCAATCAGCGGACGTTTATCGTAAGGAATCTTTCCGAAATCATGGAAACTCCATGCCGGACCATAAACAATTGCCGATGCCTGGCGCGCATCTGTCAAGTGTTCCGGATTGGAAGGGTCAGTCACGTGTTTGATGACATCCGATTCCGGACTAGCATTAAAGTCGCCCGTTACTACTACGGGTAAGTTACCACTCAACTCATTTACTTTATCCAGCATAAGGCTTATACCTTCACGACGTGCAGCAACACCTACATGATCCAAGTGGGTATTCAATGCGAAGAACTCCTTGCCACTTACTTTATCTTGCAGTTTTGCCCATGAAGCGATACGCTCACAAGCTCCATCCCAGCCCTTGGAACCGGCAACTTCAGGAGTCTCGCTCAACCAGAAATAGCCGGAATCCAGCAAGTTGAAACGATCTTTCTTATACCAGAGTGCACTATATTCACCCTTTTCCTTTCCATCTTCACGACCTACACCGATGACTCCGTATTCCGGCAATCGTTGTTTAAGGTCTTCCAACTGATTATGAAGCACTTCTTGCGTACCCAATATATCCACATCATAAAAACGGATGGCATTTGCCGCGCGGTCTTTACGGTATTGCCAGTTGTCCAAGCTATCTTCCGGATTGTCATAGCGAATATTGAAACTCATGACATTAACGGGCTCTGGTGCAGATGCCTGCTGCTTCACCTGTCCGCATGATGCAGCGAACAAAGGTAAAAATAACAAAAATAACTTTCTCATAGCATATATATTAAACTATTATTTCACAAATAAAGCCGATGCAGGAATGGGTGCCAACTTCTCGGCAGAAGGCAGTTTCCAAGCCCAGCTTAAATGCTCACCTTCATAATCTTCAAAGTAATAGAGCTTGTAAGGATGAAAACCTTTCTTCAGTGCAACCATTCCGGTAGCAGGAATTGCAGCATGGGAACCATCATTATTGACTACCTGCTCATCGTGAATGTACAAGACACTGCCGTCGTCCGAACGGGTCTGGAAAGTATAGACTCCATCTTCGGGAACATTTATCAATCCAGAAAAGATATAACCGAAATGATCCTCCTGCTTAGCACCCTTAATAGAAGGTTCGGGCATGACACCAGACTCCAGCAACGGTGACTTTTCTACATCAGCCACTTTCTGGTAAGTGCCTTCAAAGTACTTATAAGATGTACCGTTCTGAGTAGGATTTACAGAAAGAGCAGCCTTTAATTCAGCTTTCGTTGCCGATATGGATAATGTTCTGCTTGAACGGAGACCTTCCTTGAATCCTTTGGCTTTTATCAAAGTGGTCTTGTCCAGTTCAAAAGGTTGCCCGTACACTGCCGACTGTTCTGTGGGCTCGCTGCCATCCAATGTATATCTGATTTCGGCATCCTTGGTTGTTGTAGCCAATGCAACCGTTACCTTATCCATAAACAAGTTCAAATCCTTATCCACATAGGGAATGGAAACGACTTCATCTTTAGTATAGGAATAAGGGGATGCTTCAGAGGAAACACCTCTCTCCATATTCGGCTTGTCGGACAAAGTAAAACGAAGTTCTCCACCTTCCATCAACTGTGCATAAGTAATGAAATTTACATCTATCGGTTGACCGTTCAATTCTACTTTTGTGATATAGACATTCTTCTTCGGATTGTTGGCTAGGATGGTCAAAGTCTTTCCATTTGCCAGATTGACAACCGCTTTCTCAAATAGAGGAGTAGTCAGTGCAAACTCATTGCTTCCTGGACAAACTGAATAAATACCCAAGCTGGATAATATATACCAACCGGACATCTGTCCACAATCTTCATTACCAATGATTCCTTCAGGCGTAGGAGCGTACATTTCATGGAGCAGACGACGTGTTATTTCTTGCGTCTTCCAAGGCTGTCCCACGTAATCGTACAGATAGGCGATATGATGGCTCGGCTCATTGCCATGAACATACTGACCTATCAGTCCGGTAATATCCACTAAATCGCCATGTATATCCGACTCTACAGTAAAGATAGAATCGAGTACGGTAATAAACTCTTCCTTACCACCAAACAGTTGTGCCATACCGCTTACATCGTGAGGTACAAAGAAGCGATACTGCCAGGCTGTGGCTTCCGTATAGGCACGACCTACCTCAATAGGATTGAAGGGAGTTTCCCAGTTCCCATCCATCCGCTTGGGGCGGAAGAATTTTGTATTACCATCAAAAACATTGATATAGTTCTGGGAACGTTGAATATACTTTTGATAAATATCATCCTTACTCATTTCCTGAGCCATACGTGCAATACACCAGTCATCATAGGCAAACTCCAGCAAACAAGAGATGGACTCTTTCTTTATATTAGAAGGAATAAAGCCATTCTGAATATAGTAATCAGCTCCCTTTTTGTTCTTTTCAGAAGAAACTACCATAGCTTCCAACGCCTTTTCCGCGTCAAATCCTCTAATACCCTTCATATAAGCATCTGCTATAACGGACACTGCATGATAACCAATCATAGTTCCCGTCTCTCCGGCAGAAAGTGGCCAGATAGGAAGTTCACCCGAAGATTCGTAAATGTCCAGAAAGGAATTTATCATATTATTGACCAAAGTTGTATCAATCAAAGTCATCAACGGATTCCATGCACGGAAAGTATCCCAAAGCGAAAATGTAGAATATTGCACTTTACCTTTTGGCAGTTGCCCAACCTCCATATTATGACGGCGGTACTCACCATTGACATCACTCACGACATTGGGTACAACCATAGAATGATACATGGCTGTATAGAAATTCTTCAAGTCGTCCGTATTGCCGCCTTCTACCGTAATAGCAGAGAGAGCTTGTTCCCAAGCGGAACGGGCAGCACTACGCACGGCATCAAAATCGAAACCTATCACCTCGGTTTCCAAATTCTCACGTGCATTCTTTTCACTGACAATGGATAATCCAACTTTGGCTATAACCGGCTCTCCATTACTATTATCGAAGGACAAGCAAGCCTGCAAATCGGTACCGATCAACTTAACTCCTGCAGAAACCATCTTTTTATTCTGTATAAAGTCTATGGCCTGAAAAGGTTTCGAGAACTGGGCTACAAAATAAACGTACTGATTGTCCGTCCATCCCCTGGTTCTGCGCATACCTATTATTTCGTTGGCGGCAGTCTGTTCAAGTTCAGCCTCATAAATATATTCGTTATCAAGCAAATGAGTCAAATCTATAATAATAGATGCTTCTTTGCCGGAAGGAAACGTATAGCGGTGCATACCGGCGTGTGCCGTTACCGTCAATTCAGCTTTTATTCCTTCTTCTTTCAGAACAACCGAATAATATCCGGCAGAAGCATCTTCGTCTTTATGGGAAAAAGCCGCCGGCTGGTAAATGTTTTCGGTAGTCAAATCCGGTTTCAGCGTAGTAGGACGAAACAGTATATCCCCAAGATCAATGCATCCGGTCCCACTTAAATGTGTGTGTGAAAAACCTTTTAGAGTCGTATCATTATAATGATACCCCGAACAAGCATCCCAGTTTCCGGCACGCGTGTCAGGACTTAACTGTACCGCCCCGAACGGAACGGTTGCCCCCGGATAAGTATGCCCATGAAAGCCGGTACCTATAAAAGGGTCTACATAGTCTACGGGAGATAGTTCACCGGATGTACAAGAGCAGCAAGCCCAAAAGGCAGTAGTTGCACATATAAGAGTTTTTAATTTCATCAGACTGTATATTTGAAGAGCGCTGCAGACTGTCGGGAATGCCGTCTCTCCGTATATTAAAATGATTTTATGAATAGCCTTTGCAAATGAAAAAAAAAGAAGAAATATCTGCAAGGATCAATACCCGAAAATACCAACCCCTGCAGATTAGACCAATGGCAATGAGGTCTTTTTTTATATTTTATCTCTTTCAGAGAAAATATCAATCATAATGAGGATTCTGTTTTAACTTACCATCAGATTTGGTAATCTGAACCGAAGGATAAGGGAATACGATCATGTAATCCTGATAAGCAATCTTATCCGTATAATCCTCATACTCACCTACAACGAATGTGGAAGCAGGGTCCTGGCGGTTGGCATAATGACGTACGCGCGGACGGGCATTCAATTCGGCAGCAGCCAAAGCCTTTATTTCAGTATTGCCTGAGCGATACCAGCGTTTCAAATCATATAAATGGTCTGTAAACTCAAATGCCAATTCACAACGGCGTTCATGATATAGGTCAGCCATAGTAGCAGTGCCCGTCAATAATGCAACATTGGCACGTTTACGAATGCGATTCAAATCAGCCGTAGCCAAGTCCGCTTTATTAGTCATCAAATAAGCTTCCGCACGGAAAAGTAACATTTCTGCAAAACGGATAACCGGGAAATTAATACGTACCGTCGGCCAGTCTCCGTTTGTATTGATATACCCCTTATTGGCTGCATCTTCATACTTAAAGGGATCCATGTATTTATTAATCATAAAACCGGATTCAATATCCGAGCTTGAATAAAAAGCACGGGATTCACCCAAGAATTGAAATTCCTGACCATACTCTAAAACCGTACGAACCAAACGGTCATTACCAGCTCCGTCTTTCAACATCTCTTCGTAAATATCATAAGACGGCTTGTTCTGTCCCCAGCCATTATATTGTCCCCAGCCTTTGTTCTCAAGGACAACTCCCGGAAACTCCGAACCGCCACCTTGAGAGCCACCATTTCCAGGAATAGTCCAAATATACTCTTTATTCCACCATTTAGAGAAATCAGAAGAGAACAACTCTTCATAAGTACCGGCTAAATCACGTCCGTAAGCAGTTTCCAGTTCATTGACCATACTGATTACATTTCCCCATTGTGTAGCATCCCAAGTTGCCCAATAAGCATAAACTTTAGCTTTAAAAGCTACTGCAGCCGCATCGTGCGCGCGTCCTCTATCATTATCTCCATACTCTTCAAAACGGGGCAAATACTCTATTGCCTTGTCCATATCCGAGATAATCAATTTATAATTATCGATGACCGAAGCTTGCTGAGGAGGAATAGAATTGTCATAGCCACCTTCAAAATCTTCATAACGGACAAAAGGTACCCCTTGTGTATCAAGACCGTAACGATAAGCGATCAAGAAATGAGCCCATCCACGAGTGAAGTAAGCTTCACCGAGACTTCTCTTTTCAATATCACTCAAAGTGGTGCTTTTCCCTTTCTTAAGCAACTCTTGTATTACCCAGTTGGAACGTGCCATCACTTTGTACATAGTATCAAAAATAGTACGCAAAGGGGATTCGTCTCCTGTATATTTCAATGTAGCAAGTGTTGGAAAATCACGGGTCTTTCCCCACACAACGTCGCACGCGGCACCTTGTTCCCAAAACAGTTCGCGTCCATATACAGCTTCCTGATGAAATCTTTCATACAATGCATCTACAGCATCAATAGCCTGCAGGTCATTGGTAAAATAAGTCGTTGTAGTAGCATCTCCCTCTGGTTGCACATCAAGGAAGTCACTGCAAGAACTCATAAGCAATGTGGCAGACATCGCAAAAAATAATATATTTTTTTTCATAATCATTCTTCTCTATTAATTATTAGTAAGTCAATTTTACACCAACAGATAATACGCGAGATACCGGATATTTCAAAGCATCCCAGCCACCACATTCAGGATCCATACCAGAATATCCAGTGATAGTAGCAAGATTTTCACCACTGAAGTACACAGACAAACGGCTGTTACGGTCATTCAAATGAGACCACTTGCGGAATACATCGCTTAAATCATAAGAAAGGGTTACATTCTTCAAACGCAGATAAGAAGCATTCTCCAAATACCAATCAGATGCAGTCGTAAAGTTTCCATTCGGGTCATTCTTTGACAAACGAGGAATATCAGAACCGGTATTTGTAGGACTCCAAGCATTCAATATCTCGCTGGAACGGTTAAAGTTTCCTTCTACATCACTCAACAGCATGTACTTTCCTACATATAAAGCTTTTGCTCCACCTACTCCCTGGAACATGGCACTGAAAGAAAGTTTTTTCCACGTCATTCCCAATGTAAAGGCAAAAGTCGTCTTCGGAGTCGCACTACCCATATACTGACGGTCTGCATCCGTAATTTTACCATCGCCATTATGATCCACAAACTTCAAGTCACCAGCCTTGGCATTCGGCTGAATACCTACCCACTCTTTTTCACCATTATCATTGGTCACATATGTTCCATGTTTAGCATTCCACTCGGCAACTTCTGCATCACTTTGGAACAAACCATCTGTCTTAATCAAGTAGAAGGAATTCAGAGGTTCCCCTTCCGTACTCTGCATCATATAAGGGATGCTACGGAACCTTTTATCATTAGGCCACAAACCCGGATTGCCATCCGCATCCTTCACACCTATATCTGATACCCAGTTCTTTAAATACGAGAAGTTACCCGATACGAAATAAGAAAGGTTTTTGTTAATCTTATCGCTCCAATTAGCTTGAATCTCAAAGCCACGGTTACGCACTTCACCTTGATTGATTAACATGGCATCGAGTCCCATAGTAGAAGGCCACCCCATTGATTGTGTCTGAATCAAATTGAAAGTACGTTTATCAAAATAGTCTAATGATACCGACAAACGGTTTTTAAACATCTCAACATCCAAGCCCAAGTCAGTCTGTTCTGAAGTTTCCCAGGTCAAATCAGGATTTAACGCAGAGCCGTTGTAAATCAAAGTATTCCAGATATTATTTGCCTCAGGACCATATTGTGCTTGTTCTGTCCACGAGCTTTTCTTCAACAAAGCAGACTTATAATTAAGCCCTATAGAGCTCAAATTACCTACACGCCCCCAAGAAGCACGCAATTTCAGCAAACTGATAAAATCACTCTTCTTAAAGAATTTTTCATTAGATATTTTCCATCCAAGGGTCACTGCAGGGAAATCACCATAGTTATTTTCCTTAGGCAAACGTCCAGCATAATCACGACGCCAAGATGCAGTAGCAAAATAACGGTCATTATAAGAATAAGCCAAACGGGCAATCAACGACACATTGGCATCAGGTCCAGTCAAATAGTCAGATGCTGTCACTGATCCTGCATATGCCATGTATTGTAAAAATTCCGATTCATCCGCAAAATCCTTACCCGTCACTTCCAGTCCACGCGTTTCAGAATGATCTGCCGTAGTCGAGAACAAGGCACCAACCGTATGTTCACCGAATGTCTTATCATAAGTCAGGGTATTTTCCGTCTTCCAAGCATCTCTACGGTAAGTAGTTTCTTGAAGATTATTCGACAAAGCCGGTTTACCTACTTCATCACGAATAGGATTGAACTTCTTGTAATGATTAGTCTTCATATTATAAGTAAAACGACTCGTAAACTTCAATCCAGGAAGTACATTAGCTATCTCCAAGCTGGTAGTGCTCCATATGTCACTTATCTTGTCATACAAATTCTCTGCTTCCAATAGACGTACCGGATTTACAGCATCCCCGTGGATATCAGAGAAATTCGAACCATATTTTTCAATATAGGCAGGATCTTCCGTAGTCACACCACCATAACTTCCGTCCAACGGATTATAGACAGTGGCACTTGCCGGCATGTAGATAGCCGAAAGGATAGGTCCTGTATAAGCATCGTTATCCGTAGCTTTGGAACGTTGGGTAGTGTTCTGCCATACAAAATCCTCACTGACGCTCACCCACTTGTTCAGCTGCATTTTACCATTATAACGTAATGTAAGATTCTTCTTGAAAGTATTAATCAAAACACCTTCATCATTATCGTAAGCAAAAGATATACGATTTGAAAAATTATCAGAACCTACATTCAACGCTACGTTATGACGTTGGTAGAAGGCAGTGCGGAAAATCTCATCCATCCAATCAGTACGAGTCGTACCTATCCATGGATTTTTGGTAACATCCCAACCGACTGGAAGCGAAAGTCCTGCATTTTGATGAGATATCTTACGCATCTCAATCTGCTGCTCCGCATTCAGTGGTTCTATCAAATTGGTAGCCTGACGAATACCAAAAGTGCCGTCATAAGTCAACGAAGGAGCACCTTGTTTCGCTTTTTTGGTAGTTACCAACACAACACCACCTGCACCAGACTGTGCGCCATAGATAGCAGCAGAAGCAGCATCCTTCAAAACAACGATACTTTCAATATCATTCATGGATGAGATAGGTGCACCGGGAACACCGTCCACAACCCAAAGTACATTGTCTCCATCTTGTGAGCCTTGACCACGAATCACAATGTTAGGAGAAGAAGTTGGGTCGCCACCATCGGCCGTAATGGTAACACCTGCCAGCTGTCCCTGCAGCATGCCTTCGGTAGAAGTTACCGGGCGAGCAGCCAATTCTTCAGTATTACTTACTACACCCACTGAAGCAGACAAGTCCTGCTTACGTGTATTCGCACCATACCCTAATACAACAACCTCATCCAGAAGTTCTGTATCCTCTTTAAGCACAATTACCATTTGTTTTTCTGCCACTGGTACTTCCTGAGTCACATAGCCGACAAAACTGATTACCAATACGCCGTTTTTATCGGCCGAAACATTAAAGTTTCCGTCAACGTCCGTAATCACTCCATTAGTCGTCCCCTTTACTAATACATTGGCACCAATCACAGGTTCGCCAGTCTGATCCTTTACTGTTCCTTTCACAGAAATCTGCTGTGCATAAGCACCTGCCGACAAGAACAGTCCCAACAATAGGGTCAGAATCGTTCGATAGATTCTAAGATTTACTTGTTTCATGCATTCAAAATTTAAAGTTTATAATATAGAAAATTATAATTCCGCCACAAAGGTCAGAAAGCAGAATTACATAGTTATTACAAAAGAAGCAATTCTCTAACAGTCCTTATTTATGCGTAAAATAATACAACTGCAAATATTTATTATCTTTCAATCAAACCGTATAGGGATTATTACTCAAGAAGAGCGGCAGCACCCAATAAACTGGAATCCTTTTGATGCGAAGCCACCACACTCACATTATCCGATATAATCTTGTAGGGAAAACTTTGCATTGTTTGTTCCATAGCATTTTTAAAGAAAGGAAAAGCCGATACAATACCGCCTCCTAAAACAATAGCCTGGGGAGCATAGGCAAAAAGAATTGCCTTTATAAGATTACCCAAATGCCTCCCAAACTCTTTCCAAATCTCCAATGCAGCTTGTTCTCCTTGCTGGGCTTTTTCAGCTACTACCGCACCGGTAGTGCCATAACGTTTAAACAAGAAACTACTGCAATAGTGTTCAAAATCAGAGTCCAAATAAGGAAATGAGCCTATCTCACCGGCTCCCATATATTGCCCACCATACAAACGACGGCCAATGACAACGCCAGCTCCAATTCCGGTCCCGATAGTAACGCCTACCATGTTGGTATAAGATTTTCCTTCGCCGTATAGGCTCTCCCCCAAAGTGAAACAGTTGGAATCATTATTAATGGCAACTGCCACCTTGAATTCGTTCTCCAAAATCTCCTTCAAGTGTATTTCTTTCCAAGAAGATATATTTGCTACATTATATACAATTCCTTTCTCCGGATCAACAATTGAAGGGACACCGATACCGATACCATCTACCTGCTCATTCATCATATTCCGAATAAGCTGGGAAAGCTGGTTTAGCACAGTAGAAGCATCTTGCTGAGCTAAACATGGAACCGACACTTTATTCAAGCAGTTCCCTTTTTCCACTTGGGCTATTCGAATATTGGTTCCTCCTAAATCTATTGACAGTTTCATAGTATATAACATTAAGGTGTTCAACATGTGCAAAATTAAGAAAATGCTTTTTTTTCAGTATTCCCAATTGCGCATATAAATCTTCATTTTGCGCAAACATTACTGTCAATCAAATATTCCACCAAATCTTTTCCTCCAGGTTCACTGACAAAATCGATAAAAACAATACCGCAATTCCGGCTATTCTTTTGTTTTAAATAGTCAGCAATAGGCTTGTTTACCTTATCAGCAAAGACTTTAGGGGTTCCCAAGGGCAGCCCCGTCGCACTTACAAAAGTAATTCCCCACCGACGTGAGGAAACCGGCTCAGCAGACATCCCTTCAATATTACGGACACAAACCCCTACCTTCTTCCCGGCCTCCTCACCCGATTCATATTGATATTTATCTTCGAGCAAAGCCACTCCTTCCTTACCATCTTTATTGCGAAGAGTGAGCAGGCAAGTACTGTCATCCTCCCAACCTACACATGCTGCTCCAGGATAATTATCCATAGCATGATCCCTATGCAGGAAAAGAATCTTTCCACGGCAATCTTTCAGCGTCAGTTCAGGGCGAAAGTCCATCACGAAATAACTTTGATACTCAGGGCTGCTTAAAGAAACGGACAGCAGAGAAGCATAATCCCGCAATTCTCCCCCTTCCTTTTTCAAGGAAACAATCAAAGTCTCAGAAGGATATGTTTGCAGAAAGTGTATAAAAGCAGGTAAAACATCATCTTCCCAATATATATCCTGAAAGGCATGACTGTGAAACACCCCCAGTTTATTACCCTTCTTTTCCAAACGGATATCGAAAGCACGGATGCCTTGCCGTAATTGAGCAGGAATATCTGTTGCTTGTGTTTTCAACATATGCCCTCCTTTGATACTACCGCTATCGTGTGAACCAGGAATAGAAATCTTACATATAGGAAGCGTATCATGGAGAATCCTCATCCACTCAGGCCGCAGTGCAACCTCATCCCGCGCCTCCGCACAAGTATCCTGCAATCTGGAAGCTGTAGCACAAACCGGAGCATTCAATAGAAATATGGTCAAAGCTAATACAACAACTGTTCTTAATCCGTTTCTCTTCATAGTATATTGCTTTTAAGTTTACTGCATGCAAATGTAGAGAGTTCATTCTTTTCCCTCATCCTAAATTGCGTATTTAGTTCTTCATTTTGCGCAAACATCGAAAGCAACATATAGTAACATCTGAGCCAAACGTAATGTACCTTTTCATTACATAAATGTACCTAACGAAAAATGCCATACATTCTCCGTACTGCGTATCTCATCCCAGACGAAGCCCTCCCAAGAAAAGGATTTCAACTCCTCAGGACACTCCAGACGGTTCTTGACAATAAAACGCGTCATCTCTCCGCGACACATCTTGGCATAGATAACGACAGTCTTCGGCTGTCCGGCCTTCCAAACTTGAAACTCGGGCGTAATAACACGCACCTCTTGCTCCACCCGCTTCCAGTCGAACAAATCTTTCATTTCAGCACTTGCCAAATTAATGAGAACACCGCCACAGTTTTTAATTTCCTCTATGAAGTAATCCGTCAACAAAGGCTTCCAATAATCAAACATGGATATTCCACCTTTTTCGGGCAAACGGACATCTCCTTCCAAACGATAGGGTTTGATACCGTCCAGCGGGCGAAGCAACCCATAAAGAAAAGAAGTGATACGTAGATGTTCTTGCGCATAACGAAAATCCTCCGCTGAAAAATCTTTCGGAAGAATGCGTTTAAAAACAGCTCCCGTGTAGGCGCAAACGGCTGGCATCGAACGATTCTCCTCCGAACAGAAATCATGAAAACGCAAACGGTTCTCGGCAGCAATTTTGGTATTCACCCGAAGAAGCCTTTCCAATTCGGATACTGAATACTGCGACATTTCCAACGCATTCCGCACAGCCTCCGTTTCGAATTTCGGGACTGTGACTTCGGGCACGACAACAGAGCAGCGCGCTGCCATGGTCTTTGCACAAGAGATAAAAACAAGCATAGCGATATTTTTTAATGGATACAAAAATAAAGTTTTTTAGTGGAGAATACATATACTTATAAAGTTTTTCCGCAGAATTCACCTCCGTTTCAAGAGTTTTTCATACCTTTACACCTTGTTGGAGAAAAGTGCACGTATTGCCCCCCTCTACTCCCCCAACATCTTGAGATAGAAAAAGAAAAAATAATATATAAAATGACTCACAAATGGAATTATCAACCCATTACACCCGAACAGGCAGAAGCAAGCCAACAACTGGCCCAAGAATTGGGAATTAGCCCAATATTGGGAAAATTGCTGGTGGAGCGGGGAATAACAACGGCAGCGGATGCCCGGAAGTTTTTCCGCCCCCAACTACCGGACTTATACGACCCATTCCTGATGAAGGATATGGATATAGCCGTAGAGCGCCTGAACAAGGCAATGGGAAAGAAAGAGCGCATTCTTGTTTATGGAGATTATGACGTAGACGGTACCACGGCTGTGGCATTGGTCTACAAGTTTATTCAACAGTTCTATTCGAACATCGACTACTATATCCCCGACCGTTACAATGAGGGGTATGGAGTTTCAATCCAAGGAGTAGACTATGCCGCAGAGAGTGGTGTAGGTTTGATTATTGTATTGGACTGCGGTATCAAAGCCGTCGAAGAAATCACATACGCCAAGGAGAAAGGCATTGATTTCATCATCTGCGACCATCATGTCCCCGATGATGTACTGCCCCCTGCTGTAGCCATTCTGAATGCCAAACGGGAAGACAACACCTATCCTTATGAACATCTGTCCGGATGCGGTGTAGGCTTTAAGTTCATGCAGGCATTTGCCCTCAACAACGGTATCGAGTTCCATCACCTTATCCCTTTACTGGACCTCTGCGCCGTCAGTATCGCATCGGATATTGTCCCCATTATGGGTGAAAACCGCATTCTCGCCTACCACGGTTTGAAGCAGTTGAACAGTAATCCCAGCGTAGGCCTGAAAGCAATCATTGATGTCTGCGGACTGACGGACAAGGACATCACCGTCAGTGACATTGTATTCAAAATAGGTCCCCGCATCAACGCCTCCGGACGTATCCAGAACGGGAAAGAAGCTGTTGACTTGCTTACTGAAAAAGATTTCTCTCTTGCCCTGGAGAAAGCCGGACAAATCAACCAATACAACGAGACACGCAAGGACTTGGACAAGACCATGACCGAGGAGGCCAACAAGATTGTAGCTGACCTGGACGGACTTGCCGACCGACGTTCCATCGTATTGTACAATGAAGACTGGCATAAAGGCGTCATCGGCATCGTAGCCTCCCGGCTGACGGAAATCTATTACCGGCCGGCAGTAGTACTGACACGTACGGATGACATGGCAACCGGTTCTGCCCGTTCCGTCTCCGGATTCGATGTCTACAAAGCCATTGAATACTGCCGCGACCTTCTGGAAAACTTCGGAGGTCATACCTACGCCGCCGGTCTTTCCATGAAGGTGGAAAATGTACCGGCCTTTATCGAACGCTTCGAAGAGTTCGTATCACAAAATATCCTGCCGGAACAGACATGCGCCGTCATCGACATCAATGCCGAGATTGATTTCAGAGACATCACTCCGAAATTCTTCAGCGACTTGAAGAAATTCAATCCATTCGGACCGGACAATGCCAAACCCATTTTCTGTACGCACAATGTCTATGATTATGGTACCAGCAAAGTCGTAGGCCGCGACCAGGAACATATCAAGCTAGAACTGGTGGATAATAAATCGAACAATGTAATGAACGGCATCGCTTTCGGGCAAAGTTCCCACGTACGCTTCATCAAGACCAAACGTTCCTTCGACATCTGCTATTCCATTGAAGAGAATACCCATAAGAGGGGTGAAGTGCAGTTGCAGATTGAAGACATAAAGCCGAACTGAAAGCCTCTCCCCTAACCCCTCCCCCACAGGGAGGGGAATAAGAATAGTCTCCTTATATTAAGGAAATGATGAAAATTGGTTGATGCTATAAGATTAGTAATCACTACTATTAGCATAGAGAAGGAAAGAATATCAATTCAACGATAAGAAGTAGCAAGAAAGTTCAATAAGACCATGAGCAGCAGTAGTAACTTCAAAACTCCCCTCCCTATGGGGGAGGGATTGGGGGTGAGGCTTCTGAAGCAATACTGGGGATACGATACCTTCCGGGGAATCCAGGAAGATATCATCAACAGCATTACCGAGGGACGGGACACTTTGGGACTAATGCCCACGGGAGGAGGAAAATCCATCACTTTCCAAGTTCCGGCACTTGCTAAAGAAGGACTTTGCCTGGTCATCACTCCGTTGATTGCCCTCATGAAAGACCAGGTACAAAACCTGAAAAAGCGGGGAATCAAGGCGCTTGCCATCTACTCAGGCATGAGCAGGCAGGAAATCATCGTCACACTGGAGAACTGTATATTCGGCAATTTCAAGTTCCTCTATATCTCCCCCGAAAGGCTCGATACTGAAATCTTCCGCACCAAACTGCAGAAGATGAAAATCAGTATGATTACGGTAGACGAAAGCCACTGCATATCGCAATGGGGCTACGACTTCCGTCCTGCCTATCTGAAGATAGCCGAGATACGCACACTGCTACCCGGTGTACCCGTGCTGGCACTGACAGCCACTGCCACTCCGGAAGTAGTGAAAGATATCCAGGCCCGTCTGCATTTCCGTGAGGAAAATGTGTTCTGCATGAGTTTCGAGCGCAAAAATCTCGCCTATATCGTCCGTAAAACGGAAAACAAGACGGGAGAGCTGTTGCACATCCTGCGCCGTATGCCCGGAAGCGCCATCATCTATGTGCGCAACCGTCGCCGTACCAAGGAAATTACCGAACTGCTGCACAACGAAGACATCACCGCCGATTTCTACCATGCCGGACTGGATGACGCCACCAAAGACATCCGCCAACAACGCTGGCAAACAGGAGAAAGCCGTGTCATGGTCGCCACCAATGCATTCGGTATGGGTATCGACAAACCGGATGTACGGATTGTCATCCACATGGATCTGCCCGATTCCATAGAAGCCTACTTCCAGGAAGCAGGACGTGCCGGAAGGGACGGACAAAAAGCCTACGCGGTCGTCCTTTACGCCAAGTCGGATAAGGCAACACTGCACAAACGCATTCCCGACACCTTTCCTGAAAAAGAATATATAAAGGAAGTATATGAGCATCTTCAATACTATTACCAGATGGCAATGGGAGATGGACAAGGCTGTGTACGCGAGTTCAATATAGAAGACTTTTGCCGAAAGTTCAAGTACTTCCCCGTTCCCGTGGACAGTGCCTTGAAGATTCTGACACAAGCGGGATACTTGGAATATACAGACGAACAAGACAATGCATCCCGGCTACTGTTCACTATCCGTCGAGACGAACTTTATAAACTGAGAGAGCTCGGCGAAGATATGGACAAACTCATCCAAACCATTCTCCGCTCCTATACCGGGGTCTTCACAGACCATGCTTTCATCAATGAAGATTCACTGGCCATACGCACTGGACTCACACGCCGGCAAGTGTATGAACAGCTCATCCACCTAGCCAAGCTACGTATCGTCAGTTACATCCCCCGCAAAAAGACACCATATATAATATACACGCGAGAGAGGGTTGAAATGCGCCACCTGCAAATCTCTCCCGCCGTGTACGAGGAACGCAAAGAGCGGTATGAGAAACGCATAAGTGCCATGCTGGATTACGTGAGCAGCGATACCGTGTGCCGTAGTCGAATGCTGCTACACTACTTCGGAGAGAAGAACGAGCATAACTGCGGGCAGTGCGACACTTGCATCAATTTGAAGAACAAGAAACCTTCCGGCCACCTTTCGGAAAAGGAACTTTCTGAAAAGATTCTTCAAGCCCTATCTGATAAACGACAAACTCCAGCCACTTTGGCAGAACAGATAGCAGACGATAAAAACATGCTCATCGATGTGTTACATGGATTGTTGGACGAAGGCAAGGTAATTGCTGTCAACGGAATGCTTCAAATCAAAAAATAATTCATTACTTTTGCCGTTGGAAAAGAATGTCCTGCCGCTGAGAGGAACATCTCCTATCAGCCATGCCCCTCCTTTTCCTTTTTAATTTTTAATTCTTTAATTTTAATCACCTATGGGATTCTTTAAATCTTTTTTCTCCGGCAAGTCAGACAGTCCGGCAAATGAGAAACAAAAAAACGAACAGAAGAATTTTGAGATATTCAAGTATGACGGTATGCGCGCACAACGCATGGGCCGTACAGACTACGCCATCAAATGCTTCACTGAAGCCCTTGCCATTCAGGAAGACTTCGAGACCATGGGATATCTCGCCCAAGTCTACACCCAGACCAGCGAACTGGACGAGGCGCACAAACTACTGGAACGCATGACCGAAATAGAGCCGGAACATATCTCCACCTACCTCAGTCTTGCCAACGTATGCTACATGCAGGAAGACTATCCCGCCATGGCAGGAGCGGCAAAGAAGGCTATCGAAATAGAAGAGGGCAACGCCATGGCACATTACCTGCTCGGCAAAGCAGACAATGGGCAAGGGGACGGCATCATGTGCATCGCCCATCTTACGAAAGCCATCGTACTGAAAGATGATTTCATCGAAGCACGTCTGCTCCGTGCCGAAGCCCTGGTCCAAATGCAGCAATACAAGGAAGCGATGGAAGACATAGACACCATTCTGGCACAAGACCCGGAAGACGAAAGTGCCATCTTGCTCCGCGGAAAGATAGAAGAAGCTACGGGAGACAAAGAAAAAGCAGAAAGCAGCTATCAGAAAGTGACGGAGTTGAATCCCTTCAACGAACAAGCCTTCCTCTACTTAGGACAGCTTTACATCACCCAAAACAAACTGGCAGAAGCCATCGAGCTCTTTACGGAAGCCACAGAACTGAACCCTAATTTCGCAGAGGCCTATCATGAGCGCGGACGTGCCAAGTTGCTGAACGGCGACAAGGAAGGTTCTGCAGAAGACATGAAGAAAGGACTGGAACTCAATCCTAAAGAGATACAGAACTTTAACGGACAATATGGTAACCAACCGGGGGGAAGTACCGGTAATATCCTGGGATTATGACAAATTCAATTATTGCCGCCAATGAAACGAAATTTATTTCTATCAGTACTTTTTGTACTGATGTTCGCACCTGCCCATGCACAGCAAGTGAACATATTGTCCTATAACGTACATAATTGCATAGGTATGGACAAGGAGTACAATTACCGGCGCATTGCCAATGTTATCAGTCAAACTTCTCCGGACATAGTCGCCCTGCAGGAACTTGACAGTGTAACGGTGCGCAACAAAGGAATCCATGCTCTCGGAGAACTAGAAAAACTGACCGGAATGCACGGGACTTATGCAGCAGCCATTCCTTTTCAGGGTGGAAGCTACGGCATCGGAATCCTCTCCAGAGAGATACCCATAAAATACAAAATCATTCCAATGCCCGGACGGGAAGAAAAACGTACCCTCATTATTGCAGAATTTAAAGATTATGTATTTTGTGCCACACACCAGTCCCTCACTCCAGAAGACCAGCTCCTTGCCGTACCATTGATAGAAAAAGCCTTGCAAAACGTCGATAAGCCCATCTTTATGGCAGGCGACATGAACTCTGCACCAGCAAGCGTTCCCCAGCTGGAATTGGCAAAACATTTTGCCACCCTCAATGACACAACCTCTTATACTTTCCCGGCAGACCGTCCCAACCGATGTATAGACTACATCTACGGCTATTCCAAGAATGGGTATCGGTTTGACGTACAATACCGGAAAGTCATAGAAGACACCATTTCATCCGACCATCGTCCGGTTCAAGTCATTGTACAAGTTAAAGGGAAATAAGTTAAATTGCTACTATCCCTAAAAAAAACATTGTTTTTTGTTTGTATATAAAAGAAAAGCATTACTTTTGTCACGTAATTCAAAAACAGAGAATACAAGTATGAAGTCATTTACTTATGCATATTACTTCTTTTTTTACTTTTACTTTAGCCAGAAAGTAGAGCGGGAGTTTGTATGTATCAAGTGACAGTGATGCTTAAGGACTGAATAGAGAAACAAGTAAATATACAGAATCCCGCTCCATCGTATGGAAGCGGGATTTTTTTTTATAGCATAACCAAGAAAATAAAAATAATGAAAAAGGTAGCCATTCAAGGAACATTAGGCTCGTATCACGACATCGCCGCACACAAGTACTTCGAAGGAGAAGAAATAGAGTTAATCTGTTGCGCCAACTTTGAAGACGTGTTCGGTGCCATCAAAAAAGACAGTCAGACCATAGGAATGCTGGCGATAGAAAACACCATTGCAGGTAGTTTGCTGCATAACAATGAGCTATTACGCCAAAGTGGCGCACAGATTGTCGGCGAGTACAAGCTGCGTATTTCCCATAGTTTTGTCTGCCTGCCCGATGAAGACTGGGATGATATTACCGAAGTCAACTCCCACCCTATCGCCCTGATGCAATGCCGTGAATTCCTGGGACAACACCCCGGAATCAAAGTGGTGGAAGGCGAAGATACCGCCCGCAGTGCCGAAATCATCCAACAGGAACATCTGAAAGGCCATGCAGCTATCTGCTCCAAAGCTGCTGCAGAGCGTTATGGCATGAAGGTCCTGCAGGAAGGTATCGAAACCAACAAACATAACTTCACCCGTTTCCTGGTCGTAGCCGACCCTTGGCAAGTAGATGAACTGAACCGGCATCGCAGCAAGGACGTCAACAAGGCAAGCATGGTATTCACACTTCCCCATACTGAAGGAAGCCTTTCCCAAGTATTGTCTATTTTGTCTTTCTACCGCATCAACCTGACCAAGATACAATCACTGCCCATCATCGGGCGTGAATGGGAATACCAGTTTTACGTAGATGTCGTCTTCGACAATGTACTGAGATATAAACAATCCATTGCGGCCATCACACCGCTGACCAAAGAGCTGAAAATATTAGGAGAATATGAAGATGGAAAATCAAACGTGTAGAATAAAGCCTGCCGACCGCCTGGCAAGCGTAAGCGAATACTACTTCTCGAAGAAGCTGAAAGAAGTGGCACAAATGAATGCCGAAGGAATGGATGTCATCAGCCTGGGAATCGGAAGCCCCGACATGCCGCCTTCCGAAAAGACAATCCGGACACTTTGCGAAGCTGCCTGCAATCCGGACGGACATGGTTACATGCCCTACGTAGGTATCCCCGAACTGCGCCGCGGTTTTGCGGACTGGTACCAAAAATGGTACGGTGTAGCATTGAATCCCAACACAGAGATACAACCGCTCATCGGCTCCAAAGAAGGCATCCTGCACGTGACGCTGGCCTTTGTCAACCCCGGTGAACAAGTATTGGTTCCCAATCCCGGCTATCCCACCTATACTTCATTAAGCAAGATTCTGGGTGCCGAGGTCGTGAACTATAACTTGAAAGAAGAAAACGGCTGGATGCCCGACTTCGACGAACTGGAACGGATGGACATGAGCCGTGTAAAACTGATGTGGACCAACTATCCCAATATGCCCACCGGGACGAACGCAACACCGGAACTGTACCGGAAACTGGTGGACTTCGCACGCCGCAAGGACATCGTCATCGTAAACGACAACCCCTACAGTTTCATCCTGAACGAACATCCTATCAGCATCCTCAGCATTCCGGGTGCCAAAGAGTGCTGCATAGAATTCAATTCCATGAGCAAAAGCCACAACATGCCGGGCTGGCGTATCGGCATGCTTGCCTCGAATGCCGACTTCGTGCAATGGATATTGAAAGTAAAAAGCAACATCGACAGCGGTATGTTCCGTGCCATGCAACTGGCAGCCGCCACTGCCCTGGAAGCAGAGCAAGACTGGTATGACGGCAACAACGCGAATTACCGCAACCGCCGTCAGTTGGCAGGAGAAATTATGCATACCTTGGGTTGCACCTACGACGAAAACCAGGTAGGCATGTTCCTCTGGGGCAAAATCCCCGACAGCTGTACAGACGTGGAAGAACTGACTGAACACGTGCTGCATAAAGCCAGAGTGTTCATTACTCCCGGGTTTATCTTCGGAAGTAACGGGAAACGGTATATCCGCATCTCCCTCTGCTGTAAGGACAATAAACTGGCAGAAGCATTGAAGCGTATCAAGGACATGAAATAAATGCTTACAAGTAAGAGATGAACACCCTAAAGCCGGAATCCCGTTTACTAAAACTCCACCGGAGATTTACTAAAACGGGAGGAACGATTTAGTAAATCTTCTCCGACGTTTTACTAAATCTCCGGGACCTTGCTCAGAAAGTCTTCTGAAAAGGAGGAAACGTCACAAGGAAGAAAAAGCATAATTAAAGAATATTATTAAACAAATAAAGAATATGGAACTCGAATTAGAACCTATCACATTACCTGGTGTTGAAGACAAACGCCCTATGGTAATAGCCGGCCCCTGCAGTGCCGAAACCGAAGAACAAGTAATGAGCACCGCCAAACAATTGGCAGACAAAGGCCTCAAGCTATTCCGTGCCGGCATCTGGAAACCGCGCACCAAACCGGGCGGCTTCGAAGGAGTAGGCGTAGACGGCCTTGCATGGCTGAAGGAGGTAAAGAAAGAAACCGGCATGTACGTTTCAACAGAAGTAGCTACCGCCAAACATGTATACGAATGCCTGAAGGCTGGAATTGACCTTCTTTGGGTAGGTGCACGTACCACCGCCAATCCTTTCGCCGTACAGGAAATTGCCGATGCACTGAAAGGCGTAGATATCCCGGTACTGGTGAAGAATCCGGTAAATCCTGACCTGGAGCTGTGGATTGGAGCTTTGGAACGTATCAACAATGCAGGCTTGAAACGTCTGGGTGCCATCCATCGCGGATTCAGCAGCTATGACAAAAAGCTCTACCGTAACTTGCCCCAATGGCATATCCCCATTGAGCTGCGCCGCCGAATTCCCAACCTTCCTATTATCTGTGACCCCAGCCACATAGGTGGAAAGCGCGAACTGGTTGCTCCACTCTGCCAGCAAGCTATGGATTTGGGCTTCAACGGACTGATTATCGAGAGCCACTGCAACCCGGACTGTGCCTGGAGCGATGCAGCCCAGCAAGTCACCCCGGATGTGCTGGATTACATCCTCAACCTGCTGGTCATCCGCAAGGAAACACAAAGCACCGAGAACCTCAGCGAATTGCGCAAGCAGATAGACGAATGCGACAACAATCTTATTCAGGAGCTGGCCAAACGGATGCGTGTGGCACGTGAAATCGGTACATACAAAAAAGAGCATGACATGACCATCCTGCAAACCGGACGCTACAACGAAATCCTCGAGAAACGCGGCTCGCAAGGCGCATTGTGTGGCATGGATGCTGAATTCATCAAAAAGGTATTTGAGGCGATACACGAAGAGAGTGTAAGACAGCAGATGGAAATTATAAATAAGTAATTGGCACATTAAACATCATGAGAATATTAATACTTGGAGCCGGGAAAATGGGCTCTTTCTTCACAGACATCCTGAGTTTCCAGCACGAGACGGCTGTGTTCGACGTCAATCCGCACCAACTGCGTTTTGTCTACAACACCTACCGCTTCACCACACTGGAAGAAATCAAGGACTTCGAGCCGGAGCTGGTCATCAATGCCGTTACGGTGAAATACACGCTGGACGCTTTCCGCCAAATGCTGCCGGTACTGCCCAAAGACTGCATTATCAGCGACATCGCTTCGGTAAAGACCGGATTGAAGAAATTCTACGATGAAAGCGGCTTCCGCTACGTGTCGACGCATCCTATGTTCGGTCCCACTTTTGCCAGCCTCAACAATCTGAATACGGAGAATGCCATCATCATCAGCGAAGGCGACCACTTGGGGAAAATCTTCTTCAAGGACCTCTACCAGACCATGAAGCTGAACATCTTTGAATATACCTTCGACGAGCATGATGAGACTGTGGCATACTCCTTATCCATTCCGTTTGTATCCACTTTCGTGTTTGCAGCGGTAATGAAACACCAGGAAGCTCCGGGCACCACCTTCAAAAAGCACATGGCCATTGCCAAAGGCCTGCTGAGTGAAGACGACTACCTGCTCCAGGAAATTCTCTTCAATCCGCGCACCCCCTCACAAGTGGAGAACATCCGCCTGGAACTGAAGAACCTGCTGGAAATCATCAGCAATAAGGATGCAGAAGGCATGAAGAAGTATCTGACTAAAATCAGGGAAAAGATTAGATAAACAATCAACAAGTGTGTGCCTCGATGCCAAGGTACACACTTTTATCCCAACTAAACACCCCGGATGAAAAAGACAGTCACCACCTCAGGCTATCCGTCGAAGTAGCCCTTTGAAGAGGTGCATGAATCACCGGAAATCCTAACAGTTGACACTAAAAGACAAAAAAATGTCTCCGGTACCATTTTCAAAAGCGGGTGCAAAAATATCACTTTTTTCAAGATGAAAATATCCTTTTTATCTTTTTATTACAATCTGCCAACTTCCTTTTCTATCTCCTCTCACCCTTGTACTCACTTGCTAGACAACACAAAACAGATATATAAAATAATAATTACATTAAACTTCCAGTGTATAGAATAAAAAGACGCCGTTAATTATTTTTAATTTTAGCAACTATATTTTACGATTAAAATGCATTTGTATTATTTTTGTATAAATAACACGTGGCAATTAAATTGCCATTAGACAATATACTACTTGAAAAATCAGGTTATGAAAATTTTTCTAGATAAAAGATGCATAATCAATTTATGTTTCCTTTTTTTATATTTAAGTTCGGCTTTTGCCACAGCAACCATAGTCGGCAAACACCGCAGATTACTTATTATAAACTCGTACAATGAAAGCGCACCCTGGAGCCAAGAACTTATAACTCCCATCCTGCTGCAAACATCTCCTATAGAGGACATCACAGCCGATGTAGTACACATGAACGGGACGTTCATTCGTAATGACTCATTGTATATCCGGATGGAGAATGGCATTTTCGAACGTTTCCAGGATAAGAAACCCGATTATCTTGTACTTCTCGGCAACATGGCTTTTACTTTAAGGGAACGTATTTTGAGTGAGTGGGGAAATATTCCAATAGTATTGATCGGCAACGAAGACACGTATGCTCCACGGGAATATTATTTCACCGGACGTCCTATACACATTTCCAATGCCATCACATCTCCTCTGGTTGACCTGCAGCCGCAATACAACTTTACTTTTATCGAAACGCCGTATATGTACAAAGAGACCATCGACATGATGGTACAGATGCTGCCAAAAATGAAAACGATTGTATTCGCAGCAGATGAACTCTATCATAACCAAGACTTGGACCGGCTTATTCATGCCTATATAACGTCAAAGTATCCAAACCTCCACTATGAACGCTTAATAGGTAATGAAAGAAACCAAAACGAATTACAGGCATATCTGCTAAATGATGAACCGGAGACGGGTATGCTATTTTCCACATGGTTTTACGAGCGTAAGAATCTACTCGGTTTTCCTACACTCATCAGTGGAGACTTTCAGTTAGTTGCATCATCGCCTCAACCCGTATTTGCATTAAGGAATGCCTATGTGGGTAAAGAGGGGTTTGCGGGAGGATATTTCTATGACCGCATGGAAGTGCAAAACGCGCTTTCTTCAGCCCTCAAACAGATATTTGCAGGAGAGGATGCACGGAATATCCCATTTACATATAGCAAGAAATCCTATCCCTTCATCAACTACCAGCAACTGCAGATGGACGGTCTGGACACCACACTCTGTCCTAAAGACTCGGTATTCATCAATAAACCGCTTACATTCTGGCAGAAGTATCAATGGTGGATTATTTGCGGAGTAGTGTTGATACTCTCACTACTTATCATAGCTTTAGTCATTTACCGGTTCCAGCAAAAGAAAATCACCTTGCTAAGTGCCCATGATACCCTTTTACGTAATATGCCGATATCTTATACTCAAATAGAGGTTTTCTTCGACAAAACGGGACAGATAGCAGATATGAGCTATCGATGCGGCAATATTATTTTCAACGACCAGTTTACGCCAACTACCGATGGTTCACAGAAAAATGCCTTCTCCCAAATAGAGCACCTGACACATTTCATGGAAATGGTATTCCAAGAAAAGCAAACGGTAACATTTACTCATTACTTCAAACAAACAAACAGCTTTTACGAATTCATTCTTTGCCCGGCATCCCAAAAACACACTTTGGATGTCTTTGCCGTAGATATTACAGCGCGCAAAGATGCCGAAAACACATTGCGAGAGATTAATAAAAAACTGGAAATGACATTGGGCATAGCACGCATCATACCATGGCGCTGGGATTTAAAGGAGGGTCTGATTTATTGCGAAGCACAAAAGATATTAGACCACATGAACTTTACAAAGGAGAAGAACTCTACAGTCCAAGTAGATATTATCAAGGCGTCAGAATATTTCCGAAAGATACACCCGGAAGACTTCGAACGTATGCACCATGTACATGAAAATCTCATTTCAGGCAAGTTGCAGCATATCAAAGAAGAATATCGTATCATCACCGAAGTAGAAGGGCGAAAAATAACAGATTGGATGGAAACCAACGCAGTAATTGACCAGCGCGACAAGAACGGCTATCCAATATCGCTTGTCGGCTCCCTTTTACTGATAACAGAACGCAAGAGGCAAGAAGAAGCGCTTATCCGAGCACGAGAAAAAGCCCAAGAATCCGACCGGCTGAAATCTGCATTTCTAGCCAATATGAGCCACGAGATACGTACCCCCTTGAATGCCATCGTAGGATTCTCCAGCCTGCTGACTGCAACCGAAAACGAAACCGAACGCAAAGAGTTCATCAGTATCATAGAAACCAACAACCAGTTGCTATTGCAACTGGTAAGTGACATCCTGGATCTTTCAAAAATAGAAGCAAATACACTGGAATTCAATTATCAGAATGTCGACTTAAATCAGTTGGCAAAAGATGTGGAAAACACTGTACGAGGCAGACTGCAAACAGGTGTTGCCCTACAATTCGTTCCTGAAGTACCAGTTTGTTATGTACAGACAGAACATAACCGTCTCTCTCAAGTCCTCATCAACCTGCTGGTCAACGCTGCAAAATTCACAGAGAAAGGTGAGATTATGTTTGGATACAAAATCCGTGGAGAAGAACTCTATTTCTACGTAAAAGATACGGGCATAGGCATATCACTAGAGAATCAGAAGAAAATATTTGAACGGTTTACCAAAGTAAACACCTTTATACAAGGAACGGGATTAGGGCTCTCAATATGCAAAAACATTGTCACAAAAATGAAAGGACGCATCGGAGTAGAATCCGAAGGAGAAGGTAAAGGAAGTACTTTCTGGTTTACAATACCTTATAAACCGAAAGAGGCCCAAAAGGAAAATAATCTAACTTTAATGCCTCTTCTGAACGAGAGAAGCAAGGAAAAGCCTATAATCCTGATAGCAGAGGACAACGAAAGCAACTATATGCTGTTCAAGTCTATCCTACAGAAAGATTATGAGTTGGTTCATGCTTGGGATGGGGAGGAAGCCGTGGAACTCCATCAGAAGTTTCATCCGCATGTGGTCATCATGGACATCAATATGCCTAAAATGGATGGATATGAAGCTACTCGCGAAATACGTAAAGTATCCAAAACGGTACCTATCATTGCAGTAACGGCATACTCCTTTGCTTCGGACAAAGAAAAGATTATGCAGAATGGCTTTAACGGATATATGTCCAAGCCGGTTGACATACAAAGATTGAAAGAAAAACTCGACTATACAATCCACGGGAATTTTATGATGATGTAGAGTTCCGGTCTGCTCTTTCCTATATGATATTTTTTGATTATCCAAGAAATATCATGTACTTTTGCACAAGTTAGAAAAGAGACAATGATAGACCAACCCACCATAGACCGCATACTTGATGCCGCACAGATATACGATGTCGTATCAGACTTTGTCACCCTGCGCAAACGCGGTGTGAACTATGTAGGTCTGTGCCCTTTCCACGATGACAAAACCCCTTCCTTCTATGTATCCCCCGCCAAAGGGCTCTGCAAGTGTTTTGCCTGCGGAAAAGGAGGAAATGCAGTGCATTTCATCATGGAGCACGAACAGATGTCTTATCCCGAGGCGCTGAAATATCTCGCAAAAAAATACGGCATTGAAATCAAAGAACGCGAACTATCCAGCGAGGAGAAGATAGCACAGGGTGAACGGGAAAGCCTCTTCATTGTGAACAACTTTGCCCGTGACTACTTCCAGAATATCCTAAAGAACCACGTAGACGGACGGAGTATCGGCATGGCCTATTTCCGCAGCCGCGGCTTCCGGGATGACATCATCGAGAAGTTCCAGTTGGGCTATTGTACCGAGAGCCACGATGCCCTTGCCCAGGAAGCTTTGAAGAAAGGCTATAAAAAGGATTATCTTGTCAAGACCGGCCTCTGCTACGAGACGGACGACCACCGACTGCGAGACCGCTTCTGGGGGCGCGTCATCTTTCCGGTACACACTCTCTCCGGCAAGGTGGTGGCTTTTGGGGGACGTGTGCTTGCCGGCGCCACCAAAGGCGTCAAGGTGAAGTACGTCAACTCGCCTGAATCGGAGATTTACCATAAAAGCAATGAACTGTACGGCATATATTTTGCCAAACAAGCCATTGTGAAACAAGACCGTTGTTTTCTGGTCGAAGGTTATACAGACGTCATTTCCATGCACCAATCGGGCATAGAGAATGTGGTTGCCTCTTCGGGCACAGCATTGACATCCGGACAAATCCGGATGATTCATCGTTTCACCAACAATATGACAGTGCTCTACGACGGTGACGCTGCCGGTATAAAGGCCTCTATCCGAGGTATTGATATGTTGCTGGAAGAAGGCATGAACGTCAAAGTCTGCCTCCTGCCCGATGGTGACGACCCGGACTCCTTTGCACGCAAACACAATGCGACGGAGTTCCAGGCCTTCATACAAGAGAATGAAACGGACTTTATCCGCTTCAAAACCAATCTGTTGCTGGAAGATGCTGGAAAAGACCCCATCAAGCGTGCCGAGCTTATCGGAAACCTTGTGCAGAGCATTTCCATCATTCCCGAAGCCATTGTGCGTGATGTCTATATCAAGGAGTGCGCCCAATTATTGCACGTAGAAGATAAACTGCTGGTTTCTGAGGTTGCCAAGCGTCGCGAAAAGCAAGCCGAGCAACAAGCTGAGCGAGCAGAACGTGAGCGTCGGTCGGCCAATGCCGCAAGAGCCAATGCAGAAACGGGGGTCAATGGCAGTCATACTGCAGCTACCAACCCCGACGCACAACAAGCTGGCTATCCGTCCCAATCACTGCCTGCCGGTCTCCCTTCCGAAACACCTCCACCTTTTCCACCCGAGGAAGAATATGTATCCTTCATCCCGCAGGAGGGCAAGGAGGGCCAGGAGTTCTATAAATACGAACGACTTATTCTGAAGATGGTAGTGCTCTATGGTGAGCGGGTGATGTGCAATGTCACCAATGAAGAGGGGCAGGAAACCCCTATCACTGTAACTGAATATATAGTCAATGATTTAAAAGAAGACGAACTTGCCTTCCACAATCCGCTTCACCGGCAAATCCTGACAGAGGCTGCCGAACGTATCCACAATGAGGGTTTTACCGCCGAACGGTATTTTGTGGCGCATCCCGACCCCGTCATCAGCAAGCTGAGTGTGGAGCTTATCAGCAACCGCTATCAGTTAAGGAAATCACAGATAGAACAAATGGTAACGGACGAAGAACGCCTCTATGAGCTAATTCCACGGTTAATGATAAACTTCAAATATGCCATCGTCTGCGAAGAATTGAAGCATACCCTATTTGCGTTACAGAACCCTGCCATAGCCAATGATGAAACCCAGTGTAACAGCATCATGGAGCGCTACAACGAATTGAACAAAGTAAAAAGCATCATGGCAAAGCGGCTGGGAGACAGAGTCATCCTGAATTTTTAAATTCAATTCGGGGAGTTCTCCGTCAAGAATTATGCCTGATTAAATTCATAAATTCCTCGCGAGTCTTCGCTTGGTTGAATGCTCCGGTAAAATCGGATGTAGTGGTAATGGAGTTCTGTTTCTCTACTCCGCGCATCTGCATGCACATGTGTTTGGCTTCCACAACAACCATAACCCCCAGCGGATTCAGCGTCTCCTGAATACACTCTTTTATTTGGAGAGTCATACGTTCCTGCACTTGCAGGCGGTGAGAGAAAATATCCACTACGCGGGCTATCTTGCTCAGTCCGGTAATGTAGCCGTTAGGAATATATGCCACATGTGCCTTTCCGTAGAAGGGAAGCATGTGATGTTCGCAAAGCGAGAAGAAGTCAATGTCTTTCACAATCACCATCTGACTGTATTCCTCTTGAAATTTGGCCGAACGGAGTACCTCGTGCGGGTCCATATGATACCCTTTCGTCAACGACAACATGGCCTTCGCCACCCGTTCAGGTGTCTTCTGCAAACCTTCACGTCCGGCATCTTCACCCAACAGAGTAAGGATGCGGTGATAATGTTCCTTCAATTCATCTAATGAAGGAGATACAATTTCTTCTTTTCCTAACATGATAATTCTTTATAAGGGGATGTTTATCTGCTCTTTCACGATAGAAACTTCCTTGAATACACCAGTAGCCCGCAACTGACGCATCATGGCATCCGCTTCTTCGATACTGCGGAAATCTCCTGCACGGCACAGCCAACGAGGGGGATTGAAAGAGGTATAAACTGTAAGTTCGGGAAAATGTTCCTTGATGCGGGTAGCTACCGCATAAGCTTCGTTCTTGGCCTGACGGGTATTATTCCCTGCATAAACTTGTATGCGGTAACCCGAACTTTTAATCACTTTCTGCTCATCCGAACCGGCAGGAACATACTCCGAACCTATCAATGCCGCAATGCGTGCATCTTGATGGATAGTCACCTTGCCTTGTCCCGGCACATTACGTTCCAGGCTTTTCACAATATTATTCTGCGCTACAGAAATCGTTGCAAAAGCGAAACATGCAACTAAAAGTAAACCAAGCTTTTTCATGAGTCAATATCTTTATATAACGGAAAATGGAAAGCTGAAAATGGAAAACAGTTATGCAGATACGACATGCAATCCATTTTCAACTTTCAGCTTTCAACTATTTAATTAAAGGCATCGATGATACCCTTGAAGTCAGAAACCTTCAAGGCAGCACCACCAATCAGACCGCCGTCAACATCCGGGTTGGCAAACAGTTCCTTTGCATTAGAAGGCTTACAGCTGCCACCATAAAGGATAGAGCAGTTGTCAGCAATTTCCTTACCATACTTTTCAGCAATCAAGGAACGGATGAAAGCGTGGATTTCCTGTGCTTGTTCTGCAGTAGCAGTCTTACCGGTACCGATAGCCCAAACCGGCTCGTAAGCCAAAATAATCTTAGAGAAATCTTCGGCAGACAAAGAGAATACAGAAGCCAGCTGAGCGGCTACCACTTCATTCTGCTTGTTTGCTTCACGTTCTTCCAATACCTCACCGATACAGAAAATCGGAGTCAGACCGTTAGCCAAAGCCAATTTTACTTTTTCTTCCAGAATAGCAACTGTTTCACCATAGTAAGCACGACGTTCAGAGTGACCCAGAATGACATATTTTGCACCAGTAGAAGCAACCATAGCAGCTGATACTTCGCCGGTATATGCGCCTGACTCCTTGTCTGCACAGTTTTCTGCACCTACACCAATCTTGGCAGCGTCTACCAAAGGAGTAACAGATGCCAGGTGGATAAACGGAGTACAGATGATTACATCACAGTTAGGCTTTTCGTTAGCCAATGTTTCATTCAGTTCTTTTGCAAGAGCAATACCCTCTTGGAGGGTTTTGTTCATTTTCCAGTTTCCTGCAACAATGTTTTTTCTCATTTTGTTTTATTATTAAAAGGGTTAATGTATTTACTATTTGACAATTTACTATTTACTATTTGATACTATTGTTGTCTGAGGCGTTGTTTCTCCCGGCGCCTTACGACTAAAATATCGACACAAAGCACCATCATCAGAGGAAGGATGAACCACAGCAACACATAGCCTATTGTTTGTAAGTCACTTTCCTGCTTCTGCTTGCCCAATTCCAACTTGTCCAGGCTATCGGTCAGCACATATTCATCAGGCAGCCGGTTGTCACTCCACTTATTCAAAATTGTTCCGTCCTTTACCAACAGCAAACCGGGATTTGAACGGATAATGGTCTTCAGCGTAATATCATCTGTCTGGCAGAAAGGGTATTCCGCTCCAGTCTTGTCACGCCACAATTCTATCTCGTCTTCCGGAGATGAAGTCAAGGCATAAAAGCCATAACCATGCTCCACACTGTAATCGTATATTTCATTGATAAGGTCGATGTTACTGTCGTCCGCTCCTTCTATCCGATGGGCAACCAGCAGAAACGTATATCCTTTATCCGACAGTACGCTGTCCGTTATATCTTCCCATGTATCCAGACTCATCATGGAAAAATCATGAATGGGAGGTTCATAACCTTTTTCCTTCAGTATCGTACGCGATTCTACAAACGTCCATGTACTGTCCGGATAGTTGTCCAATGTAAATTCCTGACGCTTTCCTCCTTTTTCCAAAATGAACCGGCTTTCAAACACACTTGGTTTAGCACCTTCCGGAATTTCCATGCCCGCCTTGATATTCGCTCCAATTCTGTAAGGTCGGAAATCAAGTATCGGCAAATTCTCCAGGCAATAGAAGGACAACGCAAACACAAATAGAAACGTATACATGGAAATCATCCACTCCATCTTCGGAGTAATGAAACGCACCAGTAAATCCTGCCACTTGAATACAGATACTGCCGCCACCAACAATACTACGTTCTTGCCGAAAGTCTGCCAATTGGTCAATATCCACGCATCACCGAAGCATCCGCAGTCGGATACCGGATTCGCCAAAGCCAGATAAAGTGTTAGCGGAGTCATTACAACCATCAGCAATAATGCCAATACAGATGCCACCTTCCGGCGTATACCCAAAAACAAGAAAACACCTACACTGAACTCTATGGCAGACAACGCTATCCCTACCAGCAAGGGCGCATAAGAAGGAAACCAGGAAATCATGCCGAAAGCCGTCAGGTAATCTTGAATTTTATAGAAGAAACCCAACGGATCAACAGCTTTCACAAATCCGGAAAATATGAACAAAGCCCCCAGCAGAAAACGGCAGAGGTTCACCCAAACTTTCCCGACAATATGTTTCTTGTCAATCTCCAAATTCAATCTTAATTAAGCCGAATACGGAATAGTTAATCATATCCATATAATTGGCATCAATACCTTCCGAAACCAAAGTCTCCCCGGACAAGCTTTCAATCTGCTTTGTCCGGTAAATCTTCATCAATATCAAATCCGTATACGAACTGATACGCATACTACGCCAAGCCTCATCATAATCATGATTTTTGGCAAGCATCAACTCCAAAGAGGTTTTGGCATATTTGTCATACAGCACCAATGCCTCTTCATTGGTCATATCGGCAGCTTCGGCATAACCAAGTTCCAACTGTATCAGCCCTACAATTCCATAGTTGACAATAGCTATGAATTCAGAACGGATGCCTTCGTCTACCAAAGTCACCCCTTTCGTTTCAATACTTCTGATACGGTTGGCTTTGATGAATATCTGATCTGTTACGGAAGACGGACGAAGAATGCGCCACGCCGGACCGTAATCATGAAGTTTCTTAGAGAACAAGTCACGGCAAACCGCAATGACATGTTCAAATTGTTGCTTGGTATCTTTCATTTCCTTTTTTCACAGTGCGCTGCAAAGATAGGAATAATTAAAGAAAAAGAAAAAGAGGGCACTCTAAAATCTATTAAAGTACCCTCTTCTATAGAGATTGTTTACGTTTTTATGAGCAGCGCAATACTTGTCCCGGTCTCAGGATTGTTTTACGCGTAATTCTGTTCAGTTTGCAAAGCTTGTCGATGGAGGTTCCCTGACGTGCTGCAATCCGTCCCAATGTGTCTCCCTTCTTTACCTTATAGAACAGACCTTCACCCGATGCCATGCTACGCGCCGTACCGGAAGAGCCTTTTGTCTTATGGAAAGTATAGGAATCAGCTACGATATCCTGCTTTTCAAAATCAAACATAAGCGCAGGATTGATGGGAATACCCAAGAAACGGGTTTCAAAGTGAAGGTGTGAACCGGTAGAACGTCCGGTATTTCCTCCCAATGCAATCGGTTCGCCGGCTTTTACCAACTGGTTTGTATCAACTAATTGTTTAGACAAGTGTCCGTAAACTGTTTCCAAGCCATTGTCGTGACGAATAACGACGTATTTGCCGTATCCACGACGACCTTGATTCTTGACAACGCGTACTTTTCCATCAAAAGCCGCACGGATTGTATCGCCTACATACACCTTGATATCCAAACCATAATGAGCTCTTCTTCTCCGGGGACGGTAACCGAATACATCTGTGATACGGGTATTGGGAGTAGGCATACAAAAACCGGTCAAATCAAATGTATAGCTCTCAGGCACAATCGCATTGCCATAGGCTTGTACGAATTCGTTATTCCAGTTGGGATACAAATCCAAACCCGGATACAATGATTGTTCCGCACGTATCTGTTTTTGCAAAGCCAGTGAATCTACACTCTTAAGTTTTCTGTCGATGGGGGCCTGGCGGGCAATCAGGTCTTGCGAGAAAGAATTCAAGCTAACCATTGCCGTCGCAGCCAATAAAGCAGTTTTTATCCAATTAAAATTCATCCGTTTCGTCATTCATTTTGATATCCGTTGCAAGCATCTCGGCAAATCAAACACCACTTGTTCTACGCGAATATCCAGATTGATTTTCAAAAATTCTCCCAAAGGTAACATTTCTCTCTGAAAAACGACATCAGTCATTAACTATTTTTTCGAAGAGGAGGAAACTGTAAAGCTCGCAAAGATGTCTTAATCCCCTATAGATAGGAGATTTACAAGCAAACATGTTTTACAACATAAAATGCAATAAAAGTGCATGTTTAACCGTTTTTTCAGCTAATGGCAGCCCAATTAACGTTCGTTTTTCTCAACGCTTTCAGTTGTCGCCACAAGACCTCGTTCTCAGGCAACATGCCATGTGGATCTGCATCCACCACCGTTTGCGCTACTTCACGGACATATTGCAGCAGTTGTCCGTCACGGGCTATATCGGCAATCTTCAGATCGAAAGCAATGCCGCTCTGCTGTGTCCCTTCCAAATCTCCAGGACCACGCAGTTTCAAGTCTGCTTCCGCTATTTCAAAGCCGTCATTAGTCCGCACCATTATCTCCAAACGCTTCCTTGTATCCTCCGCCAACTTGTAGCCGGTAACCAGGATACAATAGGACTGGTCAGCTCCACGTCCTACACGTCCCCGAAGCTGATGAAGCTGGGACAGCCCGAAACGCTCGGCGTTCTCAATCACCATCACCGAAGCATTGGGCACATTTACACCTACCTCAATCACGGTGGTAGCCACCATTATCTGTGCCTCGCCGGATACGAACAATTGCATCTGAGCATCCTTTTCAGCAGGTTTCATCTTTCCATGTACCTTGCAAACCCTACACTCGGGAAACTCTTCACAAACATGCAGATACCCTTCTTCAAGATTCTTCAAGTCAATCTTTTCGCTTTCCTTAATCAGCGGGTAGACAATATAGACCTGCCGGCCTTCGGCAATCTGCTTGTGCATGGACTGATACAAGCTTATCCGACGGCTATCAAACTGATGAAGAGTGACAATCGGTTTACGTCCGGGAGGCAATTCATCGATGACAGACACATCCAAATCGCCATAAAGCGTCATTGCCAATGTACGGGGAATCGGGGTTGCCGTCATCACCAATACATGGGGAGGCTGCACATTCTTTGTCCACAACCGTGCCCGTTGGGCCACACCGAAACGATGCTGCTCGTCAATCACAACCAAACCGAGCGAAGCAAAATTCACCGTATCTTCAATGACGGCATGGGTACCTATCAGTATATGTATGTCTCCCGTCAACAAACCGGCAAGGATAGCTTCGCGCCGCTTGCCCTTAACAGAACCGGTCAACAGTTCCACACGTACCTCCATTCCATACAGCAGCTCACGGATGGTTTCATAGTGCTGGTTTGCCAAAATCTCGGTAGGTGCCATCATGCATGCCTGAAAGCCATTATCGAGCGCCATCAACATACTCATCAGTGCGACAAGCGTCTTTCCACTTCCCACATCCCCTTGCAGCAAGCGGTTCATCTGCTTTCCTGAGCCTACATCCTTACGGATTTCCTTCAATACCCGCTTCTGTGCATTGGTCAGTTCAAAAGGAAGATTACGGGAGTAGAAAGTATTAAACACTTCGCCCACCCTTTCAAAAATATAACCGCGATATTTCCGCTGACGGTCTTTTGCATACCTCAGGATATTCAACTGTACGTAAAAAAGCTCCTCAAACTTCAGGCGATACTGTGCCTTACGCAATAAATCCGGATTAGCGGGAAAGTGTATATTGACCAAAGCTTCCGTCAACGGCATCAGATGATGCTCGGCAAGTATAGCGGGAGAAAGGGTCTCGGGCAACGGCTCACGCAACTGCTGCACCACCGTATTCATCATCTTCTCGATGGCATGCGAATTGAGAGAACTCCGTTTCATCTTTTCAGTCGTATTATAATAAGGTTGTAACCCCATGGACGACAATTTCAAATCCGAAGCAGAGTCTATATCCGGATGAGCCATATTTATTCTACCATTGAAGAAGGTCGGTTTTCCGAACACAATATATTCCTGATGCACTTTATACTTCCCTACCAAATATTTGATGCCCTGGAACCAAACCAGGTCCACTACCCCCGTACCGTCCGAGAAATGAGCTATCAGCCTGCGCTGGCGCCCTTCTCCAGCCGTCTCAAAACTTAGTATTTCACCTTTCAGCTGAATATAGGGCATCGTCCCATCAATCTCCTGAATATAATAAATCCGACTGCGGTCTACATATTTATATGGAAAGTAATATAGCAAATCGTGCAAGGAGTAAATGCCCAATTCCTTATTGAGCACCGAAGCACGCTGCGGCCCGACGCCCGACAAATATTTTATGTCACGCGTGGCTAAATCGAACATGAACCTATCAGAGCTGTGGCTATTTTTAAATCAAAAGGAGTGGTTATTTTAATGTTTTCCCGGTTTCCCGGCGTCAAAAAGACAGATACGCCCAATGCTTCCACCACAGAAGCATCATCGGTAAAATGGGGTGTATAGGGCTGCTCGTATGCCGCTTTCAGCAGTTCCGCATCAAAAACCTGGGGAGTCTGCACCAATCTATAATCATCCCTGCCGACAGTCACACTGCCTTTCCCTCCCATACGGCGAACGGTCTCCACCACACCTATTACCGGAACCACAGCCTTTTTCCCGGCAGCCAAGTCATAACAGCGTGCAATCACTTCCCGGGCTACGAATGGACGTACCCCATCGTGCACACCGACCAAAGCAGGTGTCTTGACCAAAGCCAAACCGTTCTTTACGGAGTGGAACCGCGTCTCCCCTCCATCTGCAATGGCATGCGGCAATGAAAAACAGTACTCCCTGCACAGCTGCCTCCAGTAATCCTGCTGGCTGTGGGGAAGCACCAATATTATCCGTATCTCAGCATTGTAGTCATAAAACGCCTCCAGAGTGCGCATCAAAACAGGTTTCCCCCCTATCGGGAGAAACTGTTTGGGGAGTTCGGTCCCCATGCGCAAGCCCTTGCCACCGGCAACAATCAGAGCATACTGAACCATTTATGATTTATGATTTATGATTTATGATTTTAAATCATAAATCCGTTACGCACATAGCTTCTTTCAGTTCCTGCACCTTCTCTTTGCCTTGCAACAGCTCCACTACGGCCAATGCAAACTCCATGGCAGCGCCCGGTCCTTTACCAGTGATGATATTGCCGTCTCTTTCTACCGGAGCACCCGTACATTCGGCACCTTCCAAATACTGTTCAAAGCCGGGATAGCAAGTAGCCTTCTTGCCTTTCAGCAATCCCAGCTTACCCAATACCATAGGAGCCGCACAAATAGCAGCAATCGGTTTCTGCTCTTGGGCAAAACGCAGTACCAGATTACGCAGTTCTCCACACTTCTCCAAAGTGGACGCACCCGGCATACCGCCAGGCAATAATACAAGCTCTGCATCAAAGAAGTCGCAGTTCACTACATTCTTATCGCACAAGACCGGAACATCGTGTGCTCCCGTCACTATTTCATCAGGGGTTACCGTCACCATTTCTACGTTCAGTCCGGCGCGTCTCATCACATCCACAGAAGTAAAAGCTTCTATTTCTTCAAATCCGTCGGCAAAAAAAACATAAACTGTACCCATAATTGTTCCTCCTCTTATTTTAGATTAAAATAATACGTTATTGTTCCCGTCTGATTGTTCAAGCCGCTTACCGCATTGAAACGGGCTTTCTTGGCAGCATCCTCTGCCGCTTTCCGCAATGCGGGATTGACGGTATTGGTCTGGCGGTTGATGCTGGTTGCTATCACATGTCCGGCAGGGTTCACTGTGATGGTCACCACAACCCTACCTTCATCCTGCACATTATATACCGGCCGCGGCAATCCGCCCTCACCAAGAGAACGTCCGCCCAAATTAAACGAGCCGTAGCCTCCCGTACCCGAAGTGGCTCCGGACGGAGCATTTCCCGTAGGACTTCCTTGAATACCTTCGCCTTCCGTATCGCCTTTACTACCCATTTGGGCACCTTTGCCAAAAGCGCCAGCTACCCGTTTACGGGCAGCTTCCTCGGCTTCCTTACGTTCCCGTTCGGCTTTTGCCGCTGCCAGTTTGCGGGCCTCTTCCGCTTTTTCGGCTTCCGTCTTTTCCGGTTTCTTCACCTCCTCCTTTTTCTTGGGTTCGGCTTTGGGCTTTATGGCAACGGTTTCTTCAGTTTCCTGCGTAATGATGTCCTGCTCCACCGTTTCCTGCACCTGAGGAGCGGTTTCCTCCGGCATGACATCCACCTTTACTAAAGAAGGGTCGGCAGCGCCCAGTGCATCGGGCACCTCTCCCAGCATAACGGGTACACCGCCTTCTTCCGAGGGTTCCGGCGGTGTGAATCCTACCAGTATCAGAAGGGCAATAATGGCAACATGCACCACAAGTGCACCTGCCATACCTATATATTTTCCTTTCTTCTTCCGATTCACCATTGCATTTACAATTTAGCCATGTACAATGTACGATTTAGTTTTCCGGTGGTCGTGTAGCCAGCACCATCTTGAATTTATTCTCGTTTGCAATGTTCAGCACCTTCACGATTTCCCGGTAAGGCACTGTTTCGTCAGCATACAAAGCTATATACATTTCAGGCTCCCTCTCCGCACACGATTGTAGGAAAGGAGTCAATTCTTCAAGCGTCAGAGACAGTTCCTTGTCATTGCCAAAAGCAGCATAATAATTCAGATTCTTATCTATGATGACTCTTGTCAAAGGCTTTGCAGAAGTCTGTTGCTTTCCCTGCGGCAGCAGTACCTTGATAGCATTGGGCGATACCATGGTAGATGTTATCATAAAGAAAATCAGCAGCAGGAAAATCAGGTCCGTCATGGACGCCATACTGAAATTGGGTGATATTTTAGCTCTACGTTTTAACACGCCTTTAAGTTTTAATTCTTAATTCTTTAATTAATCATTTCGCCGGTTCGTTCAACAAATCCATGAATGCCATTGTCTTGGCTTCCATCTTGTTGACCACGCCATCTATCAATGTCACCAGGTAATTGTAGGCAAACATAGCTATGATACCGACTATCAAACCGCCCACCGTAGTAATCATCGCCTCATAAATACCACCGGAAAGCAACGTTATATCAATATTATTTCCGGCATTTGCCATTTGCCAAAATGCACGTACCATACCCGTCACCGTGCCAAGGAAGCCTAGCATAGGAGCGCCACCGGAAATCGTGGCCATAATCGTCATTCCCTTCTCCAGTTTGGCAACCTCAATATTACCCACATTCTCGATGGCAGCCTGCACATCGTTCACCGGGCGTCCCAAACGGCTGATACCCTTTTCAATCATACGGGCCGAGGGAGTATCCACACTGCGACAATAAGCAATGGCAGCTTTCAATTCCCCACCCAAAATATAATCCTTTATCTTATCCATGAACTGGGGGTCTTCTTTCCCCGCCTTCCGGATAACATAGTTGCGTTCGAACAAGATGTAAAAGCAAAGTACGGACATCAAGCCCAGGACAACCATAATCCAGCCGCCCTTGACGGCCATGCTCCATAAGTTCATTTCGTCGGAAGCGTTTACTTGTGTCAGTACCGGATTGGCACCTGCAATAGAGTCAGTCAGTGCCGGAGCCACTTGGGCCAATAACAACATTACATTCATCAGCGAAGACAGTTTTTATATTCCTTGACCGTACGCTCCAATCCCAGATACAGCGCGTCACTAATCAGCGCATGCCCGATGGACACCTCGTCCAGCCACGGAATGTTTTGATAAAAATAATTCAGATTCACCAGGCTCAGGTCATGTCCGGCATTCAGCCCCAGGCCTAAGCTGCGGGCCACCTTGGCAGCCTCGACAAAAGGAGCTACAGCCGCTTCCCGTCCTTTGGGATAAGCCGTAGCATAAGGTTCCGTATATAGCTCCACGCGGTCGGCACCGGCTTTGGCAGCATATTCTATCATTTCGGCATCGGTGGAAACAAATACGGAAGTACGGATACCAGCATTGTTGAACTCATCCAACACTTCGTTCAAGAAGTCAAAATGGGTCTTGGTATCCCAGCCTGCGTTTGAAGTCAGCTGTGTAGGGCTGTCGGGCACCAAAGTTACCTGATGCGGTTTCACCTTCAAGACCAAATCCATAAATTCGGGTGCAGGATACCCCTCGATATTGAACTCTGTCCGCAGCAACGGCCGCAAATCATATACATCCTTACGGCGGATATGCCTCTCGTCAGGACGGGGATGCACCGTAATGCCATCAGCACCAAAGTCTTCACAATCCAGCGCTACCTTCACAACATTCGGGACATCACCTCCACGGGCATTGCGCAGCGTTGCCACCTTATTTATATTAACGCTTAATCTAGTCATAATTCGGTTTATAGTTTGGGACAAAAGTACAAATAATAGTTATATATTGGCAGCATTCTGAGAAAAAAATAGCATCTTTGCACTTCAATCCAACAGAATTGATTATGAAATTTGCCATATTCGGAAATACCTACCAAGCAAAGAAATCCTCGCATGCAGAAAACCTCTTCCGGTTGCTCGGACAGCATAATGCACAGCTCTGCATCTGCCGGGAATTCCATCACTTCCTGACTGCCGATTTACATTTAAACATACCTGACGCCGAATTGTTTGACGGAGATGATTTCTGTGCCGACATGGTTATCAGCATCGGTGGCGACGGCACTTTCCTAAAAGCAGCCAGCCGTGTAGGAAAGAAGAATATCCCCATATTGGGCATCAATACCGGCCGGCTGGGTTTCCTTGCCGACATCTCACCGGAAGAGATGGAAGAGACCTTCGATGAAATCTACAATAATCACTATAAGGTGGAAGAGCGTAGTGTACTGCAACTGAGGTGCGACGATGAACGCTTGATGCAATCCCCTTACGCCCTCAATGAGATAGCCGTATTGAAGCGGGACAGTTCGTCCATGATCAGTATCCACGCCGCCATCAATGGCGCTCCGTTGACCACTTATCAAGCTGACGGCCTGGTTATCTCCACACCTACCGGTTCCACCGCCTACTCACTCAGCGTCGGCGGTCCGGTCATTGTGCCCCACAGTAAAACCATCGCCATCACCCCGGTGGCTCCACACAGCCTCAACGTCCGTCCCATCGTCATTTGTGACGACTGGGAAATTACACTTGATGTGGAAAGCCGCAGCCACAACTTCTTGGTTGCCATCGACGGCCGTAGCGAGTCCTGCAAAGAAACGACCCGGTTGCACATCTCACGTGCCGACTATAGCATAAAGGTAGTGAAACGGTTCAACCATATTTTCTTTGATACCCTTCGCAATAAACTAATGTGGGGGGCGGACATCAGATAAGCCTATATCACTTCATTCACTCCAGCAGGATAACCTATTCACTCCAGCAGGATAACTTATTTACCTCAGTGGGGAACTCCATTTACCCCAGGATGTAACTACCTTTACCCCGATATGTAACGGCCTTTACCCCGGTGTGTAACGGCCTTTACCCCGGTGTGTAAAGAGTCTTTCCCCGGCATGTAACGTCTTTTACATAAGGATGTAACAACGCTGTAAATGTAATGTATTGACAATAAGTTCCTAAACCCATCCATCAGTTTACCACTTCTTATACTGCAAATGACTATTTCTGCCATCCTCCTTCATCGTGGAATATAGAATTAAATAATAATCACACAAAGTATATTTTCAGCAAAAAACTTTTAAATAAATAATAAAAACACCACCTTTGTAGTTCATTCTTTCAGAGTCTATGTGGAATAGTACTTTACTATACAAAGACACTACCATTCAGAATGCGTAAATGTAAGATGAATCAATATGCAGAAAGAAAATGATACTTTATTGGTAGCCAAGTTGAGAGAAGGCAATAAATTTGCCTTTGAAGCATTGTACGAAAAATACAGTGCCAGGCTGTACAACACCATCGTCCTTCTCGTATATGACAAATCATTAGCCAAAGACATCACCCAAAGCAGCTTCATGACGATATGGGAAAAACGCAGTAATCTGGATACCGAGAAAAGTTTTCCGGCATATCTATGCACCATCGCACGCAACATGGTATACAAAGAAACCGAACGAAGATTATTACACAACAAATTTGTAGAAAACAAGCTGAAAACAGAAGCAGAGGCTATCGAGGAAGATACGATGGATATGGACGTCTCCATCATTGAAAAACAGATAGAGCAACTTCTGCAAAGCCTGCCAGAAGTTTCACGGGAAGTCTTTCAGCTGAAAAGAGCAGGAAAACTGTCCAACAAGGAAATCGCCTCACAGCTAGATTTGACGGAACGTGCCGTAGAGGCTCATTTCTACCGTACTATGAAACTACTGAAAGAAGAATTACGCAAATTCATCATGCTTTTCCTCTCCTTCTACTTTCTAAATAATTGTTAAAGCACGAAAATCCGTGAGTGTTTTGGCAGGCATACAGATATATACTACAGAACATGGATAAAAAAGACAGTCATATTGAACTTTTGGATCGTTTCTTTCGAGGACTGACCAGCCCTGAAGAAGATGTACAGTTGAAATCATGGATTAAGCGACCGGATTTTCAACAGAAATTTTCCGCATACTATCAGCAATGCTGGGCACTGGCTCCGGACACGATGGACAAAGCCGTACAAAATGAAATGTTCACCGAACTTTTAAGCCAGATAGACGCAAGTTCCACCACGGAAACGAAGGTCCTGAAAACAAGGAACCGTTTCCTGCGTCAGATTGGGCGCTATGCTGCAGTTGCCTGCATCATATTGGCAGTGGGAAGCGGAGCCTATTATGCAGGAGTCAAACGACCGGCCGATGACGCCAATACAGAAGTCACCATGTCCGTATCCAACGGGCAGAAGGCCGACATCATTTTGGCTGACGGCACAAAGGTCTACATCAATTCTGATTCAAGAATTGTATATGACAACACTTACAACAAGAAAACACGTATGGTCTCCCTGGAAGGAGAGGCCTATTTTGAAGTTGCAAAGGACAAGGAAAAGCCTTTCATCGTGAAAGCAAATGGCATCAATGTACAAGCGTTAGGTACAAGCTTCAATATACGTGCACATAAAGACGATAAATCAGTAGCTGTAAGCCTGATAAGTGGAAAGGTTAAAGTAGACGACGGCAGACACGAGGCATATATGAAGCCAAACGAAAGGCTCGTTTGCAACCTGACCAATGGACAGTTCGAAAAAAGCGAGCTTCATCCTAATGCAAGTTATTTGCTATGGAGAAGCAATGAACTAGCGTTCTACGGTGAATCTTTTGAAGAAATTTGTACCATGCTTACACGAATGTATAATTGCAAATTTATATTCAAAAACGAGAAAGTAAAACAATATACTTATCACGGCATCATCAAGAATAGCAGTTTGAATAATGTATTAGAATACATCAGCCAAGCTGGCGGCATTAATTACAAAATAAAATCTGATAATACGATCGTAATATATTAGTAGTGTTTAATAAACTCTTTATGTTAACTTAAAAAGGAAAATATGGAATAGATTTTATAAACTTTTTACTTCATCAAACACAACTGCCAGCTTTCGGCAGCAAAATAAAATTCTAGTTTAAACATTCACGAGAAATTCGTCATAAGTTACTCTAATATCTTATTAGAGCAGGTCTTTGGTACGCCTTTCTCAAAATAAAAAACAATTAATCTAATATTATTAGACATGAGACAAAACAAAATGATTATGCGGTCTTTAGTACTGCTGGGTGCCCTGTTTTTCTGGGGAAACAGCTTCGCCCAAATCAGTTTATCTGTAAACAAGCAGACCATCAAGCAGATTATACCGCAAATTGAAAAAGCTAGCGGTTATAACGTATTCTACACAGACAAACTTCCCAATCTTGAAACAAAAAAGGATTTAAATGTATCAAATGCTTCACTTGAGGCCGTATTGAAAGAATTATTTAAAGGAACGAAAATCTCCTTTGAAATAAAAGCAAACAAGCAGATTTTGCTGTTCCAGCAAACCAACAAATCTGTAGGTGCTAAAAAGAAAGTAACCGGTAGAATCGTAGACGAAAATGATGAGCCGCTTATCGGAGCTTCCGTTATTATCAAAGGCTCTACACAAGGAACAATAACCAACATTGACGGTGAATATACATTGGAAGATGTGCCGGAGAAAGCTACTCTAACCGTTTCTTACGTAGGCTATATACCGGCATCTGTTGCTGTCAACGGTAAAAACGCAATCAATGTAGTGCTGCAAGAAGATTCAAAGACTTTGGAAGAAGTTGTTGTTATCGGTTATGGTACCGTAAAAAAGAAAGACTTGACCGGTGCAGTAGGTTCTGTGGGAGGTGCAGAAGTAGCCGCCCGTAAAACAACTTCCCTTTCCACCGCTTTGCAAGGAACCATCCCAGGGTTAATGGTAACCCGTAACAATAATGCGCCTGGTGCAAATGCAGACAAGATATATGTACGTGGTATCACAACCATCGGGAATTCAGATCCTCTGGTTATCGTTGATGGAGTGCCTGGTGACATCAATTCAGTAAATGCCAACGACGTTGAGAGCATTTCTGTATTGAAAGATGCTGCTTCCGCTGCTATCTATGGTTCTCGTGCCGCTGCCGGCGTTATTCTTGTCACCACCAAAAGAGCCAGTGACAAGGAACTGTCATTGACCTATAACGGTGAATTCGGTTGGGAAATACCTACCGCAGAGCCTGAGGTTGTAGGCGTGCAACGTTTTCTGGAAATGGCTAATGAATTACGATATACAGATAATCCGGACGGTGGCAAATACCAAGCCTATTCAGAAGATCAAGTTAATAACTGGGTGAAAAACAATGCAACCAATCCCAACCAGTATCCTATAACCGACTGGCAAGATCTGATTCTTGAGAAATCCGCAACCCGTCAAAGTCACAGTATCCACCTTTCAGGCGGTAGCAAGGTTGTTAAGACCAAAGCATCCTTGGCGTATGATGAAGTAGGCGGTCTGTACGGTGACCGTTATTTCCAACGCTATACATTACGTGTAAACAATGACTTCAACATTACCCAAAAGTTAAGTGCTACATTGGACTTCAATGTTAAGCGCACTAAACACCACATGCCGCAATTCACTCCATTCGGAATGATGCGCTACATGCCTGCTATTTATGCAGGAGTATGGGATGACGGCCGTATAGCTGAAGGCAAATCGGGAGCCAACCCTTATGGATTGATGAAATTGGGTGGTACAACAGAAAAATGGTACACAGCATTGGGCGGTAAAGCATCTATTGATTTCAAGCCTTTTGACGGATTTAAAATTTCAGCAATCGTTGCTCCTCGCTTTAATTACGACAAGTTCAAAACATTCAAGAAAGCAGCCAGCTATACATTGGCAGATGATCCCAATACAATAGGGGGATACTTAGATAACAGCGGACTATACAACACAACCAAACTCTCAGAAACCCGCAATGACAGCTACAATGTCACTACGCAATTAATAGTAAACTATGCAAAGAAGTTTGCCGGAAAACATGACATCAACCTAATGGCAGGTTACGAAAACTATTACGAATATATTGAAGAATTAGGTGCTGACAGAGACGGATACGTTCTCACGAACTTTCCATACCTCAATAATGGACCTAAAGATTTAATTGGCAACTCTGGAAAAGGAAAAGAGTACGCTTATCGTTCCTACTTCGGACGTGTCATGTACAGCTATGCCGACAGATATTTATTCCAGGCCAATATACGTCATGACGGCTCATCACGTTTTGCAAAGAAACACAGATGGGGTACATTCCCTTCCTTCTCTGCCGGTTGGGTACTCAGCGAAGAAAATTTCATGAAGAATCTTAATTGGGAATGGCTGTCATTCTTGAAGATTAGAGCTACATGGGGAGCATTGGGTAATGAACGTATTGGCGATTTTCCATATATGTCAACCATTGCATTTGGGAACACTATTTTCTATCAAAACAACGGTATTTATTTTGACCAAACTGCATCTCAACAGAAATATGCCATTGAAAATGTAACATGGGAGAAAACTGAATCTACAGACATTGGGTTAGACATTTCTTTCTTGAACAACCGCTTACGTGTGAACGGTGACTATTACTGGAAAAATACTAAAGACATGCTATTAGCAATGGCTATCCCTGATTTTCTAGGATTCTCTGACCCAGACGTCAATGCCGGCAAAATGTCAACCAAAGGTTATGAATTGAATGTCAGCTGGAATGACCACATCGGTGACTTCAGCTACGGAATAGCCATTAACTTCTCTGACTTCACCTCCAAAATGGGGGATTTACAAGGAACCCAATTCCTCGGTGACAAAGTTAAAATGGAAGGCAGTGAATTCAATGAGTGGTATGGCTATGTTAGCGATGGTCTTTTCCTGACAGAAGAAGACTTAAAGAATTCTCCCAAAATCAATGATAAGAACACTCAATTGGGCGATATTAAATACAAAGACATATCTGGTCCTGACGGTGTACCTGACGGAAAGATTTCTCCTGAATATGACCGAGTATTACTAGGCAGCTCATTACCCCATTTCCTATATGGTGGTAATATCAATTTGGGCTACAAAAATTTTGACCTTTCATTGGCATTCCAAGGTGTCGGAAAACAAAATGCACGCTTGGCAAGAGAAATGGTAGAACCATTCCGTAACAATTACGGGAATTTCCCCGCCATCATTGATGGAAACTATTGGAGTCCTTATAATACGGACGAACAAAACGCAGTTGCCAAATATCCTCGTCTAACCCATGTAAACAAAAGTTCCAACTATGCCATGTCAGATTATTGGCTGTTCAACGGAGGTTATTTCCGTCTCAAAAATATAACTTTAGGCTATACATTCCCTAAAGAATGGATGAACGCAATAGGTATCAAAGGTGCACGCATTTATGCCAGTGCTTCCGATCTATTCTGTTTGAGCAAATATCCGAAAGGATGGGACCCTGAAATGGGAGTAAGTGAATATCCTATCACAACATCTATATTGTTAGGCGTATCTGTTAACTTTTAAAAGAAAGAAAAAAAATGAAACATAAATTTATAATATTAGCTTTAGGACTTGGACTTTTAGCAAGTTCCTGCAATGACTTGGACTTAGTTCCATTGTCTGAGGCCTCCACTGAAAACTGGTATTCTTCAGAAGAAGAACTATTGATGGCTGCCAATGAATTCTATAAAATCGGATATTGGAATAAAATGAACCAGGGACTTCTGGAACAAGCCACCGACAACTTCACCTATAGAAATGTGAATCGTTGCAACCTCCTAGACGGTACAGTAAATGGTGATGGTGGAACAGAGAACTGGTATCCAGTAGAGCAATGGCAATCAAACTATAAATGTATAACGATGGCCAATACATTTCTTGAAAAATCTGAGCGCGCCGAAAAGGCTGGTGTCTCTGAAAAAATATTGAATCAATACAGAGGAGAAGCTTACTTTACAAGAGCTTGTAAATATGCAGTACTCGTTTCTTTCTTTGGTGATGTTGTCTGGCTAGATAAGAATATTTACATTGAAGAAGCCTTCCAAAAAGGACGTACTCCAAAAAAAGAGATTATACCTTTAATTTACCAAGACTTCGACAAAGCAATTTCTATGTTACCAGTATCTTATACCGGTAACTCGACACAACGTTTCACAAAAGGTGCTGCATTAGCCATGAAAGCACGTTTTGCCCTTTACATGGGTGATTGGGAACTTGCGGCCGAATCAGCTAAAGCGTGTATGAATTTGCAAGCTTATCAATTACATCCCGACTTCAGCGACTTATTTCTGATGAATACCAAAAATTCCATAGAAAGCATTCTTGTATTCCCACGTTCCGTGCAATACAACATTCTATACGATGCTACTGCCACAAAAAATGAGCTGCCTAGAAATGCTGGAGGATACGGTTCGTATGCACCCTCTTGGGACTTGTTGGCTTCGTTCCTCTGTACAGATGGGTTGCCCATTGACGAGTCACCTCTTTTTGATCCCCACAATCCTTTCAAGAACCGTGACCCCCGTTGTACTGCCACCATTGTAGAATTTGGAACCCGCCATTGTAGCTTTGACTTTGATCCTCATCCCGATGCATTAAAAGTAATGAACTACAAAACCGGTAAAATGGTAACCAACCAAGATACCCGTGCCAATGCGCAATACACCTCATTCAATGCATTGCTATGGAAAAAGGGTATTGACGATTCTTGGGTAGATAACAAACAAAAAGTGGAAAGTGACTATATTGAAATACGTTACGCAGAAGTATTGTTGACTTATGCAGAAGCCATGATTGAACTGAACAAGATTGACGAATCTGTATTAGAAGCCATCAATAGTGTACGTGCCAGAGCATACGGAGTGAAATCTTCTGAAACAGACAAATATCCGGCAGTAACAGCACGTGACCAAAAGTCCTTACGCCAGACAGTCAGACTGGAACGTCGCGTAGAGTTTGCTAAAGAAGGACTCCGCTACATGGACCTCATTCGTTGGAAATTGGCAACCAAAGCTCTGAACACCAAGAACTACGGCATTCTATATCCTGCTGACATATTAAGAGACAAAGTTACATCAAAAGGACTGTGGTTCTGGCCTACTACACCACAGATAGATGAAGATGGAATCGCAGACTTCTCTGCTATGGAAAAAGAAGGCTTAATCCAAGTACTTTCCCAGCGCAAATGGGACGAACGGCAGTATTTATGGCCAATCCCCACATCTGAAATCATTATTAATGAAAACATGAAACAGAATCCAGGGTATTAACGGTTAGACATTATAGGTAAAAAGATTGTGAATAAAAGGATAAACAAACTGTAATGAAAGGACTGCCCCTGCAAATTAGAAATCCAGGGCAGCCCTTTTATACCGTTTCCACAACAAAATAAAGAACCGCATATTTATGAGAAGAATTATATTGATTTTAAGTCTACTGTTCTGTAGCCAGCTTATCACAGCCTCCAATCTATTGATAGAAGCAGAAAGCTTTGACCAAAAAGGAGGATGGGTAGTAGACCAGCAATTCATGGACCTTATGGGTTCACCCTATCTAATGGCTCATGGAATGGGAGTCCCGGTTGAGGATGCTTCCACTACCATATCTTTTCCCGAGAGCGGTACATATTATGTATATGTACGTACCTATAACTGGACTTCTCCCTGGTATGATGGCAAAGGACCTGGAAAGTTCACTCTAAAAATCGGTAATAAAAAGCTGCCTATAGTTTTAGGGGATGAAGGCAACCAATGGATGTGGCAACCCGCCGGAAAAATTTCAGTAAAGGCTGGGAATAGTAATCTAACATTAAAAGATTTGACCGGCTTCAATGGCCGTTGCGATGCTATTTATTTTACAACAGAAAAAGAGCAACTACCTCCTAACGAAACTGTACAACTGACAGATTTCCGTAAAAAGATGCTGAATATTCCCGCTGAACTGGAACTATACTCCTATGATGTAATTGTGATTGGCGGTGGTATAGCCGGTATGTGTGCAGCTGCAGCCGCTTCCAGATTGGGATGCAAAGTGGCATTAATCAACGACCGTCCAGTGCTTGGCGGCAACAATAGCTCTGAAGTCAGAGTTCACTTGGGGGGCAATATCGGAGTAGGCCCCAATTCCGGACTGGGACGTATGATAAGAGAATTCGGACATTCTAAAGAAGGAAATGCCAAACCTGCCGCAAACTATGAAGATGAAAAGAAGGAGCTTTTTATCGCCAATGAAAAGAATATCACCCTTTATGCCAACTACCGTGCCATATCTGTAAAGACCGATGGCAACAGAATAGAATCTGTCATCATCAAGCATATAGAGAATGGAAAAGAAGTGGAACTGAAAGCACCATTGTTCTCCGACTGTACCGGAGACGGCACCATCGGGTATCTGGCCGGTGCAGACTACAACATGGGACGCGAATCCCGTACCGAATACGGAGAAGAGCTTGCACCGATTCAACCGGACAAAATGACAATGGGTTCATCTGTACAATGGTACTCTGCAGACAAAGGTAAACCTACCCGTTTCCCTATTTTCTCGTATGGTCTGCAATTCAATGAAAAGAATTGTGAAAAAGTGACGATGGGTGAATGGAAATGGGAAACCGGCATGAACTTCAATCAAATCGACGACTTCGAACGTATACGTGATTATGGCTTAATGGTCATCTATTCTAACTGGAGTTTTCTGAAAAATGAATTAAAGGACAACAAGAAATATAAGAACCGCGCATTGGACTGGGTAGCCTATATTGCCGGGAAACGCGAATCACGCCGATTGTTGGGCGATTATATTCTAAAGCAAGATGATATAGACAAAAATGTCTATCACGAAGATGCCTCCTTCGTCACAACCTGGAGCATCGACCTGCATTTCCCGGATTCGCTCAATGCGTCACACTTTCCTGACGCGCCCTTCAAAGCAGCAACCAAGCACATCCATATATATCCTTACGCAGTGCCCTACCGCTGCCTATATTCCAGGAATATCGAGAATCTTTTTATGGCAGGCCGCAATATCAGTGTTACCCATGTGGCACTGGGCACTGTCCGCGTAATGCGTACCACCGGAATGATGGGCGAAGTTGTCGGGATGGCGGCTTCCTTATGTAAAAAGTACAACACCACTCCGAGAGGAGTATATCAGAAACACCTACCGGAATTGAAAGCACTGATGAAAGAGGGAGTAGGAAAAAAAGAAGGGATTCCCGATAATCAGAAGTTCAATGAACAAAAATTATTAAAAGAGCCTCGTATATTTATCATTGAAAAAAACAAGAAGTAAGAAACACGTTGATACTACAATTTAAGTATTAATAAAACACGCATATCATGAAAAATATTCTAACATTATTATTTGTCCTTTTCGGAGGATATTCGTTACACGCACAAGATACTTGTTACGGCCGTCTGAAAAATGACACTTTAACCATCGGAAACAGCTTGGTCGAACGTACCTTTTTGTGGAACGGGGGAAATATCATAACTTACCGTCTGACCGACAAGAGTAATGGAAAATCATGGAAGAACCACAGCCTTACTCCAGATTTCAGAGTAACGAAAAATTTGCCGCAACCATCAAACGGTTCACTCAAAGTAGTTCCCGTAAAAGAGACTAAAATATTTCCCGCTTATCTGAAAGTAGAAGTTTCTTTCAGCCTGGAGAAGCTAGATATAAAACGGGTATATCGTATTTATGATGATTGTCCAGCCATAGCCTGCGACACCTATTTAAGAGGAACAGTAAACAGTATTTTCGGAGGCAGAGAAGTTAGTGCAGCCGACCGGAAGAATATTGAATTCGCCGAAGACATGAAATCTAAAGAAGTAACCGCTGTACTAGACCAGTTCCATTTCCAAGGACAACATTGGCACGCTCGCAGCGTGGAATTTTCCGATGTGACCGACTGGCACAACAACCTGGTTTTCGAGAAAGAGATTATTTCCTATCGCAAACTGGGATATCGCGGCAATCTGCTGTTTGCCTTTAATGGCGAGGACAACTGTGGCATCTTCTTTTTAAAAGAGGCTCCCTGCTCTTCGGTACAATTAGCCTATCAAGGAAAGGATTTTCTGACTGATTTCGGGAAGTTTACAGTAACCGGCCTGGGCATTACCGAGAAAGACGTGACTCCCGACCGTTGGACCAAAACATACGGATGCGTATTGGGAATATACGGAGAAGATGAACTGAGCCGACTACAAGCGCTTCGTTCATATCAGAAGAATATACGTACTTACCGGGCCGACCGCGACGAGATGATTATGATGAACACCTGGGGAGACCGTAGCCAGGACTCAAAAGTAAACGAATCCTTCTGTTTGAAAGAACTGGAACGCGCCGCCCGTCTGGGAATCACCCATTTCCAGATTGATGATGGCTGGCAAATAGGTAAAAGCCCTAATTCAGCTGTAGCCCGCGGTTCATTCAAGAACATTTGGAACAATAAAGACTACTGGAAACCCGATCCGCAAAAGTATCCACGTGGTTTGCATCCCATCGTAAAACGTGGCAAGGAATTAGGTATTGAAATCGGTCTTTGGTTCAATCCCAGCATACAAAATGATTTTGCCGATTGGCAGAAAGATGCGCAAGCACTCATCAGCCTCTATCGCGAATACGGCATCAAAGTATTCAAGATAGACGGGCTCACCATTCCCAGTAAAGAAGCCGAAACAAACCTGCACCGCTTATTCAACAAAGTGCTGGAAGAGACGGACGAGGAAGTGATTTTCAACCTTGATGCGACAGCCAGCCGCCGCGGAGGCTACCACATGTTCAATGAATATGGAAATATCTTTCTGGAAAACCGTTATACCGACTGGCAGAACTACTATCCTTACTGGACTTTGCGTAACCTCTGGATGCTTTCCAAATATGTTCCGGCAGAAAAGCTGCAAATAGAGTTCTTGAACAAATGGAGAAATACGGATAAATATAAAGGAGAAGTCTTCGCTCCAGAAAACTATTCATTTGAATATCTGTTTGCTACGACTTTAGCAGGACAGCCGCTTGCCTGGATGGAAGGTACCAATCTACCCGAGGAAGCATTTACATTACGAGAACATACAGAAGCCTACAAGAAATTTCAGCATGACATGCATTCCGGCACTATCCTACCCATAGGAGATGAACCATCGGGACGCTCTTGGACCGGCTTCCAGTCTATAAAGAAAGATAGAGGATACTTGATTGTGTACCGTGAAAATCATCCAGAAGGGACTACAGAAGTCGATACCTGGCTGCCAGAAGGTGTCACAGTAAGATGTATCCCATTGATGGGACACGGCAAAGCGATGACAGCAGTAACCGGAAAGAAAGGAAGGCTGGAAATCTCTCTGCCATCAATCAATGACTATGTTGTCTACAAGTATGAAATTAAAAACAAACGCTAAAATAAAGACTGACATGAAAATCACAAGGAGTATACTCTTAATCGCCTTCTTGATGCTGTTTTACCGAGCCTTCGGACAACCTGCCGAACGGCTGATTCGGATACAGATCACTCCCAATCATACAGACTGGCTATATAAGCCAGGCGAAAAAATAAAATTCAGCATTACGGTACTGAAAAACAACGTACCAATTCCTGACACAGAAATTCGGTACGAGATTTCAGAAGATATGATGAAGCCTCACAAAGAAGGCATATTGCAAGCTGAAAAAGGAACAGCCACGGTGGAAGCCAAAACAATGGAAAAACCTGGCTTTCTCCGTTGCCAAGCCTTTGTTAAATATGGAGGACGTGAATACCAAGGGATAGTAACCGTTGGAATCAATCCAGAAAAATTAAAACCTATCACATCATTGCCCGAAGACTTTCTAAATTTCTGGGAAACAGCAAAACTCCAGGCTCAAAAGACACCAATGGATGTACAAATGACCCTTGTACCCGAACGTTGTACAGAGAAAGTGAATGTATTCCATGTGAATATACAGAATTATGAATCCCATACACGCTTATACGGCATGCTGGCTATGCCTAAAGCAAAAGGTCGATATCCCGCAGTTTTAAAGCTACCAGGTGCAGGAATACGTTCTTATGCCGGAGATGTGGAACATGCTGCCAATGGCTGGATTGTTTTCGAAATAGGAATACACGGTATTCCGGTCAACATGTCAGGACCGGTATATACCAATCTCTATATGGGAGCATTAAAAAGGTACCACACGTTCAATCTGGATAATCGGGATAAATACTATTATAAACGTGTATATCTAGGCTGTGTACGTGCCATTGACTTTATTTATTCCCTACCACAATTCGATGGGAGCAATTTGATAACATTCGGCAGTAGCCAAGGAGGAGGATTGTCCATCGTGACAGCTGGACTTGATTCACGTGTCAAAGGACTGGTAGCCTTTTACCCTGCTCTTTGTGACATGGTCGGCTATATACATAACCGTGCCGGAGGATGGCCACACATGTTTAACAAGCAAGAAAATCAGACTGCAGAAAAGGCAAATACAGCACGTTATTATGACGCAGTTAATTTTGCACGCCAAATAAAAGTTCCCGGATTCTACTCATTCGGATATAATGATATGGTCTGTCCACCCACTACTACCTATTCTGCCTACAATGTAATTCAAGCACCCAAACAAATATTAGTATCCGAAGAAACGGCTCATTATGCCTACCCAGAACAATGGGCAGCCGCATGGAAATGGGTCGCTGATTTCTTTCAACAAAACAAATAAAAACTATAAGAATCATGAGAATACTTTTTTTTATTACAACACTGCTTTTCATCATCCCGAACATGTTCGGACAAAAGGAATATCGTCTGAACTCACCGGACGGCAAGTTGGAGGTTACCTTATATATAGGTGACCGGATCACTTACGAGCTGACGGAAGAAGGGCATACATTGGTAGCCCCCTCTCCCTTATCAGTACATCTGGATAATGGGACAGTCTGGGGTAACGGCTCCCATCTTAAGAGAGTCAGTCATCGCCAGGCAAATGAGGTGATTCCCTCTCCTTTCTACAAACGCAGTGAAGTAAAGGATGTCTATAATGAAATGACGTTAAGTTTCCGGGAACATTTCAACCTCATTTTCAGAATGTACAATGAAGGAATGGCATACCGGTTCGCAGCGACCGGAAACAGACCGTTCAAAGTTACAAACGAAGAAGCCGCCTTCAACTTCAACAAGGACTACAAATCGATTGTTCCTTATGTAAAAGATGGCGATAAACAACCGATAGAAGCCCAGTTCTCCAACTCTTTTGAAAACACCTATACACATATAGAGCTATCCGGACTGAACCCCCAAAGACTGATGTTTACCCCCGTAGTAATAGAGCAGGAAAACGGCCGTAAACTTTGTATTGCCGAATCCGACGTGGAGAGCTATCCGGGCATGTTCCTCATCAACAGAAACGGGGGAACAGCACTCACTTCCGCTTTTGCCGCCGTCCCCAAAACAAAAAAACAAGGCGGGCATAACCAACTGCAAATATTAGTCACAGAGCGTGAAAACTACATTGCTTCCTGCCAGCCAAAAGCCAAACTACCCTGGCGCATCATTGTTGTGGCAAGAAATGACAAGGAGCTGGCAGATAACGATATGGTTTATAAGCTGGCTGCTCCATCACGCATGAAAGACATCTCATGGATACGTCCGGGCAAAGTGGCCTGGGAATGGTGGAACCATTGGGGAATCAAAGGCGTGGATTTCGAAGCTGGAATAAACAATGAAACATACATGCACTATATCGACTTCGCCTCCCGGCATGGCATCGAGTATGTGATTCTGGATGAAGGCTGGGCTGTCAACCTCAAGGCTGACCTTTTCCAAATTGTACCGGAAATTGATTTAAAAAAGCTCACGGCCTATGCCAGGCAAAAGAATGTAGGACTCATCCTTTGGGCAGGTTACCATGCCTTTGCCCGCGACATGGAACATGTATGCAAGCACTATTCCGAAATGGGCATCAAAGGATTCAAGATTGACTTTATGGATAGGGATGACCAGGAAATGGTAGACTTCCACTACCGGGCTGCCGAAATTGCCGCTAAATATAAGTTGATGGTAGACTTTCACGGCACGTACAAACCTACCGGGCTGAACCGCACTTATCCCAATGTCATCAACTATGAAGCCGTTCACGGGCTGGAACAGATGAAGTGGAGTGACATCCATACCGACCAGGTAACCTACGATGTCACCATGCCATTTATCCGTATGCTGGCCGGACCGGTGGACTATACACAAGGCGCCATGCACAATGCCAACAAACGGTGTTACCACTCCTCAATGGATACCCCAATGAGCCAGGGAACCCGTTGCCGCCAATTAGCTGAATATGTAGTATTTGAATCACCATTGAACATGTTGTGCGACAGTCCCACCAATTACGACCGTGAAGAAGAATGCACGGAATTCATCGCTGCCATCCCTACCGTTTGGGAACAAACAATAGCCATGAACGGAGAAATTGGAAAATACATTACAATGGCGCGCAGGAAAGGAGATGTCTGGTATGTCGGCTCCCTGACCAATTGGGATGCACGTACTCTGACACTGGACCTTTCTTTCCTCGGTGCAGGCAGATGGAAAGCGGAAATGTTTCATGACGGAGTGAATGCCAACCGCCTGGCTTCCGACTACCAAAAGACCGTCACAGACATTCCTGTATCCCGTAAACTGACCGTCAAAATGGCACAAGGAGGCGGATGCGCATTGAAAATATACAAAGAATAATCCATAGGCTTTTTAAACGTTAACTGATACATACGATTTATGAGAATTAAAAGATTAATGATTACTTGTTTGCTCGCAGTGTCTGTACTGGGAGGCAAGTCACAAGCACAAGACTTATTGTCCAATGTTTACGGACGCGACTACCGGCTACTGAATGGGAAGTGGGGAGCCATTGTAGACCTTTATGACCAAGGGGAAAGGATGCAGGTGTACAAAAACAGAAAACCTCAGGACAACAAGCAATTTTACGAATACTCTTTCGACGGAGGTTTGGTCCTGAATGTACCTGCCGATTTCAATTCACAAATGCCCGAATTGAAATTTTATGAAGGGACTGTATGGTACGGACGCTCTTTCGATACCCCAAAGACTGACGGCAAACGTTTGTTTCTCTATTTCGGTGCGGTAAGTTACCGTAGCAAAATATATCTGAACGGGGAAAAAATAGCCAGCCATGAAGGCGGATTCACTCCCTTCCAGGTGGAAATCACAGATAAGGTAAAGCAAATGGACAACTTCCTGGTGGTGAAAGTCAACAATACCCGCACCACGGATGCCATCCCTGCCATGTCCTTTGACTGGTGGAATTACGGCGGCATCACGCGCGATGTAATGTTGGTAAGCGTTCCACAAAGCTACATCAAAGACCATTTCATCCAGTTGGACAAGATACAATCCAACCTGATTCGTGCCAAAGTAACCTTATCCGAAGCAAAGCCTGGCATCAACGTGCAAGTCGCCATCCCCGAATTGGGCATCAGACAGAACATGGCTACCGATGCCAACGGAATTGCCCGGGCCACCATCAAAACCAAAAAACTGCAACGTTGGTCACCGGATGCTCCAAAGCTGTATGATGTGACCATCACTTCGGAAAGTGACCGGCTCAACGAGCAAATTGGTTTCCGTAACCTTTATGTAAAAGGCGAAGATATCTATCTGAACGACCGGCCCATCTTCCTGCGCAGTGTCAGCTTCCACGAGGAAATTCCGCAACGCCGCGGGCGTGCCTTCTCAGAAGCGGACGCAACAATGCTGTTGTCCGAAGCCAAAGAGCTGGGTGCCAACATGATTCGTCTGGCACATTATCCACAAAATGAATATACTGTCCGCCTGGCAGAAAGAATGGGATTTCTTTTATGGGAAGAGATACCTATCTGGCAAGGGATTGACTTCAAAAATACCGCTACCCGTGAGAAAGCAGGCAGAATGATTAAAGAGATGGTGATGCGCGACAAAAACCGTTGTTCCGTTGCCTTTTGGGGGATTGCCAATGAAACAGCCACTTCCGCCCCGCGCAATGAATTTCTGAAACACATGAAACAATGTTGCCTGGACATCGACTCAACCCGTCTGATTACGGCCGCCTTCGATTTGGTACGCTTCAACCGCGAAAGCCGGAACTTTGAGATGAATGACTCCATTATCAACATCCTGGACATGGTAGCCATCAACAAATATATGGGATGGTATCATGACTGGCCACTGGCTCCGGACCAGGCTGTCTGGAATGTAGCTCCCGGCAAACCTCTTTTCATTTCCGAGTTCGGAGGCGAAGCGCTCTATGGCAAACATGGCGACGCGGAAGTCAAGAGTTCTTGGAGTGAGGATTATCAGGCACAACTCTACAAGGACAATCTGGAAATGTTCAAGCATATCCCCAACCTGCGCGGAACATCGCCGTGGATTCTTTTTGATTTCCGTTCTCCCTTCCGTTTCCATCCACACCAGGGAGGGGAATGGAACCGTAAAGGACTGGTTTCCGACCAGGGACAACGCAAAAAAGCATGGTACATCATGCGTGATTACTATAACCAAAAGAAAACAGAACAATGAAGCACAAAATAAAACACTACATGGCTGCCCTCCTCCTGACCTCTATGGTCTGGAGCGGGCATGCCCAAGAAAAGAATGAAATGGACTTGTCTGGTGAATGGGCATTCCAGACAGATGTCATGGACTTCCGGAGAGGTTCACTGGACGTACGTTACTGCCATCGCCTGCAGGAAAGCATCGTTCTACCGGGAATTACAGATGACTATAAAATAGGCTACAAATCTCCTTACCGCCACCTGGATAGGCTGACCCGTGTCTACGAATATATGGGCCCCGCATGGTACCAGCGGGAAATAGAGATTCCTGCGGCATGGAAAGGCAAACGCATTTTCCTCTATTTTGAACGTACACACTGGCTCAGTTCGGTATATGTAGGCAAAGAAGAAGTGAGTAAAATAGACTACATCAGTATTCCCCACAACCACGAACTGACCCAATGGCTACATCCAGGCAAAAAAGAACTGATAACTTTCTGCATAGACAACCGCTACCAGTACGATACCCATAAATGGGACCATGCCCACTCCGAATTTACCCAAATAAACTGGAACGGAGTATTGGGCGAAATTAAGCTGGTAGCTGTAGACCCGGTCTATGTAGATGACATGCAGGTCTATCCGGACATCAAGAACAAAAGCATCAAAGTCAAAATGACTGTCCGCAACTGTACAGAACATACCGCCAGCGGCAAAATATCCTTCCACGTGACAGGAAAGGACTATAGACTGCAAAAGGAAGTACCGGTAACAGTGACCGATTCCATTACTTATATCGAGGAAGAGATGTTTTTGGGTAAGGATATCCATTTGTGGAATGAGTTCCATCCCAATCTTTATACGTTGGACTGTAAGCTGACTTCCAGTGTAGATGGCCAATCCTATGCGCATGAGAAAAGCACAACTTTCGGTATGCGCGAAGTAGAGGCCGGTGAGGACCATATCATCCTTAATGGCGAACCCATACACCTGCGCGGTACCGTTGAAAACGCAGTGTTCCCCAAGACCGGCTATGCTCCCGTGGACGATGCCTCTTGGGAACGTGTACTCCGTATCCTGAAAGAATATGGTATGAACCATATGCGCTTCCACTCCTGGTGTCCTCCTGCCGCTGCGTTCCGTATGGCAGACAAGCTGGGTGTCTATCTGGAGGTGGAAATGCCGATGTGGGGTAAAGATGCCCAACCCGATGAGAAGCGCTGGAATTTCTTCCGTCGCGAGCTGCGGGGTATCTTGAAAGAATATGGGAATCACCCTTCCTTCATTCTCTACTGTAACGGAAACGAAATTACCGGCGATTTCAGTTTCATAGAAGAGCTTACCGCCACGGCCCGCCAGTTGGATAACCGCCGTCTATACAGCGGTTCCACAGCCCGCACACGTGTCAAATCAGACCAGTTCTACATTACCCATCAGACTACCAAAGGACACATGGCTATCTACGAAGGACGTCCTTATACAAACTGGGACAAAAACAAGGAACTGGGAGTAGGCCTGCCCATCATCTCGCATGAATCCGGACAGCGGTGCATCTATCCCAATTTCGAGGAAATAAAGAACTTCACCGGCCCCGTACAAGCGCGTAATTTCGAGATATTCCGTGAACTGCTGGACAAGAACCACATGCTCGACCAGGCACATGACTTCTTCCGTGCTTCTGGAGCCTTGACCGCCATAGAGTACAAGGATGTCATAGAAGCCCAGTTGCGCACTTATCTGAAAGGCGGTTTCCAATTACTGTCTCTGAATGATTTTACCGGACAAGGATATGCACCGGTAGGCATTCTCGATCCTTTCTGGAATACCAAAGGGCTCATCACACCGGAAAAGTGGCGCGAGTTCTGTGCACCGACTGTTGCGTTGCTCCGTTTCGACAAACGCGCACTTTACAATGATGAAGTGTTTGAAGGAAAAGCGGAAATATACAATTATGGACCTGCCCTATTGAAAAACGCAAAAATCAATTGGAGTATCACCGACAGCAACGGTAAAACCCTTAAGAGCGGAAAACTGAAAACACAAACTGTCGGAAAGAACGGGGTATTTCCACTTGGCAATTTCAGTTATGCATTGGACAATATCACTGAACCACAGAAGCTGACGGTCCATCTTTCTGTTGCACACGTAAAAAACAGCTGGGATATCTGGGTATATCCCCGTCATAGCAACTTAATGCAGTCCACTAGTGAAGTGCTCTACACCACAGTATTCGATGAAAAAGCAAAACAACACCTTGCCGATGGCAAGAAAGTGGTACTCTGCCCCAAACCTTCCAAAGTAAAAGGTCGTAAATCCGTGTTCCACAATCACTTTTGGAATCCGATAATGTTCAAATGGCCTCCTATGACCATTGGCAGTCTGATTCATGACGACCAGCCTATATTCGAGCATTTCATAACTTCCTACCATACTGACTGGCAGTGGTGGGACATTCTGGAAAATGCCAAGGTTATTGAGATGAAAGATGCTCCGGCAGCACTGCGGCCTTTCATACAAGTAATAGACCATTACGACAATAATGAAAAGCTCGGTATTGGTTTCGAAGCAAAAGTGAAGAAAGGCAGTCTACTGGTACTGGCCGTAGATACCCAGAAAAACATCAACGAACGTCCTGCCACCCAGCAATTGCTGGAAAGCATTGACCGCTACGTAAAGAGTGACAAATTCGCTCCACAAATTACCGTTGACGAGTCCTACATTGAATCATTCTTAAAGAAATAAATAAAGGAAATATGATGAAATTATTCTTGCTTTGGGCTCTTTTGTTGCTGCCGGTCGGACCGGCAGCAGCACAAGAGATAAAAATGTCACAAACAGCTCCATTGGAACAAGTTTATGGAGAAACTGTAGAAGATGATGCCTTACTGCCCATGAATGAACTGGATATGGATTTTGGCTATGCCCTCTATGAGACAACCGTTGATGTGGAAGAGGAGAATCCCACACTAACTATTGAAAACGTACGGGATTATGCTGTGGTCTATGCAGACGGCAAACTGCAAGGATATTTAAAAGATAGCAGTAAAAGCTTGAAAACCAATCTACCGATAGGTATACACAAACTTAGTATCTATACTGAAAATATCGGACGTATTACCTATGGTCCTGAAATTCTGGACAATTCAAAAGGTATCTACGGCAGCATAATATTGGGAAAGACAGATTTAGAAGGCTGGAAGATGACCCCATTGGAAATTAAGGAATGCGATGTGGCCGGAATAACTTTCAAAGAAGGCGCCTCCTCCATCCCCTGCTTCCGTAAAGGTTGTGTCACAGTAAGCAACCCGGCACAAGAGACCTTTCTTGACGTGTCCGGCTGGGGAATGGGAGAAGTCTGGATAAACGGGCAATACTTGGGTGCCTACTGGGAAGAAAATGCAGAAAAGACCCTGGAGATACCTGCCGGTGCTCTGATAGCAGGTAATAATGAAATAGTGGTATTTGAACTAAAAAATAACGAACAAGCTTCCATGACACTAACCGATAAGCCTATTTTCAAATAAGCCCTTGCATGTACTTGTTTATATTCCTTAAAAAAACGACCTTTGTGTAGGAGCAGATTCCGAAAAACGTGTCTTATTTAATGAGAATAGCATAATTATATATATCATGAAGAAACTAACATTTATCAGTTGCCTCCTTTTAAGTGGTTGCCTGGCCGGAGCAATGGCTGCAGACAAAAAGCAACCCATCTACAAAGATGCCAAAGCTCCCATTGAGGAGCGTGTGAATGACCTGGTCAGCAGAATGACGCTGGAAGAAAAGGTACAACAACTCAACCAGTACACTTTGGGGCGGAATAACAACGAGAACAATCGTGGTGAGGAAGTAAAAAAAATTCCTGCCACACTAGGCTCCCTCATTTATTTTGATGAAGATGCCAATCTGCGTAACGAGGCTCAGAGAAAAGCAATGGAAGAATCACGTCTGGGTATCCCCATCCTTTTCGGATACGACGTCATTCACGGGTTCCGTACCATTTATCCCATCTCTTTGGGACAAGCATGTTCTTGGAATCCCCAATTGGTAGAACAAGCATGTGCCGTTGCCGCCCAGGAAGCACGCATGTCCGGGGTAGACTGGACTTTTTCCCCTATGATTGACGTGGCAAGAGACGGACGCTGGGGACGTGTTGCAGAGGGCTATGGCGAAGACCCTTATACCAATGCTGTATTCGGTGTCGCATCCATCAAAGGATACCAAGGTGAAGACATGTCCGACAGCAAGCGAGTAGCCGCCTGCCTTAAACATTATATCGGATACGGCGCTTCTGAAGCAGGACGTGACTATGTTTATACGGAAATCTCCAATCAGACTCTGTGGGACACCTATATTCCTCCCTATGAAGCTGGCGTAAAAGCCGGTGCCGCTACTTTAATGAGTTCATTCAATGACATCAGCGGCACTCCCGGAAGCGCCAACCATTACACGATGACAGAAATTCTGAAGAACCGTTGGAAACACGACGGCTTTGTTGTTTCAGACTGGTCTGCAGTACCGCAACTTATTGACCAGGGCCATGCTGCCGACCGCAAAGAAGCTGCCCGTCTGGCTTTCAACGCTGGCCTAGAAATGGACATGATGGGGCATTGCTATGACAGGCATATGGCAAAGCTGGTGGAAGAAGGTAAAATAAGCATGCAACTGGTGGACGATGCAGTAAAACGCGTGCTCCGTATCAAATTCCGCCTTGGACTTTTTGACAATCCCTACACCCCGACATCTACAGAAAAAGAGCGCTTCCTCCTTCCACAAAGCCTGACTATTGCAGAGAAACTGGCAGAAGAGAGCATTGTTCTACTGAAGAATGAAAACAAGGTACTCCCTCTGGCAAACGGGAACAAGCCAACTATCGCCGTCATGGGGCCTCTGGTAGAAAACTGTGCCGAGCTCCTGGGGTCATGGTATGGACATGGACATGCAGAAGATGTCCTCCCCATCAAAAAGGCGCTGGATGCAGAATTTGCAGGCAAGGCTGAACTGATTTATACCGAGGGTTGTGATTTCGACGGTAACGACACTTCCAAATTCAGTGAGGCACTGGCTGTAGCCCGGAAAGCAGATGTCATTCTACTCTGTATGGGTGAAAAGAAAAAGTGGAGTGGCGAAAACGCATCGCGTTCCATCATAGAACTGCCTGCCATTCAAGAGGAATTCATTGCTGAAATGAAGAAAGCAGGCAAACCGATTGTTCTGGTACTGGCTAACGGACGTCCTTTGGGACTCTCTAAAGTGGAACCTCTCTGTGACGCCATCGTTGAAATGTGGCAACCGGGAGTACCTGGCGGTAAACCATTGGCAGGTGTCTTGTCCGGCCGGGTAAATCCTTCGGGCAAGCTTTCCATTACTTTTCCACATTCCACCGGACAGATTCCAATCTATTACAATCAGCGCAAAACAGCCCGTCCACAAAGTGGCAAATATCAAGACCTCCCCTCTACCCCACTGTATGAATTCGGATACGGCTTGAGTTATACCACCTTTAATTATGGTAATATCAACTTGCCCAAAGAAACCATCAGACGCGGTGAAAAGTTGGTAATGGAAATCCCAGTCACCAATGTAGGCAAACGTGACGGTGCAGAAGTGGTGCATTGGTTTATCTCAGACCCATTTAGCACGATTACCCGTCCATGCAAAGAGTTGAAGCACTTCGAAAAGCAACTAATTAAAGCAGGTGAAACACATATATTCCGCTTTGAAATAGACCCGATACGTGATCTTGGTTTTGTAAATGCCAATGGTGAACATTTCCTTGAAAATGGAGAATATTATGTAATAGTGAAAGACCAGAAAGTAAAATTCACGGTTATAGATTAATCTTCTTTTTATATTGTAGGCCATCCTCCTTTCATCATTCTAAAAGACAGATGGCCTGCAATTTCTATTTTTAGAACAAATAAGTATACTGTTCTCCTAAAAATTTCTTGATATGCTTCAAGGCTTTGGTTATTTGGGCCTCCACCGTCTTGACAGAAATACCCATTTCCCCGGCAATTTCTTGATTAGTCTTCCCTTCTTCCCTACTTTTGCGATAAACCTGCCCACATTTGTTCGGAAGGGAACAAACAGCTTCTTCAATCAATCGATTAAGTTCTTCCATCTCCACCGAAGTATCAGCCGCAAGAGCATATCCATATTCTTCTCCTCCCTCGATGGGAACCGTATCCTTTTCATCGCGTAAAGCATTCAGGCAACGATTACGTGCAGACTGGAAAAGATAAGCCTTGAATGAGATTTTAAGAGTCAAGTCGGCCCTACCCTCCCACAAATTCATAAAGATAGAAAGGGCCAGTTCTTCTATCTCCTGCTTGTCTCTCAGATAAAGGGACATGAAGCGGCAGAGTGAAACAAAATAAGTATCGAAAAGGTGCTTGAAAGCCTTCTCGTCATCTTGTTTGATTAACTGTAACAATAGGATATCATCTTCTGCAGGCATATCGAAGTTATATTAGATAAGGGCTTCTTGAGCGGCAAAGATACTAATATTATTTGTTCCTCGAAATTTATTAAAAAAATAATTGGAATCGGAATAAGGGTTAAACTCAAGTGATGTGTCATATAAGTGAAGGCCTATAAAAACATCATGATCATGAAAAAAAGTGTTCCTTGGAATTTAATCATTCCTAAGTTGAAACAGGAAATTTCCGCAGACGAAGAGCGGCAATTGGAGACTTGGTTACGCAGCAGTAACAACGAAGCGTTATTCAAGGAATTGCAACTGTTATGGGAAAAAATTCAGGCAAATGTAGAAAACTACACGCCCAATACCGAATATTATTGGAATGAACTTGTCAACCGTATGCACGCCAGCGAGCCTAAGCAGACTGCAAAACCTGCAAAGAAACGCTTCGAACTGAAACGGATATACCGCTACGCAGTAGCTGCATGTATAGCTGTTGCCATCGGTTGCTCATTCTACATAGGATTCCTTAACGGACAGCCTGAAGCCATGCCGCAGTTATACTCTAATTTGTCGGGTAAGTCTAAGGTTCTCCTTCCTGACGGAAGCGAAGTATGGATGCATACAGAGACCTCTTTGCAATACGAATCACAAATGAATAAGGATGAGCGTATCGTAAATGTAACTGGTGAAGCTTACTTCGATGTAGCACACGATGCTGACAAACCTTTTATCGTGCAGACAGAAGGTATGCGTATCGTAGTTCACGGAACCAAATTCAATGTCGATGCATTCCCCGGTTCGGAAAATACATTGGTGAGTTTGGTAGAAGGGTCCGTCTCTTTGGAAACCGAGACAGAGAACCGTTTCCTCAAACCGGGCGAAACAGCTACTTTTAATCGGAAAACCCTGACACTTAAGGTAGAAAAAGATGATGTACATTTTGCCTCTTCGTGGGCAAATACACAACTCGTATTCAGAAACCGTTCATTGGGAGACATTTGCAAACTGCTTTCTAAATGGTATCGGGTAAAGATAGACGTGGATCCTACATTATCCAATAAATATTTCTATACGTTTACGTTGCGTAGCGAACCGCTGGACGAAATACTCCGCATCATGGCACGCATCCAACCTATGAAATATACCTTTAACGAAGAGAATGAGTTGACAATTTCGTTTGCAGACACAAAACAAAAAGTAAAATGAAACAGTAACAAAATTAAAAACTTATGCCAAACAAATGAGAAATGCACATTATTTAATAATTAACGAAAAGTAAACACCTACATTAATCTTTAAATTTAAGACAATTATGGATATAAGAAAACAACTCATCATTCTTATACTGGTATTTCTATGTGCCCCGGTTTCTGCACAAAAGAAAGAGAAACTGATCACACTGAAGTTCACAAATATCCCATTATCAGAGGCTATGCCAAAAGTGGAAAAGCAAAGCGGATACACTTTCTTCTATGAATCGCAGCAAATAGACATCAAACAGAAAGTCAGCTTGAATGTTAAGAATGAAACTATTAATAAGACAATAGCAGCCTTATTGAAAGGGACCAATGTTAAATTTGAAATCGACGCAACACACATTATTTTATATACCGGAAAGAATAACAAGGCAATATCCGGACAACCACAGAACATCTCTGGTACAGTAATTGACGAAAGTGGTGAACCGATTATCGGAGCAAATGTCATGGTGGAAGGAACCAGTACTGGTGTCATTACAGATCTTGACGGAAAATACACAATCAACGCACCGGCAGGGAGTAATCTCAAAATCTCCTATATCGGTTATGTGACACAGACTGTAAAAGCTGGTAGAAACAGTACCGTAAAGTTAGTGGAAGACAGTAAAACACTGGCAGAAGTCGTGGTAATCGGCTATGGTACACAGCGTAAGTCCGACCTGACTGGAGGTCTGGTATCAGTAGACCAGAAGAAACTGAACATGATAAATAGCAGTAACTTGATGGACCGTCTCGCAGGACAAATTCCGGGCTTAAGCGTAACTACTGGTGATGCGAAACCGGGGGCAGACCAAACCCTCCGTGTACGTGGTGAAAACTCATTAAGTGCTGACAATGCACCGCTTATTGTATTGGACGGTATTCCTTACAATGGTTCTTTGAGTGATATTGACCCAAACATCATCGAAAGCCTTAGTGTCTTGAAAGATGCTTCCGCAGCAGCTATCTACGGCTCACGCGGTTCCAATGGTGTTATCTTGATTCAATCAAAGAAAGGCAAGAAAGGTGCACCCCAAGTTACATACAAAGGGCAGTTCAGAATGTCGCAACCCCAACAGACTATTGATGTGATGACTCCAGACGAATACATCACATTTAAACAAGACATTGCACGCCTGAAAGATGGATGGAGCGGAGACCAATTGGCTCCTGAGAATATTCTGAGTGCCAGCGAACTTATAAATTACAAGAAAGGCGTTACAAACGACTGGCAGGACTATATTTTCCGCAATGCATTTACCATGGAACATCAAGTAGGCATTTCCGGAGGTACTGAAAGCACCACTTATATGGGGGCAGTTTCCTATCTGGATCAAGAAGGTGTAGTCTACAATTCTGCTATGAAACGTTACAATATCAATTTGAATGTCACACAAGTATTAAACAAATGGCTGACTATTGGTATACAGACCCAATTTATTCAAAGAGATGGCGGTGGTATAACCCCGAATATTGAACATGCTGTAAAGCAAAGTCCTTATGGTATCTACAAAGATGAAAACGGCAAGTATTATGAAGAACCTATGGACCAATCCCTGATTATTAACCCGATGGCCAATGTCAATGCCGACCAAGATCAAACAAGACGTAACTTCTTCATCAACACCTATGCTGACATTCTGTTGCCGGTAAAAGGTCTTTCAGCCCGTACAACCTTTGGTTACAACTATCGTAGCGACTTTACCGGCACATACTATGGCCGTGACACCAAAGACGGTAGAACAGCCAGCGGAAAAGCCAGCATCAACAATGAACACTACTGGGATTACACTTGGGAAAATCTGCTCAAATATAATCGTGAATTTGGCAAGCACCGTTTCGACGCTACAGGTTTGTTCAGTGTACAACAAACTCAGAAAAAGACTTCCAAGTCAAGCGCCGAAAGTTTTGTAAACGATGATTCCAGTTATCATAACATCAATGCAGGTGAAAAGAATAAAACCGTAAGTTCTGGTTTATCAGAAACCTCGATGCTGTCTTATATGCTTCGCTTGAATTATTCATATGCAGGAAAATATATGTTGACCCTGACCGGACGTTCCGACGGTTATTCTGCCTTCGGTGCAAACAACAAGTATGCATTCTTCCCGTCAGTGGCTGCTGCATGGAACATTGCTTCCGAAAGTTTTATGGAAAATGCACAAAACTGGCTGGACCAATTGAAGCTCCGCGTATCTTATGGTTCTAACGGTAACCAAGCCATCAACCCCTATCAGACATTGGACCGTCTGCACCTCACAAACTATATCTGGGGTGACGGTGGAGCAGGTGTCAACGGTGCTTATCTGGCCAACGACGGTGTCGGAAATCCGAATCTAAAGTGGGAAACAACCCAAACATTCAACGTCGGTATCGACTATTCATTCTTCAACGGCCGTATCAACGGTAACATTGAAATGTATGTCGCCAACACAAAAGACTTGCTGATGAAACGTACTGTTCCTATCATGAACGGCTATAAAACCATTTGGGATAATGTGGGTAAAACACGCAATAAAGGTGTTGAATTTACCTTGAACACCGTCAACATACGTAATAAGGACTTCGAATGGAGCACCGGAATCATCTTTTCACTGAACCGTGACAAGATTGTAGACCTGCGTGGTGACAAGAAAGATGATATCACCAATAAATGGTTCATCGGCAAACCTTTGCGAGTTTACTACGACTATGACGTCGACGGCATCTGGCAGGAAGGTGACAAATTCACCTATACCGCAGCAGACGGTACAGAAAAAGAGATCCAGAAAGGTGCCAAACCAGGTTCTGCCAAAGTGAAAGACGCAGACGGAAACGGTTATATTGACTCCAATGATAAAGTTATCATCGGTTCAAAAAATCCAAGCTTCCTCATGTCTATGAGCAATACATTGACTTACAAGAACTTTTACTTGTCATTCCTACTGAATGGAACCTTCAAAGTTACGCGTGAGTTGAACGAAGCCAATATCGGAAGTTGGAGTTACAACCTATACAACTATCTGCATAATGCCGATTACTGGACACCGGAACACACCAATTCCAAATATGCTTCTCCAGCATATAACAACTTCGACGGACACAGCTATTACAAAGACTTTACATACATCCAAATAAAGAATATCACTTTAGGATACAATTTTGAAAAGAATTTTGTAAAAAAATTGGGACTGAGCGGTTTGGGAGTCAATATCAGTGTGGAGAATCCTTATACATTCTGTGACATACGCAGCGTATTGAACTATGACAACAGTTGGTTTGCCTCTTACCCGACTGCACGTTCCTACGTACTTGGACTGAACTTATCATTCTAAACTTACTTAAATATATATACAATGAAAAATTATATATCAAAAGCAACTCTAGCTCTGTTAGTAGCTCTGTCTGCTACCGGTTGCTCTGACTTTCTGGATGAGAAACTGAAAAGTGAACTGGCTCCGGACAACACATATACAAGTTCCTATGGTTTCGAAGTAGGTTCTACCGGACTTTATGCCGAAGCACGCTCTGAATACAACACTTGGGGTGAAAACGGTGCCTTCATGCACAATGCCGCTTGCCCTTACGAAGCATTACAGATTGCCACTGACCTTGCTACCATGGGTACCAAAGACGGTTCTATCCAACCGTTCGGTTTCTTGACATTAACTCCAAATACCGGTATTGTAGGCTCCTACTGGAACTGGGCTTATAGTCTGATTGCAGGAGCCAATGAGATGTTGAAATACTCGGAAATAAACACGAACTGGGATAATAGCACAGACAAGGCGCTCTATCAGGCAGAATCACGTTTTTTCCGCGCCTATGCATACCGTACATTGGTTTATCTGTATGGAGACGTTCCTTATGTAGACAAGATTCAAGATCAGTTCAGAATCGATTTTACCCGTACACCGAAGGAAGAGGTTATTGCCCACATGGTAGAAGACCTTCAGTTTGCTGTCGAGAACCTGCCTACTGACCCTGATGCCGTAAAAGTCGGCAAGCTGACCAAATGGGCGGCAGAACACTTACTAAGTGAGGTTTACTTGATGCAGGGTGATTATGCAAAGGCTGAAACTGCTGCAGAGAATGTCATCAACAGCGGATATTTCCACTTGATGGAAGACCGCTTCGGTGAAAAGGCAAAAGCAAACGGCGATGTGTTCTCCGACCTATTCGTTGAAAACAACCAAAATCGCACATCCGGCAATATGGAAAGCATTTGGGTCATGCAGTTTGAATATAACACTACTGGTGGCGGTACAAATTCCGATGACTGGACACGCCGTGCCTGGGAACCCAAATACTTCGAGATTACCGGTTTTGTTTTGGCAGACTCACTGGGTGGCCGCGGCTTGTCGCAATTGGTACCAATGAAATGGTGGATTGGAGAAGATACCGGTTTCTTTGATGAAGAAGACATTCGTAATTCCGAATACAACATCAAACGTAACTGGTATTACAACAACGAGAACATGCCCGACCTTTATGGTAAAAAAGCCACGATTACAGACGAAACATGGTTTACCACCTTCCGTCTTTATCCGGCTCTGACAAAATTCTTCTATGGCCGTTCCGAAAACCTTTCTTTGACCGGTTCCTACCGTGACCGCATGAAGTTCCGTTTGTCCGAGACTTATCTCTTACTCTGCGAAGCAAGGTTGGGGTTGAACGATATTTCAGGTGCCCGCGAAGCAATCAATGTTGTACGCCGTCGCGCACATGCTCCTGAAATTACGGACAGTGAAATGACCATGGACTTCTTGCTGGACGAACGTATCCGCGAGTTGGTAGGTGAAGAATCACGCCGCTTTACCTTATGCCGTACCGGCAAATTATTGGAGCGTACCCGCAAATACAATACAGAATCGGGGCCCGTTATGCGTGATTACCACACATTATGGCCGATTCCTCAGAGCATAATCGATTCAAATACGGGTGCAGAATTCCCGCAAAACGAAGGATATTAACAGCACAAAGACAAAATAAAACACGAATAAAGGTAAAAAGATAGTTTTCAAGATTCTCATAAAGGGAATTGTCCGCGTCCATTGAGAACAAAGGCAATTCCCTTAATTTTATCAATAAACAATCATGAAGATACACAGACAATTAACAGCAGCAGCCTTTCTGTTTATCAGTATGGCAATCATGGCACAAGTGCCATTCAGCAAAAAGGAAGTAAAAGAGAAAATGAAGCAAGTGGCAGACTGGCAAATTTCCAATCCTAACACTGCCCACGAACACCACGACCTGGATTGGACCAATGGAGCACTTTATGTAGGTATGGTAGATTGGGCTAAACTGGCAGAAGAGGAGTACAATGACAGCACCTACTATCAATGGCTCTATAAAATAGGAAGACGAAACTGCTGGCAACCCCATCAGCGGTTGTACCATGCAGACGATATAACCGTTTCCCAATCATTCATTGACTTATACCGTAAATATAAAAAAGAGGAAATACTGGCTCCTACCCTGGCACGTACGGAATGGATTGTCAACCATCCATCCAACGGTACATTCAAACTGGAGTATGGTGACAACAAAACCCTAGAACGCTGGACCTGGTGTGATGCCTTGTTTATGGCCCCCCCGGTTTATGCCAAGCTATACCGTGAAACCAACAACCGGAAATACCTCCAATTCATGGACAATGAATACCGGGCTACCTACGAATACCTATTCGATAAGGAAGAGAACCTTTTCTACCGCGATTGGCATTATTTCGGTAAAAAAGAAGCCAATGGCAAAAAGGTGTTCTGGGGACGTGGAAATGCCTGGGTACTGGCCGGTCTGGCAGAAGTATTGCAGGAGTTGCCCAAAGGCTTGATGGAACGCGCTTATTACGAAGAACTGTTTATCCGGTTATGCACACGTATCGCCGGATTGCAGAACGAAGACGGTTATTGGCATGCCAGCCTTCTGGATCCGGCTTCTTATCCTTCTCCCGAAACCAGTTCCACCGGTTTCTTTGTATATGCGTTGGCCTATGGCGTAAATGCGGGACTCTTGAGTGAAGACGATTTCATGCCAGTCATTATAAAAGGCTGGAAGGCACTGACCGATGCTGTAGATGCAAGCGGTAAACTTGGCTGGGTACAGCCTATCGGTGCCGACCCCCGTAAAGTGACGCGTGACATGACAGAAGTTTACGGTGTCGGTGCGTTTCTTGCAGCAGGATGCCAGATATACAAGATGGCTGTAGATACGGAAGCTGATTATATAAAAATCTGGCCAGACAGAAAAACCATGCAGGGAAACCCTTTAAGTGGTTGGGTTGTTTATGCAAATGAGAATGTCAGCGATGACTTCTGGAAGAAATACGACCATATCTATGTACCGGAAAAAGGAACAACCGTGAAAATCTCCGATTATGCACGCACACTCTATATCCGTACGCATTGGAGTACCTTCAATCCCGCCGAAGGAGTCTACGGCTGGGATACCAACGAAAAGTTGAAAAAAGTAATTCAAGGGGCACTCGACAGAGGTATGCGTCTCTCTTTCCGTGTAGTTGTCGACAGCCGCGACCGAAAAAATGAAGCCACTCCGGCCTATGTATTCGATGCAGGAGCCAAATACTATACAGACAATGGAAAACGCTCTCCCTATCCTGATGACCCTATCTTCCAGAAGAAATATGCAAAGTTCATAGAAGCATTTGCCAAAAAATACAATGACCCTGACCTGGTGGAATTTATAGACGGCTACGGTCTTGGCAAATGGGGTGAAGCACACACCATGAAGTACATTGACCCCAAGAACCGGGAAGCTGTGTTCAATTGGATTACAGACCTCTACGTCAAACACTTCACCAAAGTACCTTTAGTTATCAACTACCATCGTTGGATGGGTGCAGGCAAAGACTGGGCAGGTGAGGAGAACTTTGATCCCGATAGTAAACGCTTGTTGGACAGTGCTTGTGAGAAAGGTTTTTCTTTACGCCATGATGCTTTCGGAATGAGAGAGTATTACGGCCAGTGGGAACGGAATTATGTAAAGCCTTGGATTATGAAGCGTCCGGTATTGCTGGAAGGTGGCTGGATTGTAAGCAAACACCCTTACCACAATGACCCGAGCGGTTACAAAACAGCCAAAGAAGTTCGTATAGGAGAATTTGAAGACGGTCAGGAAGCTCATGTCAACATGATGGATTTCCGTGTAGGAGACGAAACCATGAGTTGGTTCCGTGATGCCTATCCTCTGGTTGAGCGTTTCATCTCCGAAGGAGGTTATCGTTTGTATCCCGATTCCATTGTGGTTCCCAAAGAGATAAAGAACGGGACAAAAATAAGAATAGCACATCGTTGGAACAATTTAGGCTGGGGATACTGTCCTACCAATATACCACAATGGAATCAGAAATACAAAGTAGCCTTTGCCTTATTGAATCAAGACAATCAGATAGCCTACTCCTATCTGGACAGCAATACCGATTTGTCGGTCTGGATTAAAGACCATCCCACTTCTTATGAGTTTACTCCTAAAATCAAGGGAGTCAAGAAAGGCAACTATACTTGGGCAGTGGCTTTGGTAGATACGACCAAAGGCAATGGCAGTAATGTAAAAGGACTGAATATCTCTGCCAAAGGTACTTACACAGACTCCGGTTGGCTGAAACTGGCAGAAGTAACTATAAAGTAAATACATTAAAGCGTACAAAGGTATGATGAAAAGAAACGACTTGCATGTTTCAAGATTATCGGTAAAGCTCTTCCTCCTGCTTGCTCTACTGCTTTCCTCCTCCGGAGGACTGCAGGCAAAAGCAACTGACGCAGACACTCTTAGAGTGCTGGCCATAGGCAACAGTTTCTCACAAGATGCAGTGGAACAATATCTGCACGAACTGGGAAAGTCCGAAGGTTATATCATGATTATCGGCAACATGTATATCGGAGGATGTTCATTGGAACGGCATGTAAAAAATATACGCAACAATACACCGGCCTACGCCTACCGCAAAGTAGACAAAAATGGGGAAAGGGTAGAAATCCGGGAAATGACCATTGAGAAAGCCCTTGCCGACGAACCATGGGACTATGTAAGCCTGCAACAAGCAAGTCCGGTATCAGGCATTTACGAGACATACAAAGCGTCTCTCCCGGAACTGGTGAATTATGTCAAGCCACGGGTCAGTAAAAAGACTGTTTTAATGATGCATCAAACTTGGGCCTATGCCGGCAACAGCACTCATTCGGGATTCAAGAACTACAATTCAAGCCAGATGAAAATGTACACCGATATTGTCGATGCCGTTAAGGAAGCGGCCGGATTGGTGGGCATCAAAAAAATCATCCCCTCCGGAACTGCCATCCAGAATGCCCGCACCACCTTTATAGGCGACCACATGAATAGGGATGGCTATCATCTGGACCTGAAAATAGGCAGATATACCGCCGCTTGTACCTGGTTCGAAGCTTTGACCGGCCAAAAAGTCATAGGAGCCCCCTACTCCCCAAAAGGCATGAACTATGACGAGAAGGAAGTAGCCCAGACAGCCGCACATGCAGCCATACTTTGTCCGGACAAGGTCACCCATCTGGTCGATTTGAAGCAGCCGGCCTCCAAAGCCAATTACAATGAAGCGAATGTTCCCGAATACACCTTGCCCGATGCGTTGACACTGGAAAACGGGAAACCGGTAACAACAGCAGAACAATGGACGAAAAAACGCCGTCCCGAACTATTGAGACTTTTTGAAACAGAGATGTTCGGTAAGGCTCCCAAGCATCCTAAGGACATGCATTTCGAAGTATTGACGGAAGACAGCCATGCCCTTGGAGGACTGGCTACCCGAAAAGAAGTCAATGTCTATCTTACAAAGGACAACAAAAAGTATTTCACCATACTCATGTACATTCCCAACCAACGTGCGGGAACCGTACCGTTGTTCTTCGGACTCAACTTCAAAGGTAACCACACCATCAGCACCGACCCCGGCATATCATATCCTACACTTGAAAAACAAAAAGAGTTCAGATGGAGGAAGCTCCCCGAAAGAGGTATCGCCTCGGCACGCTGGCCCATAGAAACGATAATGAAGAACGGCTATGCACTTGCCACTATTTACCGGGGAGACATTGACCCTGATTTCGATGATGCCTTCAAAAACGGAGTTCATCCTTTGTTCTACCAAAAGGAGCAACGCCGTCCTGCCGATAACGAATGGGGGACCATTGCAGCATGGGCATGGGCCATGAGTTGTGCTATGGACTATTTTGAGACGGACAAAGAGATAGATGCATCCAAGGTGGCCGTCTTCGGTCATTCCCGACATGGCAAAGCAGCACTATGGGCCGGTGCTACAGACCAACGTTTTTCCCTAATCATTTCCAACTGTTCCGGTTGCGGAGGTGCAGCGCTCTCTCGCCGTGCCTTTGGCGAAACAGTCCGTGCCGTCAACCGGCAATTCACGCATTGGTTCTGCCGCAACTTCTGGAAATACAATGATAAGGAGGAAAATTTACCGTTCGACCAACACGAGCTCATTGCCCTGCAAGCTCCCCGTCCGGTCTACATAGCCAGTGCAACCGAAGACCGCTGGGCCGACCCCAAAGGCGAATTCCTATCCGGAGTATATGCCACTCCCGTATATGAGCTTTTTGGCAAGAAAGGATTAGAGTCTACAGAGATGCCTGCCACAGATACCCCCGTCCGAGATGGAAGCATTGCCTACCATATCCGCACCGGAATCCATGACATTACGGTTTATGATTGGGAACAATACATCTGGTTCGCTGATAAATGGTTCAAAGGCAAATAAGAAACTTCCCCTTCAGGACATTCGGAGAGATATGAGTCACCAGGAATGAAGAAATGAGCGCCCGAACAGGATAACGAAACCCAGCATACAATAGTCCGGGACTTTGTTTCCTTTACATAGGGACTTAGCCCCTTTCACATTACGACTGTATACCCAAAACACCCGGATGTTTTGACCCAATACATCCCCATGTTTTACCCTAAAACATCCGGGTCTTTTGGGGTAAAACATCCGGGTGTTTTCACAGACATCATCCGGATGTTTAGGGGTTACAGTCGTAATGCGAAAGGGGCTAAGTCCCTATATGTCGGGAACTCAGTCATACACTCTTGCAGATAGAACACTGACGTGAGAAAACTTTAAAAAACGTGAATCCGACGAATCAACAGAGTATCTGAATTCGTCGGACTCACGTTAAATAATCTGAGTTCTATATAAAAATCAGCGCTTTAACAACTCATCTCTTCTGTTGCAACCCCTTCAGCAAGTGGTCCACCGCCGCTTTCAGCTGTGCATCTTCTCCCTTCAAAACAGCTTCCGGCTCATTATAAACCAAGATGTCCGGCTGTAAAGTCCGGTTCTCCAGATAGTTACCCTGCATATCCACACAACCTACCTGCGGAATACCGAATACAATACTTGGATCAATCTGGCTTTCCCACCAGACAGCAGTCATGGTTCCTGCCACTGGAGCACCTATCAGCTTACCGATACCCAACGTCTTGTACACAAAAGGAGTACCGTGGGCATTGCTGTAATTATCCTCGCAAACCAACATACACGAAGGTTTCAGCCATCTATCAAAAGGATCGCTGCCGATGTACTGGCCGCGCGGCACAAAGCGTTCATACTCCTTGCCGCTAAGTAACGTCGCTACTTGTTCGTGCAGCCATCCGCCTCCGTTATGGCGGGTATCCACCACAACAGCCTCTTTCTTACGACTGCTTTCGCTCAACAAATCGGAGTAAATCTTACGGAAGCTCGGACTATCCATACCTTTGATGTGAATATAAGCAATGCGTCCGCCGGAATATTCATCCACCTTCTTGCGGCAGTTTTCCACCCAGCGCTTATACAACAGCTCATTCTGGGCACCGTAAGATATGGGCTTCAAGGTTTCTTCAAACCGCTTTCCGGTAACAGGATCATAGACCGAGAGAATCACCTTGCGGCCTGCCTTACCTTCGAGTAACGGGAAATAATCAGCGCCAGCCTTAATGGCAACACCATCCACTTTCTCGATAATACAGCCCGGCTTGACATCCGTCTTTTTCTTCGTCAATGGACTCTGAGCTATAATTTCTTTAATCTTCAATCCATCGCCCGCATAAGCTTCATCATAGAACACTCCCAAAGCAGCCGTAGGAAGTGCTGCGCCCGAAGCATAATAACGCGCTCCCGTATGAGAACCGTTCAATTCACCCAGCATCTCACTCAGCATTTCCGCAAAATCGTAGTTATTGTTGATATACGGCAAGAAGCGCTTATAAGTTTCTTTGTATCCATTCCAGTCCGTACCTTGCAAGTCTGCCACATAGAACTTATCATTTACCTGCTGCCAGATGTGGTCGAAGATATATTCACGCTCACCATAAGGGCGGTAATCGAAGAAAGCCTCAAATTCAATTGGAGAAATCTTGCTGCCTTCAATCTCTATCTTCTTCATTCCGTCGCGGGCACAAAGGAAGATATTCTTCCCTTCCTTGTCAGGCTGCAAAGCGCCTGCACCTACTTTCTTCAAAAGAACTTTTGTAACATTCTCTTTCAGATTGTGTTCCCAAAGATCGTACCCATCCTCGAAAACAGAAAGATAATAGAGTTTATCCCCTTTAGCAGAAAGCATGGCATCTGCCATATGCGAGGAGTTGACGGTCAGGCGTACAATACGGTCAAAGCGGTTTGCGAGGTCGAACTTTAACGGCTCTACCTTTTTCTCCTTATCTTTGTCGGCATCCCCTTTTTTCTTCTTGGCATCCTTTTCGTCTTTCTTCCCGGCTTTTTCCTTCTCTGCCTTCTCCGCTTCCTCGAGTAAAGCGGTTTCTTCCTTATTCATCAAAAAACGGTCGTATGCTTCAGCATCAAAGAACATGATATAAGTATCGTCTTCGGCTCCCCAACTGCCGTGGCTGCGATACCCCGCACGGTCACTGGTCCAAATCATGGCTTTTCCACCCAATACCCATTTGGCATTGCCATCGTTGTATCCGCTCTCGGTCAGGTTCACCATTTCACCCTTGCCATCGGCATTCAGCAGCACAACATCTTTGTTGTTCCATCCACCTACACCGATATAGTCCGAAAGAATCCATTTGCTGTCCGGACTCCACTGAAACCACTGGTCACCGTCCGAATAAGAGTATTGATACTTGCCATCCATAACGGTACGCACATCCTTTGTCTTCAAATTGATGACACGGATGGTGCTGCGGTTTTCGAGAAAGGCAATCTCTTTACCGTCAGGGCTGTATTGGGGTTGGAAAGAAGCGGCATCCGAGTTTGTCAAGCGTTCTTCCTTCAGCTCTGTGGCATAGGTAAACAGCTTTTCATCCTTACGCACAATCGTCGAAGTGTAAAGTTGCCAAAGCCCGCCACGTTCGGAAGCATAAACCAGTGTCCGCCCATCGGGGGCAAAGTCTACGGTACGTTCCTGACAAGGAGTATTCGTTATCTGCTTCGTAGTCTTATATTCCACTGAAGTGACGTAGACATCGCCGCGCAAAACGAAAGCCACTTCCTTACCATCCGGAGACACTGCCATTTCCGTGGCACCGCTACTCTTAATCTGGCGGATAATATCCTTGTCGTTTCTGTCGGAAACAATGCTGATGTTCACCTTTTGCGCTTCTCCACCGGGAAGCAGGGTGTAAATCTCACCATCAAATCCATAGCACAACCTTCCGTCCGTAGCGGCACTGAGATAGCGTACCGGATTTTTGGTATAGTGCGTCAACTGCACGGCCTTCGCATCTCCGGGAGTACGTCGGTAGATATTGAAAGAGCCGTTTTCCTCACTCAGATAGTAGAATGTTTTTCCATCAGGAGCCCAAACCGGTTCACGGTCTTCTCCTCCGAAAGTGGTCAGCTGGCGGTACTGCGGTTCTTTTCCCGGAGTATACATCCAGATGTCACGGGCAATGGGCGATACGTGATGTTTACGCCAGTAGTCCTCGTAACCTTTCTTATCTTGATACAACATCGCTCCCTCCTTATTGATGGAGATGCACTCCATAGGCATGGACGAAATCATCGTCGGGCGCCCTCCCTCCACTGATACTCGATAGACCTGATTGAACTGCCCGTTAGAGGGAAAGACAACAGCCTCGGCAGACGGCATGATGCCCGCAGAGAACAAGACATGTCCGGCATCTGTAAAAGCAAGCGGCGTTTCGCTTCCCGAGTGGGTAGTCAGCCGTCGTGGTTCGCCTCCGTCTTTGGCCACAATGTAGACGTCCAGGCTTCCCATACGGTCCGAAGCAAAAGCAATCCGCTTACTGTCCGGACTCCATACCGGAGCCGTATCATATGCGGGATTGGTAGTTATCTGCATGGCACGTCCACCGGCAACCGGCACCGTATAGATGTCTCCTTTATACGTAAAAGCAATGGTGGTCCCATCGGGAGAGATGACACTATGACGCATCCACAGCGGAGCATCCTGCGCAAAAGTAAAACCAGCCAGGCAAACGGCAGCAATACCTAATAGTAGTTTTTTCATAATGATTCTTGTTTTTGGAGAATAAAAAAAACCTCACGACTTTTCCTTTCGGAAAAAGACCGTGAGGTTTGCTTATCATTTTAAGTTACCCTCAATTAGAGAGCACCTACTTCCTTCAAAGCGGCATTTGTCTTGTGAACGGCAGCAGCGCTGGCAGCAAATTTAGCTTTTTCGTCAGCAGTCAGTTCCAGTTCAACGATTTTCTCGATACCGTTCTTGCCAAGGATTACGGGAACACCGATACAGATGTCTGATTCACCGTATTCTCCTTCCAGATATACTGAACAAGGAATCATCTTCTTCTGGTTGTGGATGATAGACTCAACGACATAAGCGCCTGCCGCACCCGGAGCATACCATGCAGAAGTACCCAGCAACTTAGTCAGTGTAGCACCACCTACCATAGTAGAAGCTACCACTTCGTTCAGTTTTTCTTCGCTCAGCAGTGTGCTTACCGGCTGTCCTTTGTAAGTAGCCAGACGAGCCAACGGAATCATGGTAGTATCACCGTGACCACCGATAACCATGCCTTCCACTTCGTTGGCGTTGCAGCCCAAAGCCTGAGACAAGAAATATTTGAAACGAGAGCTGTCCAAAGCACCACCCATACCGATGATACGGTTCTTCGGCAAGCCCAGAGACTTCAATGACAGATAAGTCATGGTATCCATCGGGTTGGAGATAACCACAAGGATAGCATTCGGAGAATATTTCAAGATGTTCTGTGCAACCGACTTAACGATACCTGCATTAACACCGATCAATTCTTCACGAGTCATACCCGGTTTACGGGGAATACCGGAAGTAATCACTACAACGTCGGAGTTGGCAGTCTTCTCATAATCGTTGGTACAACCTACAACAGTGGTGTCGAAGCCCAGCAGTTGAGCAGTCTGCATCATATCCATTGCCTTACCTTCTGAAACGCCTTCTTTCACGTCCAGCATTACCACTTCGTCAGCCACTTCATTAAAGGCTAACACATTAGCGCATGTAGCACCTACGTTACCTGCACCTACTACGGTTACTTTTGACATAATTTCTAAAGTTTTTTGTTTATAAGTGTTCTTTAAAGATGACGCAAAAGTACAGCGAACTTCGTAATTAGAGAAATATTTCCGTAATAATTTTAGTTAAATACACATTTAGCCAATGATTAGTGGACGATGATTAATGATTAATGATTAATTTTGCGGACGATTAATGAATGTAGGACGAATAATCAGCCACCAACCATTAATCACTTAACCATTAATCATTATCAAAAATGGCAGTTAAGAAGAATACACTTCTCATCGTGGCAGGCAGCCTCCTTATCTTATTATTAATAGGAGTTACCATTCTGCTGATTTCCGAAAAGCAAACCAACAAGGAACTGGTGATGGAATTCAATCTGGATAAAGAAGACCTTGAAAATCAATACACAGACTTCGCCAGACAATATGACGAACTGAAGTTGACAGTCTCCAACGACTCCCTCTCCGTACTCTTAGAGCAGGAACAATTGAAGACCCAACGTTTATTGGAAGAACTCCGCACCGTGAAGAGCAGCAATGCCACCGAGATACGCCGTCTGAAGAAGGAACTGGCCTCTCTCCGCAAAGTCATGATAGGCTATATCAACCAGATTGACTCGCTGAACCGCCTGACTGCTCAACAGAAGGAAATCATAGCCGATGTCACCAAGAAGTACAACGCCGCTTCCCGGCAAATCAGCAACTTGTCCGAAGAGAAGAAGAACCTTACCAAGACCGTGACACTTGCCGCCCAACTGGACGCCACCAACATCTCTGTGCAGCCCACAAACAAACGCGGCAAGACTGCCAAGAAGGTGAAAGACATCGTGAAGTTCAAAATAAACTTCTCCATCGTGAAAAACATCACTGCAGAGACCGGCGAACGTACCCTCTACATCCGCATCACCAAACCGGACAATGACGTGCTGACCAAAAGTTCCTCGAACACCTTCCCATACGAGAACCGGGAACTGGTATATTCCATCAAGAAGTATATAGAATACAACGGAGAAGAGCAAGCCGTCACCGTATATTGGGATGTAGAAGAATACCTCTATGCAGGCACCTACCGCGTAGACATTTTTGCTGACGGTACCCTTATCGGTTCGCAATCATTCAGCTTGAATTAATACAAAAAAATCTAAATTATTTTGCAATATCATTGAAAGCCTATACATTTGCATCGTTGTTTATGCAATTATTGTTGCTGTATAAACAACAGATTCATCACCTTAATTAATGTATAGCCCAATGAAAAAGTTCTTCTGTTTCATCTGTTTGGCATACCTATCCTTCCCCATGAAGGCCCAGGAAGCATTAAGCTTGGATAGTTGCCGTGCATTGGCAATCTCCAACAACAAAGAACTGCTGATAAGCCAGGAAAAAATCAACGCCGCCCACTATCAAAGGAAAGCGGCATTTACTAATTACCTTCCCAACATTTCGGCCAGCGGCGGATATATGCGCAGTCAAAAAGAGTTGTCCATCCTCAGCGACGCTCAGAAAGGAGCCTTGTCCGGATTGGGTACAAGTCTCAGCGGACCGTTACAGCAGGCTGCCCAAGTCATCGCACAGCTTCATCCAGAACTGGCAGGCCAATTGCCGGCTTTAGGACAAAGCCTGGTAGGTGCCCTCGACGGTGCAGGCCAATCCTTGGTTGACGCCTTTCGTACAGACACCCGCAACATGTATGCGGGCGCACTGACCTTGACCCAACCCCTATATATGGGCGGCAAGATACGTGCCTACAACAAAATTACCAAATACGCCGAAGAGCTGGCCCGCCAGCAGCACAACACCGGTATGCAGGAAGTAATCCTGAGTACAGACCAGGCATATTGGCAGGTAGTGTCCCTTGCCCATAAAAAGAAGCTGGCAGAAGGTTATCTGAAACTACTGCAGAAGCTCGACAGCGACGTTGACAAAATGATTGCCGAAGGCGTTGCCACCAAAGCAGACGGACTCTCCATCAAAGTAAAAGTGAATGAGGCCGAAATGACCCTGACCAAAGTAACCGATGGCCTGAGCCTTGCCCGGATGCTGCTGTGCCAATTGTGTGGTCTCGACCTTTCCACTCCCGTCATGCTCACAGACGAACAGAAGGAAGACCTGGCTCCCACTACTCCGGAAAACGGTGCCATCGACATCAACAATGTTTATGCTACCCGTCCCGAAGTGCGTAGCCTGGAACTTGCCACGCAGATTTATAAGCAGAAAGTAAATGTCACCCGTTCGGAATATCTTCCTTCCATAGCACTAATGGGCAGCTATATGGCAACCAACCCTTCCGTCTTCAACAGTTTCGAGAAAAAGTTCAAGGGGATGTGGAATGTGGGTGTCATGGTGTCGGTACCCATCTGGCACTGGGGCGAAGGCATCTATAAAGTAAAAGCAGCCAAATCGGAAGCACGCATCGCCCAATACCAGTTGGATGACGCCAAAGAAAAGATAGAGCTGCAGGTCAACCAGTCGGCTTTCCAAGTGAACGAAGCTGCCAAGAAACTGACCATGGCCGAAAAGAACCTGGAAAAAGCCAACGAGAACCTGAGATACGCCACACTTGGCTTTGAGGAAGGCGTTATACCTGCCAGCAATGTGCTCGAAGCGCACACCGCATGGCTTTCTGCCCAATCGGAAAAGATAGACGCACAGATTGACGTAAAACTGACGGAAATCTATCTGAGAAAGGCAACGGGGGAATTGACAATTGATAATTGATAGTTTCTTCAATCGTAAATAGTAAACAGTCAAATAGTAAATAATATGTTGGATACAAAATCACAAAACAGTAACATGTTGTTGGCATTCCTCACGCTGACGGGAGTGATTGCCATCGTTGCCCTTGTAGGTTTCTTCATGTTGCGTAAAGGGCCGGAAATTGTGCAAGGACAAGCAGAAGTAACGGAGTATCGAGTATCGAGCAAAGTGCCGGGACGTATTCTGGAATTTCGTGTAAAAGAGGGACAAAGCGTACAAGCCGGAGACACCCTTGCCATTTTGGAGGCTCCGGACGTGCAGGCCAAACTGGAACAAGCACGCGCCGCCGAATCGGCAGCCCAAGCCCAGAACGAAAAAGCTCTAAAAGGCGCCCGTCGGGAACAGATACAAGCTGCCTATGAAATGTGGCAAAAGGCACTGGCCGGACTGGAGATTGCCGAAAAATCCTACACGCGTGTGAAGAACCTGCACGACCAAGGCGTGATGTCTACACAAAAGCTTGACGAAGTTACCGCCCAACGCAATGCAGCCCGGGCTACGGAGAAAGCCGCCAAAGCCCAGTATGATATGGCCAAGAACGGTGCGGAACGCGAGGACAAAGCCGCTGCCGCTGCCTTGGTGGAACGTGCCAAAGGAGCTGTGGCCGAAGTTGAATCGTACATCAAGGAAACTTACCTGATTGCACAGACTGCCGGTGAGGTATCCGAGATATTCCCCAAAGTAGGCGAGCTCGTGGGCACGGGTGCTCCCATTATGAACATCGCCATTCTGGACGATATGTGGATAACCTTCAATGTACGCGAGGACTTGCTGCAAGGGTTGGGTATGAATACCGAATTCGAGGCGTTCATCCCTGCACTCGATAAGAATATCCGCCTGAAAGTGTACTATATGAAAGACCTCGGCACATATGCCGCCTGGAAAGCGACCAAGACTACCGGCCAGTTCGACCTGAAAACATTCGAAGTAAAAGCCGCTCCGCAAGAGAAGGTGGAAGGACTGCGTCCGGGAATGAGTGTTGTATTGAAGAAGTAAAGGAGTTATGAGTTATTGGAGAGGATGATGGAAAGAAATAAGAAACATACGGCTTTGTGGAATGTAGCAAGACGCGAATGCCGCCGTCTTGTTTCCCGCCCGCTCTATCTGTTCTGTATGGTGATAGCACCGTTGTTCTGCTACATATTCTTCACCACGCTGATGGACTCCGGGCTTCCTACGGACATGCCCGTAGGTGTGGTGGACCAAGACATGAGTGCCACTTCACGCCAGCTGATACGTAACTTGGACGCTTTTGAGCAGACAGCCGTCGTCGCCCGCTACCCTACCATCAACGAAGCCCGTACCGCCATGCAGCGCGGAGAGATTTACGGTTTCTTCTACATTCCCGAAGGTACCTCTGCCAAAGCGCAGGCCGGACGGCAGCCCAAACTCTCTTTCTATACAAACAATACCCTGCTCATCGCAGGTTCACTCCTCTTCAAGGACATGAAGATGATGAGCGAATTGGCATCCGGTGCCGCAGCACGTAGCACCCTATATGCCAAAGGAGCTACCGAGGAACAAGCGATGGCCTTCCTCCAACCCATCGTCATAGATACACATCCACTCAATAACCCGTGGCTGAACTACTCCGTATATCTGTGCAACACCTTTGCACCGGGCGTATTGATGCTGCTTATCTTCATGGTAACCGTCTATTCCATCGGAGTCGAGATAAAAGACCGCACCGCCCGCGAATGGCTGCGCATGGGCAACAACTCCATCTGGATTTCCCTTGCCGGCAAACTGCTGCCGCATACCGCCATCTTCTTCCTGATGGGAATATTATATAATGTATACCTCTACGGTTTCCTCCATTTTCCCTGCAACAGCGGCATCCTGCCGATGCTGCTTGCCACTCTTTGCCTGGTGCTGGCATCGCAAGGCATGGGAATATTGATGATAGGAACCCTGCCTACCCTGCGTCTGGGACTCAGTTTCGCTTCCCTATGGGGCGTACTCTCTTTCTCCATGTGCGGATTGTCATTCCCTGCCATGGGCATGCACCCCGTATTGCAGGCATTGGCAAATCTGTTCCCCCTGCGCCACTATTTCCTGATTTATGTGGACCAGGCACTGAATGGATACCCCATGATTTACTCGTGGGTCAACTACGTAGCGCTGCTTATTTTCATGATGCTCCCGTTCCTTATAGCCCATAGGCTGAAAGGAGCGTTGGTTTACTATAAATACATGCCCTAATGAAAGACCTGACGTTCAGACAGAAAGTGATACAAGGCATTCATGACTTGTTCTATATATGGAAACGGGAATTCGGCACCACCTTCCGCGACCAGGGCGTGCTCATCTTCTTCGTGCTCGTTCCGTTGGTCTATCCGTTGATATACGCTTTCATCTATACCAACGAAACTATCCACGAAGTGCCCACTGTCGTGGTGGATGACTCACGCTCCTCGTTGAGCCGCGAATACCTGCGGAAAGTGGACTCCAGTCCCGAAGTGAGCCTCGTGAGCTACTGCGCTGATATGGAAGAAGCCAAACTGATGTTGAAGGACCGCAGGGCATACGGTATTATCTACATCCCCTCCACCTTCAGCGACGACATTGTACGCGGTAAGCAAACGCAGGTCAGCATCTTCTGCGACATGAGCGGACTGCTGTATTACAAAGCCTTGCTGACTGCCAACACCAACGTGTCGCTTGCCATGAACGCAGACATCAAAGTGGAGCGAAGCGCCAATACCACCGACCGCCAGGACGAGATTACCGCCTACCCGATAGAGTATGAGGATGTCGCCCTCTATAATCCAACCAACGGATTTGCCGCTTTCCTGATTCCGGCAGTATTGGTATTGATTATCCAGCAAACGCTGCTACTCGGCATCGGCTTGTCTGCCGGGACGGCACGCGAACAGAACCGCTTCCGCGACCTGGTGCCTATCAACCGCCACTACAACGGCACACTACGCATTGTGATGGGAAAAGGGCTGAGCTACTTCATGGTATATTCACTGGTATCGGTATATATACTGTGTGTGGTTCCATGGCTTTTCAGCCTCAACCAAATAGCGATACCCGGTGTCCTGACTCTGTTCACCCTGCCCTACCTGGCCGCTTGTATTTTCTTTGCCATGACAGCATCCATTGCCATCCGCAACCGCGAAACGTGCATGCTGCTGTTCGTGTTCACCTCCGTGCCGCTGCTGTTCCTCTCCGGCATTTCATGGCCGGGAGCTGCTATGCCCGCTTTCTGGAAGTACTTCTCGTACATCTTCCCTTCTACCTTCGGCATCAACGGCTACGTACGCATCAACAGCATGGGAGCCACACTCAATGAAGTCTCTTTCGAGTACCAAGCACTATGGATACAAACGGGCTTCTACTTCATCACCACGTGCCTGGTATATCGCTGGCAGATATTGCAGAGCAGGAAACATGTGATTGAAGAGTATAAGAAGCATAAGAGTATAGAAGCGTAACACATTGTTCCAAGCCTACGAAACAAAGTGTTCACATGCGTTTGAACACTTTGTTTCAGCGTATCAGAACAATTTGTTCCAATATATAAAAACAGTTTGTTCGCCATATTGAAACAGTCTGTTCCCTTATAGGAAACAGACTGTTTTGTTAAAGGAAACAAATAGTTGCCCTACAGCATCGGCAAGGCAGCAAACAGACAAACGGTTGTAATACCTAATTACGGTCGCATATGTTTCTCCAATATCGGGTAAAGTATCTCAGCATACCTCATAAAGCCCAAATCGGTAAAATGAATGCCGTCTACTGTAGCCTCCCCGTCGTGGCCGATGATGTCACGGGAAGCAAGGAAATAGATGTTTTTCTCTCCACGTTGCTTCAAAGAACGGAAAAAGGCATTCAATGTCTCATTCTTGTCCTTTACCTCCTTGGCAATCCTGGTGTCAAAAGGAGAGTGGGTAAAGAGAGGGTCTTCCACGAAAAGGACAGGCGTATCGGGATGCTTGCTGCGGATAGTGGTATAGAATTTATCGGCACGCTCTCTCATTTGCTCCACGGTAGCATTGGGCACAAAGTCGAGGACAAACATAGAAGCGTCCACACCGGCTATGACATCGGCAATCTCCAGGTCGAGCAAGGCATTGCCGCTAAATCCCAGATTGATGCACTCACGATTGAGCCAACGTTCCAGAATATTGGTATGCACCATGCCGGGACGGGAAGCGCAGCCTCCCTGCAAGATGCTGGTACCATAGAATACCACCGGCTTCTCACGTTTCGGCAAGTCTACTGCCGGCGGGGTAATGGCGGATAAAGAATCCACGCCGATGGAAAGCGAGGTAACCCCATCATATAAAGAAAGGTACAAAAGGTATTCGCGCTCCTCGGGCAACATATTGCTTACGATAGTCGCCTTATTGATTTTGCCCTGCGGACGTCCGCTACCGGCAAATATCCACTTGCCGTCTTGCAAGCAGTAGAGGTCGAGGCCTTTAATGCCGGTCGGTGTCATGTGGTTCATACTCATATTGTTCCTTACTTCCCATTTGGCAGAAATGCTTGTAGAGTTGGAACGGAAGCGCACGGCGAGTCCGGCACTGTTGCGGCCTAAGTCCCACAACGGCTTGCGGGAGATGTTCTGCAGAGAGTCCGGCAGACGCTCATAGCGGGTAAGGGTAGATTCTGTTGCTTTGCCCAGAAGGGGGAAGGCGGAAGCATCATGATAGATAGTCTGGGCATTGGCAACAGCGGCCAACAACAAGCCCATCAAAAGAATTCTGGTTCTCATATGACAAGATATTAAGTGTTAAGTATCAGATGGCAAAGATACAAGGTTTCTTTGAAAAACGAAGAAATGGAAGTATTTTACATCAATTAACTCCCACATGCTTGTTTCTTTACGAAACATTCGTAATTTCGCAAAAAACAATTTATATGAGACACATTCATTTACTCTTAGCAGGCTTCCTACTGTGCATCTGCTGTACCCTGCAAGCCAAAAACCGTGTGATTGACCAACCAGCGTTTATCGTAAGAAACACGACTTCCATCGAAGTGAGTAAAGTAGTCATCAGTGACACGGCAACCGTGCTCCACATCTATGCCAAGTATCGTCCCAAGTACTGGATACAGATTGCACCCGACAGCTACCTGACAGACAATAACGGAGAAACCTACCAACTGCGTTCCGGTATAGGCATCATACCAGGTAAAGAATTTTGGATGCCCGAATCGGGCGAAGCGGAATTCCAGTTGGTCTTTCCTCCCCTATCCGACAATGCTACCTCCTTCGACTTCACCGAAGGCGAAAAGGTGGAAAACGGATTCAGCATCTGGGGAATACAACTGAAAAGCAAGAAACTGCCGGAACTGGCACTTCCCCAGAACGCCGTAGTACACAAAGCCGACCCTAATGCCGAACTTCCCGAACCGGTCATCCAATACGGAAAAGCCATGCTGAAAGGAAAACTCCTGGATTCACGCCCCAATATGGGAATGCCAATCAGTATTGCCGTGTGGGAGAATATCAAAGGAGACATCACGGACATACCACTCGACATCCAGCCTGACGGCAGTTTCACCAAAGAAGTAACATTGCCCGGCACTACCCCATGTACCATATATTTGGGTAGAGAGCATATGCTCCAGTTCTTCATGGAACCCGGCAAGACAACAGAAATATACGTCAATCTACGCGAAGCTTCCCGGCGCAAGTCTAAATTCCACAGCGAAGGGAAACCCTATGGAGAAATGGTATATATCAACGGACCGCTGGAAACCGTGGCACAAGAGTTGAACGGAAACCACCTCAGCATCGACATGCAAGACAAGCTCTATCAAAACATAGCTGCACTGGCTGGCAAGGATATTGATGCAGCCAAAGCATACGTACTTCAAATATCCGACGAAACACAAGAAGCAATAGACAAGTTGCCTTATAGTGCTTCTACCCGACAACTTTTGACTATCAATAACAAACTGATTACAAATGCCATGCTGTCTTCCGTTGCCAGCATCTTGACATCGGCTGCCCTACACGCCAATCTCATCAAACGGGAGGAAGCAAACAACTACTATCAGGAACTTGCCCGGAAAGTACCCGCCAACTACGTGTCCGACGAAGATATGAGTATATTGAATGTGCCGCAGGCAGTCTTGTCCAACCAGTATGTACAAATGGCTTCAAGGAATGTCGAACGGAGTGGAGAATTGGCCAAAGCCTGGGGAACCGACAAAGGTATCTTCTTCGATATAGCCCGCAATGTCACCCTCTACCGGGGTATCAAGAACTTCACCCCGCTCACCGACGAGCAAAAGGCCACCGTTGCCGCCATGCCCGCCGCATACCGTGAAATGCTGACTGCCGCCAATGACGAACTGCTGGCACAACTCGAAGCCAACAAGAAAAAGACGGGCTATACCATCAACCAAGTGGACGCCAACGTCAGCAACGAAGATTTGTTCACTTCTATCATCAGCAAATTCAAAGGAAAAGTATTGTTAGTAGATTTCTGGGCCACTTGGTGCGGTCCATGCCGTATGGCAAACAAGACGATGGCCCCCATGAAGGAGGAACTGAAAGACAAGGATATCCTATATCTGTACATCACCGGCGAAACCTCCCCCTTGAAGACCTGGGAGAATATGATTCCCGACATCCACGGCGAACATTTCCGTCTGACAGATGCCCAATGGAAATACCTATCGGATACATTCAAGATAGAAGGGGTACCGACTTATCTGATTGTAGACCGCGAAGGAAACACCACGTTCAGACAAACCGGCTTTCCGGGAGTAGAGAAGATGAAGGAAGAGTTGCTGAAAGTGACTAAATGACAAACTGATAAAACAAAAAAACAGCAGGCTTATCACCTGCTGTTTTTTTGTTTTATCAGTATACCGCTATTACTTTTCAGCCCATTCCTTGGCTCCCTGCTCTTTCAGTTTAGCAGTAAATGCCTTTGCCTTCTCCATAGCAGCCGCTTCCTCTTCCGGAGTTGCATATGCATGCTTGTAGCCCTTCACCACATTCCATTCACCACGGGTGAAATCGGGGAATGCCACAGCCGCACAACCGTTGTCCATAGAAAGTTCTCCCAATTCTGCAAGGCAGCACCACTCAGCAAGGTCGTATACATCCATATCCAAAGGAAGACCGTTTTGCAGGCAATATACCAGACGGCTGTCCATCACGAAGTCCATGCCACCATGACCTCCTACTTCCTTCGCCATCTCACCGTACTTCTTTAAAATGGGATGCTGGTATTTCTCCACGAGTGCCTCCATCTCCGTCTCCGGCAGGAAACCGTGTGAATTCAAATCATCCACTTTGGGCTGAACGCCCGATGCACTCAGCTGGTCAGCGTCAAGCGCATACCCTTCTACCGGATATTTGTTGGCGAATCCCTTGGTACCCGTAAGCTGATACAAACGGTTATAAGGCTGTGGTGTCATTACATTGTGCTGAATCTCAATCACCTTTCCATTGGCTGTACGAATCATGGTCGTGGTATGGTCACCGTTACGGAATTCCTTGCACTCCTCGCCGGTTCTTTTTTCTACCAGCTCCTTGCCCACTACAGACTTGGTATCCATGGCTACCAACGTTTCCATACGGTCACCACGGTGAATATCCAGTGCTTGCGCCACCGGGCCAAGGCCATGGGTGGCATACACGTCACCACGATGCTTCATGTTGTAGTCCAAACGCCAGCCCAGCTTGTCATTTTCTCCATTCTTCCAATAATGGTCCCAAAACGGGCTCAAATTATGTATATAAGCACCCTGCGCACGGATAACTTCACCGAACACGCCATGCTGCGCCATGTTCAGCGTATTCATCTCGAACCAGTCATAGCAGCAGTTCTCCAGAATGAAGCAATGCTTACGGGTAGATTCACTCAAGTTAATCAAATCCCAGCATTCCTGCAGATTCATGGCCGAAGGTACTTCTATCGCTACATTCTTTCCGTTCTCCAGCGCACACTTGGCAACGGGGAAGTGATGCAGCCAGTCCGCAGCAATATAAACCAAGTCTATGTCATCACGTTTGCAGAGTTCCTCGTATCCCTTATCACCGGAATAGACGGCGGCTTTGGGCATGGATGCCTTCTTCAAGAGCTCCTGACATTTATCTGCACGGGCCTCTTCATAATCACAAAGAGCCACTACCTGCGTACCCGGAATATAAGTGAAACGTTCCACTGCTCCGGGACCACGCATCCCCAAACCAACAAAACCCACACGGACTGCCTCCAACTTCGGAGTAGTCAGTCCCAATACACTCTTCTGTCCTGCCGGACGCTCGGGAGTTTTGACAACAATGGTACCATTCTGCCATTCCCATTGAGTTCCCTTCTCTGTGGTTTGCACAGTAGAAGTCTGGCTTGTGCATGCACCCAATACGAAGCACATTCCCAGCAACAACGATTTAACTGTTCCCATATTTCTGCTTTATTTAAGGTAAAAGAATTCATTGCAACAAAGACAGCGCAAACCGAATGCAGAATAAAATGAACCCGTTCATTTTTTATGCTGAGGTGCCGCCAGTCTTCGCTTCTTCTGCAAAGATAGACAATCTTAGCCAAAAGAAGATTATCAACAGCCATGTTCTTTTCAATCTGGCAAAAGAATATACACACAGCAGGAACATTTAGATTAATTAACTCACTGTTTGATGCTACTTTACGAAATATTCGTAGATTTGCATTGAATTCATTTAAATACTTTATCCATGGAAAAGTTAACGATACAAGAAGAAGAAGCAATGTTGTACATTTGGGAACTGGGCAGTTGCTTCGTAAAAGACATTGTTGCCAAATACCCCAAACCGGCGCCTCCCTACACAACAGTAGCATCTATTGTGAAAAACCTGGAGCGCAAGCAGTATATCCGTGCCGCACGTGTAGGCAACACCTACCAGTATACTCCGCTTATACGCGAAAGCGAATACAAACGTACCTTTATGAGCGGTTTTGTGCGCAACTACTTTGAAAATTCTTATAAGGAAATGGTTTCGTTCTTCGCCAAAGACCAAAAGATTTCGGCCAATGACCTGAAAGACATTATAGATATGATAGAGAAAGGAAAGGAGTAAACATGTTAGCCTATTTTCTGAAAGTGAACGTAGCGATAGTACTGTTTTATGCATTCTATCGGCTGTTCTTCTACAAAGACACGTTTTTCGGCTGGCGCAGAACCGCACTGCTCTGTTTCTTTGCCGTTTCCGCCGCCGTACCTTTGCTGAACATACAAACGTGGATTACGGAGCAGGAACCGATGGTAGCCATGGCAGACCTCTATGCCAGCGTTGTACTGCCGGAACTCACAGTAGGCACCGAAGCGGCTCCGACCGACTGGAAAAGCATCCTTTCAGAATATGCCAATATCGCCTATTGGGGAATAGCGGCATTGCTGATGATACGCCTCGTCGTGCAACTGGCAGGCATCATCCGCCTGGCATGCCGATGCCGCAAGATACAAATAGGCAACACAAGTATACATCTGCTTCCCAAGGCAGACGGGCCTTTCTCTTTTTTCCACTGGATTTTTATCCATCCGTCCTCGCATACGGAAGAGGAGTTCAACGAAATATTGACCCATGAGCAGACACACGCCCGGCAATGGCACTCCATTGATGTCATCATCAGTGAACTGGTGTGCATTTTCTGCTGGTGCAATCCCTTTGCCTGGCTCATGAAACGGGAAATCCGTACCAATCTGGAATATATGGCCGACGCCCGCGTATTGGAAAACGGCTATGACTCCAAAACCTACCAGTACCATTTGTTAGGATTGTCACATCAAAAGGCTGCAGCAACTATCTATAACAGTTTCAATGTTTTACCTCTAAAAAAACGCATCAAGATGATGAACAAAAAGAGAACAAAAGAAATAGGAAGAACCAAATATTTGATGTTCCTTCCTTTAGCGGCCTTACTTATGATTGTCAGCAATATCGAAACCGTGGCACGGACTTCCGAGATATGGATGCCCACCCTAACGGCAATAGAAGAGCTGCCCCTCAGTATTATGAATCCTGAACAGAAAGGCGAAACGACCTTCCACGTCACTATAGTAGACAAGCAAGGGAAAGTTGTGCCGAACGTAAAAATCCAAACCACGCTGGCGGGAAAACAACTGGACTTCAAGACCGGAGGAGATGGAAAGACCGACATCACCTTAGACATGAACGGACTGAAACATGCCACGATGTATGCCACCTCCCAAACCGGGAACAACTTCATTTTTGTTCTCTCTCAAGGAGAAACCACACGCACCATCAACATGGATGAGCATCAGTACACCCCACCTACACTCGCCCCCGATGCGAATGGTATTTTCGAGGTAGTAGAACACATGCCCGAATTCCCCGACGGAGGAATGTCAGCACTGATGGAATATTTGAAAAAGAACATCAAGTATCCGGAAGCAGCCATGAAGAAAGGTACACAAGGGCGGGTAACCGTACAATTCGTGGTGGAAAAAGACGGTAGCATCGCCAATGCGAAAGTGCTTCGTGGTGTTGACCCTGATTTGGACAAAGAAGCCGTGCGCGTAGTCAGTGTCATGCCCAAATGGAAACCCGGTACACAAAAAGGAGAAGCCGTACGAGTAAAATATACAGTTCCCGTGATGTTCCGTCTGACAGAAGACAATACACAAGTTAAGTATGCTCCCATTGAAAACAAGATAGATGAAATGGTAGTAGTGGGTTACGCTCCCGAAGAGACAACCTACCCGGAGGAAGTAACCGTTTTCGAAGTCGTAGAAAAAATGCCGGAATATCCCGGCGGCATGTCTGCAATGATGGCATTCATCAGTAAAAACATCAAATATCCGGTAGCTGCACAAAAAGCTAAGATTCAGGGAAGAGTGGTCATACAGTTTATAGTGGATAAAGAAGGGAACATCATATGCCCCAGAGTAATCCGTGGTGCCGACCCACTGCTGGACGCTGAAGCAATCCGTCTGACTACCATCATGCCCAAGTGGAAACCCGGCATGCAAAGAGGACAAGCTGTAAACGTAAAATATACAGTCCCCATCATGTTCCGTCTGCAAGAACCGGAGAAAAAACCTGCTGTCCAGAATGCCACTGTTACTCCAACTAAATAAACTAATTTTCTCTCTAAACAAGTTTAAATGAACAAGGAGCAGTTACCCGGCGACGGGCAATTGCTCCTTTTTCATAAGGAAAATATCCATGTTTATTTATGCACTTCCACAATCCGTGTCGGCGCCATTTCCATATTTCTGCGGTCTACCTGACGGACTACGGCAGCAGCCAGTTGCAGGAACGCACGCCCGGTCACTGTATTCTCATCCAAAGCAACCGGAGTGCCCTTATCACCACTCTCACAGATGCTCTGTACAATAGGTATCTGCCCCAGCAACGGTACATTCATCTCTTCCGCCAACCTCTTGGCTCCTTCTTTACCGAAAATATAGTATTTATTCTCCGGCAGTTCGGCAGGTGTAAACCAAGCCATATTCTCTACCAAACCGAGGATAGGCACATTCACTTTGTCATTGGTGAACATATTGATGCCTTTGCGTGCATCTGCCAGTGCCACAGCCTGCGGTGTGCTGACAACGATAGCCCCCGTCAGCGCCAAGGTCTGCACCACGGTCAAGTGAATGTCACTCGTTCCGGGAGGAAGGTCAATAAGGAAATAATCCAGTTCTCCCCAGTCGGCATCACCAATCAGTTGCTTTAAAGCATTGCTTGCCATGCCTCCGCGCCACAAGGTGGCCTGATCGGGGTCGACAAAGAAACCGATGGAAAGCAGCTTGATGCCATACTTCTCTATCGGAACAATTAAATCACGTCCACCAATGTTCTCCGCCACAGGACGGGCATCTTCCACTTGGAACATCTTAGGAACAGAAGGCCCGAAAATATCTGCATCCAGCAACCCTACCTTGTAACCCAACTTTGCCAAAGATACAGCAAGGTTAGCAGCAACCGTAGACTTACCCACACCACCTTTTCCGGAAGATACTCCGATAACATTCTTCACCTGAGGCAAAAGTTTGCCTACTTCCGGTCGCGCCGCCTGGCGGCTCTCTGTGGTAATCACAACCTCCACTTCGGGAGAGACATATGTGTGTATAGCTGTCTCGGCAGCTTTCACCATCGACTTCATGAAAGGATCGGTCGGTTTCTCAAACGTCAGCGAGAAGCTGACCTTCATCCCGTCAATTCGCATATTATCGGCTACCATCTCTGCCTCGACAAGGTTCTTTCCGGTGCCGGGATAACGCACTGTTGCCAATGCATCAAGGATTAATTTTGGATATAATGCCATTGCATTTACTATTTGACAATTTACTATTTACTATTTTTATGCGAATCAGTGGCTTAAACTACTACTGATTCGCATCACTTGCTGGTTTGCAGTCCGCTACGCTTGCTACGGTTATAACTGCGGTACTCATCCAGTTCTATCTCCACATCCGGCTCCTGCAACTCGCCTGCTTGCGGAAGATGGAACTTGATGTACTTGATATTCAAACCACGATCCAGCCATTGTTGTTCATAATAGGTCTTGATGCTGAGTATTTCATCAGCCATGCCGGAATGGTATAAGTCTTCCGTCATCACATCCACCGGCAACCGGTTTCTTTCAATCATGTACCGGGTATAGGTAAACATGAAGTTGCTGTCCGTCTTCAGATGGACTATGCCGTCATTCTTCAGAAACTTGCGGTAGCGCTCCATGAAATAAGTGGAAGTAAGCCTTTTGGTAGCCTTCTTCATCTGCGGATCCGAGAAAGTAAGCCAGATTTCACTCACTTCATCCGAAGCAAAAAAACGGTCGATGATTTCGATATTCGTACGCAGAAAGGCCACATTCTTCATTTCCGATTGCAGCGACTCGGTAGCTCCCGTCCACATACGGGCTCCCTTTATATCCACTCCGATGAAGTTCTTGTCGGGAAACATGCGTCCCAATCCGACAGTATATTCTCCCCTACCACAGCCCAGTTCCAGGACAATAGGATGGTCGTTCTTGAAAAATTGCCCGTGCCAGTTCCCTTTCATGTCAAACGGTACATCATCTACCGCAGAATACGGATATTCGAAAACATGCGGATAACTCGCCATATCAGCAAACTTCTCTAACTTGTTTTTTCCCATAATTACTTGGTCCTATATATATATGCTATGCCCCGAAAACAGAAGTGCACACAGATGACACAGATTAGACAGATTTTCACAGATTATTTTTTTTCTCTTTATCTGTGGTCATCCGTTTAATCTGTGTCATCTGTGTGCCATCTTGGTTTCGGGAAACTTTCACGACACAAGAGAATCTCTAATTATTCAACGATAGTCACCCAGCCATGAGTATCCGGCTCATCGCCATACTGGATAGCACGCAGCTTGTTGTAGAGCTTCGTACATACCGGTCCTGGTTTTCCATCTTTGGAAATAACGTATGACTTACCGTTCTCTACGTCGTCAATACGTTCGATGGGGCTGATAACGGCAGCCGTACCGCAGGCACCCGCTTCCTCGAAAGTCAGCAACTCTTCTTCAGGAACCGGACGACGCTCTACCTTCATACCCATGTCCTCTGCCAACTGCATCAGGCTCTTGTTGGTGATGGAGGGCAGGATGGAAGTGGATTTCGGAGTGATATACGTATTGTCCTTGATGCCGAAGAAGTTGGCAGCACCACACTCGTCCATGTATTTCTTTTCTTTGGCATCCAGATAGAACTCGCAGGCATAACCCAAATCGTGCGCTTTCTTATTGGCACGCAAGCTGGCTGCATAGTTACCACCTACCTTATAAGTACCGGTACCCAACGGTGCAGCACGGTCGAATTCGCGGATAATGACATACGGATTGGTTGAGAATCCACCCTTAAAGTAAGGACCTACCGGGGTCACGAACACCACAAACAGATATTCGCTGGCAGGATGCACACCTACTTGTGCACCGGTACCCACCAGCAACGGACGAATATACAGAGAAGCACCCGATTCATAAGGCGGAATGAAACGCTCGTTCAGCTTCACCACCTTCAAAATGGCTTCTTTGAAACGCTCCGTAGAAAGCTCCGGCATCAAGATACCCCGGCAGGTGGACTGCAGACGCGCCGCATTCTCTTCCAAACGGAAGATGCGCACCTTACCGTCTTTACCACGAAAAGCTTTCAAACCTTCAAATGCTTCCTGACCGTAGTGCAAACAAGTGGCAGCCATGTGCATAGGAATGGTTTCCTCACTGCAAACTTCCAGTTCACCCCATTGTTCGTTACGATAATAAATTCTCACATTGTAATCTGTCTTCATATATCCGAACGGCAGATTAGCCCAATCAAGTTCTTTCATATCTCAAAGTATTAGTTACTGCATTACGTACAATTTGCAACAAAAATAGCTTTTATTCTTCAGATTCTCGCTTCTCCGACAGTAATTTTTCAATTTCCTTGTCGGCTTTGGTCAATTTATCGCTGCAAAATGCTATAATTCCGTTTGCCTCCTTTATCTTTTCGGCAAGTACATCTATCTCCAGTTCGTTGTTGTCTATCTGGCTGACAATTTTCTCCAAACGCGCCATGGCTTCGGAGTAGGTCTCTTTTTTCTTGGTTACCGGCATAATTGAAATTAATTAATCGTTGTACTTCTCAAGCCGTTTGTCAGAATTCCCGTCTTTGGACGATGCGTTCTCCCACTTCATATCCTTGGACGTCAGTTTCAAAATATGATATTGTTCAGTATAATGTCCCTCTTTATCATACAACGTAATCAATTTTTCATCAAGACTTATGATATAAGTTCCACGAAAAGGGACTCCGTTAGATAACGGGCTTCCGGTATAAACTTCATAGGTCTTGTCTGCATTAAACGTATAGCAGGTCACAAAATCGTCCTGCAGGACTGGTTCTTTCACAATCCACTTACCTACCAGTTGAGGAATTTCGACCTTATCATCCTCATCCGTACATGAAATAAAACTAAATGCCATACTTATCAGTATCAGCATAAAAAACAAATTTTGTGTTTTCATCTTTGTTCATTTTAAATGATTTAAGCAATATTCATAAAATACAGAGATTTGCAAAACACTGCATGAATGAGAGTTAAATATGTACTATTGAAACCACTTCACCATTCTGCAGACGGGTTGTTATCATATCATTCTCCTGCAGTTCATCTGCATTCTTCACTACTTTCCCATCTTTCAACGTAATGCTGTAACCGCGAGCCAACAACTTTTCCGGTGAAGCATCTGCCAATCGTTGTTGCAACAATTCCAGGTGATGGCGATGGCGGAACAAAGAGGAAGTCACAGCCTGCATCACATCTTTCCGCACAGTCAGCAAAGCCATTTTTGCATCAGATATACGATGGTATGCGGCAGAAGGAATCCGGTTCTTGTAACCAGAGAGTCTGCGCTGTTCCTGCTGCAACAGATTCTTGACACCCTCATGCAAGCGGGAAGCAAGCATTTCCAGTTCATCAGCAGCGCTGTCCATGGACTCTATTAAGAATTCGGCAGCCGCCGTAGGGGTCTTTACACGGGTATGTGCCACAGAATCCAGCACCGTGTCATCCCGCTCGTGACCGATGCCCGTTATGATAGGCAACGGAAACTGTGCACAAGCAGCAGCAAGCAGGTAAGTATCGAAACCGGATAAGTCGGACGTGGCGCCTCCACCACGAATAATGACAACCACATCAAACTCGGACAAGCGTGCATTTACCCGGTCGAGAGCAGAGAGGACAGACTCCTCCACACGGTCACCCTGCATCAGGGCAGGAAACAGTTCCGTATAAAAGTAGAAACCCCGGGAGTTGTTTTCCAGCTGATGACAGAAGTCACCATAGCCCGCCGCCGTCGGTGAGGATATGACGGCAATACGTTGCGGCAGGCGGGGCATATCCAGTTCTTTATTAAGAGTGAGTACTCCCTCCTCCTCGAGCTGCCTCAATATTTCCCTACGACGACGCGCCATATCGCCCAACGTATAAGTGGGATCTATGTCCTGCACCGTCAGACTGTATCCATAAAGTTCGTGGAAACTGACAGTGACCTGAACCAGCACTTTGATGCCCGAAACAAATGCCTGCCCCGTAGCCTCCTCAAAATAGGGTTTCAGCAGCCGAAACACATTTGCCCAGATGGTACCTCTCGCCTTAGCTATCAGACTATTGCTGCGGGGATCTTTCTGCACAAATTCCAGATAGCAATGCCCCGTGCTATTGGTACGCACATCACTCAACTCCGCCTGCACCCAACACTCGTCAGGAAGGCATTGTTCCAGACTGCGGCGCACAAGGGCGTTGAGCTCATACAAAGACAACGATTCCATATGGCTATCTTTTGAGCAGATAATCCTGATATGCTTTCCACATATCGGGCACACCATAACCGTATATATTATCGGGATAATCTTTACGGTCACCGGAGCGGCGTACCAGTTCTATCACCTCTTTAGCCGTAAGTTCAGGGCAAGCCTGCCACAAGCAAGTCACCATGCCACACATGATAGGAGAAGAAAACGACGTACCGTTTGCCTTACCCTGGTTACCATCCGTACGTATGACATCAGCCCCCAAGCCGACAGCCACCACATCCGGTTTTATCCGGTGGTCCGCCGTATTCCCGATAGATGAGAAAGGAGCCAGTACGGCTTCCTTGTCAATAGCGCCCACGGTCAGCACGTTCTCCGCATCTCCCGGAGGTGTGATTTTCTTCCACGAACCCATACCAGAATTGCCGGCACTGCACACCAGCACCATTCCTTTGTCCGCAACGTGTGAAGCCTGACGGGACATCAGTGCATGGCGTCCGTCCAAATCACGGAACCTATAATCTTTCGACTTGTCGTCAAAAGTGTAATATCCCAATGAAGTATTGAGTACATCCACCCCTACACTATCGGCAAACTCCACCGCTGCAGACCAATAGTCCTGCTCGACCAAATGCTCGGAATACTCGTCTTCGCTACGCAGCAACCAGAAAGAAGCCTCAGGCGCCGTACCGGTCATAATGCCGGGCTGGTTCATGCCGATGCAGGACAGTACCATCATGCCATGACTGCTCTCTGCAAAGATGTCTGCCTGCTGATTTACAAAATCTTTGGTTCCCAACACCCGGATGTTCTGCATGGCGGTTATCTTATCGGCATTATGAAAACCGGCATCGATAACTGCAATCGTCATGCCCTGCCCCTTGAACCCTTCCTGGTGCAATTTATCACCATTACTCATCTGTATCTGGCTAACGGCAAGTCCATAGATACTGTCAGGATGTACACTCGGCTGGTTAATCAAAGAATCGCGTCCGGTAGACATCATCGGACTGTCACCTTTGGGAGCTATCCAGACTTTTTCCGTAGCGCAGACAAAAGGTAGTGCGGCAATACGGTCTATCAAGGTAGAGTCATTGCAAGATACCGTGACGAAGTTCTCCCATTTACCGGTAACCACAACATTTACGCCCTGATGGCGAATTTCGTCCACGTACTTGCGGCACACCGGCAAGTCGGTAGAATCTATCGGCAGGTTCTGCTTATGCCGACGGGCAATCGCCTTTTCAGAAAGAAACGCTTCCGGGTGTTCCAAGGAATACGTGGTGGCAGCCTTATCCTTCAGGCTGATGCGATACTTCAATGTATCTTGTTGTGCCGATGCTCCTGCCGCAAGCAGGACAAAGGCGGAAAGGAGTAGAAGTCTTTTCACAATTATAAACTAAAAATTAAAAATTAAAGGAACATCCCGATGCCTCTTTGGGAAGCGATAAAGGAACCGCCCACTACCCTTCGGCCTATATAGAATACGGCAGACTGTCCCGGAGCTATGGCAGAGGCTTCCGTCTGGAAGTGTACCAGCAGACGACCGTCCTCCAGGCGCTTCACGTCGCAAGGAATCGGTTTACTGCGGTAACGGATACGTACGGTTAGCTCCTTGCTTTCAAAAAACTCTCCCTCATCCACCAAATTCTCATGTTCGGCAAGCATATATCCCGTCTTCAGCTGTTCGGCGTCTCCCAGCATCACCGTATTCTTCTGAGGATTGATTTTCAAGACGTAGGCAGGTTTGCCCAAGGCTATTTCGAGTCCCTTGCGCTGCCCGATGGTGTAATAGGGAAAGCCTTTGTGTTCACCCAGCTTAACGCCTTCCGAATTGACAAACCATCCCGGTCCCACCTCGCGGTCTATCTCCGGAGAGTGTTCGCGCAGGAAATCACGGTAATCACCTTTAATGAAGCAGACCTCCATGCTCTCGCCTTCTTCCGCCTTGACGGTATAACCTTTGTCGCGGAGGTATTCGCGGACTTGCTGCTTGGTATAGGTGCCTAAGGGGAAGATACAACGCTTCAGCAACTCCTGCCCCAGTCTCCACAAAAAGTAGGACTGGTCTTTCTTGTCATCATCCCCGGCTATGATATAAACCTTACCGTTCCGTTCCTCCAGACGGGTGTAATGTCCGGTAGCAATATAGGCACACCCCAGCTTGTCTGCCCACTCCGCAAGAATACGGAACTTGAACAGCGGATTACACATCACACAAGGGTTCGGAGTCCGACCCTGACAATATTCATCTATAAAATTCTGTACGATTATCTGTCGGAAGGCTTCGCGCTCATCTGCCACATGATGTTCAATCCCCATGCTGTCTGCCAGTTGGCGGGCTTCTACCGGTTCGTCTCCCCACACCCACATGGTGAGACCGACTATCTCATAGCCCTGCTCCTTCAACATCAGGCAAGTGGCAGTACTGTCTATACCACCGCTCATACCGACCAATACTCGCTTTTCAGGTGTACTCATATCAGAAACCAATGAATTAGTCTGCAAAAATACATGATTTCGAGCAGAAGATAGAGAAAAGGCATGCCTTTTTAGCATGCCTTCACATAAAGAACTTGTCAATCGGAAGAGGGCACTCCCGTCACAATCCCCCGTCCATGTGTCCCTATATAGACCCTGCCATACTCCTGCATATCCCCACAGATATGCAGAACCAACCCGTATTGATGAGCATCATCGTTAATACGCACCCAGGAAACGGCAGCATCGTCTGAGCGGAAAAAGCCGTACTGACCGTTGACAACGCCAATCAGATAAAGGGCCGGATAGTTACTGCCCGGCTTTGCCTTGCCAAACCCGAAGGCATAGATAGTACGGACTTTGTCCAGCGCACGAAAATCAAATCCCGTACGGGTAGTGGAATGGTACAGGCCATCGTAAGCGGCAATCCACAAATCTCCCTCACGACCGGGAGTCGAATAAATACGGTCTTGCCCTCCGCGCGGGTCACCCCTGCGATTCGTCAGAGAGGCATTGCCCCGCCGGAGTGTTTTTACAGCCAGTTGCAGAGTATCGGTATGGAAGGTCGCCCCGCCATCTTCGCTGCTGTATAGAAGTCCGGCAACAGCATCCACGGCATAAAAACGTTTGGGATTCACTTTGTCGGCTATGACACGGATATTCTCCGGCAGGCCTTGACAAGACATCCACGAATTCCCTTTGTCGCGGGTCAGAAAAGCGGTGGAACGGTCGGGTGTCCAAATCCAGGAAGAGCCGTCGGCCGAAACGGCAATATGCCCGTTGCGCGCCTTCTCTACGGGAACAGTAGCACACATGTTCCAACTCCTGCCTCCGTCTTCTGAATAGGAGATGGTGCGTGCACCCGGCTGGTGGCCGAACAAAGTTCCCACTCTGACTATCAAATCCTGCTTCAACCAGGCACCCGTCACTCCATTCGTATTACCGAAATGAGGATTGGCATGACTGCCCAACGGATCGGGCCGATTGAGGTCGAAATGCGTAAAGCCACCATAGTCACCGATACCGGAAATCAGGCGCGCGCCTTTTTCGGGAGCATAAAGTTCGAGGGGCACGGTCTCTTCAATACCGGCAGACATGATGCTCCATTTCACCGGTTCCCCGCGTTCCACGGCCGATAGATTGAAAGTTTCCCAACCACCGAAACCAGTGGTAAACATGGCATGTTCGGCGTCGGCAGGGTCTATCTCAATGTCGAACATCCAGTGCAGGGGCGCCACCTCTGTATAGGGAGCTTTAGAATAATCATACTCATATCCCGTCTTGAAAATCGGTTTCCAGCTTTTGCCACCGTCGGTCGTACGGAACATCTCATCACTCTTATAACCGTGTTTGCCTCCCAAGCTGTGTGTACTGGCAATCAGATGTTTCGGATTACGGGCATCCACTGATACAGCTGCATAGCCAAATCCCGCTTTTCCGCCATCGGACAGTCGGACGGGCGAAATGTCCGTCCATTTGTCTTTACGTATATCGTACTTCCAAACTCCACCGTCCTCCATCTGACTCGGACCGGGAGTATCTCCGTACGTCAATACTAATTGGCCGTCACCGGTCAAAACCATATGTGTGGGACGATACTGCACCGGCTGCCCCTCAACCGGCTGCCAGCTTTCACCATAGTCGTGGCTCACGAACAGATTTTCCCTTCCCATCAATGAAGCCGCCACATAAATGTCACGGGTACCACGCCCATCTTGAGTACCTTGTACATCGTAGACTATGCAGACAATGCCACTACCGCGATTCCCCCATGCAGCACGGTCGGCAGGATTGAACTTCTCGGAGACATCCGGGAAAGACACCACCCGTGCCCAGCTCTGCCCCTTATCCATACTGCGCCACAAACCATGCAAACGGGTTCCCATATAAATGATATTCCCATTCTGCGGGTCCACCATCATCCGTTCCCCATTACCACGCCCGTTCTCGTTGCCGCCCATCGTAAAGGGCACATCGACACGGGCAAAGGTTCTGCCGCCATCATAAGAACAAAGTATGGCCCCATTGGAGCTACTGGTATACGTACCGCAGGCAATATACACGTTCTGCGGATTCTGCGGGTCGATGGCAATGCTCTCCACCCCCTGCAGATTACTTTCATCCAGACTTATCCAGTCCAGCAAGGGCGTCCACTGGTTGGAAGCAGCGTCCCACCGGTAGGCTCCTCCCATATCGGTGCGGCAATAACGGACACCAGGAGCTTCTGGGTGAAAAACGATACCGTCCACAAAGCCTCCTCCCACTATCGGTACGCTCTTCCATTCGTAAGAAACGGAATTCACCGGAGATATATCTTGAGCAAGCATCGGCATGCCGCCCAGTATCAAACTTATTCCTGCTAAAAACAACTGTCTTTTCATAAGCATCAGGGTTCTAAAACAAACGTTCTTGATATTTCCTTCAAAGATAAGAATATTTCATTGATATTTCAGACTGAAACATTTGTGGCAGTGCACATACAATCCTAACAACCAACGTTTTAATAAAAACAAGAAACTAAATCAAGCCATAAAAAGATTAAAACGGCACCCATCGCAGTTCTTCCCTCCAACAGTTTTTTGTAACAACAATGCAACATATATGACACAAAAACACAACACGTATGTCCGAACTTTGTCGCCGACAAATCATTCGACAACAACAGATTATGAAAAAAAGTGCATTGACAGTACTGATTGCCCTGCTGCCGTTGGCCGCAATTGCCCAAACGCCCTCCATCAATGAGGACGGAAAAAAGATTGAAAAGGAAAAAATGGAAACCAAAGACTACCTGCCGGAAGTCCACGGAACCATCCGCGCCAAATACGAATATCAGACCACCATGGGTGCAGGACGTTTCGAAGTACGCAATGCCCGCGTCAGCGTGACGGGCAACGTATTGCCCAGCGTAGCCTACAAAGCCGAGATAGACCTCTCCGACGAAGGCCAAATCAAGATGCTGGATGCCTACGCCCGGCTTTTCCCGACAAAAGGACTAACAGTCACCGCCGGACAAATGCGCGTCCCCTTCACCATCGACGCCCACCGCTCGCCGCACCAGCAATACTTCCCCAACCGCTCGTTCATCGCCAAGCAAGTGGGCAATGTACGGGACGTGGGATTCACAGTAGGATATACCCTGCCTACCGATGTACCTATCACCGTGGAAGGAGGACTTTTCAACGGTTCCGGACTGACCAACCAGAAAGAATGGCACAAGGAAGTGAACTACTCCGCCAAAGCCCAGTTTCTCTTCACCAAAGGACTGAACCTGACACTAAGCGTGCAGAGTATCCAACCGGAAGAAGTACGCATGCAGTCCTATGACATCGGCGCTTACTACGAAACCGGCCGTTTCCATATCGAAGGCGAATACTTGTACAAGCAATATTCCGACAACGCTTTCAAAGATGTACACGCCGTCAACACCTTCATCAACTACGACCTGCCTCTACGAAAAGTATTCAACAAGATGTCTTTCCTGCTACGCTACGACATGATGACCGACCAGAGCGACGCCAAAACCGCCGATGAGGAAACCGGCAGATTGACAGTGACCGACTACAAACGCCAACGCCTGACGGGCGGCATCACCTTCAGCCTCAGCAAGGCATTCCGCACAGACCTCCGGCTGAACTACGAGAAATACTTCTATGCCAAAAACAGCATAGCGAAAGAGTCGGAACAAGACAAGGTGGTATTGGAATTGATGGTACGCTTCTGATATTTCCTGACTTCCCCTTGCTTTTTTCATTCCAAAAAGGTATATTTGGAATAAATTATTCCGAGCTATGGCAAATCCAATCATACCCGGCATACCGCAGACTGAACAAGACTTATTGTATAGTAAGCTGAATGCATACAATCAAGGGAGAGCCTCTTATAAGGAAGTGGGCGCCTATCTTGTCGTACTGCCCCGACCGGAGCATCTCCAATATACTTTATGGATTTACTCTCCACTGCCCGGAAGACAGTCCATCTTCTACATTTGCGACCTTTCCACCGACATTCACGAAACGCTGCGGATGGCAAGCACGCTATGCTTCTACTCACCGCGCAGCCTGTTGCTTGTGGAGTACAATGCCAAAAGAATGCAGAGCAAAGGGGACGACATTATCTCCGTAGGCAAATACCACGGACACTTCCTGCACGAAATCCTCCGTATAGACCCTGCCTATCTTACGTGGATAGCTTTCAAATTCCAACCACGCATCCCCAAGCAGGAACGTTTTGTACAGATTGCCAAGATTTACCATTCGGTCCATCTCGACATACAACGGAGAAAAACGTACCAGACCACCAGCGGACGTTTTCTGGGGAAGGAAGGCGAAAAAGTGGAGAACCTGACGCTGACGGTGCTCAGCGTGCGACTGGAGGACAACCCCTACAAGACGCAGCTCAAAGGGACCACTCCTTATTTCTATGTGCGCCAGGTGCTGAAGCTGAAAGACTCCATCGGCAACTTCGTCAGCATCCGGCTGAATGCACGCACGGCAAGCCGGAAATCATGCCAGCTGCCCGCCGTGGAACATGCCTACCAAGTAGGGGAACTGATGGAGATAGCATCGGCACGCATCGCGCGTACCTATATAATAGGAAGTACGAAATACACCCGGTTGACACATGTGAAGCTGCACATCCCTACCGGGTAAAAGATTTTCTATCAGATACGAACCACACGCTGCATACGGCTGCTTTCCCAGCCTGCCTCTATCAAGCGGATGACTCCGACCACCTCGCGGGCATCGCTCTGCAAAGGTTCGCCGTGACAAATATGCCGATAGATATTCTCGTAAAAAGCTGCATAATCACCGGGAAGGCTTGGATAAGATTCATGCACGATTCTACCGCCCTTTTCCGTATGAAGTACCCCCCAAGAGGATTTGTCCTCCTCGCCCCAGTGCGGAGTGACGGGCAATACGCCTTCGTTCAAGGCGGCTTCCTGCGGGTCGAAACCATATTTCACGTAAGAACCTTCCCTGCCGTGGAGGACGAAACGGGGTTCGCTCGCACACATCAGATAGCTGGATTTCAGCGTTATCTTTACTTCGGGTGCCTTTGAGGGGCGTAGCAAATGAATGATGAAGTAGTCGTCTACCTTGCTGTCCTTGCGCAACGTGGCAATATCTGCAAAGACGGCTTCGGGCATACCGAACAGCTGCACAGCCTGGTCTATGACGTGGGCGCCCAGGTTATAGGTCAAGCCACCGCCATCTTGTCCGGTTTCCTTCCAAGTATTCGGCTTGATAAAATTACGATAACGGGGGAAGGTGGATTCAAACTCCACCAGATGTCCCAGCAGGCCTTTGGACAGTATTTCCTTGACCGTCAGAAAATCGCCGTCCCACCGGCGATTCTGGTAAACGCTCAAGGTCAGCCCCCGGCTTGCGGCAAGTGCCACCAGCTCCTCAGCTTCTGCCACGGTGGTAGTGAAAGGCTTCTCCACAACCACATGCTTGCCAGCTTCGAGGGCGCGGCGGGCATACTCATAATGAGTGCTGTCCGGTGTGTTGATGACAACCAAATCCAACCCTTCCAGTCCGATAAGTTCCCCAAAACTCCGCACAATACAAGCGTCGGGATACTTTTCCCGGGAGAGTTCCTTACTGCGCTCCGTAACGGCAGTCAATTCAAAATGAGGGTTGGTGGAGATGAAGGGAGCATGGAAAACACGTCCCGACATTCCGTAAGCGGCTAATCCAGTTCTTATCTTGTCCATATCGTTCTTTTTAAGTTCACCCTTATTCCGTCACCAACGGACGCTTACGCCAATCGTCCTTCATATAGCTGTCGGGGTAGACCGTCTTATCAATGATTTCGCCACCTTTCAGACGAATCCAGGTGGTGAAAGTACGGGCACCTTCCTTCATCACAATGACACGGGCACCGTTGGACAAATGGTTGTACTCGGTATTGCCACCGGTGAAACGGCCGTAAGCCAGCAGAATGCCTTTCCACATTACGGCATAATCGTTGTCATGGTCGTGTCCGACAAACATACCCATCACATCACCGGCCTCTTTCATAGCAGTGAACATGCCCGTATTCAGCTCCGGAGCGCAAGCCTTTTCCATGCGGGTACCTATCAGTATGGCGTTCTCGTCAGAAGCGGCTTCATTATATTCCGGCAGAGGGATATGAAAGAATGCCAGTGCAGGCAAAGGTTGCCCACCGTTTTTTGCTTTATAAGCGGCACTCTGCTGGCGGTACCAGTTCACCTGGTCGAAAGTGAGCCAGTCGTACCCTTTTACATCGGGCAGTTTGGAGTAGGAATGGGAATCCAGACAGTAAAGCAGGGCTGCATCCTTCTTGCCGTCCGAGGATTTCAGTGTGAGGACATAGTCGGGGGATTCAACTCCGCCACGGTCGGGTTGGATATTGAAAGGCATGGAACGGATAACATCATAAAGTTCGGCACGTGTTTTTCCCTGCTCGTTGTCGTGGTTACCAAAGGTTACGACAAAAGGAATCTTACGGTCCGTAGCATAGGAAAGCACCTTGCGCATGGCTGTATCGGCAGGTGCGGCATAGACCACATCGCCGGTAAAGACTACTAAATCGGGGCGCTCAGCATCGAGCACCTCGCCAATACGCTTCAAAGCAATGTCTGAAGCCGGATTACCATACTTAAAGTGGATGTCTGTAAACTGGACGATTTTAAACTCTCCATTCTTGTTGAACTGTAAAGGCGATACTTGTGCCGGGCAGAACAAGGAGGATAAAAGTGCCAGACAAAAGGTCAAGGAGATTTTCTTCATATAAGTGGATGATTAAATTGAGTTGATATTATTTCATGTCATTCCTTCACTATCAATACAGTGGCATAGGCGGATATACCTTCCTCCCTGCCCGTAAAGCCGAGTTTCTCCGTGGTGGTGGCCTTGATGGAGATGTCATCCTCGTCTATTCCCATCACCGCGGCAAGCGTACGTTGCATTTCGGGAATATAGGACTTCAACTTAGGCCGCTCAGCGCAGATGGTAGCATCAATATTACCCACCAAATAGCCTTTAGCAGCTATCAGTTCTATTGTTTTCTTTAACAGAATCTTGCTGTCTATATTCTTGAACTCACCGGCAGTATCGGGAAAATGATAGCCGATGTCGCGCATATTCGCCGCTCCCAGCAATGCGTCACAGATAGTATGGATGAGTACGTCTGCATCCGAGTGCCCCAACAATCCCTTTTCATGTTCCAGGCGGATACCGCCCAGCCAAAGCTCGCGCCCTGCCACCAGTTGGTGGACATCAAAGCCGAAACCTACACGTATCTTCATATCGTTACTTCTTTAAGTTGATACGAAAGTACGGAAAAAATAGGAACAAGAGAAGGAACAAGACACAAATTGCACGGATTACGCCGTTTTTTGCTCCCCTTGTGGAAAGAAAATCGGAAGTAAACCGTGCAATCGGTATGGAGCATGAAGAATATGTTACGGTCTGTCGGGCAGACTGTCTACAATTCCTTTATAAAAAGCTCTCACATCTTGCCAGTGATAGAAAGGAGCCATATCCGTCTTCACCGGGATACTTACTTCATGCTCGTGCAGCAACAGTTTTACAATCACATCTTCCGGCGAGCCTTTCTTGCGGAAGAACACCAGCTGTATATTTCCTGCCATCGGCGCAACCTTGTAGTTGCACCACGCCTGATAGAACTTATCGGGGTCGGCCTCCTCGTTATAGCAGTTCTCCAACTTCATCAATCCTGCCAGGGGGATAATGTTTCCATCATGTGCAAAGCGGAAAGTAGCCGAGTTTCTACCCGAAGCAATAGCCTCGTCGGCAGCGGCAATGATGTTCTCCAGTGTCGGTTTGGCGTTTGCCACCATCAGTCCGTTGGTCATGGGCGAGGGACCGTCGCACACGTAGTTCTTGTAGTTGTGTATCTGCCAAATGTCGAATAACTCTTGCTTCTCAAAAATATCATAGAACGATACTTCCTGCTCCACGTCCTGCATGTCCGAGGCTATCGCATAAAGACCGCGCATCAGTTCCTCCGGATTCACACGTTTATGGACAAACTCTTTATCGGAGAAAAGTGAGTTCATCAGACGTTCGGGACGAACATGGCTCTTCTCGAATTTGCGGAACTCCTCGTACCAAGGGCCCTTGTGCGAAGTGAACTTCATGGCTTCCTGCGTATGAAAGTTCAAGTAAGGCATGTATTTGTTGCTGGATTCACGCTCAATCTTCAGTTGGGGATTGAATTCCTTCAGACGTTCGCAGAAGGCATCCATACTGAGTACGCAACGTATTACGAGTGTAGCACATGCCGACATCTCCGGCGCACCTTTAAAGACTTCGGGAAATGCCTGATACATACGTTCGGCAATACCGCGCTGCTGATCCACGCCCACTGGGCTCAAGTCTCCACCGCGTCCTTCGGCATCTGCCCAGACAATAGCCAACCGCTTGCGCACATCTTCGCCCAGCGGAGTAAGTTTACCTGCCTGATGTGCCTTTTCAAACACTTCCATCACACGGATATACTCCTCGTCAGAAATCAGCCAGCGCGAGCCATGACGTCCGAAGTGACTGATATAGAAAGGCTCGTAACCCTTCGGTGCCTTGGTCTGTACACCCGGTGCCGGATAGGCATAATACACTCCTCCGGTAACGGCAATGTTATCGAAGATTTCTTCGCACGTGGCTTGTGCATACGACGATGTATGCACAGCCGATGCGGCAAAAAGAATGGTAGAAAAAACGATTCGTTTCAATCTAAAATTCATAGGATAATAAAGCTTTTCAGTTCAAGAAATCAGGATTTTGTGTCAAATTAGGATTGGTGGTAAACTCGTCCTGCGGAATGGGGAAGAGGTTGTATTTGTCGTCCACATCCTTACCTATGTAAGAACCTGCCACGCCATTGTCACTACCTTTCCAGTCCCAGTTATATCCCTTGGTGAACTTACCAAAACGAATCAGGTCTGTACGGCGAACCAACTCCATGTGCAACTCGCGGGCACGTTCATCCAAAAGGAAATCAAGATTCAACCGACTGTCGCTGATGCGTCCCGATACGCCATTACCATATTTGCCGGACATGTAAGCACGGTCTCTGATTTCATTCACATACTCCAACGCTTCGGTACGCGAACCACCTTCGGCGCCACGCAGAATAGCCTCAGCCGCCATCAAGTAGGCATCTGCCGTACGGAACATCGGATAATCGACAGAGGAGTACTTCGTGCCGCCTGGTTCCAGTTCACTGCCGTCTTTGCGCACGTTTCTCCACTTGATGCAGGCGTAGCCGTTATTGAAATCGCTCTGGAACTCCTTGCCTTCTACCCAAGTTTCTTTGGTGTGGCCAATAGAGAAGAATTGGGCACGCTTGTCTTTCTTGCCGTTCCCCCAGATGTCGTCTGCCACAAAAGTCTGGTCTTCTTCTTCGAACATATCCACCAGCTGTGTCTTTACGCGGGCATTGCCCCAGGTGCCGTTCACACCTATCCGGATATAGTTGCCCATATCTCCATTCATCAACGCCTTAATCAGGAAGTTAGTACCTGCGCTGCCTTGCGCATAGTCTGCATCCTGCACCAGCGGCCAGATGATTTCGGAACAAGTTTCATTGTCTGCCAAGAAGATGTGGCGATAATCGGAAGCCAGCGGATAATTACCTTCCGTAATTACCTTTTTGGCATATTTGTATGCGTTTGTGTATTCATTCTTTCCTACCCAAGTTTCGGCATTCAAGTAAACACGTGACAGCAAGAACCAGGCTGCTACACGGTCCACACGGGCATATTCGTTCTTTTTGGGTTCTTTCAGCAGGGTGGTCAATTCTTCCAGTTCGGACACCACAAAGTTGTAGATTTCCTCGCGAGTGGCTTGCTCGGGCATGTCACCTACTTCCATCGTTTCGTCCACGAAGGGTGTAGAACCGTAAAGGTCGCAGAGCATACTGTAACTATAAGCACGGATGAAGCGGGCTTCGGCACAATAGTATTGATACTCGTCTTTCAAGGCTTCATACACACCTCTCTCCTGCAATTTGCTCTCTGTACATTCACGTAGGAACTCGTTGCAATAGTTAATGGTCATGAAAAGACGGTAATAAGGATAACCCACAATCTCAGTAGAAGCATCCCAATTCAAGTAAAGCATGGCACGTACACCCTTGCTGCCACCGGACTGGAATACGATTTCATCCGTACAAGCTTCCTGCAAGTAGAACAAGGCACGAGTATAACCAGAATATCCTTCATCGATGCCCGACACATCGCCGTCTCCTCCGTCACCACCCTTCTGCCCTGTCTGTATCAGGGCAGCATAACACTTGGCAATCATGCCGATATAGCCCTCGGGAGTAGAGTACACCATCTCACCGGTCAGTTCGTTATCATCCAGCGGCAATGTATCCAGGTCGCCCAGGCAAGAAGCAAAAAGTGACACAGCCAGCAAACATACTGTTACTAATTTGAAATATCTAGTTTTCATAATCATGTATCTGTTTTTAGTCATTAAAAATTAAGGTTAACTCCCAGCATGAACGTACGCGGACGCTGATAGATGTTTTTATCGATTCCGTCATAAAGCTCCGGATCAAGACCGGAGTATCCGCTCAAAGTGCATACATTCTGTACGGCGAAGGAGAGACGGAGCGATGTCCCGTCGTTCCACAGTTTATTGAACGTATGACCGATGGTGATATTGTCTATACGGAAGAAGTTGCCTCTCTCCAAGAAATGGTCGGTGAACTGGCGGTCTTGCGTAAACTTGTTTTCGAGCGTAGAACGCAGGATGTTGCTGGAAACGCCGTTGCTGCCATAGAGTGCATCCAAGGAGTTGGAAGCAGCCACATAGTTATAGACATAGAAACCGAAGCTACCGTGTCCGTTGATGCCCAAATCCCAATTCTTGTAGGACAGATGGGTGGACAGACCGCAATAGTAAGGGGCCTTGGAACTCTTACCAGTGACGTACTTGTTAGAGTCTTCTTCGCTAGAAGTGATGGAGCCGTCTTTGGCAATGTATTTACCGTCCAGCGGCTGTCCGTTTTCGTCATAAGCTTGCTTCAGTAGATAGTAGGTATTCGGAGTCTCTCCTACCATGTGTACTTGCAGATAGCGGCCTGTACCTCCGGCGTTACCTGTCTTTACGTAGTTGCTCTCGTTGTCGATGGTGTTCAGCTTGGTAATCTTTGAGGCATTCCAAGTGAAGTTACCGCTGATGTTCCATTCCCAATCTTTGGTCTGGATGGGAACCAAGTTCACACCGATTTCAAGACCTTTGCTTTCCATATCACCGATGTTGGTTTCGATACGGTTGGTGAAGTTACTGCCGGCAGGTACAAAAATGTCGTTCAGCAGGTCTTTCGTGTTACGCCAGTAGTAGTCAATCGTACCCGAGATGCGGTTGTTCAAGAAACCGTAGTCGATACCGATGTTGTAAGTTTCCGTAGTCTCCCATTTAATGTTGGGATCGTAGCCGTTGGGGCGGTAGGTGGTGTACCACTTGTTACCGAACAAGTATCTGGACTCATCGTAAGATGCAGTATAGGTGGACAAATGCTGGTAGTAGGAACCGATGGACTGCTGGCCGGTCTGACCGTAGCTCAAACGGAGTTTCAGGTCGGACACTACTTTGTTGTCTGCCAAGAAAGCCTCATCGTTCACACGCCATGCAGCGGCTACGGAAGGGAAGTAGCCCCAACGGGTCTCGGGCGAGAAGCGAGAAGAAGCATCGGCACGTAACGTAGCAGTCAGCATATAACGCTGTTTCCAAGAGTAGTTCAATCGACCGTAGAAGGAGAGCAGGTAGAGTTCAGCTTCCTCGTGCTTGGGAGAGGTAAGATCCTCACCCTTGGTGTCGGTAGTGGTATCATGGTTCTTGTACCAGAAACGTTGCCAGCCGTAACCAGCCATGGCATTGAGGTTATGGTCGTTGAAGTCTTTGGCATAGTTGGCGTAGAAGTCGAGTAGTGTATTGCGTTTGTCGTTATGATATGTATAACGCTTTCCGGTACCATCCTGTTCGTTGCCGGTGTACATGGCGGGGGCCAAGTCAGGCATGTTATCGTGTTTGTCTTCCGTCAGGAAATCATACCCCATGTTCAGGTTCAGTCGAAAGTCTTCAAAACCGTGTATTTTATAATCGAGGGCAATATTACCGATGGAGCGTTTGGTCTTGTTCTGCTTGTCGGCAAGTTCCAAGTCGGAGACGGGGTTTGAGGCAGCTAGCGTGATGGGGGTATTACTTACACCCATCCACATATAGTACCCCAAACCTACATTACCGTCATAGTTCTGATATACAGGGCGTGTAGGGTCGAAACCTACGGCACTTCCGATGACACTGGTGGAAACCGGCTTTTCGTCCTCGATGCTACCCTTGATATTGATGTCAACAGAGAGATGCTTGTCGAAGAACTTGGGCGACAAACCGATACTGGCATTGAGGCGCTGGTAGTTGTTGTTTTTCAACGTACCGTTCTGGTTGGTATAGCCCACGGACACGCGGTAAGGCATATTCTTCAAAGCACCAGTCATGGAGAGGTTGTGGTCTGTACCCATTGCCACGCGGTAGATTTCATCCTGCCAGTCGGTATTGACATCACCCAGCTTGAAAGCCTCCGGAGCATTGGCATACTTGGCAAAGGCTTCGCGATATTCGGAAGCGGAAAGTACATCCAGTTTCTTATACACATTGCCCACCGTCACGTTGGCACTGTAGCTGAAAGAGGGACGTGAAACACCGTCGGTGTTTCCTTTCTTCGTAGTGATAATGATGACACCGTTGGAGGCACGCGAACCGTAGATGGCTGTTGCCGAAGCATCTTTCAATACCGTAAACGAAGCAATGTCATTCGGGTTGATAGAGCTGATGGAGGCGTTGCTGACAGGCACACCGTCGATAACTATCAGTGGGTCGTTGTCTGCTGACAAAGAAGCTCCCATACGGATACGGATGGTACCGCCGCTGCCCGGAGCACCGCTGCCCGGTACAATGTTCACACCGGCAACCTTACCCACCAGAGCGTCTTCGGCAGTCAATTGCTTTCCTTTGTTCAGCTCGTCCGGCTTCACAGTTAGCAGAGAACCAGTGACATCTCCTTTCTTCACTTGACCGTAACCGATTACAACGACTTCGTCCAGCATCTCCGTGTCTTCCTGCAAAGTGATGACGAGCGGTGTATTGCTGCCGGTAACCGTCAGTTCCTGGCCCTTAAAACCGATACATGTAATGGAGAGAATATCATTGACGGCAGCTTTCAAAGTAAAGTTACCGTCCACATCAGAGATAGTTCCCACAGAGGTACCCTTTATCAAGATGTTAGCCCCAATCAGTGGTTCACCTGTGTGGTCTTTCACATGTCCTTTCACTGCAATATCTTGTGCCGAAAGTGACAAAGACAAGAGCAATCCCAGCAACGGGAGAATACTCTTTGCGATTTTAATCATGCTTTTCATATAATACAATATATAGTTAATAAAAATAATGTTTGCCAAGAAAAGGAACCAAGCACGCCCGGTTCCATGCAATCCTTATACCCAATCTTCTTAACTAATACTTATCAAAAAACTACAGTTAACTTTAATCTTTTGTCGATGTTGCAAAGGTATATGATTAACTGTCCCGCGAAAAAGGCGAGTAGAAGCTTAAAGTAGACGCAAGCAGATTAGCTTTATCTATAAAACATTAAAAAACAGCATATTGTGAAAATCAGCAGAAAGTAAGAAAGTAGATTCACATAAAGGGCATAGGAGGAGTTTTACCCTATTTTCTGCACCATATTCAGGAAATCTTCTTTAGAAAGAAAGGATTTGCTCCGCACTTTCAAGCGGTAATTATATACGGTCTGCGAAGAGTAATGCAGGAAGGTGGCAATCTTTCCGCTATCTGAAATTCCCAACCGAATCAAGGCAAACACACGGAGTTCCGGAGTCAGCAGTTCGCCCTCTTTAGGATAGATGCGCTCGTTCTCCTGCAAAAGGTTATTAAAGTCGTTCACAAACTTAGGATAGAGTTTCAGGAAGACGCTGTCGAACGTATGGAAGAATTCTTTCAACTCGCCGGTGACAAAGGTGGTGGAGTGGATGGTTTTCACCAGGTCGTCCAGCTGCCCGGCCTTCACTTTCCTTGCCAGCATCTTGCGGAATTCTTCCTGCTTGTCTATATAGACGGAACACATGTTGAAGACGTAGCCGATGTACTCCTCCTTCACACGGTTCGACTCCTGCAACCGAGCATTCAGTTCCTGCAAGTCACCGTTGATGTGCTTCAATTCCTTGTTCATGTCATCCATGGTCTTTCTGGCAAGGGAAAGGCGCTTCATCTGATGATAAATATAGACCAAGGCCACTAGCAATACTGCCGCCAGGATGGATATCCATATAAATAAGGTGACCAGCTGTTCTTTTTCCTCATGCAACTTGGCCTCGTAGGTGGAGTTGATGACGGGCAACATCCCCGAAATCTCCATCGTACGGTAGCGAGCATTACAGAAGGTAGCATCTTGCATGGAGCATTCCATATAGGTATACGCACGTTCTATGTCGCCCTCGCCATAGAGCAGGTTGGCAAGTTTCCAAAGCGAAATGTATTCCTTTGTTCCGCTTTGCACGTCGGCTATTGCCGAGATGGTAAGATATTTCTTTTCCTGCTTGTGGTCTCCTTTGGCACCATAAACGCTTGCCAATGCAACAGAAGGAATGGCAAGGCTGAAGTCCTTCTGGCTATGGATATCATAGCAACCCTCCAAAACACCTATGGCTTCGTCATACTTACCCTCATACAGTAGTTTGTCGCCCAAAGTCAGTTGATAGCCTTGCGAATCGGGACGCTTCACACGCAGAATGGAGTCTTTGTACTGATATGCCAGCCGGGAGTATGACGCCTGCAATTCTTCTGAAAAAGCATAGGATGCCATCAGCGTGTACACTTTATGATAAAGATTATAGTAGTAGAACATATCTATCGCACCCAGTTCCTCCTGGGGAATGTCTTCCAAAATTTCCAGTCCTTCCTTATACATTCCTGTACCAATCATCACCTCTGCCACACGCATACGGGCAGAGTAGAGATGCGATGCTACGGACATACGCTGGGCTACTTCCACGCAACGATTTGCTGCCCACAAGGCAGAGTCCATGCGGTAGGCGCTGTATTTGCCGAACAACTCCTGGTAGATTTCCAGTAATTCCGCATCGGAACGGGTAGCCTTCAGCTGGCACTGCAAGGCATTGATTTGAGACTGACGTTCCAGTGTATATCGTTCACGCCCCTGCACAGATGCATCAAGCACCCGAAGCAATGAATCCACCTCTCTATCTTGGCAGAATAAAGGCATAGTGCAAAACAAAGCGAAAAGGATGGCAAACAAACGTTTCATGCAGTACGGTTTCTCTGTCTATAGTTCAAGATTACATCACAAAAGTAAACATTTACCCGTTGATTACAAAGTTCTTTGGACAAAAGATGTTTGGACGAAATTAGTAAAGGGATACTTTAGCTTTATAAAGCAGAAGTTTAGTAAGCTAACATAGAGGTTTACGGACAAAAATCCCGAATGCTGCTCAGCGGATATTGAAGTCAAGTACTTTCTCTTCCCCAAGATAGCCCTGCAAGTGCTGTCCGATGCTGACGGGACCTACTCCCACAGGGGTACCCGTGAACAGCAAGTCACCGATTTTCAAGGTCATGAAGCGGCTGACATAAGCAATGATTTCATCTACCTGAAAAAGCATATCCGATGTATGACCGCGTTGCACCTCCTTATCATCAATCGTCAAATGGAAGTCCAAATTCTGTACATTGCCGCCCACTTGTTCCAAAGGGACAAAGGTGCCGATAGCTGCCGAATTGTCGAACCCTTTGCAAAGCTCCCACGGATTACCCGCCTCACGGAACTTACGTTGCAAGTCGCGTGCCGTGAAGTCGATGCCCACCGTCACCGCATCGTAATAGCGATGGGCAAAGCGGGGAGCAATATTCTTGCCCAAACGGCAGATGCGCACCACCACTTCCGTCTCATAATGCACTTCGTTGGAAAAGTCGGGGATAAAGAAAGGTTTGCCATCTTTCAGTATAGCCGAATCGGGTTTCAAGAAAATAACCGGTTCCTTATTCTCGTGTGTATGTCCCAGCTCTTTGTTGTGCAGAGCATAGTTCATTCCTACAGCAATAATCTTCATTACTTGATTTCGTTAAAGTTCAGTCTGTTAAACATCACGGCCAGATGGGCATAAAGGGAAGTGTTCTGCACGACAATGTTCTCGGGAACACGGATACGGAACGGGGTGAAGTTCCATACGGCCTTGATACCACCCTCCACCATGGAATCCGTTATCTGCTGGGCTATTTCGATAGGCACCGTCAGCACGCCTATATTGACATCGTACTCCTGCATCTTCTGCTTGAACTTGTCCGAGTGATAGATGGGGATGCCGCTCAGTGTCGTACCCACCAGTTCGGGCTTCACATCGAAAGCAGCTACTATCTCCAAACCGAAATGGCTCAGACCCGAGTCGCGCAGCAAGGCACCTCCCAAGCTTCCGACACCGAACAGAAAGGCTTTGTGTATATTGGTAAATCCCAGGAAATCCTCCAGTACAGCTATCAGCGTGTCCACCTCATATCCCACACGCGTACGGCCCGAGATATTGACATACGAAAGGTCTTTGGCAATCTGTGAAGCATCAATATTGATTTCCTTGGAAATCTGGGTGGATGATACGAATCGTTCCCCCTTTTGTTTCAGCAACTTTACATTGGAAAGGTACCACGGAAGCCGGCGCAAAGTAGGTTCCGGCACCTTCATGGTTTCTTTTTTCTGTAACGGACTGCTCATAGTTTCTTATTTAAGTTCTCAATATTGCGATTGGCAAAAGTAGTGCTTTTTTTCTAATCAGTAACACGGATGCAACAAAAGCTTAACATAATTTCTAATTGCATAATTCCACATAATATCGTACTTTTGGGAAGTTTAAAAGAAAGAAGTATGAAGAATAATGATTGGAAAGAACGGTTGAATATAGTCTATTCCACCAACCCGGACTACAACTATGAGATGAATGACGATGAGGAGCAAGCTACCCTCCCCCCTGCACAACAACGCCTGCGTGTACAGCTGGACCGCAAGAACCGGGGTGGCAAAGTCGTCACTCTTGTCACCGGTTTCGTGGGCACCGACAATAATCTGAAAGAACTGGGCAAATTGCTGAAAAGTAAATGTGGAGTAGGCGGAAGTGCCAAAGATGGAGAAATCATCGTGCAAGGCGACTTCAAACAACGTGTCATCGACCTCCTGAAGGCAGAAGGATACACGCAAACCAAGCCCGTGGGATAAACGCATCATCCGTCTCACTGCAACTGTAGAGGCATAAAAAAGTGACCGTTTAGGAATTCAACTCCATATACGGCCACTTCTTTTTATAGAATCGTTTCTAAGCGGAATTATTCAGCGCGCAAAGTAAAACGTTTGAAGTCAACAACCTTCAATTCAGGATCAGCTTCTTTCAAGACTTCTCTAACTGTCTTCTTGCCGTCCATGATGTCTTCCTGGTTCAGCAAGCAAACTTCTTTCAAGAACTTGCCAAGACGGCCCTTAGCAATATTCTGAATCATTTGTTCAGGCAGATGTGCAGCTTTCTCGGCAGAAACAGTAGCAATGATTTCCTTTGCCTTTGCCACGTCTTCAGCAGTAATCCAGCCTTTGGCCATGTTGCTTTCCATGTGGTCTTCGCTGTCCACGTGAACCGGGTTGATACCAGCCTTCTTCAAAGCGGCCTCAACAGCCTTCTGTACCTGTTCAGCTTTTGTCTTCTCGATAGCAACATCTATTTCCTTCTGCTTGATTTCTTCAGATACGCCATCTTCGTCTACTGCAATCGGGTTCATGGCAGCAATCTGCATGGCAATCTGCTTAGCCAGTCCTTCTTCAACAGCCTTGTTGAAAGCAACAATAGTGCAGAGGCCATTTCTGTTCATGTGGTTATAAACCACAGTGCTTGCACCTTCTACAGTCATGTAACCATCCAACTCCATCTTCTCGCCAGTGATACCGCTACGGTCTGTTACAGCATCCTGTACAGTACCGTTGCCCATCGGCAGAGCTTTTACTTCGTCCAGAGTCTTGCACTTGTTAGCCACGGCAAGGTCCAGAATGTCCTGAGTCAATTTCACGAAATCAGCATTCTGAGCCACGAAGTCAGTTTCGCACTTCAGAGCGATGATAACGGCAAAGTCACCCGTAGTCTTAGCCAGCACACAGCCTTCAGAAGCCTCGCGATCTGAACGCTTAGCTGCAACAGCTTGTCCCTTCTTACGGATAATTTCCATTGCCTTGTCGAAATCGCCTTCAGCTTCAGTCAAAGCATTTTTGCAATCCATCATACCAGCACCGGTCATCTTGCGGAGCTTGGTTATATCAGCCATACTTACAGCCATAATATCTTTTTATTTTAATTGTTAATAATATCCTTATAAAGTAATTGAGAGTTGAGAATAGAGAATTGAGAATTGCCGTAAAGTAACTCTCAACTTTCAATTCTCAACTCTCAACAGTATGATTAAGCCTCTTCTTCCTTCATGAAAGCAGCAGCCTTAGCGGCATTGATTGCTTCCTCGTCGGACTTGTCGAGTCTTGCTTTTGTAGCTTTCTTCTTACCTTTGTTGGCAGGAGCTTCACCGGCAGCTTCCATGTCTACCTTTTCGGCCTTACGTTCTTCCAGACCTTCCTGCATAGCAGCGCAGCAAGCATCAAGAATAACTTCTACTGACTTAGTAGCGTCATCATTTGCCGGGATTACGAAATCGATATTCGTAGGATCGGAGTTTGTATCAACGATACCGAATACGGGAATCCCCAGACGGTTAGCTTCACGAACTGCGATGTTTTCCTTCATTACGTCGATAACGAACAGAGCAGACGGCAGACGAGTCAGGTCAGCGATAGAGCCCAAAGTCTTGTCCAACTTTGCACGTTGACGTGAAATCTGAAGAATTTCTCTCTTGGAGAGGTTTGAATAGGTACCGTCGCTTGTCAACTTGTCGATGGTAGCCATCTTCTTGACAGCCTTACGGATAGTCGGGAAGTTAGTCAACATACCACCCGGCCAACGCTCGATTACATAAGGCATATTTACAGATGCAGCCTTATCGGCAACCACCTGCTTAGCTTGTTTTTTAGTAGCAACAAACAGGACTTTCTTTCCTGATTTAGCGATTTGCTTCAAAGCTTCAGCAGCTTCGTCAATTTTAGCAACCGTCTTGTTGAGGTCAATGATGTGAATACCATTGCGCTCCATGAAGATGTAAGGAGCCATTGCAGGGTTCCACTTTCTTTTCAAGTGACCGAAGTGGCAACCGGCTTCCAATAATGTATCAAAATTTGTTCTAGACATTTTCTTTTAAATTAATCGTTTACTTTCTTTTTTGTTTCTTCTAAACCAACCGCCGGGTAGTCTGAATCTGAAGAGTCCCGGTAGTTTAGATACTAAACGCTTTTTCAGTTGAGAGTTGAGAGGTGAAAGTCGAGAATTAAGCAACTTGTCCGCCCCAACCGTTCTCCAACTCTTAACGTTTACTGAACTGGAATCTACGACGTGCTTTCGGTTGTCCCGGTTTCTTACGTTCAACAGAACGAGGATCACGAGTCATGAAACCTTCAGAACGGAGAGCAGCCTTGTCCTCAGCATTGATTTTCACCAGTGCGCGGGCAATTGCCAAACGCAAAGCCTGAGACTGGCCGGTGAAACCGCCACCGCAGAGATTAACTTTGATGTCGTACTTTTCAGCAACACCCAGCTTATTCAACGGCTGTTTAACTACATACTGAAGAATGCTTGATGGAAAGTACTCTGCGAGGTCTCTCTTATTAATAGTAATCTTTCCAGTACCTTCGCTTACGAAAATACGTGCAATTGCACTTTTACGTCTGCCTAATGCATTTACTACTTCCATTATCTCTTATTTAAGTACGTTAATATCAATCATTTTCGGGTTCTGAGCATCGTGTTTGTGCTCGCTGCCGGCATATACATACATATTGCCCAGCAATTTTGCGCCCAACTTGTTCTTAGGCAACATACCCTTTACTACTTTTCTCAGTAACTTGTCATCACCGTTCGGTTTTGCCTGCAAACGGGCAGGAGTGATTTCTCTCTGGCCGCCGGGATAACCTGTATATGACAGATATACCTTGTCATTCCACTTGTTACCGGTTAATTTTACTTTGTCGGCGTTGATAATGATTACATTATCGCCACAATCTACGTGAGGGGTAAAGTTTGGTTTATACTTTCCTCTCAACAGTTTCGCAACTTTTGCGCCCAGACGGCCCAATACCTGGTCTGTAGCGTCAACAATGACCCATTCTTTAGTCACTGTAGCTTTGTTTGCAGAAATGGTCTTGTAACTTAAAGTATCCACTCTTAATTGTTTTTTAAAATGTTACTACTAAAATGTTTTTCTTCACCGCAAGCCAGTCATCCCGGACAATGGAAGATTAACTCGCTATGAATTAAATGCTTATCCTTTTGAGATAATAATCGGCTTGCAAAGGTACGGTTTTTCTTAGAACTGGCAAAAGTTTTCCACTTTTTTTTAGAGAGCCACTTGGCTGATATACAACAGACAAAGTTATCCTGCGGAGAAACGAAAGAATCTCCGCTAGAACAACTCTTTATGATGCGGCCTTCATCGGCCAATGCCGTCATAGAAGACCTTCAAAGCTGCATTGAGAAAGAAACGGGAAAGAGAAAGAAATATCAACGGACAAGGTCCTCGGGGAATTTCGCGGGCATGCCCACCCGCTTCCATGTTTCATGGAACCATGTATTCAGTTCATTCCCATTCAAGTCCTTAGCTATAAAATACTTCAGGTACATTACCCCGTCGTCCCCTATTTCAAACTCCAATATATTGTCTTTGTGGTCCAACATGGGCAGATGGATGTTTTTCTCAATACTTTCCTTATAGGAATTATCCGTCAGCTGCTGATAAGTCCCATACCCCGTGATGATGGCATCCTTGCCAGGAATCATTGTAAAGTTGACAATGCGGCCGTCATCACTCAGCACTTTAAAGGTATTACTCGGTTTCAATATCCCGGGAACATCCGGGATTTCGGACACATAATGACATAACTGCCAAATTCCTGCCAGTTCCGCAGGCCTAAACTCTGCGCTCTCCTGCGCATTGGCTCCCGCTACCGCAAGCAGCACCGCTGCCAGCATGGTAAAGAAATAGTTCCGTTTCATATTCGTATGATGTTGGTTAACGTTATGTCGTTCCGCTAGACACAAATATAAAGATTTATTTTGAGATTATAACATTTTTGGGTATAAAAAAACCGCACAAACAACAGAATGTTTGTGCGGATGATTTTATCCAGTTTGTATATTCCGAAACCTAGAACTCGGCGTTGCGCGGCGTACGCGGGAACGGTATGACATCACGAATATTCGTCATGCCCGTAACGAACAGCAGCAAGCGCTCAAAGCCTAAACCGAACCCGGAGTGGGGACATGTACCGAACTTACGGGTATCGAGATACCACCACATATCCTTCATCGGGATGTGAAGTTCGTCAATGCGCGTCATCAGCTTGTTGTAATCCGATTCACGTTCGGAACCGCCAATGATTTCTCCAATCTTCGGGAAGAGTACATCCATGGCACGCACGGTCTTGCCGTCTTCGTTCTGCTTCATATAGAACGCTTTGATTTCCTTCGGATAGTCAGTCAGGATAACCGGACGCTTGAAGTGGTCTTCCACCAGATAGCGCTCGTGTTCGGAAGCCAAGTCAACTCCCCAGTACACCGGGAATTCAAACTTATGCCCTTTGGCAACAGCCTCTTCCAATATCTTGATACCTTCCGTATAAGGCAGGCGCACGAAGCTTTCTTTCAAGACACCTTGCAGACGTTCAATCAAGCCCTTATCAAACATGTCATTGAGGAACTTCACATCGTCGGCACAGTTGTCCAAAGCCCACTGTACACAATATTTGATGAAATCTTCCGCCAAGTCCATATTGTCCGTAATATCATTGAACGCCACTTCCGGCTCAATCATCCAGAACTCTGCCAAGTGGCGGGGAGTATTGGAATTCTCGGCACGGAACGTAGGACCGAATGTATAGATGGCTCCCAATGCAGTAGCGGCAAGTTCGCCTTCCAACTGTCCGGAAACAGTCAGGCTGGCCTGCTTTCCGAAGAAGTCATCATCGTAAATAATGGAACCGTTCTCATCTTTCTTCAAGTCGTAAAGGTTCTTCGTAGTCACCTGGAACATCTGGCCTGCGCCTTCGCAGTCGGAAGCCGTGATAATCGGAGTATGAAAATAGAAGAATCCTCTGTCATGGAAGAACTTGTGGATGGCAATCGCCATATTATGACGAATACGGAACACAGCCCCGAACGTATTGGTACGGGGACGCAGATGGGCTATCTCACGGAGGAACTCCATGGAATGACCTTTCTTCTGCAACGGATACGTGTTATCGCAAGTTCCCAGCACTTCGATTTCGCGGGCCTGCACTTCGGCCTTCTGACCGGAACCGACAGATTCCGTCAGCACACCGTTTACGCTCAAACAAGCACCGGTAGTAATCTCTTTCAGCATCTCCTCATCGAAGTTACCCAAGTCTACTACAATCTGCACATTATTTATTGTAGAACCGTCATTCAGCGCGATAAAGTTTACTTGCTTACTACCTCTGCGGGTACGAACCCAGCCCTTCACGTTGACCATAGCGCCAAAATCTTCACGCTTCAACAGGTCAACAATCTTTGTTCTACTAATCTTTTCCATAAAACAGTTATTATACCTTATTATATATTACTCAAAAGAACCCATGCGCAGGAAGTTCACCTCTTGTTCCGTGAGGTAACGCCATTCGCCGCGGCGCAGGCCTTTCTTGGTTAAACCGGCAAAATACACACGGTCCAGTTTCATCACCTTGTATCCCAGCGATTCGAAGATACGACGCACGATACGATTCTTGCCGGAGTGGATTTCAATACCGACATCATCTTTCTTGAAGTCATCCGTATAGCTGATGGCATCTGCATGGATTTCCCCGTCATCCAGTTGAATACCGGCTGCAATCTGCTCCATATCGGCTTTTGTCAGGTTCTTGTCCAAATGCACATGATATATCTTCTTCTTCAGATACTTGGGATGCGTCAGCTTGGAAGCCAGGTCACCATCGTTTGTCAGCAGCAATACACCTGTAGTATTGCGGTCCAGACGACCTACCGGATAAATACGTTCGTCGCATGCGCCCTTCACCAAATCCATCACCGTGCGACGTGCTTGGGGGTCATCCGAAGTAGTCACAGTATCCTTCGGCTTGTTCAGCAGTACGTAAATCTTACGTTCTATGCTGACCGTCTGGTCGTGGAACTTCACTTCATCACCGCGCTTAATCTTGGTTCCCAATTCCGTTACCACCTCTCCGTTTACAGAAACGACTCCGGCAGTGATGAATTCATCAGCCTCGCGACGGGAGCAAACACCGGCGTTGGCCAAGAATTTGTTCAGACGGATAGGCTCGTTCGGGTCTACAAACTGTTCCTTATACTCTATCTGTTTCTTCTTGCTGTACTTAGCATTGGGGTCATAATCGGCCGAACGACGGATAGGACGGCTATAGCTGTCTCTGTTGCCGTATCCGCCAGGTCTTCCACTACCCGAATTGAAGCGTGGACGATAAGGACGGTCACCACCCTCATTATTGTAGCGAGGACGCTGCGGACGGTCGCCATCTTCGCTGTTGTAGCGCGGACGATAGGGACGGTCCGTATTATAAGAACGGTCGCTGTTGTAGGAGCGGTCGCCGTTATAAGGACGTTGCGGACGGTCACCACCCTCATTGCCATAACGCGGGCGCTGCGGACGGTCACTATTATAAGGGCGTTGCGGACGGTCACCACCTTCGCTGTTGTAGCGCGGACGGTAAGGACGGTCGCCATTATCGTTATTGTAACGAGGACGTTGCGGACGGTCACCGCCTTCGCTGTTATAGCGCGGACGATAGGGACGGTCGCCATTATCGTTATTGTAACGAGGACGCTGCGGACGGTCGCCATTGTCCGCACCAGGATTAAAGCGCGGGCGATAAGGGCGGTCACTGTTATAAGGACGCTGCGGGCGGTCCCCGTTTTCACTGTTAAATCTGAGGCGATAAGGACGGTCGCCATTATCACGGTTGTAAGACGGACGGCTGTAGCCACCTTCCTTGTTAAATTGGTTACCATCGCGGCCGGCACCTGAGTTCTCCTCTGCGGAAGAAGCATCACGCCAAGTTTCGTTTTCTGTACTCATTGTTTTTTATTCGAATAAAATTAAACCTTGGCCTCACGGCCATTCATTGTCTCTATTATACCTTGAATTTTATATGTTTCTATAACAATTGCCGGAGTAAAAAGTTGAAATTCCTCCGGTACACTTCTGTGGTTGCTTAAATTCCCGTATAAGTATGGGGGGTAATCACCCGCAATTCTTTCTTTATCTCTTCACTTACATTCAGTCCCTCTATAAATTCCTTGATAGACGCTTCCGTAATGGCCTGATTGGTACGGGTCAACGCTTTCAACGCTTCATAAGGATGCGGATAGGCCTCGCGGCGCAGAATGGTCTGGATAGCCTCGGCCACCACGCTCCAGCAATTGTCCAGGTCACGGTAGATGGCCGGTTCGTTCAACAGCAACTTACGCAAACCCTTCAAAGAACTTTGTATGGCAATAATGATATGCCCGAACGGCATACCCACATTGCGGAGCACGGTAGAGTCCGTCAAGTCACGCTGCAAACGGGAAACCGGCAGTTTTACCGCCAAGTGCTCAAGAATAGCATTCGCCATGCCCAGGTTTCCTTCCGCATTTTCAAAGTCAATCGGGTTCACCTTGTGCGGCATCGCGCTGGAGCCCACCTCACCGGCTTTAATCTTCTGCTTGAAATATTCCATAGAGATATATTGCCAGAAGTCACGGTTCATATCAATCATCACCGTATTGATGCGCTTCATGGCATCAAAGATGGCAGACAGATTATCGTAATTGGATATCTGGGTAGTATACTCCTCGCGTTCCAAGCCAAGCTTTTCGGAAACGAACTTATTGCCGAATGCCTTCCAGTCATATTCCGGATAAGCCACATGATGGGCATTGTAATTACCCGTAGCGCCACCGAACTTTGCTGTCACCGGACAAGCCTTCAGCGTTGCCAACTGGCGTTCCAGACGGTAGACAAACACCATTACCTCCTTGCCCAAACGGGTAGGCGAAGCCGGTTGTCCGTGTGTCTTGGCAAGCATGGGGATAGCGGCCCACTCTTCCGCATAAGCACGGAGCTGCGCTATCAGTTCCTCTATTTGAGGATAGTACACCTGCTCCAACGCCTCCTTTACAGACAAAGGAACAGACGTATTGTTGATATCTTGTGAAGTCAGGCCAAAATGGATGAACTCCTTATAGTCGTCCATACCACCCAACTTGTCAAACTCTTCTTTTAAGAAATACTCCACAGCCTTCACATCATGGTTCGTCACGCTCTCAATATCCTTGATGCGTTGCGCGTCGGCTTCGGAGAAGTTACGGTAAATGTTTCTCAAGGTTTCGAAAACGCCCTTATCCACCCCTTTCAGTTGCGGCAAAGGCAGCTCACACAGCGTGATAAAGTATTCTATTTCAACTTGTACACGGTATTTAATCAGTGCAAATTCTGAAAAATAGGCAGCCAAAACATCCGTTTTGCCTCTGTATCGACCGTCAATCGGAGAGATTGCGGTAAGTAAATCAAGTTTCATACGTCGTATTTATGATGATAATTATCGGACTGCAAAATTACTGCTTTTTTCTGAGTAACAAGACATAAAGGATAAAGATTTTAAGAAAAGGAAGTTAACGGATAAAAAAATGGCCTTACAATCACTTGCAAGACCACCTTCGAATGAAAATTTCCAGTGGGCGTTGACGGATTCGAACCGCCGACCCTCTGCTTGTAAGGCAGATGCTCTGAACCAGCTGAGCTAAACGCCCTTTTGATGAACGAAAGTGCTTGGATTTTGTGTGGGCGTTGACGGATTCGAACCGCCGACCCTCTGCTTGTAAGGCAGATGCTCTGAACCAGCTGAGCTAAACGCCCTTTTGATGAACGAAAGTGCTTGGATTTTGTGTGGGCGTTGACGGATTCGAACCGCCGACCCTCTGCTTGTAAGGCAGATGCTCTGAACCAGCTGAGCTAAACGCCCGTACACTTCCGTTTCAAAAGCGATGCAAAGGTACAGCTTATTTTGACATTACCAAAACTTTTGCATAATATTTTTCGATATTTTTTTAGTCATTTAGCGACACGCTCTGTTTCTCAAGCATTTAGTACGTTCACTTTTTTGCCTCATTTTTCCGGATGACCTTTGCCGGATTACCAACGGCTATGCTATCGGATGGAATATCTTTCGTCACCACACTACCCGCACCGATGATACAACGGTCGCCGATGGTGACGCCTGGACACAGAATGGCACCGCCGCCAATCCAGCAATCCTCTCCTATCGTCACCGGATAGGCATATTCCTTTTCCGTACGACGCTCGATATAATCCATCGGATGATGGGGAGTGTATATCTGTACGCATGGACCGACCAACGTATGGGCACCAATCGTGATATATCCCCCGTCCAGGAAAGTGCAATTGGCATTGACAAAGACATGCTCACCCAGCCGGATCCCATCCCCGTGGTCGCAATGGAAGGGCGGGCAGATGATGGAAGTAGCGGGAATACCTGGCACCAGTTCCTCCAGCAAACTCCGGTAATCCTCATCGTAAGTACTCATCACACGCATTTTTGCCAGCAAGCGCTTGGCATGCTCGAACTTCACCTGTATCTCCGGAACGGACATATCCGCCAACTGGGAGCTACGCATTTTTTCCACTTCATTCATATTATTTCTTCTTTTGATTCATACAGAGACTCAGCCCCGAACAAAAATACGGAAATAAACGCAGTATACCAAAAGAGCGGAAAACCTTTCGGCTTTCCGCTCCTGCAATCGTTTATAGAGCAAACAATTTATTTGTACTCCTGCCAGCTCTTAATCTGGATATCTTCCAGCTTCATTTCGCAGAATGCCTCGATAAAGGCACTTGCCAGGCGGGCATTGGTAATCAACGGAATGTTGTGGTCGATGGCACCGCGACGAATCTTGTAGCCATTGGTCAGCTCGCGTTTCGTATGGTTCTTCGGAATGTTGACAATCAGGTCGAAGGCATGGTCGGCAATCATCGTCATCACGTTGTTTTCCGCATCCGGGCGTTCATCCGGCCAGTAAACGGCTTCCGTCGTCACGCCATGGGCGTTGAGGAAAGCGGCTGTACCTGCCGTAGCATAAATCTTATAGCCTTTGGCAAAGAGCATGCGGCTGGCATCCAGCAAATCCACCTTGGACTTCATGGCTCCGGAGGAGAACATCACGCCCTTCTCGGGACGGGGGATTCTGAATCCGGTAGCAATCATGGCATTCAGCAATGCTTCGGAGAAGTCGTCGCCAATACAGCCTACCTCGCCCGTAGACGACATGTCCACACCCAATACCGGGTCTGCCTTGTGCAGACGGGAGAAGGAGAACTGGCTTGCCTTCACACCGATACGGTCGATGTCGAATGCCGACTTGTCCGGTTGTGTATAGGGAGCGTCCAGCATGATACGGGTAGCAGTCTCGATGAAGTTACGCTTCAGCACCTTGGATACGAACGGGAAGCTGCGCGATGCACGGAGGTTACACTCGATAACCTTCACCTCGTTGTTGCGTGCCAGGAACTGGATATTGAAAGGACCGGAAATATTGAGTTCCTTCGCAATCTGGCGGCTGATTTTCTTGATGCGGCGTGCCGTTGCAAAGTAAATCTTCTGTGCCGGGAATACCAGCGTAGCGTCACCGGAGTGTACACCGGCAAACTCTACGTGCTCGGAGATGGCGTATTCCACCACTTCACCGTTTTGGGCAACAGCGTCGAACTCGATTTCCTTGGTGTTCTGCAAGAACTGGGATACCACCACCGGATATTCCTTAGATACCTCAGCAGCCATCTTCAAGAAGTTTTCCAGTTCTTCTTCATCGTAGCATACATTCATCGCAGCACCGGAGAGTACGTAAGACGGACGCACCAGTACCGGATAGCCCACCTTCTCTACAAAGCCTTTCACATCTTCCAGGCTGGTGAGTTCCTGCCAAGCCGGTTGGTCGATGCCCAGCTGGTCGAGCATGGCAGAGAACTTGTTACGGTTTTCGGCACGGTCGATGGAGATGGGGGAAGTACCCAACACGGGAACTGACTGGCGGTGAAGCTTCATTGCCAGGTTGTTCGGTATCTGTCCACCCACGGACACGATGACACCGCGCGGCTGCTCCAGGTCGATAACGTCGAGCACACGCTCGAAGGAGAGCTCGTCGAAGTAGAGACGGTCGCACATGTCGTAGTCCGTAGAAACGGTTTCGGGGTTATAGTTAATCATGATGGACTTGTAGCCCAGCTTGCGGGCAGTCTGGATGGCATTCACCGAGCACCAGTCGAACTCTACAGACGAACCGATGCGGTAAGCGCCCGAACCAAGCACAACCACTGATTTTTCATTCTTATAATAGTTCACATCATAACCTTGAACGGCATACGTCATGTAGAGGTAGTTCGTCAGTTCCGGATGTTCGGAAGCCACCGTATTGATGCGCTTCACGGCGGGCAGGATGCCCAGCTCCTTACGACGGGCGCGTACGGCAAGGTTTTCCTTCTCCATATTGCCTTGCGGATTCAGCACGAAGCGGGCAATCTGGAAGTCGGAGAAGCCAAGCACTTTGGCTTCGCGCAGCACGTCGGCGGGGATGTCTTCCACCTTATTATATTGGGAAAGTTTCTGCTTGTAGTCTACGATGTTCTTCAGCTTGCCCAAGAACCAGGGGTCAATCTTGGTCAGCTCAAAGATGCGGTCGATGGCATATCCCTTTTCCAGAGCCTCGGCAATGGCAAAGACGCGCAGGTCGGTGGGATGTGACAGTTCGTAATCCAAGTCATCGAACTCCACTCCCTCATTGCCCACGAATCCGTGCATTCCCTGACCAATCATACGCAAGCCCTTCTGGATAATTTCTTCAAAGGAACGTCCGATAGACATGATTTCGCCTACCGACTTCATGCTGGAGCCAATTTCGCGGCTGACACCTACGAACTTTGTCAAGTCCCAACGCGGAATCTTGCAAATCAGGTAGTCAAGCTGCGGAGCTGCATATGCCGAGTTGGGAGTTCCCATCTCGCCGATTTGGTCGAGCGTATAGCCCAACGCAATCTTGGCAGCCACAAATGCCAGCGGATAACCGGTAGCCTTGGAAGCCAATGCGGAAGAACGGGACAGACGGGCGTTCACCTCGATGACACGATAGTCGTTTGTCTCGGCGTTGAACGCATACTGGATGTTACATTCGCCCACGATGCCCAGGTGGCGGATACATTTGGTGGAGAGCTCCTGCAACATTTTCACCTGCTCGTCGGTCAATGAGCAAGTGGGAGCCACTACGATAGACTCACCCGTATGAATACCCAGCGGGTCGAAGTTTTCCATGCTTGCCACCGTGAAGCAGTGGTCGTTGGCATCGCGGATTACCTCGAATTCAATTTCCTTCCAACCCTTCAGAGACTCTTCTACCAGAATCTGCTTGGAGAAAGTGAAAGAGCTTTCGGCCAATTTAATGAAGGCTTCCTCGTCCGGACAAATACCGCTTCCCAGTCCGCCCAGAGCATAAGCCGAGCGCACCATCACGGGGTAGCCAATCTCGCGGGCTGCCTTCAGTGCGTCCTCCATGCTCTCCACAGCGTGGCTCTTCGGAGTCTTCATCGGAATCTCGTCCAGCTTCTTCACAAAGAGGTCACGGTCTTCGGTGTACATAATCGCCTCAACGGAAGTACCCAGCACGCGCACGCCATATTTCTGAAGAATTCCGTTCTGATAGAGTTCCGTACCGCAGTTCAGCGCCGTCTGTCCGCCGAATGCCAGCAAAATGCCGTCGGGACGTTCTTTCTTGATGATTTCTTCCACGAAATAGGGAGTTACCGGCAAGAAATAAACTTGATCAGCGATACCTTCCGATGTCTGGATAGTAGCAATGTTCGGATTTACCAAAACAGAACCGATACCTTCTTCGCGCAACGCTTTCAGCGCCTGCGAACCAGAATAGTCAAACTCTCCGGCCTGACCAATCTTGAGCGCACCAGAGCCCAAGACAAGCACTTTCTTTAAATTCTTTTCCATATTCTCTTGTTGTCTATTAAGTTACGAGTTACAAGCTACGAACTACGAGTTGTAGCTATTTCACAAAAAAAATGCGTCACCCAATAAAGGATTAACGCATTACCAAAGAACTAAAAATATCTTTCTCGAAAAAAGAGAAACTGACGGCTCCCGAATGAAATTCATTCGAACGGAGGTTATATTTGCTTCTCATTTCCTGCGATTGCATAGTCTCTTTAAAATTTGTGCAAAGTAACGACTTATTTACGAAAAGAGCAAATTGTGGCATATTTTTTTGCATAAAAGAAACGTCATCCTCCATAATAGAAGAGCGGCCGTCGCCCGCAACCGAAATCTTTTTCCGAAAAATGCGATTCCATATAAAAAAGAAAGACTATATCTCAGTAAAGGCATTTGCGGATAAATATGAAGATTCTCCCCACCAAAACTTGCTTTTCTCGCCACGGAAACTTACCTTTGTACCTATACAAAAATAGAACAAGGATTCTGTTTCTATAAACAAAGCCTTTATTCTTAAAAATAAAATTTCTATTCCTTGGAATAAAGGCTTTATTCTAAGATTTCTCCGCCACCAAAAGAACTTTGCTCCGCAGGGAAAAGGACTTTGCAACGAAGGAAAGAAAAGAAAGGAGAACGCAACAATGACCACACGCTACCAAATGAAAGAAATGCCCGACTTGCAAGGCACGGGCGAACCAATCACCTACCCCAAGATGGTGATGACCGGACAGACCGGCACGCGCGAACTGGCGGAATACATCGCCATGACCTCGGGATTCTCGAAAGGCGTAACCGAAGGAATTATCTGCGAACTGGGCGAAGCCCTGGCCCACGAAATGGGAATGGGACGCTCGGTGAAGATAGAAGGATTGGGCGTATTCACCCCCGCACTGTCCATCTACCCCGACAAGGAACGCGAACAGCCCCAAGAAAGCACCACGAAGCGAAACGCGCGGAGCATCTACGTAAGTGGCGTGAACTTCCGCACGGACAAGGCCTTGATTAGAGAAACCAACCATTGGTGCGAACTGGAACGTGCCTCCTGGAAACCCGCACGCTCATCGAAGAAATACACTCCCGAACAACGTCTGGCTCTGGCGCATCAGTATCTGGACAAGCATGCCTTCCTTACTGTCAGCATCTACCGGCAACTGACCGGACTCGTCCGCTCCACCGCCACCGTGGAACTGCGCAAATGGGCACATACTCCCGGCAGCGGAATCGATACAAGCGGCATCGGAAGCCATAAGGTATACGTGAAAAGGAAAGAAAGCGCCATCCCTTGAGGTTTCGATAATTATAGGTATCTTTGCCGGTCCTAATGGCTTTTATACAATGAAGAAACTAAAAAATACATAATATGGCAAAAGAAAAAATCATCCTTACGGGCGACCGCCCCACAGGACGCCTGCACATAGGACACTATGTAGGCTCATTGAGAAGAAGAGTGGAACTGCAAAACTCCGGCTTATACGACAAGATTTTCATCTTCATCGCCGACGCACAAGCGCTGACGGACAATATGGAGAACCCGGAAAAGGTGCGCCAGAACGTCATCGAGGTGGCATTGGACTACCTGGCTTGCGGACTGGACCCGACGAAGAGCACCATCTTCATCCAATCCCAGATACCGGAACTCTGCGAACTGACCTTCTACTATATGGACCTGGTGACCGTGAGCCGCCTGCAACGCAACCCGACGGTAAAGACCGAAATCCAGATGCGTAATTTCGAGACAAGCATCCCCGTAGGCTTCTTCACCTACCCCATCAGCCAGGCAGCGGACATCACCGCTTTCCGCGCCACCACCGTGCCCGTGGGCGAAGACCAGGAACCGATGATTGAACAAGCTCGTGAAATCGTACGCCGTTTCAACTATATATATGGTGAAACCCTTGTGGAACCGGAAATCCTGTTGCCCGACAATGCAGCCTGCCTGCGCCTGCCGGGAACGGACGGCAAAGCCAAGATGAGCAAGAGCCTCGGCAACTGTATCTATCTTTCGGACTCTGCCGACGAAGTGCAGAAGAAAGTGAAGAGCATGTATACCGACCCCGACCACCTGCGTGTGCAAGACCCCGGAAAATTGGAAGGCAACACCGTATTCACTTACCTGGATGCTTTCTGCCGTCCGGAACACTTCGGCCTTTATCTGCCCGAATATCCGAATCTGGACGAACTGAAAGCCCACTACCAACGTGGCGGTCTGGGCGATATGAAAGTGAAGAAGTTCCTCAACGAAATTATGCAGGAGACACTGGAGCCTATCCGCAACCGCCGCAAGGAGTTTGAAAAAGACATCCCTGCCATCTACGACATGCTGAAGAAAGGTTGCGAAACTGCCAGAGAAACTGCCGCCGCAACTTTGGATGATGTACGCAAGGCAATGAAAATAAACTACTTTGATGATGCGGAACTGATTGCAGAGCAAATAAAGAAATTCGGAGGGGAATAAGGGAAGAACACATAAGTTAATAAGAAAAGGGGCATGCGTCACGGTAACGCATGCCCCTCTTTTTTTGTAGCTAGTACCTTGTAGCTTATTTCTTTTATCCCGTCTCCTAGTTGGCTGATTTCACCAACACTACACGGTTCAGAATCGGTTGTCCGAACTTGTCGACACCACCACCGGCATCTACCTTCAGGCGGTCAGCAGGGATTCCGTATTGTTTTACCAATACATCAACCACGGCTTGTGCACGCTTCAAACTCAACTCTTTGTTGAATGCCGGCGTACCGGTTGCAGAGTCTGCATATCCGTTTACAGTGTAAGTGGCGTTCGGGAATTGCTTCATCTGATCTGCCAGATAAGACAAGTTCATTGCTTCACGCGGAGAAACTTCTGCAGAGCCAATCTTGAAGAATACAGTACGCGGTGCAATGTCCGGATCGGGAACAATCACTTCCGTTTCTGTAACTTCGGCCACCGGCTGGTTCTGTGCGGCAACCAGTGCATTCTGCAACTGTTGGTTGGCAGCTCCCATCTCTGCAAGCTGCGCCTGCATGGCAGCCAGCTCTACCTGAGAAATCAACTGGGGCATCGGGCGACGGAATCCACGGGCGGGGAAACGGTATGTCAACCCCACCGTTGCACTCAGCACGCCATCATATCCATGATCGCCTCCAACTTCGCCATCGAACTTGTCTTCAACGCCCATTGCGCTCAGCTCCAGGTTAATATCTATCGCATTCGAAATACGGAAGCGGTTGATGATACCTGCGTTTACGGACAAAGCTTCGCGATGAGGCTTTGTGTAGTTGTGAGTGAACCCCGCACCTACATAAGGAATGATTTCATACACACGGTGCTGGTTGTATCCTCCAAACAGCGCATTCAGATTGAACATCACATCTCCGTGCAGATTCATATAGTCGAAACGCTGTTTGTAGTAGCCGTCATCCATCTGAGTGCCTTTCACGTAGTCAGCACCTGCATCATACGTATATCCTCTTGCCTGAAGGCCGCTATATTGCAGACGTACTCCCAGTCCCGGGGTGAACCATTTGCCGATGGCAAAATTCAGCGTCGGACTGATACGCTTGCCAAAACTTCCTGCCTTATCATTATCTCCAAAAGTTGCTTCGGCACCACCGCCTATAGAGAAAAACCAGTTACTCCAGAACGGGTTAGTGATTACCTGATATTTATCCTGAACCTGGATAACACCAAATTCTTCCACAACTTCAGTCTTTTGCTGCGCCATGGCAACAGAAGACACACCAGCTAAAGCCAGTAACATTAGAATCTTTTTCATATACCTCAAAATAGTTAAGTGGTTAATTAAACTCTTTATCATTCAAACTGTCTAATTAACGCCAACAGAACTAAAAGGTTCTGAATATTTGTACTTTTTTTGCCTTGATGCAAAAGAAAGCACTCTCCCTTATTTGGAGAAAAGCTTTTCTATGTCGTCTTCTTTAATGGTCGCCAGCACCGTCTTTCCGTCTGGAGTATAATTCGGGGATGGGCATGCAAACAGATTGTCCACGAGATTGGACATTTCCTCGTTGCTCAGCACTTGTCCGTAGACGATGGCCGCAGCACGCGCCAAGGTCGATGCAAGAATTGTCTGTACCTCTTCCTTAACGTCATTTCCTTTTTCCATAGCAGTATGTACCATATTCCGGACCAATTCTACCGGGTTCAACCCCTCTATGCCCGAAGGTATGCCGTTGATGGCATAGCTGCCGCCACCCAGCGGGCTCAAATCGAAGCCTACTGCCGACAAATCTTCCAATATACCGTCCAGCACGGCAGCTTCCGAAGCCGGCAACTGGATAATCTCCGGAAACAATACCCCCTGCGATACCCCTTGTTTCTGTCGAATCTGACTCATATAGCGGTCGAACAATACCCGGACATGCGCCCGATGCTGGTCTATCAGCATCAGACCCGATTTAACGGAAGTCAGAATAAAACGCCCCTTGAACTGGAAGTGTTGCGCTCCTTTCTCTACCGTTGCCTCATTGCCGTAGAAAGAGGCGCTTGCCCCGGAAGGAACCGTTTCCTGGAAATAAGGAACCCTCTCCTCCTCTCTTGGAGCCGTACCGGTAACCGTATCCTCTGCAAAAGGTTCTTCCTCCATCGGCTCGTTCATCCTGCTGGCTTTTTCCAAACCGGAATAAAGCCCCTCCCACTCCACTTTGGGACGCGAATAATTGCCACCACCTCCATAGGAAGAAGCGGAAGACGTCTTGAAGGGATTGAAATCCGTGTTATAGTGTACCTTCGGAGGCTCTATCGGACGAGCCTGCTCGAATGCAGGAATATCCGGCATGTCCTCGGTATCAAAATCGATAGTAGGTATAGCGCTAAACTTACCTAAGGATTCCTTGACCGCAGCCGACAGAATCTGCCAGATAGCCTGCTCATTCTCGAACTTAATCTCCGTCTTCGTCGGATGGATGTTCACATCGATATTGGCAGGGTCTACCTCGAAATAAATAAAGTAGGAGATTTGCTCACCGGCAGGAATCAGCTGTTCATAAGCATCCATCACCGCTTTGTGGAAATAGGGGTGACGCATATAGCGCCCGTTCACAAAAAAGTATTGGTGCGCTCCTTTCTTGCGCGACGTTTCCGGCTTGGCTACAAAACCGGAAATCTTTATCATGGTCGTATTGACGTCGACGGACAGCAACTGCTGATTCAGCTTCTTTCCGAAGACTGCCATGATGCGTTGCCGCAAAGGCATTACCGGAAGATTGAACAATTCCGTATCATTACTATACAGATAGAAGGCTACCTCAGGATGCACCAACGCTATACGCTCGAATTCCGTAAGGATGTTGCTCAACTCCGTAGAGTTCGCTTTCAGGAATTTGCGCCGGGCAGGAATATTGAAGAATAGGTTCTTGATGGAAAAATTGCTTCCCTTAGGGCAGGAAACGGCTTCCTGGCTCTCGACTTTAGAGCCGGCAATCAGCAGCCGCGTCCCCAGCTCCTCGCTGACCGGACGTGTTTTCAACTCCACTTCAGCTACCGCTGCTATAGAAGCCAACGCCTCTCCACGGAAGCCCATGGTGCGTAGGGCAAACAAATCGGCAGCCTCGCGTATCTTTGAAGTCGCATGACGTTCAAAAGAAAGGCGCGCATCCGTTTCGGACATACCCTTCCCATCATCAATCACCTGAATGCAGGTCTTGCCCGCATCGGTAATCAGCACATGTATTTCCCCTGCTTCGGCATCAATTGCATTTTCCACCAATTCTTTCACAACAGATGCCGGACGCTGAATCACCTCTCCGGCAGCAATCTGATTGGCAACCGAATCGGGCAGCAAATGAATGATATCGCTCATGATAATGTTTAATGATTAGGGATTAATGATTAGGGATTAATGATTAGGGATTAATGATTAGGGATTAATGATTAGGGATTAATGATTAGGGATTAATTAGGAGAGGTGAATAACACACTACTACCGATGAGCATATCGCCCGCCATTAATCACTAATCGTTAATCACTAATCATTAATCATTATTATATGATTCCGTTACTGATAGCATACCACAGATAAATCAGCACAGCTATGACAACAAGGATTATGCCCAAATGCATCGGCTTACGTCCGCTCTCCTTGCGCCGCTTCAGGTGAGTTGTTCCTTCTATGAATTTGCCCCGTATATCCTCGGGCGAGAATTCCTTTTCCGGCAGCATACCCAGGTCACGCTTGGCGTTTTCTTCCATCTTCGCCAACTTCTCTTTCCGCTCATCCACATAGATATAGCTATGATTGAAGCCACGAGGCTTCCGCATTGCAAACATTCCCATGACGCTACTTATTATTTCGTTTAATATGCATATTCCTTGGCGAAGTTACAGGTTTCCGGTCACTTTTCTTCAATACTTCACCTGCTTTTTTAGCCCTCCACTCGAAGATGTCCTCCTTGTTGAGCGGACGGATGTAGTCGAACCAGACAAAAGAAGGCAGCTTGCTCTTATCTGGTGGAATCTGGTCCAGAGGATAGGCTGTACCGGTAGTCTTTCCAACAAAGACTCCGCGCTCCATCCTTCTCTCCTTCAAGTACATTTTCAAAAGTCCGCCTTCCGAATAGTTCATCATAATCAGCGAACTGTCCTTCTCCTCTACCGGATAATACACCACCAGTACATTGCCGTTCACCTCCACCAGACGCATGTCTCCATCTATAAAGAAAGCTTTCATCTCCTTACCGGAAACTTGGTTATAATGAATACTGTCCTTCTTCTCTACCGTCAAGGCCTGGTTGATGATATGTGCCCAGTCGATGGTACTGTCGTTCATGTAAATTTTAATTTCCTCACCCAGCAACTGCTGTTCCCCGTGCCACAAGATAGGGTCGGTATACATCGTCATGCAAGAGTCCTTGGAATTATACACCAACGAATCGCATACGGCCTGCACATCCGTGCGATAAGCACGCACCTTATGATAGGCACGCATCTCCCGGTACATGGAATCGGTATTCATATGGTAGGTAATCAGCCGCAAAGTATCACCGTGCATAAACAGACTGTCGCCCTGCGAATAGTCGATAGCTACGGCACGTTTGGTGGCAACGGCGCTTCCGGTCAGTTCGTTGTAGAAACAGTAATCGCCGGTCAACATGTTCCGGTTGACCGTATCATTCATCTGTACATTGTCAAAAGCCTCGCCGTATCCCAAGATGCGGTCGTAGAAAAGGCTGTCACCGGTCAGTTTCTTGCCGTCGTTGGTCAGTACGGAACGGTCGAGCAGTTCTGCCTGCTCAGTAGTCGTATTGTACACGCCACGTTCGGAATAAATATGATTTTGATCACTCACAATGTCGGAGGGACCTAGAATGGTAGCAATCTTGGTAGCTGTACTATACTTCAAGGTATCCGAAGTCAAGACAAACTTCGGGTTGACCAGCTTCACGTCGTGGTTGAAGACAGCCAACTTGGTGGCAGGGCTATATTCTCCCCACTCGGAAGTCAGCACATTATCCTCGTCGGTCAGCGTACCGCCTTCGAAGTAATAACCCAAATCGTACAGACGGTCGTAATTCAAGCTGTCGGTAGTCAACACGGTATTACGGTTTATCATACGCACATTCTCACGCAACATAGCCAACTGTGACATTCCGTCATAATACAGATAATCCCCATAGATGAACAAGGTATCCCCCTGCTCCATACGTACGTTACCAAATGCCTCGACCGAATTTATCTTTTCGAATATCAACGCACTGTCACAGAACATGTACATACTGTCATGCTTCATCCTCACAGAACCGATAAGTACCTGCACATCAGGACGCAGATGTTTGTCTGCCTGTGCCTCATCGGCATACAACAAATCCACACGCGTCTTCTTCTTTTCCGGTGTCTCCGTCCTTTTCTGTTCAATCGAGTCCACTTTCTTCTTCTCCGGTGCAGAAGGACTTTTCTTCTTGTTCTGGGCACTCAGCAGACAGATGCCAAACAAGCATAGAATACCTACTAAGAGGTATCTATGCTTGTTCAGGAAATGATTTCTTGTATTCTTCTTTTGCATACAAATCTATGTAAATCCTCTCTGAATCATTCTTTAATCCACCCCGGATACTTGAATGTACAGTTATTCTTCCAATTATCCTTGATACGGACATACGTGTGCTTCTGCTTCTCACGAATCCACTTGTCCAGCACTTCGTCGCGGCGTTTCTCCAACACAATCTCCTTCAAGTTCTGATAGTCATCGGCAATGGTAGCCTTATGTCCGGTCGTGCGGCTCTTCAGCTTCACAATCACACACTCTTCCTTTCCGGTCTTTTGCGGAATCATGGTGAAGGCTTCGGAGATTTCACCCACTTTCATCTTATCCACCACTTTGGCTATCTCTGGAGGAAGTTCCTGCATCTCAAATCTGGAAGTGTTCGTATTGGGATTCGGCAACAAACCATGATTATTACGCGTATCTTTATCCTGCGAAAGCACAGAAGCAGCCTCTTCAAAAGAGAACTTATTGTTACGGATGTCATCGGCAATGGAATCCAGACGGGCACAACCCGCAGCCAGCGCTTCTTCCGGAATATGCGGCTTCAACAGAATATGGCGTGTCTTAATACGGTCACCACGTTTCTCTATCAACTGAATGATATGGAAGCCATATTCAGACTCTACAATTTTAGATACTTTGCTGGGGTCCTGCAGATTGAAAGCAACATTGGCATAGGCAGGGTCCAACATACCGCGCCCTGAGAATTCAATCTCACCGCCACGCATGGCCGAGCCACGGTCCTCGGAGTACAGACGAGCCAACATGGAAAAGCTTTCGCCCTTATTGACACGGTCGGTATACTCACGCAAACGTCTCTTTACATCTTCTATCTCCTCCAAAGGGACCTTGGGTTGCTGAGTGATGATCTGCACCTCCACCTGAGTAGGGATATAAGGGATGCTGTCCTGCGGCAAATCCTTGAAATAACGGCGCACTTCGGCCGGAGTAATCTTAATCTCACCAACCAGTTTCTGCTGCATCTTCTGAACCTTCAATCCCTCGCGGGCATTCTCGCGCAGCGTTTCACGAATCTGACTGGAAGTCTTATTGAAGTATTCCTCCATTTTCTCTCGTGAACCGATGTTGGCGATATACATGTTCGTCATATAGTCCACACGCTGGATAACTTCACTCTCGGATACCTCGATACTGTCAAGGGCCGCCTGGTGAAGATACAGCTTCTGCACGGCTATCTCCTCCGGTATCACGCAATAAGGGTCACGGTCAAATTTGCGTCCTTCATACAATGCACTCATGCGTGCTTCTTCCACTTCGGACTTCAGTATAGCCTCGTCACCTACTACCCACACTACCTCGTCAATTACGTTGTCTTGTCCATAAACGGTAGAACCGACTAATAGCGTCAAGGCAAATAAAATTACAAACTTAAAGTTCATACACTGTTTCATTCTTGGTGTCTTATTCTAAATAATATTTAATCTTGTCTCTTTTCACCGCCCGTTGGTACAAATCATCCTTCACTTGCTTCATGAATTCCACCTGCTTCACGTTCAGCAGCATATCCTTCACTTGCCTACGGGCAAACTCATAGGGTTCCTGCTCTCCCACCGGGCGATAATCGCTCACATTCAGGAAATAATGGAAAGCCGTATCCTTCAGCTCTACATGGCGATTCTTGTCCAGATACTCGTCCACATCAGGAACCTTCAAGGGCAGCATATCCAGCACTTCCGATACCGGCACCCATTTATCATAAAAATACTCATACTTCACAGCATTCTGCAGACTGTACTTTTCCAGATGTTCCACCGCCTCACGGGTTTCCGTCTTGTACCAGCGACGGACATTGCCCAGCTGCGGGGCTGTCAAAGGAACTTTGATGAACAAGCCTTTCATCAACGGACGTTCCACCTTGAAGAGCGCCTGGTTCTTCTCGTAATACTCCGTCAAGTCTTGTTCTGAAATCTCCTCTGATAGCCGCTGATGTATTAAAGCCTGCTGATAGGTATGCATTATCAATGCTTTGCGATAATTCTCCACAAGTTTATCAATCTCACCGTTATTGGGAATATTGCTCTGCGCTTTATCGTACAGCAAAATATCTTCCACCCAATTACGGATATAATGTTCTGCAAACAACAGACTGTCGTCTTTGGACAAACCGGCAGGAAGTACCGATTGCAAATCTTCCCGGTAAAGGAAATTGCCGTCCAACTCCACTAACGGTGTCCGCCCTTTATGGTCGTGCTGCTCGCTGCACGCCGCACAGAGAAGGAAAATTAAAAGCCCAAAGCAGGTTGTTCGCATCACCAACTGATATTTACTTCGTTTTGAGGTACGAAGATAGTGTTTTAATCGGTTGCATCAGTGATTATTAACGGTTTTTAAAACCTCTTGGTCAATTTCAACCTTACCGGCAGTACGCAACTTTGCCACCCAATGCGTTTCCAAATAGTTCCGATAAGCGGTTACGAGCGGCTCTCGCACCTCTTGCCAACTATCCGGTCCCTTCTGCTTACGACCTTGTACAGCAGTAAAGGGAAATGACAAAGCCGGGGTTGCATCCTTCCCTTTGAACACCAAATCATCCACATATGCATTATCACCGGGGGCAAATAATCCTTGCTCTGCCTGCACCTTGGGAGTATCGCCGGCATTGAAGGTGAGACGGATGGCATCCATCCACTCCTCTTCCGGAATCTGTTTCAGAAATTTCCGTACTTGCTTCGCCACCCGCTTGGTAGTACAATGCAGCACAATACCCTTATAACGCGGTTCGTCCCAATGGAAGTCCGAACGGTGCGCCTCAAAATATGCTTTCAATCCCGCTTCATCCACCACACTCCTCTTTCCCACTTCACGGTCAGTGATTTCGGCAAGCAACATGCTGTCACGATGCCCCTGCACCAACGCACAGAATTCGGGATGCTTCAATTCCAGACGGGAGTTTTCATAGTCCAGAATCGTTTTTACTGTAAAAGCCTCCAACTGTCTACGCGTCCCTGCCGGATAAACAGCGGCAAATCCGGCAAACTCTTTTCCACCGTATGCCTTGCCATCCAGTGTAAACAATACACGGGAAGTGCTTCCTTTGGCCAGTAGTTCGTCGATACCGGCTTTATCCGGCATATAGTGATATTCTTTCTTCAGTTTATCCACAAAAGCCCGCGTTCCTTTATCCATTCCATGACGACGGGTTTGACAACGGATTATCTTGTCCTTCATCCTCTCAAAAGGAAGGATTTCCTGCTGTTCGAGTACTTTCACGATATGAATGCCTTGAGGAGTGAGGAACGGACGGGAAATCTCTCCGGCATTCAACCCGAATACAATATCCTCAAACTCCACCGGCATCTGCAGCCAACCCACCCAAAACGCTTTCTTCTCATCGGAAAATTGCTCGACGCAAGCATCGAAAGACGGCACAGCTCCCCCTTCCTTTGCAAGAGCCCTGTAGATAGAATCCATCCTGGACTCCATCTCACGCAAGGTATGACCGGAAATATTCTGGGGGAGATATTTAAAAATATGCTTCACATATACCCGGCCCGCACGCCGGCTGGATTTCATCTTGTCATAATACTGCCGTGCCGCCTGCTCTGCCGTCTCCTCATCTGTCAGGTATGATTTAATCAGACAACGGCGATATTCATCCTGCTCCTTCTGAAAGACACAGGAAGTATCCAATCCCGCAACTTCGGCAGCCTCTATTTTCAGCCTGAAGTCTATAAACTTATTCACATATACATCCAATGCCTTCCGGCCTGCACCGACAGAGGTACCGTCCTTATTATAGCTACGTTCGAATTCAGAACGGAGGACCTCCTTTCCATTGATACGCATCAGTACCGGATCGTCCTGGGCCGAAACAGCCAATCCGAACCCGAGGAAGAAAAACACCCAAAACAATCTAACCATAAGCACCATCCGTTCTTTTTATACGGCTGCAAATATAAACAAAATGCCCGGAAAGCGGCAATCTCTCTCCGGGCATTCACTATTATTTTGTTATTATCTTACTCAGGACGGCTATAGTTCGGTGCCTCACTGGTTATAGACACATCGTGCGGATGACTTTCCAGTACACCTGCATTAGTAATGCGGGTAAACTTGGCATCGTGCAGTTTCTCTATATTGGCTGCACCGCAATATCCCATACCGGCACGCAGACCGCCAACCAACTGATAAATCACTTCATACAAAGTACCTTTATAAGGAACGCGAGCAGCAATGCCCTCCGGAACCAATTTCTTCACATCACTGGTACCGCTTTGGAAGTAGCGGTCCTTAGAGCCATTTTCCATAGCTTCCAGCGAGCCCATACCCCGATAGGACTTGAACTTACGACCGTTGAAAATAATCGTATCGCCCGGAGACTCTTCCGTTCCGGCAACCAGCGAACCGATCATCACGCTGTAACCACCGGCAGCCAACGCCTTCACCACATCGCCCGAGTAACGCAAACCGCCATCGGCAATCAAAGGAATACCCGTGCCCTTCAGTGCCTTTGCCACATCATAAACCGCAGACAACTGAGGAACACCCACACCGGCAACTACACGGGTAGTGCAGATGGAACCCGGACCGATGCCCACCTTTACTCCATCAGCACCAGCCTCGACCAATGCCTTCGCAGCTTCACCGGTAGCAATATTACCAACAACAATATCAATATGAGGGAAGTTAGCCTTGGCTTCTTTCAATTTTTCAATAACCCCCTTGGAATGTCCGTGAGCCGTATCAATGACAATGGCATCCGCCCCTGCATCCACCAAAGCCCGCATGCGCTCCAAAGTGTCATTCGTCACTCCCACTCCGGCAGCAACGCGCAGACGACCTTTGCTATCCTTGCACGCCATAGGTTTATCCTTTGCCTTGGTAATATCCTTATAGGTAATCAGACCTACCAATTTGTTGTCTTTATCTACTACCGGCAACTTCTCGATTCTATGTTCTTGCAGAATTTGAGAAACAGCCTCCATATCCGTCGTAGGATTGGTAGTAATGATGTTCTCCTTAGTCATTACCTCATCGATACGCTTATTCATATCTTTCTCAAAACGAAGGTCACGATTGGTAACAATGCCTACCAAATATCTTTCATCATCTACCACCGGAATACCACCAATCTTGTATTCAGCCATCAAAGCCAGCGCATCAGCTACCGTAGAACCTCTCTTGATAGTCACCGGGTCATAAATCATACCGTTTTCGGCACGCTTCACAATAGCTACCTGACGTGCCTGCTCCTCAATGGACATATTCTTATGAATAACTCCGATACCACCTTCGCGGGCAATGGCAATAGCCATCTTCGCTTCGGTAACCGTATCCATGGCAGCAGTTACAAACGGGATTTTTAACTCAATGTTTCGTGAAAACTTAGTCGAGAGTTCGACTGTTTTGGGCAAGACTTCAGAATAAGCGGGGATTAACAGTACGTCGTCATAAGTTAATCCATCCATTACAATCTTATCAGCAATAAATGACATAGGGCTATGCGTTTAAAATTTATTGCGTGCAAATATACGGTTTTTATTCCATTCCGTATACTTGCACGCAACATTTTTTTTCTTTTTTATCAACTAAAACCAATCAGTTTGCCATCTCTGAAATAAACTTGATGCGTACCAAACGTACCTCTTCTTCCGTAAAGTCATCACCCAACTCATCCAGAGCATCGTCAATCTTATCAGTGGTAGATTCCTTGAAATAATCATAGATATCCAGCAAGTGGTCTTCATCCATAATATCCTCCAAGAAATAGTCGATATTCAATTTCGTTCCGGAGTAGACGATAGCTTCTATCTCATCCAGCAGCTCTTCAAACTCAATGCCCTTTGACATGGCAATGTCATCCAATGCCACCTTACGGTCAATGGCCTGAATGATGGCCACCTTCATTTTTGACTTATTGGCCACAGTACGCACACGCAAGTCCTCGGGACGTTCAATCTCATTCTCCTCACAGTGCCGCTTAATGAGTTTACAGAATTCCTCGCCGTAGCGTTTTGCCTTTCCGGCTCCTACACCCGGTATGTTCTGCAACTCGTCCAAAGTCACCGGATATATGGTCGCCATCGCTTCCAAAGACGGGTCTTGGAAAATGACATAAGGAGGCACTTCCAACTTCTTGGACAACTTCTTTCGTAAGTCCTTCAACATGGAGTACAATGCCGGGTCTACCGCACACGCACCGCCTCCACGTGCAGGTGCTTCCTCTTCCACATCCTCAAAGTCATTGTCTTCCACTATTTTGAATGATTTGGGATGTTTAAGGAACTTCTTACCGTCATCTGTCACTTTCAGCAAGCCATAGTTTTCGACATCCTTACTCAGGTAACCGGCAATAAGTGCCTGACGGATCACAGCATTCCACGTTTTGTCTTCTTCGCCCATACCAGAGCCGAACACTTCAAGATCTTCATGCAGATGCGCCTGCACTTCTGAAGTTTCCTTACCTTGTATTATGTCTATAATATAGTCCGCTTTAAAATTTTCTTTCACCGCGAGAATAGCTTCAATCACGGTACACAATAATTCTTGAGCTTCCACTTGTTTTTTCGGATTTAAACAATTGTCACAATTACCACAATTTTCTTCTATATATTCTTCGCCGAAGTAATGAAGCAATGCTTTTCGGCGGCATACGGAAGATTCGGCATACGCAGCAGTCTCCAGCAGAAGCTGCTTGCCAATTTCCTGCTCTGCTACAGGTTTGCCTTGCATAAACTTCTCGAGCTTCTGCAAGTCTTTATTGGTATAGAAAGTAATACACTGCCCTTCTCCTCCATCTCTTCCGGCACGTCCGGTCTCCTGGTAATATCCTTCCAGACTTTTGGGAATATCATAATGGATAACATAACGCACATCCGGTTTGTCAATACCCATACCAAAAGCAATGGTAGCTACAATCACATCAATTTTTTCCATCAGGAAATCATCCTGGTTCTGTGTTCGTGTAGCCGAATCCATTCCGGCATGATAGGCACGGGCATTGATTCCGTTTGCCTGCAGGATTTCAGCAAGTTCCTCCACTTTCTTCCGGCTCAGGCAATAGATAATGCCTGACTTTTCGGGATTGTTCTTAATGAACTTGATGATGTCCCGGTCTACATTTGCAGTCTTGGGGCGTACCTCATAATAGAGATTCGGGCGGTTGAACGATGACTTGAACACCTGCGCATCCACCATACCCAGATTCTTCTGGATGTCATGCTGCACTTTCGGTGTAGCCGTCGCAGTCAACGCTATCAGAGGGGCTTTTCCTATTTCATTGATAATGGGACGGATGCGGCGATACTCAGGACGGAAGTCATGACCCCATTCAGAAATACAATGGGCTTCGTCCACGGCATAGAACGAAATCTTCACCGTTTTCAGAAACTCCACATTCTCTTCCTTCGTCAGTGATTCCGGAGCCACATACAACAGCTTTGTCTTACCACTGAGTATGTCAGACCGAACCTGGTCTATCGCACTCTTGTTTAGGGAAGAATTGATGAAGTGGGCTATCCCATCCTCTTCGCTGAAGTTACGCATCGCATCGACCTGATTCTTCATCAAGGCAATCAGAGGAGAAATCACGATACCCGTGCCCTCCATCAACAAGGACGGCAGTTGGTAGCACAAAGATTTTCCACCACCGGTAGGCATCAACACGAATGTATCATTACCCGCCAACAGATTCTCTATGATTGCTTCCTGATTTCCTTTAAATGTATCGAACCCGAAGTATTTCTTCAGCTGGTCTATCAAATTAATCTTCTTCCCTGCCATGATTCATTAGGTTGTTGTTTATTGAGTTAACTTTTAATAGTGGTACTCCGCCTTGTTTTCACAAAGAACCCTAACAAAGTTATAAACAACTTCTTAAATTTCAAGCATAATCCATCGAATATTTTTCAATAAAAAGTAAAATAGTCGGTTTTACCCCGTATTACCATCTGATTCTTAAGCACTTTGCAGTCGTGCTATATTTGCCTTTTCAAGCTGGCGCTTGGCGTAGTCCAACGTCACAACAAAATTGTCCTTCTGTTCTGACGGAATTTCGAACATGGCATCCATCATAATTGTCTCCACAATGGAACGCAAGCCGCGGGCTCCCAACTTATATTCTACCGCTTTATCCACGATATATTCAAATACAGCATCTTCAAACGTCAGCTTCACATTGTCCATCTCAAACAGTTTGATGTATTGCTTGATGATGGAATTCTTCGGTTCCGTAAGAATGGAGCGCAATGCCGCACGGTCCAACGGATTCAGATAAGTCAGCACCGGAAGGCGGCCGATAATCTCGGGAATCAGTCCGAACGACTTCAAATCCTGCGGAGCAATGTACTGCATCATGTTGCTCTTATCAATGGTTGCCGTATTGCGTACAGCGCTATACCCGACAACGTGCGTATTCAGCCGCTGGGCAATTTTCTTTTCAATGCCATCGAAAGCCCCACCGCAAATGAACAGAATATTCTTGGTATTGACCGGAATCATTTTCTGGTCGGGATGCTTGCGCCCACCCTGGGGAGGCACATTCACCACAGAACCTTCCAGCAGTTTCAGCAATCCCTGCTGCACGCCTTCACCACTCACATCACGGGTTATGGAAGGATTATCACCCTTGCGCGCTATTTTGTCTATCTCATCAATAAACACGATACCTTGCTCTGCCTCGGGCACGTTATAATCCGCCACCTGGAGCAGACGTGTCAAAATGCTTTCAATGTCCTCACCCACATAACCTGCCTCTGTCAGAACTGTTGCATCTACAATAGTAAAAGGAACATGCAGCAACTTTGCGATAGTACGCGCCAATAACGTCTTTCCCGTACCGGTACTGCCTACCATGATGATGTTCGATTTTTCAATCTCCACATCATCACCGCCGTCCTTCTGGAGCAGACGTTTGTAATGGTTGTACACCGACACAGACAAGAAACGCTTGGCATCGTCCTGACCAATGACATATTGATCGAGGAACTTCTTTATTTCTACGGGTTTAGGAAGTTCTTTCAGATTCAGCTTCGTGGCACTTGCCTTCTTGCCAGCCCCCAAAGCCTCCTGAGTAATCTCATAAGCCTGGGTGGCGCAACTGTCGCAGATATAGCCATTCATCCCCGTTATGAGAAATCCGACTTCATCTTCGGTGCGACCGCAAAAACTGCATCTATTTTTATTCTTTCTTGAATCTGCCATATTTATTTTTTAATCAAAACCTCATCTACCATACCATATTCTTTGGCTTCCTGGGCTGTCATCCAGTAGTCACGGTCAGAATCTGCCCATACCTTGTCAAAGGGAGTGTGGGAGTGGTCGGCGATAATGGTATAAAGTTCTTTCTTCAACTTCTGGATTTCACGTGCCGTGATTTCAATATCCGAGGCCTGCCCCTGGGCACCTCCCATCGGCTGGTGTATCATCACGCGGGAGTGGGTCAATGCGGAGCGTTTGCCTTCGGCACCGGCAACCAGCAATACGGCTGCCATGCTTGCCGCCATTCCAGTACAGATGGTAGCCACATCACTACTGATGAACTGCATGGTATCATAAATACCCAGACCGGCATATACCGAACCGCCCGGCGAATTGATATAGATGGAAATATCCTTGCCCGGATCCACCGAATCCAGATAAAGCAACTGAGCCTGCAAAGTATTGGCTGTATAGTCATCAACCTGCGTACCGAGGAAAATGATGCGGTCCATCATCAGACGGGAAAACACGTCCAACTGCGTTACATTGAGCTGGCGTTCCTCGAGGATATAGGGATTCAAATAGCCGGCTTGTGATTTAATCACATCGTCCAGCACCAAACTGTTCATACCAAGATGCTTGGTAGCGTATTTTCTAAAATCATCCATTTCTTTCTATTTTTTAATTTATAAGGATACAAAGAAACAAAAAAGAACACAGAGACACAAAAAAACACAGAGTTATAGTTTGTCAAACTCTGTGTTTCTTTATAAATTTTAGCCGTAGGCTCACATTACTCTTATGCAAACATCTTATTGAACTCTTCAGCAGAAACGTTCTTATGCTCCAGTTCCACCTGAGACTTCAATGCTGTAGCCAATTTAGATTCAACCACACGATTAACCAAGCCTTCTATGCTCTCTTTCTTCTTAAGCATTTCCTTTGAGTAGTTTTCCAGGATTTCTTCAGGCACACTCATCATACCATATTGTGCAAACTGTGCGCGGGTAGCTTCCTTAGCCATGTTTGTGATGTCTTCCTGCTCAACCTTGATATCATTGGCTTTCACCAGCTGTTCTTTAATCAGGTGCCAAGTCAGCTCTTCGATGCTCTTGTCATAGTTGTCCTCTACAAAGCTTTCTTCCTTGTCAGGATTGTTCAGACGCATAATGCGCTTCAGTAATGCATCCGGGAATTCCAGCTTGCCTACTTTCTCTGTCAGCATCTTACGTGCGTCAATCAAGAACTTATAGTCACTGTCTGCCACGAACTGGTTGGCAATAACTTCCTTCACTTTGGCACGGAATTCCTCTTCCGTTTTCACATTACCTTCGCCAAATACCTGGTCGAAAATTTCCTGAGTCAAGTCACCCGGAACGAAACGTGTGATTTCTTCTACCTGGAAGCTGAAATTGGATTTTACTTCGGGAGCAGCTTCCTTGTCAATCTTCAATAAAGAAGACAATTCGGCAGCATTTCCGTCCCAAGCAGTATTCGGATTGAATACAAGCACATCGTTCACTTTTGCACCGGCAAAGATAGCTTTCTGTTCATCATTTTTCATGTACGAAGGCATCATTACAGCACCTTCCACCTGAATACCACCCTCTTTGGTATTACCTTCTTCATCCAGTTCAGCAAGCAAACCTTTCAGCATGTCATTGTCCTCGTAAACGTCTACCTTGTCATACTTGCCGTTACGTTGAGTGTAAGCCTTGACCTGGTTATCCACCATTTCGTCTGTAACTTCAATAGTATAGTAATCTACCTTATCTTTTGCACTGACTTCAGCTTTAAATTCCGGAGCCAAAGCAATATCAAACAAGAATTCGAACTCTTCCATAGTATCGAAATCAATTTCCTGCTGCTTGTCTTCGTTGGGCAAAGGCTCGCCCAATATATTTACCTTATTGTCCTGGATATACTTATATACTGTTTCTGAAAGCAGCTTGTTCACCTCTTCAGCCAATGCAGACTTACCATACATTTTCTTAACTAAGCTCATAGGAACCATTCCCTTACGGAAACCGGGAATCTGTGCCTTCTGACGGAAGCTCTTCAATGATTTGTCTACTTTTTCCTGATAATCTGCTTTCTCAAGCTTTACAGTAAGCAGTGCGCTTACTTTGTCAATGTTTTGTAATGAAACGTTCATTCTGACAATTATTTATTTGATTTATACTTTGTTCCATATCTCAAATGGGCGTGCAAAATTAGCGTTATTCTTTCAATTATCAAAAGAACATTGCCGATTTATTTCAGTTTAATTCTTGGATAGAGCGGTAGAAGAGCCCAACCATCGGACTGACAACGGAGGACGTTTATGGGAAAGATACTCAGGGAAAAGACGATGATAAACCGAACCGTCCAGTTTCTATGAAGAGAAATGGGAGTTGCCCGAAGGCACGACAATCTACAAAAATAATTAAGGAAAAACATTGTTTATCCGAATTTTATGCGTTTCTTTGTCGCGGAATGATGGCGCATTAGTTTTTCGATTTCCATTACATGGTTTTTACTTCCGTTTTCAAGAACGCTTTTGTAAACTCTCTGTCGTTGTAATCCATTTATTATTCAGCCTTCCTTCCAAGAGAGTTTTATTCATTATATTTATTTTATCAATTTCATTATGAACATTTATGTTGGAAACCTTAACTACCGCGTTAAGGAGAGTGACCTGCAGAAGGCAATGGAAGATTACGGCACAGTATCTTCTGTAAAATTTATCAATGACCGCACCACCGGACGTTTCAGAGGCATCGCTTTTGTAGAAATGGAAGATGACGCTGCTGCAGCTAAAGCTATTGCCGAACTAGACGGTGCTGAATTCTTCGGCCGCCAAATGGTAGTGAAAGAAGCAAGACCTCCAAAATATTAATCATAGAGATTTAAGGAGAAATAAAAAAAGGCCACTGAATGAGTGGTCTTTTTTTATTTCTATCAATCGACAGTATCCGGGATTACTTCATAAAATCCTTGCGACGAAGTACGAAGCTATTACTCAGATACTTTTCACGTACAATCTTATTCTCGGCCAACTCTTCCGGCGTACCCTGGAACAAAATTTTTCCTTCAAATAGCAGATAAGCACGATCGGTAATGCTCAGCGTCTCCTGCACATTGTGGTCAGTAATCAAAATGCCGATATTCCTATCTTTCAACTTCCACACAATCTGCTGAATATCCTCCACTGCAATCGGGTCTACACCGGCAAAAGGCTCGTCCAACATAATAAATTTGGGGTCAATGGCCAGACAACGGGCAATTTCTGTACGGCGCCGCTCGCCACCTGACAACTGGTTACCCTTGTTCTTCCTTACCTTCTGCAAGCGGAACTCTGCAATCAGGCTCTCCAGCTTGTCTTTCTGATACTCCAAAGGCTTGTCGGTCATTTCCAGTACAGATGCAATATTGTCTTCCACACTCATTTGACGGAACACGGAAGCCTCCTGCGCCAAATAACCGATACCCGTCTGCGCACGCTTGTATACCGGATATTTCGTTATATCCAAATCATTCAAGAAGATACGTCCCTCATTGGGAGTAATCAGCCCTACGGTCATATAAAACGAAGTTGTCTTACCGGCGCCATTCGGCCCCAGCAAACCGACAATCTCCCCTTGCTTCACATCAATGGACACATGGCTCACTACCGTACGCTTTCCGTACTTTTTCACCAAATCCTCCGTACGCAGCACCATGCTACCTTCCTCCCGTGGCTCTGCCCCGGCAGTCAAGCTTGGTCCGACCTGCAGATTTTCCTTAACTTCCTCTACATTGTCCTTTATGCCTTTTTCTTCTTCCATACTCTAAAGGTTTTCGCCGCAAATGTAGCAAAAATAAGCCGAAATAGTGTACATTTGCATTCAAATACTTATATGTCATGTTTAAAGCACTTAAGACAGTGGGACGATATATCATACTGATGGGACGCGTATTTGCTCGTCCCGAACGTATGCGTATGTTTTTCCGCCAATATGTCAACGAGTTGGAACAGCTCGGCGTGAACTCTATCGGCATCGTATTGCTGATATCGTTCTTCATCGGAGCTGTAATCACCATACAGATAAAGTTGAACATCGAGAGTCCTTTCATGCCTCGATGGACAGTGGGATATGTAACCCGAGAAATCATGCTGCTGGAATTCTCCTCCTCCATCATGTGTCTGATTCTGGCAGGAAAGGTCGGGTCAAACATCGCCTCGGAGCTGGGCACCATGCGAGTCACCCAGCAGATAGACGCCCTTGAAATTATGGGTGTCAATTCTGCCAACTATCTCATCCTACCGAAAATTGCCGCTATGGTGACAACCATTCCACTGATGGTGACGTTCAGTATATTCGCCGGTATCATAGGTGCCTTCTGTACTTGCTGGTTCGGCGGCATCATGTCGGCGGTAGATTTAGAATACGGCTTGCAGTACATGTTTGTCGAATGGTTTATTTGGTGCGGCATCATCAAGTCGCTGTTCTTTGCCTTTATCATTGCCAGCGTATCGGCATTCTTCGGTTACACCGTCGAAGGCGGTTCCATCGAAGTGGGCAAGGCGTCCACCGACTCCGTAGTATGCAGCAGCGTACTTATCTTATTCGCCGACCTAATATTAACTCAACTTTTAATGGGATGATTGAACTGAAAGGACTTTGCAAATCATTTGAAGAAAAAGAGGTACTGAAAGATATCAATGCCACTTTCGAGAATGGAAAGACCAACCTAATCATAGGGCAGAGCGGTTCGGGAAAAACCGTACTCATGAAATGTATCGTGGGTCTGCTGACACCGGACAAAGGAGAATTGTTGTATGACCACCGCAACTTCCTCGCCATGGGAAAGAAGGAAAAGAAAGCGCTCCGCCGGGAAATGGGAATGATTTTCCAAAGTGCCGCGCTGTTCGATTCCATGACGGTACTGGACAATGTGATGTTTCCACTGAACATGTTCAGCAACGATACCCTGCGCGATCGGACTCGTCGTGCCATGTTCTGCTTGGAGCGTGTAAACCTGATTGAAGCCAAAGACAAATTTCCCGGAGAAATCAGCGGCGGTATGCAGAAACGCGTAGCCATTGCCCGTGCCATTGCCCTAAACCCGCAATACTTGTTCTGTGACGAGCCGAATTCAGGACTTGACCCCAAGACCTCGCTTGTCATCGACGAACTGATACAAGATATAACCCGAGAATACAATATGACTACTCTCATCAACACTCATGACATGAACTCTGTAATGGGTATCGGAGAAAAAATCATCTATATTTACGAAGGACACAAAGAATGGGAAGGCAATAAAGACGATATCTTCACTTCCACCAACGAGCGGTTGAACAGTTTCATATTTGCATCTGACCTATTCCGGAAAGTCAAAGAAGTGGAGATACAGAACCTTGAAGGATAAAACCACACCTCATTTTCTAACCTATTACATAAGAAAGCGTCCGGAAGCTATGTTCCGGACGCTTTCTCTTCATAAAACCAGTTAATAGAATCGACTATATCATCACGATATATTTTACTTCTGCCGGATATAGATATTTATCGGAGTTCCGGTCAACTTCCATTTCTCACGCATCTTATTTTCCAGGAATCGTCTGTAAGGCTCTTTCACATATTGTGGAAGATTTGCAAAATAAACAAATGACGGCACCTGGGTATTGGGCAACTGCGTAATATACTTTATCTTGATATACTTACCCTTAATTGAAGGGGGTGGATACGCCTCGATAAGCGGCAGCATTTCCTCGTTCAAACGAGCTGTCGGAATACGCGTCATACGATTTTCGTACACATCACGCGCCTCTTCCAATACCTTCAGAATACGCTGTTTGGTCAGTGCCGAAGCAAAGATGATAGGAAAATCCACAAACGGAGCGAAACGGTTGCGGATAGCATCTTCGAAAGTCTTCATCACCTTCACAGTCTTGTCCTTCACCAAGTCCCACTTGTTCACCACAACCACCAGCCCCTTGGCATTCTTCTGTATCAAGGAGAAGATATTCAAATCCTGGCTTTCGATGCCACGCGTAGCGTCTACCATCAAAATACATACATCTGCATTCTCAATGGAACGAATGGAACGGATTACGGAGTAGTACTCCAAATCCTCATTCACCTTGTTCTTCTTACGGATACCCGCCGTATCTACCAGGTAGAAATCAAAACCGAATTTATTGTAGCGGGTATAGATAGAATCGCGCGTGGTACCGGCAATCTCCGTCACGATGTTGCGGTCTTCTCCAATAAAGGCATTGACTATGGAAGACTTTCCGGCATTAGGGCGTCCCACTACTGCAAAGCGGGGAATATCCTCGTCCAGAATTTCATCAGATTCCTTCTTGAACTTGCTGACGATAAGGTCCATCATATCGCCCGTACCGCTACCCGTTACAGCAGAAATACAATAAGGGTCACCCAAACCCAAGCTATAGAACTCAGGAGCATTGTATTGCAGTTCATGATTATCAGTCTTATTGGCAACCAGCAACACAGGCTTCTTGGCACGACGCAAGATGGCAGCTACCTGCTCGTCGAGGTCCGTAACCCCGTTCATCACATCCACCACAAACAGTATCACGTCGGCTTCGTCCACCGCCATCAATACCTGCTTACGAATCTCTTCTTCGAAAATATCATCAGAGTTCACTACCCAACCGCCGGTATCTACCACGGAGAACTCACGTCCCAACCATTCGGTCTTTCCATATTGGCGGTCACGGGTGGTTCCCGCTTCCTCATTCACAATTGCCTGACGTGTCTTGGTCAGACGGTTAAATAATGTAGACTTTCCCACATTGGGACGTCCTACGATTGCAACTAAATTTCCCATAGTTCACACTCTTTGTTTTTTGCGACTGTCACAGTCGTATGAATAACTCTTAATCCAGCTGATAACCAAAATTACGCAGTTCCTTGTCCGAACTCCGCCAATCCTTATCAACTTTCACAAACGTCTCCAGGAATATCGTTTTCCCGAAAAACCTCTCCAAATCACGGCGCGCTTCAGTAGCCACTTTCTTCAAAGCCTTCCCCTGCTTGCCTATGATAATACCTTTTTGCGAATCACGCTCCACATAGATTACGGCACTGATATGAATCTTCTTTGCCTCCTCCTTAAACTGTTCTACCATCACCTCCACCGAATAAGGGATTTCCTTATCGTAGTACAACAGAATTTTCTCACGGATTATTTCGGTCACGAAGAAACGCGCCGGCTTGTCCGTCCACTGGTCCTTGTCGAAATAAGGAGGTGAGTCGGGCAACAGCTCCTTCACCCGCTTCATGACATAATCCACATTAAATTTCGAAGTAGCAGAGATAGGAATAATTTCCGCCTTCGGCAGCAATTCCTTCCATGCTTCCACCAGTTCCACCAGCTTTTCCTGGTTGCTTAAATCAATCTTATTGATAAGCAGCAATACCGGAACGTCCAAGTGTCCTACTTTCTCCACAAAATCATTATGCTTGTCGGGAGTCTCAACCACATCTGTCACATACAGCAACACATCTGCATCCGCCAATGCCGAAGTGGAGAAATTAAGCATGGACTCCTGTAACTTATAGTTTGGCTTCAATACACCCGGAGTGTCCGAAAACACAATTTGCATGTCATCCGTATTATAGATGCCCATAATCCGATGACGGGTGGTCTGCGCCTTGAAAGTGGCGATAGAAATGCGCTCACCTACCAAAACGTTCATCAATGTGGATTTGCCCACATTCGGATTTCCCACGATATTTACAAAACCTGCTTTGTGCATGACTTCAGTATTTGAATTGAGACAAAAAAACGCATCGAATCGAAATAGGATGCGTTTTTATCATATTATATTTAGCAATAGTATGTTACTGCTTCTTTCCGTCGTATCCCCACTTCACATACACGGCTCCCCAGGTAAATCCTGCGCCGAATGCAGTGAAAATAAGGTTGTCGCCTTTCTTCAGCTTATCTTCAAAGTCCCAGATGCAAAGAGGCAACGTAGCAGCACTGGTATTGCCGTAACGTTCGATATTAATCAGTACTTTCTCACGAGGAACTTCCAGACGATGTGCCACAGCATCAATGATACGAAGATTGGCCTGGTGCGGAATCACCCAGTCAATGCTATCCTTTGTCAGACCGTTTTTCTCGGCAATGGCCGCGCTAACATCCGACATATTGGATACGGCATACTTAAACACAGTACGTCCTTCCTGATAAATGTAATGCATGTGGTTGTCTACAGTAAAATAAGAGGGAGGACAAACCGACCCACCCGCTTTCATATGCAGGAAAGGCAAACCTTTGCCGTCGGTTCTCAGAATAGCATCCATAATACCTACATCTTCTGTTGTCGGCTCGAGCATGAAAGCTGCAGCACCGTCTCCAAAGATAGGACAAGTAGCACGGTCTGTATAATCAACCATTGACGACATCTTGTCGGCTCCCACAATGATAACCTTCTTATATCTTCCAGAACGGATGAAATTGGCCGCCGTCTCCATCAGATAGAGAAATCCGCTGCAGGCTGCCTGCAAGTCAAAAGCATATGCATTTTTCAGCCTTAACTTATCACATAAAATAGAAGCTGTAGAAGGGAAATGATAATCCGGAGTGGAAGTAGCTACAATCACCAGATCTATATCATCCGGATCCGCGCCAGTACGTTGCATCAGCTGTTTGGCAGCTTTACGCGCCATATAGGAACTACCTAACCCTTCTTCATTCAGGATACGTCTTTCCTTTACTCCGATACGAGTCATAATCCATTCGTCATTGGTATCCACCATTCTTGAGATTTCGTCGTTTGTCAAGACGTAATCAGGTACATAACCGCCGACTCCTGTAATTACTGCATTTATTTTTTCCATTAAAATCTTGTTTACTTATAGAACTACTGAAACAACGGTAGTCTAAAAAGGTTTGCTTATTAAATTACAAATCTTTTTAGACGCCCGATATTCAAGTATAAGTTTTAGTCAAACTGACCGTAATTATACGGCAGCTTCCTTTTCAACTGCAAGCTTACCTCTATAGTAACCACATGCACCACATACAGTGTGATATACATGCCACTCACCACAATTCGGGCAAATAGCCAGTGTAGGAGCTACTGCTTTATCATGAGTTCTTCTCTTCGCAGTTCTTGTTTTTGACTGTCTTCTCTTAGGATGTGCCATTTTCTTTAATCTTTAATTGTTATCTAATATTTTCTTTAATTCGTCCCAACGCGGGTCTACCTGCGTTTCTTCTTCATTCATCAGCTCCACTTCTTCTTCCGGAGCAAATGTGTCCTCAGCCATATCATCATCCGGAGTAGTGCGCATATGCTTACTCAATTTGCTGGTCATTGCCTTGTTACACTTACCCGGAGCATGCACATGCTTCATGGGGATGGCCAAAGCTACAAACTCGTACATAAACCATGCTACATTAATCTCACCTTCCTCTTCGGGAATTACAATGAGATTGTCACCTTCTTCGGCATATTCATGACCGAACTTAACCAGCAGCTTATCTGTCGAGCTGACAAGCTGTTCCATATCGTCCAAACAACGGTCACATGGCACCCACACCATTCCGTCTGTCTGGAAGTTCAATTCGAAAGCACGAGATGTTTTCTTTACAACTAACACCACATTGACTTTACCCTTCTGCACTTCCGGTCCATCAATATTGGCAAAGAAAAGGTTGTCTAGCACAAACTCATATTTGCATGAATCTGCTTGCATACCTTTCAGGTCTATTTTGTATTTATCAAACTTTCCCAAAGCTTCTTTTGTTTATTCGGGCGACAAAGATACGAATAATTATCCTCATTATGTAGTATTTAGAGTAAAATATTCATTTTTTTATGTTCATTTCACCCTGATATCACTACAAATCAGCAGAAAACTCATGGCCTAAAACACAAGAACAATCCATGCCGGCATCTAAGTATATGTAAAGATATAAAACGAACAAAGCCTCCGTATCCTTATCAGACACGGAGGCTTCTTCTG